>JAIUMA010000068.1 GCA_022565795.1 Balneolia bacterium
TTTGTGATTAAATGATAGGCTATGATTTATGACTGGCTGCCGGGTGATGAAATACGTTTTATCCTGCACATACTGGTCGGCATAAGCGACTCATAAACTACTTTTGATGTTGATTTCTGGTTTGTGTGTTTTTATCACCATTGTCCGGGGACCATGATTTATGGGATGTGTGTGATGGACAGGATGGTACGGGGTGGGAATCATATGCACCAGGTGAAAAAACCGCTGGCTGAGCGGAGCCGAAGCCAAAACGGTGGTGGCGCAACCATCGAAGCCCGCTTCCCGCTGGTTCCCTTCGACTCCGCCTGCCTGGCTCCGCTGTGTCAGACAGGCTCAGGGAACGGGCGGGGCGGGAATCATACGCACCAGGCTAAAAAAAACTACTGTCTTCGCCTCTGCCTTCCAAAACCATAGCCCGATCCCAACAGTCCGCGGATGAGGACGACCGGTATTGTAACGCGTGATTTTAATCACGGGATTAGAAAGAATAAATAGATAAGGCCCGAAACGGGATGCCGTAGAAACTCACAGTGCTGCTGAGGGCCAAAAGAAATGAGAGGAGCCGAAGCCAGATCGATGGTGTCTCTTAGCCTAGAGCAGATTGTTCACTTTCAATCTCACGATCTTCACTTTTGCGTACTTCGCTCTAAAATTTGTGGAATCTGCGTCCATCTTTCCGGAACTGTGATTTTACTATTTTGCACTTCGTGTCTTAAGTCTTAGTGGTTTAAACAAAAAAAGGAACCCGATCGAAGACCAGGTTCCCTGTTTATATAAATCTTTATGTAAAGTTTCGCAGACTTCAGGCGTGAATACACAAATAGAGATATTTTGAAATATCCCACAAAAACCTTTGCGAGAATCCGCGCTAAAATCTGCGTTCCTCCGCGTCCTAACTTAAGGTGCGAACGGCAATGAGGAGTGATGCAGCACAATCCTCAGATGACCTTCATCATCCAGACGATAGCCGAAGGTTTTGTCCACCATCACGGTGCTGTCATCCGGTGCTACAAGGGTGATGTTCCCCTGGGCGATGGCCACATCACCATGGATAAACACTTCGGCGATTTCGGTAGTGCCGCTAACGTAGCCGGTGAGGGCAAAGCCGGAATCATTCGGAAAATCGGCATTGCCGCCCACAAAGTAGGCCAGGGCGCCTTCCTTGGTGTTGCGGAAGGTCTGCTCGCCATGGGTAAGCGTCGGTTTGAAAAGCACCGGATTGGTGGCATAATCGTAGTGCGCGTTCAGCACCTCGCGGGCTACAGCCTCGGCATCACCGCCTGAGGTATGCGCTTCGCCAATGCGAATGAGCTCCTGAATCCAGCCTTCCTGCGCAGCCTGAATCATATCGCGTGTAATCGCATGATCATGAGCTGATGCATACGTGCTGTAAGAAGCGTTATCTGAATAGTTGCCGGACTCTGCGTTTGAACTGCAGGCGGTAAAGGTCAAAAAGGCAGCCGAAAGTACGGCCACAGAAAAAATATTTTTCATTGATTTAATAGTAAGATAGTAAGTAGTAAATGTGATGTATAGCTGATCAGTAGACAGTGAACAGTAGAGAGTAGACAGTTAACAGTTAACAGTAACTGTTGCCACTGTTAGTACTGTTAGTACTGTTGGCACTGTTAGTACTGTTAGTACTGTTAGTACTGTTAGTACTGTTACCACTGTTTTCGCTGATCAGATCCATAAACGCAATGATATCAGCCGGCTGTATGCAGGTAGTTGTAAAAGTTGTGTCTGTGGCGGTTACAATTGTGAAGTGGGGCGCTTCGCTCCGGTTTGGCGTGTTGCACCTGCCTGCCGCAGTGACAGGTCTTTGGTGCTGACAGGTATTCAGGGCTCCTTCAGCTCTGTGCGCTAATTCGCGATGCAGTTATATGCAGAATGAGCGTCCCGTCACGCCGGGAAGAGCGGATCAGAATAGATCAATCAGGCTGAAGCTAAGGCGAAGCGTGGTATAGGTATCCTCCATCAGGCTGTCCCAGCCATAGCCAATGTTAAACATAACGGGACGAAGCTTGAGGGAGGCGGATATCTCGGCAAGATAGCCGGCTTCATCCCGGTCTGATCCGTCGCTGTAGGTAAGTTAGCGGCCGCCAAGTTTAGGTTCCACGTAAATTCCCCCAAAATCATCACCCGCCAAAGAAAACAAATAGCCAAGCTTAACGCCCAGCCCGCCGGCATCATCAAGACTGGTGTACAAAAACTCAAAACTGGTGAAATGCCCGCCTTCCATGTTGAAGCCAATAATGGCGGTTTCATTTTCAATCATATATCAGCCAAGAATCCAGGCCTGCGCCTCAGCATCACGTGAATCGACGAATAACAGCCCGAGAAAAAGGGCAATTGACAAAAGAACGTTCTTCATAGTCCCTCGGATTAGTAGTGGTTAAATAAGATCTGAAAAGTTAGGCCGTTTGAACCGGTCAGAATTTCCGAAAACGCATTACGCATTAACCCAACGCACCGCGAATTGTGAAACCAGGAAACAGACAGCCCGTTTACGCAGCCTGACTGCAAAAAAACAGCTCATACAGCCTGAACCCCAAGGCTGATACGCTAACGCTATTGTATACAGTATCAAGCAACTAAACCGATGACTATATCGACTAATCGGTTAAATAAAAAATGTAGAGGAATGCTCGCAGCTCTAAAACTCCAATGGACTACTTTGAACTGAACGTAGCGAAATCTGAGTGCCAACCAGGTTCTATCGGGAAGATATGTTCTGCATCAGCTCGGCCAGGGTGCAGGTGAAGGGATGGTAGGGACTGCCGGTTTGATAATTTGTGAGCCTGGTGAAATCCCACTTCAGATCTTTGAACTCCGGGTCTGCTACCGGCTCGATGTCTACAATTAGGTAGTATTCGCTTTTGGGATTGGAATACCCGTGATCAATCATATTCTGCTTATTCCAGATTACCGGAGATGCAGAGGTGATCTGCCAGAGATTTCCGCTTTCGCTCTCGCCTGGTCCGTGGAGCAGCAGGTACTTTGCGCTCACCGTTGCTGGATTCAACGGAAGGGCTCCGGCGGCTTCGCCTGATCTGAAGTTGTATTTCTTCACCTGTTCTATCCACGCTTTCTGACTTTTCCGGTAGTATCCCACCAGTACAAAGGTTTCATCCGGAATGAGTCCGCGGTTTTTTCCGTAGGTATCGGGCAGCAGGAACTCGACTTTGCCGGATGGCTTATCCTTATGAACATCATATGTTCTTAAGGCCAGTTTCTCCCTCTGACTCACACGGTTCTCAAAATGCGCCATAACACTGGCAATGAAGCTCCTGAGCTCGCTGATCCCGGTTTCGTCTTTGGATGGCTTTACGGGGAATGCGCCGAGTCCCGGGATGATTTCATGAAAGCCATGGCGTTTCACTTCTTCGGTACCCGGATACAGCACATACGCGCCCCCGGTGCGGCGAATAGCGTCTTTGTAGGCGTGCATTTTGAGAAGATCGGCATTTTTGTAGCGGCCTTTGCGCTCATCGGTTTTTTGATCGCTGAGGTCTTCATCACTCTGCTCTTTCAGGTACTCCGCCATGTTTTCAACCTTGTACTTGGCATCGAAGTGGATGTGTACGATCAGCTCTTCTTTTTCAGCTTCGTATTCCCTGAGCGCCGATGGCCAGACGGACAGGGTATAGTCAGGCCGCATCGCGCTGGTCCAGCTGCCCGCTTTGGGGTAGCTTTGATCATCCTTCGATCCGCTGAAGGTCCGGTTGTAGCTGAAGCGAATGTTAAACTCACGTGATGAAGATTTGAAACGTCCTGAAAGCGCGGTTTCTTTTCCCTGTTTGATGGTGAGGTTAAGCCCGTCATCACCGGATTTAATAAGTTTATCGAGCTCTTTGTGCGGCAGATGAAAAACGGAGCTAAAAAGATCAAGCAGCTGGAAAAAGAGCCAGTACTCATAGAGCGTGGCAATGTCCTTTTTCCCGGCGCTGTACACATCATCCCCGCCTTTCCAGATCAATTTTGCGGCCAGATCGAACATCAGCCATGCCCGCAGCACTTCGCGGTAGCCGGCCTTGCGCTGAAGGACCGGGCTGTTGATCCGCAGTGTGGTTGGTCGCGAAATGTCGTTAAATACGGTATGCTGAAGATGCGTTTCCAGACTGTTCAGAAGCTCGTCCGATTCCCGGAAAAGGGTGGAGTCGGGTTTGTCAATAACTCTGGCGCGGATTTCGGTACAAAACTGAGCGAAGGTTTCCAGCGCGTGTTTTATAAAGCGATTTTCGGGCGTATCAACCGTGTCGGTTTTGAGGCTGTTTCCTATACGGGACGGCAGCGTGTCAATTCCCTGATCTCTGAGCGGATGACTCTCGTGCAGTTTCTGGCGGTTTACGCCTTTGGTAATCTGCCTGATACCGGACCCGCTGAACCGGCGCACACGGCGCACGTCCTGCATTTCGGTGATCTCTTTCCAGCCGGTAACCGGCGCGGTAACAATCCGATGCATGGCCGCGGCAAACTCATCAGATCCCACAACCGAGCGTATAAAAGAAAACCGCTGATACAGCGTCTCGTAATCGCCGCTGTAGTCTACGTCGAACGCCTGTGTGACGGGCGATTCCGACTGCATAAGCAGGGCAGTGCACTTTTCCGTGATGTATTCCAGCATGTTCCGGTAATCGTCCCGGTAGCCGGTTTTTACGGACCGAACCTCAAGCTCGGTGCTTCCAACTGCGGTTTCTGGTGATGACTTAAGCGCTATCTCAAGCTTTAGCGTGCCTACAAAAATGTTGGGTTCAAGCGTGCCCAGGTGAGGCTTTTTTCTGCGTGGGTGGACAACCGGATGACGCTTTCCGCCCGGCGCACGGAAGCAGTAATCATCACTGCTGAATTCAAAATCATAGTACTGACCTTCAAGAAGCTGACAGGGCGCTTCATACATGCCTTCTTCTGTCTGGTCCGCATGGAAGAGGGTTTGCCTGCCTTCAGAACGCTGCTCTATCGTAAGGGTGAGACCCGTTGCAATATGGCTTAAGTCGATTTTTAGTTCGGAAGAGTAGGGCATCGGTCAGAAATCAGAATCAGGCTTCCGCATAGCTGGCGTAGCCGTTGTCTCTGGCACCCAGATACATTCGTCTCACTTTTTCAAGGGATAATGGAAGCAGGACGTCAGCATTGCCGGACAGGCTTAAATCATCATTCTGAAAAAGATCTTTTTCTATATCTGTGACGCTATCTTTAACGCATAGCCCGCCCAGTGTTCTGAGCACAGGAACAAGCTTGCGTCTCGATCCATGAAGCTTAGGCAGCAGTTTCTGCATGACCGCAATATCGATCTTGTCGTTATCTGAAAGCTCATTATCCGTATCCAGCTCGGTAAGCTGATGTACCAGGCGCACGATTTCCGAGGCAGAGCGGTAGCCGAATTCGGCTCCGGTTTTGCTGAGCTCTTCAAAAAACTGAATCAGACGCGGCTTTAACCCAACCGGCAGCGGTTGATCAAAAGCTTTCCTGCGCGACATCTGCAAAAAGCTTGCCACCATGCCGGCTCCCTGACCTTTCAACTGGTCCATATCCAGTGGCTGCATATTCTCCAGGTAATCCGCTATCTCTTTTTTATTAACCCTGAACTCGATGGTGTTGGCCCGGTCGAGCACCTTGGGACTGAACATATTCGTGGTCTCATCGATATTGACCGTGCCAATAATGAAAAGATTATCCGGCAGGGTGATGGATGATGGTACGTCGCCCCAGTTTTTGTCTTTGCCGGAGTGAAGCGGAATAGCTTCTTTTGATTCCATTGCGCTCAGGAAATCCGCAAAATAGCGCTCCACGTGACTCAGGTTCATTTCGTCCAGAATGAGAAAATAGGGATGATCATGGTCTTGCTGTGCCCTGAGAATCAGATCCAGCACCCCGTTATCAGGCTTCACGTACTCGTTCTGCTTGAGCGCATTCGGATACCCTAACAGGGGCTCCCTGTTAGTCCAGTCGGCGCCCACGGGCACGATACAGTATTGATCTTCACCACCTGAAACCCATTCCACAAACGCCTGCGCCAGTTTTGTCTTCCCCGAACCCGAAAGTCCGGTCAGGATTACAAATGGCTTGGTGAGGAGGGAGGATATGAAGCGGGTTGTGAGGGTCTGGGAATAAATTAAGCCTGAGGAGTAAAGAATTGATTGGAAAAAAGAAGCATCCATGTATGGAGGGTTTGAGCCTTTAAAAAAATCTATATAGCTTTTGACAGCTGCTGAGTAGTAGCCACCACTTCCGTAACCTCGCGAGCCTGAATTGTAAAGGGAAGACTCTTCATTTCGTTGTACTTCAAGCGTGTACTTGTATAAATGAATTAAATCATTAATGTTATCAATTTCATATACAGATTTAAAATCGAATTTATCAGACGAAGAAAGATGTTTAGAAAGAAGTTCTAAAGCTTTCAGGTATGAAGACGGAGTGTTGGAAGGAGGAGGAAACTTATTTAAAAGCCAACTTTTAAAATCAGCAGGGTACTTGGACATTGTGTTGTTAGTTTAGCATTTGGAGCTTAAGATGTGATAATGTAAATTGAAACTTGAACAAAAAAACCTTTTGGTATGTTTTATGTTAAACTAAAACTTAAAGCATAGATGTACAATTTTATTAAAGATAACTATTAAAAATGAAGTTTGTCGATTTGTTTGCAGGTATTGGTGGATTTCATGTTGCGCTAGAAGAAAACCATGAATGTGTTTTTGCGTGTGAAAAAAAAGAAGTTCTTGCTCAATTGTATGAAGAAAATTTTAATATTAAGCCATGGAGAGACATAAATGATGTTAGAATTGATGAAATACCTAGCCACGACATATTATGTGCAGGCTTCCCATGCCAACCATTTTCAAAAGCAGGTAGTCAAAAAGGGCTTGAAGACGAGAAGAACGGAACATTGTTTGACAAGATAGTAGAAATTCTAGCTTACCATAAACCGAGATACTTTATCCTGGAAAATGTTAGAAATCTTGCGAATCACGATAATCAAAATACATGGAAATATATCAAGTATAGGTTGGAGAGTGAACTAGGCTATGACGTAGATAAAAGAATATATTCGCCACATAATTTTGGAATTCCGCAACATAGAGAAAGAGTTTTTATTATAGGTGCAAAACAGGGTTTGAATGGGTTTATGTGGCCTGAAACTACTAATGAAATTACCAAAATTGTAGATATCTTAGATAAGGAACCAGTTGACGCAAAAAAATTGGAAAATGAAAAAGAGCAGGTATTAGAAATATGGCAAAGGTTTCTTGATATGATAGATTTAACAGATGATGTGCCAACTTTTCCTATTTGGTCAATGGAGTTTGGGGCTACATATCCTTTTCAAGAGATGACACCTTTAAATGTGGCAGATGAAGAATTGAAAAAGTTTAAAGGTAGTTTTGGAGTTTCTCTTGATGGTTTATCGAGAGAGGATATTTTTAAAAACTTACCCAGTTATGCAATAACAAAAAGTGGTGAATTCCCCAGTTGGAAAAAAAACTTTATTCGGAAAAACAGATCATTCTATACCAAATATAAAGTTCAAATTGATGCATTCATAAGTGATTTGAAAAACTTAGAAAAATCCAGTTGGCAAAAATTTGAGTGGAATATTAAAGGGGGAGAAAGAATTATAATGAATAATATTATTCAGTTCAGGGGTTCAGGGGTTAGAGTGAAAAAACCTGATTATTTTCCATCTCTGGTAACAGTTAGTACTCAAATCCCAATAATTGGATGGGAAAAAAGGTATTTAACACCAAAAGAAGGGGCAAGATTACAAGCCCTAAATGAATTAAAACTACCGAACAATCTTGGGACATGTTTCGGCGCTTTAGGTAATGCAGTTAATGCAAAAATAGTTGAGTTAATAGCAGACGAGTTGATAGATAAGAATGCGACCCAACTCAATAAGCCCACTAGCGAAGGGGATGAAGAACCTAATAAAAGTATCAGTAACCAAGCATCAGTGATTGAATGAAATGACTTATGAAAGATTTGACAAATGTTGATATTAGACCAGGTATAACAATACTTTCTGTTTTAAAGCACCTTAATTATAAGCCATACTATGCGTTGGCTGAGTTTGTCGATAATTCCATTGATAGCTGCATAAAAAAGGAAGTTGATTTAAAAGCAATAGAAGGCCATAGTTATAATTTAAAAGTTGATATAGAATTTGATAATAATAATAGGCGAATTATTATTAAAGATAATGCTGGTGGGATACATTCGGATGATTACCAGAGAGCATTCAGGACTGCCGAACTTCCGCCTGATCCCACTCAGTTATCTGAATTTGGAATGGGTATGAAATCTGCAGCATGTTGGTTTTCAAATAAATGGCAGGTAAAAACAACTGCTTTAGGTGAGGAACTTGAAAGAACAGTAAATTTTGATATATCAACAATAGTCGAAGATAAGATCCAAGAGTTAGAAATTAGTTCACGCCCCGTAACTGCAACATCTCATTACACAGTTCTGACTTTATATGATGTTGAAGAAAAAATGCCAGTTAAAAGAGGTCTTGGCAAAGTTAAACATCATTTAGCAAGTATATACAGAGATTTCTTTCGTAGGGGTGTTTTAGAATTGTATATAAATGGTGAAAAACTTGAATATAAAGAACCCAAAATATTAAATGGACCCTATTATGAAACTCCCGAAGGCGATAATATAGTATGGAAGCAACAAGTAGACTTTGATTTTGGAAGAGATCGGGATGGTCAAAGTCTTAGAGCTACAGGGTTTGTTGCAATAATGGAAACTATGTCGGTTAAAGATAGTGGTTTCGCTTTGTTTAGAAGAGGAAGAGTCATCGAAGGGAGTGCTGATAAGGATGAGGGATTTAGACCTGCAGCTATATCTGGTTCACTAGGTAGTCATAGGTATAAAAGACTTTTTGGTGAATTGCATCTAGAAGGATTTAAAGTAAGCCATACCAAAGACGGTTTTCAGTGGGATGATAATATGGATGCTTTTTTAGGGGTACTTAAAGAAGAATTAGAAAGCCCAGAATCATTGCCGATATTGAAACAAGCTGATAAGCTAAGGGTAAGAGAAACTTCCAAGAATTATGAGAAAGTCTCAAAAACAGTTGTAGACAATACTACTGACAAAATTAAAACCGGAATATCACAAGATGTGGGAAATTTAACTGAAAAGTCTACACAGGCATTGGTTAAAAGTATAACTCTTGAAAAAACAGAAGAATCTTATCACAAGCAATTCTGCCTAAATTTGTCTGATATTGATTATGTAGTTCATATTGAATTATCGTATGATGAAACAATTGATGAGCTTATTCAAGTAGGTGACCATCTGATTCCTGAAGAGATTCCGCTTCATAAAAATATTGGAATAAGATTGTCGCTAACGCATCCATTTATGGTGGAGTTCGCAGGAGATGACCGCAAAGTAATTGAGCCATTATTGCGAATAATTGTAGCTTTAGGTTTGTCTGAAATAATCGTTAAGAAAACTGGAGCTCCAATTACTGAATTGAGAAATAATATGAACGAACTTTTATTAGGTTCTTTGTCAAAAATATAATTATGTCTGAGTTCGAAAATATTAATATAGTAGAAGATAAATCAATTGGTGATGACTGGTCGCCTTTATTCGGTGAAGAAGCAGAGGAACTATTGAATAGAGTATTTAGAGATGATAATGATGCTAAAGAGCAGGTAAAAGAAGAAACATATCATATAATGAGATTGTGTGGCGACCCTAAAAAGAATATAAATCAAGATACAGGGCTAGTATTTGGCTACGTGCAAAGTGGAAAGACTTTGTCTTTTACCACTTTAGCAGCCATGGCGAAAGATAATGGTTATCAAGTTGTAATAATTCTTGCAGGAATCTCAAAGAATCTAGTTGATCAATCATTTAAAAGATTGCAAAAAGACTTAGGAATTAATCAAGGATTTCAAAGAAAATGGGTAATGCTTAATAATCCTAGTGATCCAACTCGAAACCCGCAGGATAAAAATACTATTCAGAGGGAATTGAGTAATTGGAAGAAACCAAATATGCCAAGTGGTTTCAAAAAGACATTACTAATTACAGTAATGAAAAATAAAGATCATCTGAAAAACCTATTAATGGTACTTAAGAAACTTGACCTGCATCAAGTTCCTACTTTGATCATTGATGATGAAGGTGATCAAGCTAGCATGAACACTAAGGCTAGTTCTAATAAAAGACGGGCAAGTATAACGGGTGTTCATACAGAAAAGGAGATGAGTACTATCTATAGTAGAATTAGAGATATAAAAAATATATTGCCTCATCATACTTTTATCCAATATACCGCTACTCCTCAAGCCCCTTTGTTCATTAATATATTCGATAATCTATCACCAAACTTTATACAATTGCTTACACCTGGAGATAAATATACTGGTGGCAGGGCATTTTGTTTGGATAATAGTTTCATTATAAAAGAAATTCCGTCTTCAGAAATTTATAGTGAAGACAATGATTTTGAAGAAGCTCCAGAAACACTGAAAGAAGCAATGCGGATCTTTTTTCTGAGTGTTACCTCTGGCCGTTTATTAGGAGACCAAAAGGGAAACCCTAAAAATCGTTCAATGATGGTTCATCCTTCACGACTTGTTGAAAAACACGACGCATATTACCAATGGGTTGTTCTAATGAAGAATCTGTGGGAAAAAGTGTTACTGGAAAGATCTGATGAAGATGAAACTAAACAGCAGATTATATCAGAGTTCAAGGAAGCATATAAAGATTTAAAGGCTAATGCGCCCGATGTCCAACCATTTGAAATGCTTTTGGAAACATTAGGTCATAACATTAGCAGTACTGCAGTTGAACAGCTTAATTCTAAAGCAGGTAGTTCTGTTGATTGGAGTAGTAACTATTCATTTATTTTGGTTGGCGGTCAAGCAATGGACCGGGGTTTTACTGTTGAGGGGTTGACTATTACTTACATGCCAAGAGACAAGGGGGTTGGTAATGCTGATACTCTGCAGCAAAGAGCACGTTTTTTTGGTTATAAGAAAGATTATTTAGGTCATTGTCGAGTATATTTAGACGCAGAAAATATACACCTTTTTAGCGAGTATGTTAGTCACGAAGAGGATATAAGGAAAAAGTTGCAAGAACATAAACTTTCTGGGCAACATCTCAATAGAATGGAAAGAAGGTTTGTTCTTGATGAAATGTTTAAACTCACTAGAAAGAATGTTTTGTCTGAAAGTCTTAAAAGAAATACTTTTGGGAATAAATGGGTTCGAATAAAAGCACCCCACGACAGTAAAATTATTATTGATAATAATAAAACAGTCTATGAAAGATTCTTTCGGAAACATAATTCTTTTTTTGAAGAGGATGAGGGGCATAAAAAAAGAACTTCAGAGCAAAAACATCTTGTAGCTAATATTCCTCTTAAAAGCTTATTTGTAGATTTGCTAGATGATTTAAAGTTCACTAGACAAACAGACTCTACATTATATACAAGCTTGAAATCTATTGTTGACATATACGTAGATAAATTTCCTAATGAGAATGCATGCGTTTATATAATGTCTAAAGGCGTAGCGAGAGATCGTAGTTTGAAAAATGATGAAATACAGCAATTGTTTCAAGGTAAAAACCCTAAATCTGGTGAGGTTATTTATCCCGGAGATGAAAAAATAAAAAATGAAAAATTTCTTACAGTCCAGATTCATAAACTTAACTTTAAGTCAACAAATTATACTAATATTATCGTTCTTGCTATTTGGGTTCCAAATCAACTATCTCAATCATTAGTCTTCAAAGAAAATGACTGAATTAAAGAAATTATATGTTGAATTACCTTTGCCAAATAATTCGAGTTCAAATAGTTTTTCAGCGGCGCCAATATCAGGGTATGGGAATCATAGAATAGCAAAAAACATATATAATCAACCAAGTTTATTGGTATATATATCTGACCCAATTGAAGACTTTGATTTAATTAATCAAAACTTATATAATATTAAGGTTGTACATAATATTAAGTGTGAAATTGAAATAAAGGGAAAGTTAAACATTGGCTATTTTACTGTTATAACATATATTGGTGGTGATGACGATGTATCGGATGTTTTTTTAATTATGTGCCAAACTCTATTGAGTTCGTTAGGGCGCGCACCGTCAAACAAAAAAATTAAAGATATTGTCAATAAATTAATTGAGTTGTTTAGGGCAATAAAAAAACCACCAAGTAAAACAATTCAAGGTCTTTGGAGTGAGTTGTTCTTGATATCACAATCTAGTAATCCTGAAGACTATATTCGTAGTTGGCATAGCATTCCTGCAGAAAAATTTGATTTTTGTTTTGATAGTTTTCGTTTGGAGGTTAAAAGTACAGTTTCGGAATTACGAATTCACAACTTTAGTATAGCCCAACTTAATCCAGTTGGTGGCTTAGAAGTAATAATTGCATCTATTCGTGTTGGCACTACTGCAAATGGGCTAAGTATATATGATTTGATGAATTTGATAAATATAAAAATCCTTAATTTTCCTGAAATAAAAGAAAAACTATGCTCATTAGTTTACACAACTCTAGGTTTTGAGGTGAAAAGAATAAAAGAAATAAAATATGATTATGGTCTTGCTAAAGATTCTTTGCGTTTTTATAGAGCAGAAGATATTCCTAAAATTGATATAGTTCATATTCCCAAAGAACTCTCTGATGTTAGGTTCAGTAGTAACCTGTTAAATAGCAAAGTACTGGAGGTAGGTGTAGACACATTATTTGACATAGCCTACACCAAAGGTAAAGATGAAGCTTAATTATTGTTTAATAATTAGTTTTGCCTAGGACATTATGATCAAGAAACTATATATAAAAAGGAATGCTAATCACAAAAGCGCTTAAATCTCTTTTGGCCTAATCGAATTAGAGTTCGATTATTGATTCATCGATCATTAAGCGGGATAGTTTACCCAAAAAATCTATTCACCCCCATACCTCTCCATCACCGGCCTTAACTTCTCGTCCGTTTTATCAGTTAGAGGCCGTTTGCCCGATAAAATCATCAGCAGGTACTGGCGGGTGATGCCGCATTCTTCGGCGAAGACGGTTTTGTTGAGGGCCGGGCGTTCTGCTAAAAACTGTCCAAGCTGGTTGGAGTTCATTCAGGCGGGTTCGGATTTCCTGCCAGACCTCTTCGGTAGGTTCAATCATCCGGCATGATCCGAAATCTAACCAAAGACCCTGAGAGTCCAAAACATCATCCAGCATCCATGATGCCGGCCGAGCAGGTCTCCATTTTCCGGTATCTTCATTCAGGACTTCAGGATGAGCCACAAGGCTCCCGGAAGCTTTCATTCTTGTTATGGCAAATCTGCAGCGAAAGCTTGCATTGTCAGAACCGCGCGATCCGGTAAACTGCGTGCTAGTCACAAATAAAAGCTGCTCATCAGGGGCGTAATAGCTATCTGTATATTCCATTATATCTCCAGTAATAATTGAGGTTTACGGAAGATAACTGTTTTGCAAATTGTTTTCAATATCGTAAACTAAATCATGATTCAAATGTATGCTCAACTCTAATTTAGCTATTGAACAAAAACACATTACCCTTTGTGCCTGCCTGACAGCATTGGCAGGGTTCAACCCCTTGAATTCCCCCACACAATCCAATATACTTCCACCTAACGTATAAATAATACTACCGTGCATACCATGAACACCAACAACCAAAATAACCGCCCCATTGAAGATTTTGAGGGGCTTTCAGCCGCGCAGATGGATGCGCTGGAGTTTGACCTGTTTGGTGAGGGGTGTCCGGTTAAGCTCAGAAAGGTGAGCAGTGAGGTGTATGGTCAGGTTCCGCTGCTCCGGCAGGTGCATTATATAGCCGACCGAATCGCCCAAAGCGGGGAAATACGACTGAGTGAAAAGGGTTTCCTTCCGGTGAAGCTGGTGGCGGATATTTATAGTCAGGGTTTTCTGAAAGATGAGCTGATTGAGAAGGGGACATCAAAGCTGTACAAAGAAACCGATTCGATGAGTATTCATCTTACCCATATTCTGATGGGGCTGGCGGGCATTGTAAAGAAGCGAAACGGAAAGCTTAGCCTGACCAAAAAAGGAGAGGGTCTGTTAAAAGATGATAATCAGCTGCTGCGGCTTTTGTTTGATACGTTTGCCCAAAAGTTCAACTGGGCCTACTTCGACGGCTATGGTGAAAGCCCGGTCGGGGCGTTTGGGGTAGGCTACACCCTGTTCCTGCTGCACAAATACGGCGCAGAAGTGCGTCCCGAAAGTTTCTATGCCGAAAAATACTTCATGGCTTTTCCGGAGCTGATCGAAATGGTTGAACCCAGTTTTTACCGCTCGCATGATGAGATGGCCTATTCCTGCTATAACCTGCGCACCTTCCCCAGGTTCCTCTACTATTTCGGTCTTATATCCACCGATATCATCAGATCCTTTACGGAGGAAAGCAAGGTTTCAAAAACAGAGCTGTTGGATAAGCTGTTTGCGTTTAGCTAACCTCCGCGGGTTCACCTGAAGGCAGGACGCGAAGTGCGCAAAGAAGTCCTGACTGTCTTCGCCTCGGCAGACAGGCGCAAAGTTCGCAGAGGAGTACTGCCAATGGTGTCAGACAGACTCAAAGTTTGCAGAGATCCAGATATTCATCCAATGTTGGTAATGGTAGCCACTATTTTAAGAGAAAAATGAAAAAACATAGCGGAATGCGTCCCCAGGATATCGTTATCCT
>JAIUMA010000069.1 GCA_022565795.1 Balneolia bacterium
CCCCGACCCCCTGCTTGTAAGGCAGGTGCTCTAAACCAACTGAGCTATGCGCCCGAATATTTTCAAACCTAAATTGTCACATTTGAGTTTTACTACCTGATTCAGAACCTGTGACCCTCCCGATTGCGAAGCGCATCGGGAGGCTCTAAACCAACTGAGCTATGCGCCCGGTTTATTGGAAGACTTAAATATACACAGGTTGAGGCACCTATGTCAACACAAAAATGAGAATTGTTGGAATTTATTTAATCGGCTCATTAAGCTCTTTTGATTCCAATAATCACAGCATGCATTCGGGTCGATATGGGTTCGGATAGCGGCAGCCCCTCGAACAGGTGCTGCAATTCTTCCGTTGAGAATGGGTTTTTCTTCAGGTATCCGTTGATGTTCTCCAGCCTGATATTCTGATACCTTCTCGTTTTGCGCTCTTTTTCAAGCCAGTGTATCAGCTTAGGCTGGGCGATATCCAGCCAGCGGTCGGCGAGTTCATACCAGTCTGGCGTGAAATCATCAATATCTAACTTCTGATTCGTAATTCGATTGAGTTCCTTCAGGAGTTTTATCCTGTTCGGCTCGGTTTCCTTTTTCAGCCAGGCTGCGATCATTTTTTTCATCTGTGCCAGCGCATGTCTTTTTTTGTTGGGCAGCATGTCCGGCTCATTCTTGCTGAGCCAGCGCGTAAATTCCACCAGCTCATTTTCGGCAGTTTTATCAAAATCGGTTTCTTCGCTATCTTGAAGCGTTTTCCTCAACCAGCGGGCAATTTGGTTGATTTCTGTCATTACCTGATTCCCTCCAATTCTGAGCAGCCATGATGGCGCCGCCGTACCAGATCCCTGAAGCGCTGTAAATACAAAATCGTTGGTGCTTTCAACCACGCTAATCCAGGTGCCGGTTGACCGCTGGATGCGGCCCACCTGTTCATAGAGCTCTTCGTTAACGAGGGCTTTTGGACCCGAAACAAGGCCTTTAAGGGCGCTGAAAGCATCCTCGAAGCCTTCCCATGAGCGGTCTTCTTTTTGATGATTCTCGAAGACTGAGATCACCTGTTCAGCCGTAAGCGACTCTTCAGCAAATTCCTGTTCACGTTCTTCAAGTTCTTCGGGAAGGGTGATGTTACTCCCAATCAAACTTTCCACCATCTGATGGCGCTGATAAAAACTGCGATCGGTTTTGAGACGAAACTCATCAGAATCATCCGGCCAATAGACATAAACTTTATCGTGCGGACTGTCCATACGCTCCACGCGACCAATTCGTTGCTCGGCAATGCGTATAACCGATGGCATGTCCAGAAATAAAACGGCTGATGCCCGCTGAAGATTTACCCCTTCCGAAAGCGCATCACTGCACAGCGCAGCCATTTTAACTCCGGAGGCTTCGAGAGCAAACGAGCTGGTGAGTAGTTTTTTGGTTGAAGCCGTGCTCCCCGTAACGACCATCACCTGTTTTTCATAGCCCTTTTCTTCAAGCAGCTGATTCATATAGTTAAGGGTGATGAGGGCTGTATCATAAACCAGCAGCATTTCGTGCTGATTTATCATTTTTACAATTTGATCGACCTTTCCTTTCTCCCGCGCGGGACTCATTTGCGTGGCTAAATGCTTGATTTGCAGGAGGATTTCAGCCTCCTGTTCACAAGCGTCAATCCATTTTGCCTCGTTTGTAAGATAATCGGGAAGATGGATGCTGAGATTGGTTTTCGGCAGTTCTTCGGAAAGCTGGGTGATTCGTCCTACAATGTCTCCGGTGTCGCCTTGTTTAAAGGTTCGGATTCCAAAAACTTCCATAGCATCCGCCGTGCCGCTTAAGTGCTCTACCAGTGCTGCCCTGCTGGAGCGAAGCATGTTCCTGATGTTATATCGGCTCAGCGCCGCGCCCATAGATAGCCGCTTTTTTAAAAACGCCTCCTGATGTGCATCTGACTGGAGATCATAGTTGTCAGCCGTTAAGTTTGTAATGTATATGATGCCTTTGAGGTTTTGGATCAGTTCCTCAATCTGAGCGGCTATCTCCCGGTCGCTTGCCGTCTCGGCGGTTTTGTACATCCTGGCTATACTTTGGGGATAGCGGCATGGGTTTCCCATAATATCGGTGAAGGAGTCCGGATCTTTGTCTACGGCTTCATTTAGCTCCTTTTTAGTCCGGCGAACCATAAAACGGTTTACATAACTCCGTAGCTGGTCCATTTTTTCAGGACTGCGGTTATCTCTCGATTTCTGAAGCTCATTATACGTCTTGTAGGCGGCATCATCGAGATTATCCAGGCCCAGAATTTCCACCAGACGTAATAGATCATCACTTCGCCGGTTGATTGGCGTGGCGGTAAACAGGATGATGTGATCTGCGCGGTTTATCACGACCGACCTGCTTCTGGCTGATGTTTTGTTGAGGTAATTATGCGCTTCATCGATTAGCAGAATATGTGCCTGTTTAACCGATTCAAGCGCTTCCGCTGATGCTTTGCGATCAGGATTGCTGAGCAGCCCGTGAGAAACCGGCTCGGATGTGTTCCAGTTCAGATGTCCGAGCTCGCGCTTCCAGCCCTGTTTTACCAAAGGCGGGCAGATAATCATATACCGGCTTCGGTCGGGCTTGAGCTGTACCCATAATTTATTGAGCAGCGCTTCCAGCAATCGCGCCCCCATGCGCGTTTTGCCGGAGCCGGTGGGGTCGGCAACAAGCACGCTGCCCTGTCTTTCAAGCAGATACAGTGCCTGTGCAATGCCTTTACGCTGCGTAGGCCAAAGTTTGGTAGTGCGTTTGAGCCTCCACGCATCTGGATATTTATCGATCCACTGACCCTCAAGAATAAGCGCAACTGATCTCGAGAGCGCTTCCTGCCAGCTAATCATCCGCAGAAGCTCTTCGAGCAGCTGAATAATTTCTTCATCCCATGCTATAGCGCCATTTCGATAGAAGTCCGCAATATCGGCTATTTCTAAGAAGCCCTCTTCACCAAACTCACGGCGCACGTTGGCTTCATATTGCTTCTTCATACCAGCTTCAGAGAAGTTGCTTGAACCCAGCATTACGGCGCCATCACCCTTGTACACCTTTGCATGGAGATTGCTTCGATAGAAGAAACGCACCTTTCCATACCTGATTTTCTCAATGAGGTTCAGTACGGGTCCGTTGAGCAGTATGGAAATGCCTTTGGCCAGCCAATATTCCCGGATTTCCTCAGGAAGGCTGGTTTGTTTGATTGCACCGTATTGAGTCGGGATGCCGCCTCTCGGATTCGTAAAGCCCGGATTCGCACTATTGGCAGGGCTAAGCGGCTCATTCCCTAAAACGACTTCCACGCAGTTGCGGGCGTTCAGTTTTGGGTTTCCCAGTTCACGAATGAGGAAATCCAGTGAAGAGTAGCCGGTAATAACCACATAGGTGCCTGATTCGCGAATATCCTGCCGGATGAAGCTTATCGTCTGCTGCTGACCTTCCACGTTCATAGGGTAATGGCGAGCCGGTGGCGCTAAAACGCTGAAAATATCCTGCTGATGTTGAGAATTTTCTTTTTCGGACATTGTGATGGCAGCTGTGTTGGCTTGGCTTGTTTGAAGGATAATCTAAGGATAATTAAAACGTGCAGGAAATGAGTGCTGGCTGATGAAATACTTCACTCTGTAACCGGCTATACGTCAGATTCAGTGTATGAATAACCGCTATATTCTAACCATGTCTGCGCGTGTTCTGCATTCGTTTGGTTATTTTGTGATGAATATCCGGGCAGAACAGCCGGTAAAAACAGAATTACGATCCCATACCAA
This sequence comes from Balneolia bacterium, assembly GCA_022565795.1. Classification (GTDB taxonomy): domain Bacteria; phylum Bacteroidota; class Rhodothermia; order Balneolales; family Cyclonatronaceae; genus Cyclonatronum. Next base: position 3,771 of record JAIUMA010000069.1, read on the forward strand.
TTTTAAGCCATAGTAATCATGAAAAAATCTTTGAAGCTTGTATTAACGGTCTTGTCGGCCGTGGTGATTCTCTTTTTCATGATCACGCTGGTGAATCAGCTTTTTGGCATAGTCGATATCGTTGCGCGTTATAATGAAACCGCTAGTCAGGCAGTGTTTGTTGTTTTCAGCATCTTGCTGCTTGGGCTGCTCATAGCCCCGCTTTATTACATCATCCGGCTGCCAGCGAGGCTGGATTATCCGACCGACGGGGATGTGCGGGAAATAGATCGGTACAAGAAAAAGCTGGCGGCCAGGCTGAACAAGAACAAATATATAAAAGCTGCTGAGTTTCAAGTTGATGAAAATAATCTGGAGGAGGCGTTCCTCATCCTGGAAAAAGAGGCGCGAAAAGAAGTAAACCGGGGTGCCGCTATTGTTTTTGTGAGCACGGCCATTTCCCAGTCCGGAAAGCTGGACAGCTTTGTTGTGCTGGCACTGCTGATCAAGATGGTGTGGAGGGTTGCGCATATTTATAATCAGCGGCCGGCTATTTCCAATCTGGTCCGGCTGTACGCCAACGTTGCCGGCACTACGCTCATCGCGGCCAATCTGGAAGAAATCGATATGTCCGAACAGATGGAGCCGGTCATTGCCGAGATGATCGGATCCACGGCTCTGGGCGTTGTGCCGGGATTCAGCCAGATAACCACCTTTGGATTCTCCTGCGTGATGGAGGGGTCCGTGAACGCATTTCTGGCCCTCAGAATGGGTGAAGTGGCCATTGGCTATTCGGGCAGCATCACCAAACCGGAGCGAAGTTTGATCCGAAAATCGGCTTCCATCAAAGCGCTTGGATCGCTGAGAACCATTGTAAGCGATAACGGCAAGGAAGTGCTTAAAGCGCTCTTTAACGCATCGAAAAAACGGTTCACGTGGAGCGGCAAACCCAAACCAGCCGACGCGGACGGCGAACTCATTAAGAAAGAAGCCAAAATCCCGCCCAAAGAACAACAGCGCATTATCGACAGGGTGCTTAGCATTTGGTACGGCAATCCGAGAGAACTTAAAGGCACTAAGGAACAGGGTTCAGAATAAGATAAATTGATCGTATTGGCCCACCTGCGCTAAAAATGTTCAGGCTTTGGTGTGTTCAGAAATTAAAAAGCCATCATGAATTTAGTAAAAAACATGATGGCTGTTAATTAACCTAAAGGTTTGAATCAAAAAGTCCCGCGATCATTTACGCGGTAGCCGTGACTCTCTCTCCACGACCAAAAGTACTGTACCAGATTGCTCAGAGCACGTTCCTCGGCCTCAGAGTATGATCTGGAGCTTGCTCCCAGTCCGAAGGATCGTATTGTTCTTCCATCGCTCATTCGCGCATTTGTTTCCACAACTACCCAGTAACCGCTTTGAAGATCATGCCCCCTGGAAGCACCGCCGGCCTGACCTACAACGTTTCTGTACCCCCTGCTTTCGAGCGCTTCGCGTGCAGCCCTTTCAGTAGACCAGGCGCTTCCTCCGTTTGTAGAGACACGCCATTCAATAGCTGATCCATTATCGTCTTTAGCCACCGCAATGGCTATTTGAGCGTTAGCCTCTGCGATCAGTCCTCCTGATAACACGAGGGCAAGCACGAGTATACTGTTAAGAAAAGTTTTAACCATATTTTTGTCATGTTTGAGTGATGTTTAAGGATGCGAAAATGACTTCAGTAACTAACCGTTATTTCAGCCTTCCGCATCAGCCTTAGCTTAAATTAGCCATATGGTACTATACCCCACATTTTTTGTGACAAGATGCCAAAAAAGCGTGATAAGCGGTTAAAAAGTGAGCATGAACGTTCTTCATCAGAGCAATTTCATTTTTAACCAATAGCTTCCTGTTAGGTTTCGCCTCACTATTGAGGTCGATTCATTTCACCAACATCATCTTCCTCGTCTCCACAAAGCTGCCGGCCGTGAGGCGATAGATATACATCCCACTCGCCAAACGGTTTGCATCGAAAGTGACCACCCGATGCAGCAATCCTTTAAGCTGAAGTTATGAGCTCATGCTTTGTAAACATAACTCTTGAATGAACTGGAGGGTAATTATGCCCTCACTGCGGCAGCTTATATGTAGTAGTATCATCCTTTAAATGAAAAATAAGGTGCAAACTTATTCGTGAGATCAAGTAGTGGAAATTCAATTCAAAACAATTCTGATTAATGCGGCTACCGGTTTTGAGACTATATCAGCCCGCGACTGCAGCAGGCAGGAAATTAAATACCCGGCGATTCAGCGCCAGGTATTCTTAAAAGGGTAAGTCTGCATCTGGACTGTAAATCAAAGTGTTATTTGTCGTGTGGCTGTTATAGCCGTGATTAATGTACACATGTAAAAAGCCTCGGAACAATTTTTTGTGACGAACGGTCAAAAAAGCGTGACAAACGGTTGAATTTAGTTTGATTTTCCTATATTTAAACCGTCAGTATGTAAATATTAATGTCGTGTGTTAATTAATCATTACGGGGGAGCGGCGAGCTCACCCGGGTCCTAACCAATAGTTCGTTATGAACCGCGGGTATCTTTCTTTGTTAGCGGGAGTGCTTTCTGCGCTTTTTGTGATCTTTTCTCTTCAGTCAGTTTCAGTTTATGCTCAGCAGCCACCTCCATCGCAGCGGGGCACAACCGATACTTCCGGCTTCCGGGCGGAGCTTGAAAATGCATCAACCGATGAGGAAAAGCTGCTGATCTACCGGCAGATTAACTCACCCCGTTTTAACTTTCCCGCCGACACCGTTCTGGCCATGGCCGATGAGATGCAAACTCTGGACGTAAACCCTGCCGAGCGGGCAGCTTTCTATCATTATACTAAAGGTCAGGTATTTGAACGGGCGGTAACCGATTCATCCATCTATCATTTCCGCCGGGCAGCTGACTTATTCCATGAGCTCGATATTACTGAATTATATTTGAGTGCTCTTTCGCTGCTATCTGGCGAAAAACTGGTTTCAAATCAAATCCTTGAGGCAGAGGATTTGATTCTAAGTGCAATAGAATATGCTCTTGAACATGATGCCCCCAAAATACATCTTCGGAGCTTCTACTCGCAGGCAGCAAGTCTATATGCCCGCACAATGGCATACGACCAGGCTATTTACATGAATGAAAAGATTCTTGAAATTCAGGATGATGAGTTATCCCGCTGTGGGACCAGGCTTCATATTGCCACGCTTCTTTTTGAAATGGAGCGCTATGATGAATCTAAAGAACTGCTTGATACGTGTATTCGGTTAGATTCGCTTCATCCCCAGATGCGGGCTGTATTTCACATACGAATGAGCGATATTCATCTTGCAAAAAACGATACAACGGCAGCATTAACAGAAGCGTCGCGTGCCAACAGCTACACACTCAATAGTGGCAATCCGAATTTGGAGGCAGATTTTTTAGCACGTGAAGGCACATTCACTCTACAAGTCGGTGATTACGACCGTGCCGCCAACATAGCCGAACGCCTTAGTGAACCGATTTTTGAACGTATTGCCCCACCGGCAATGGTTATGAAGAACGTATTTCTGGCAATGTATTACCATCATATAGGAGATTCGGAATCCTCGCTAAATTATTCAGATGAGGCTATTCTTCTGGCCAATCGCTTTGACCTGAAACAGGAACTGGGGTCCGTATACGACACCCGCGCCGCCGCTTTTGAGGCACAGGGTGATGTACAGCAGGCACTGGTAGAAACCCGCCGCCAGATTGAGCTGAACGAAAGCATAGCGGCATTAAAAAACGAGCGGGAGGAAGCAAGCGCGCGCGTTCGCTATGAACTGCGTATGTATGAAGCCAGCCTTACTTCTGCCCTGCAGGGTCAGCAGAGCGCAACAACTCGCTTCTGGTACATTTTGATTTTTTCCGTCGGCTTATTTTTTGGCCTGATCTATATCTATCGACGATATCAAAACTCGCAAGCTTCCGTAGAGGACTATTCTATAAAACTCACGCAGGCTGAAGCCGAGCATCAGAAGCTGCAGCGATTTATTGAAGAGAACAACAGAAAGCTGAAGCAGCAGGAAGAAGCAGCTGGAACGAATTCGAACGGTTCACCTCAAAGTGTAAACAACGGTGCAGGAGCCCCGGATGCTGAATTTGTAGAATTCAGCAAACAGCTTAAGCTGGCTAGCGATTCAATCAGCTATCTGGAAGCAGACGGCAACTACGTCAAAATTTATCGGCCCAGTGCAAATGGCAACGGCAAGCAGTCACATATCATGGAGCGCATGTCGCTCAAAAAAGCGATGGAACTACTTCCGCCCCAGACATTTGTAAGGCTGCACCGCTCAACGGTGGCTAACATCAACCACATCCAGCAGATCAATACTGACTCCGTCGTTCTTCGCTGTGGAACCGAGCTGCGCATGAGCCGCCGCTACAAAAAAGAGCTGGCCGATTCACTGCCGGTAGTGTGATGGGTGGCTTTCTGATCCTAACGTTTGGTTGAACCACCAGGGCACAAATGCACAAAGTTTTTAGTTAGAAGAAAGAGGTCAGAGGTCAGAGGTCAATATTCTGATAACAGAATAATATTACCTGTAATCCTTCGCGAACTTTGCGCTAACCTTTGTATCCTTTGCATGAAAAAAAGATGGCTGTTAAGTGATTCGTGTTTGCGGTAACGTTACCGTTGTCAGCTCTAACAGTATGAGGTCATCCATTATTCAAAAACCAGAAAAGAGCTGTTAGTATCTTTCCCAAAAGCAATCAACTTCTGATAATGCTTTTCAAGAATAGATACTATTTCTTCGGTGGTGCAATTACCCTTCTTAATCCAAATCACCTTTGGTGGATGACCAATAACAAAACTGCGCTGGTGGAAATCGGAGTCCTTTGAAACGATTGTGAATTCTTGTTTTTTTGCCAGTGTCCAAATATCCGAATCACTTGCTTCCTCTAAACCCATATCCTTAACATGCAGAGAGCCTGGAAAGAACTTTGCTATACGCTCTGCCACACGATGAGATATATTTTGATCAAACAAAAGTTTCAATCGGATATTTTTGTTAGTTCCCGCTCACGATTGGCTGCAAATGCTATAGATGCCCGTATATCATCACCCGTCAATTCTGGAAAATCGCGCAGTATTTCCTCATGACTCATTCCGGAAGCGAGATATTCCAGAATATCATAGACCGTTATTCTCATGCCGCGAATACAAGGTTTGCCACCCCGCATATCCGCATTAATTGTTATATGTTTTTTATAATCCATAATTTAAAATAGTATGATGAACTATAATGCGCAACGTATCAGGCTTCTATATTTACTGTAATTACGCCAATTTATTGCAATAATTGGTAATATTCGCAGCTATTAGAAACATACCAGTAAATCTTTCGCGCGCTTTGCGCTAACCTCCGCGCCCTTTGCGTGAAAAAAAGATGGTTATTAAAGTATCCGTGTTAGTTCCCGCCCACGATTGGCTGCAAATCCAAGAGATACACCAAATCCCGCGCTTGACTTCCACGCTCAAAAGCGTAATCTTAAGCGCAGGATAACACTGTTAACCTATCTCTTATTTTCTAACTAACCGACTGTTATGCAATCCGATCCGACACGTACGCCCGTTTTTGTTGATGGTGTGAGAACACCTTTCCTTAAATCCGGTACGGAATTCAAGAATATGATGGCCTACGATCTGGCCCGGGCCGCGATTTCCGGGCTGCTGGCCAAATCAGGGGCCGATCCGGAGCAGGTCGATGAGACCATTGTCGGTACCGTTATTCAGGAGGTACGCACCGCAAACATTGCCCGGGAAGCCGCTCTTGCCGCGGGCATCCCGCTTAGCAAACCCGCCCATACCGTAACTATGGCGTGCATTTCGTCGAATCTGGCTATGGCGCAGGCGGCCGACGCCATTCGCCTGGGCCGAGCATCCATGGTGGTTGCCGGCGGAACCGAAACCATGTCTGACGTGCCCATTCGCGTCTCCCGCCGACTTCGCAAAAAGCTGCTGGAAAGCCAGAAGTATAAATCACCACTCGAGTTTTTGAAGCTGCTTAAAGGCTTCAAATTTTCTGACCTTAAGCCGGAATTACCCGCCATTGCCGAGTTTTCCACGGGTGATACCATGGGTAAAAGCTGCGATAAATTGGCGGCCATGTTTCAGATCAGCCGCGAGGAGCAGGATGCGTTTGCCATTTCCTCCCACATCCGGGCTGCCGAAGCCTGGGAGAGCGGTTTTTATGATGATGAGGTCATTCCCGTGCAGCCGGAATCGGGTCGGGAGGCCATCACCAGAGATAACGGCGTACGAGCTGACTCCTCGCCCGAAAAGCTGGCTAAACTGCGTCCGGCCTTTGTGAAACCCTACGGAACCGTAACCGCGGCCAACGCCTCATTTCTGACCGACGGCGCCTCCGCCTCCCTCATTATGTCGCAGGCTAAGGCGAAGGAGATGGGATTTGAAGCAAAAGCCATCATAAAAGACTATCTCTTTATCGCGCAGGATCCAAAGCATGAGCTGCTGCTGGGACCGGCCTACGCCACCCCAAAGCTGTTGGAGCGCAATGGTCTGAAGCCGGACGACATCGATGTGTTTGAATTCCACGAAGCCTTTGCCGGGCAGATTCTGGCCAACCTCAAGGCCCTCAACACCGAATCCTTCATGAAGGAAAAAGCCCGCACCAGTATACCGGCTTTTGTGATGCCGATGGATAAATTCAACACCAAGGGCGGATCGCTCTCGATTGGTCATCCGTTCGGGGCTACCGGCGTCCGTCTGGTTGCCACCGCCGCCCGCCGCCTGCACGAGCAGAACGGCCGCTACGCACTCATTGCCGCCTGCGCCGCCGGCGGACAAGGCCACGCCATGCTGCTCGAACGAATTTAAAATTCAGCCATCCTCACATCCCTCACCTTTCTTCATCCATTTCTTAAACTCTGCCTCCATGTCCTTTCAGCTGAATATTGAACACCAGATTGCCTGGATCGTCCTCAACCAGGAAGATGAAAAAGTGAATACCCTTGGCAAGGAAATGATCGCTGGCTTCGGATCCGTACTCGATCAGGTAGAAAAGGATGATGACATCCGTGCCGTGGTGATGATCAGCGGTAAGGAGAACAACTTTATCGCCGGGGCGGACATCAAAATGTTCGATACCTTTACTACGGAAGAGGAGTTTGCCGCGTTCATCAAAACGGGAACCGACCTGCTCGACCGGATTGAAAGATTCGGAAAGCCGGTGATTGCGGCCATCAACGGAGCGTGCATAGGCGGCGGACTCGAAGTGGTGATGGCCTGCCATTACCGTATTGCCACCGACGACCCGTCCACCAAGTTTGCCACGCCGGAAGTAAAGCTCGGGCTGCTACCGGGCGCCGGCGGCACGCAGCGAATGCCGAGACTGGTCGGACTGCCGAATGCGCTGGATATCATGCTAACCGGCAAGAACGTTTTTCCAAGGCAGGCCAAACGCATGGGTATGGTCGATGAGCTGACCCACCGACATGGTTTGCGTCAGGCCGCCATCTACAGGGCCGAAAAGCTCGCAGGCGGCAAGCGCACGGAGCGAAAGCTTCCCTTTACGGCAAAAATGCTCACGCACACAGCTGCCCGAAATATCGCCTTCAAAAAAGCGACCGAAACGGTAATGCGCCAGACCAGAGGCAACTACCCGGCTCCGCTGCGCATCATCGAAAGCGCGAAGGCCGGACTTACGCTCAGCCGTGACAATGGCTTCGAAACCGAGCGCACCCTGTTTAGTCAGCTGGCCTTCACGCCGGAATCTGCCGCGCTGCGCCGCCTGTTTTTTGGGATGCAGGCCGTAAAAGAAAACCCGATGAAGGACAAAGCGCTGAAAATTAACCGCCTCGGCGTTCTTGGCGCCGGACTGATGGGCGCGGGCATTGCCGACGTTAGCGCCTCCAACGGCTACCGCGTTTCCCTCAAGGACCGCGACACAAAATCGGCGGTAAAAGGGTTCGACGGCATACGCAGGGATATCGACAAGAAGGTCAAAAAGCGCATCATCTCCCGGTTTCAGGGTGATGAGCAGCTGGCCCGAATCACGCCTACCGAATCGTACGATCACTTCCGGAATATTCCGATTGTGATTGAAGCCGTATTTGAGGATCTGAAAATTAAGCACGCGGTCATCAAAGAGGTTGAAGCCGTCTCGCCTGACGTCATTTTTGCCAGTAATACATCATCGCTTCCGATAGCAGATATTGCCAAAGGCGCCCAAAAGCCGGAAAACGTGGTGGGCATGCACTACTTTAGTCCGGTGCAGAAAATGCCGCTGCTGGAGATCATCAAAACCCATAAAACCTCTGAAGAAGCCATTTCCACCGCGTACGAAATCGGCCTGAAACAGGGCAAAACCGTAATTGTGGTACATGACGGTCCAGGCTTTTACACCACCCGAATTCTTGCTCCGTTTATCAACGAGGCGTTGCTGCTGCTCGGTGAAGGCGCCAAAATCGAGGACATTGAATCGGCCATGAAAGACTTTGGCTTCCCGGTCGGCCCGATTGCGCTTATCGATGAAGTTGGTATTGATGTGGCTTCACACGTTTCGGATACACTCAGTCCGATGTTCAAAAAAAGAGGCGTTGAGCCCGGCGACTATGCGAAAAAGCTGTATGATGATGGCTTCCTTGGCCGGAAAAATGGCAAAGGCTTTTATATGTACGGCGAAAAGAAGAAGAAGGAAATTAACCGCGATATCTACCGCTACTTCGGCGGATCAGAGCGTAAGTCGTTCGATAAGAAAGAGATTCAGGACCGGATGTCCTCGGTTATGCTGAATGAAGCGCTACTCTGCCTCGAAGAAAACATACTCGACAGCGCCCGCGACGGCGATCTGGGAGCCGTACTCGGCCTCGGCTTCCCGCCTTTCCACGGCGGCCCCTTCAGCTATATCGATCATATTGGTGCTAAAGAGGTGCAAAGCCTGATGAACGACCTCATGGAAAAACATGGTCCGAGATTCAAAGCGGCCACAATTCTGGAAGAATATGCCCGCCAGGGGAAGAAGTTTCGGGAGTAACTTTATTGTCATTCCTAAAGCTACCCGGAATGTAAAGGGCTATGCCGACTTTTCGGGTTTGGTGCTGGGCGATTTTACCGATCAGTTTGAGCGCTATATGAAAGAGCAGCTCGAAAACATGATGCAGTTTGCAGGCGATCCGCGCTACCTGCTCTTTGGCACCGACTGGCCTAAATCAAGCATGAAATCGTACGTGAAGTTCATGGATCTGCTTGAGCTCAATGATGAAACCAAAGATCTGATTCGCTGGAAAAACGCAGCCAGGCTTTTCAAAATTGATGTAGACACGTTGTTATATAATTGATCTATAAAGTTGACAGGATATAAAAAAGGGCTGTCTGATTATCAGATAGCCCTTTTTTATGTTCAGATATGTGGCGCAATTACTTTTCCTAAAACCAGCCGAACCTCAGGCCAAGCAGTGCGGAGAACCCGGAAAGGTCAGCGTCACTGGTTCCCGGCAGATCAGAGTCGATAGCAAAGCGGTAGAAAATGCCTGCGCTCATACGAAACCAGGTTGTGACATTAAGGTGGATATTAGCACCCGGCTGAATCACAAAATAGTCGGATGAGGTGTTGCTGAACAGCTCAGAATTGTCGCGGTAGCGCACCTTTCCCGTTCCGAAGGTACCCTGCACGCCAAAGTGGATCAGCTGTCGCGCATCATACAGATATTCAACCTCGAAACCGCTGTAGTCGGTACGAAGGGTTGGAGCAGCCTCTGGCAGGTTCCAGTCAACCGCGTCGAAATCACTGTTGGCTCTATACACGCCGAAACCGAGGTTCAGATTGTGATAACGGCGAATTTCGAAGGAGAGCGCGCCCCGATAACCGCGAAGGGGCACGATTTCACCGTTCAGAGAGGTGAGCCCATAGTTAAGCTGACCAAATCCGCCGGTGTGGACATTGCTGGCGAAAAGAGTTTGGGGACCGCCGCGCCGCTGTGCTTCGGCGGTTTCGGGCAGGGTGGCAAATAGCAGAAAAAGCGCTGCTGACGCAAACAGAAGCAATTTATTCATGGGTATACCTTTTGTCTAATTGATGAAAACTTTCGCCGGTGAAAGCAAAAGAGGTGAAAGATAACTACATGTACTGCGATGATGAAGTTTAACGTACATAACCAGCTAAAGGTTGCGTTTAGAGTTTTTTTTGAATACGTGCTGATACGATACTATTCCGCTGGCTAGTTCTCAATTATTGTTTAAACAAGTTTTATCATAAATCCCGATTCTTTTCACTTTAAAGCGGGAACAGAATTCTCTCCCAATGGCTTATACATGCACACCACAAAAGGCTTTGATTTACGGCAACGCAAAGTCTTTTTCAAAAGCATGAGTTCAAAGCAGTGACCAAAGAAAAACGTGATGAGTTTGGCGTTCAGCCGCTGGGGAAGCTTCTTCGTCAGCAGGCCGTGCCCGCCTCGGTAGGTATTCTGGTGATGTCGATCTACGGCATCGTTGATACTATCTTTGTGGGGTTATTCGTGGGTTCGCTGGGAATCGCCGCGGTTACGGTTGTGCTTCCCATCACGTTTTTGATTGCCAGCGTGGGTATGGCCATCGGCGTGGGTGGGGCCTCGGTGATATCAAGGGCGTTCGGGGATCAAAACGATGAAAAGGCGTTTAAAACGTTCTGTAATCAGATTGTACTCACCATGTCATTCGCCCTGGTATTTGCCGTGGCGGGCTATTTTCTCATGGATGAGATGCTCTATGTGTTTGGAGGGCGTGGTGATGTGCTCGAACCTGCCCGCGAGTACTTCGGTATTGTAC
>JAIUMA010000070.1 GCA_022565795.1 Balneolia bacterium
TTTCGAGGGTGATTTTGAATCTGTGTAATAATGCGTTTGATGCGATGAGATCAGTATTCAGTATGTCAGAAGACAGTATGTCAGGTGGATACAAGCCCAAATTAACGGTTCGAACCAAATCCGAAAACGGCCAAACCCTAATCGAAATCGAAGACAACGGCCCGGGCATCCCCGACAATATCAAAGACAAAATCCTGCAGCCGTTTTTTACTACTAAAAAGGGGACGCAGGGTACGGGGCTTGGGCTGAGTATTACGAACGATATAATAAAAGCACATGGTGGTGAATTGGAGATTACTTCCCAACCCGGGTTAACCGTTTTTTCTATTCGGCTTAATCAAAAGTAATGCGTATATCATATTTCTATATAGTCTTTAATACAGTTCATTAACACTGAGACATTGTGATGAAAATATATATCCACTTGATAAAAACACTTCTGCTTACCATAGTGATGATTCTGATTCAGGATGCATCTCTGGCGCAGCAGAATGCTCATGTCTTAGGACCATCCGAGAATCAGATTGACAGCCTGCAGCACCGTTTTTCTATCGAAACGTCCGATCGTCTGCGTATGGGCATGGCACGGGAATTGGGTCTCTTTTACACTGAGGCAGACCAGGACACAGCCATATATTTTGCGGATATCCAGTTGCAACTGGCCCGGAGCCTGGGCGAGCGTTTGTGGGAGGGCGACGCGCACAGAAGACTCGGCTATCTCACCTATACACAGGGAAGGTATTCGGAGTCATTCTCACACATTTCTGAGGCCCTTATACTGTTTACGGATGCATCCACCGAACGGCAGGTGTGGGAACCCGGCAGGCTTTCTCTCGCAGGAACCCCCGAAGTAGCTCGGTTATCCGGGCTCGCCCTGACTTATCATATCCGGGCGCTGCTGTACTTACAAATCAGCAACACTGCCGAACAGAGGGCTCACAACCGTAAGACCATTGAAATAAGCGAAAAGATCGGAGACAATGCCATCGCCTCCCTGGCTTATTCCAACCTTGGGCAGTCCTACATCGAAGAGTATCCCGATTCGGCCAGAATATATATCGGTATTGCTCTCGAAAAGGGAGAATCGGTCGGTTACAGGAGGTACCGGGGCAATGACCTCAGATACATGGGCATGGCGCATGAGGCTCTTAATGATTTCGACAGTGCTGAGAAGTATTACCTGGAGGCAATCGCCGAGAACAGAGAAGCTAATAACATCTGGTACCTTGGGCGAGCGTATTATCGTCTGGCCCGGATCAACCAGTTGACCGGTGATACCACCCGGGCCCTGGAAAACGCCCGGAACAGCTACGAGGTTGCCGGCTCGACCAATAATTTGGCAGATATCAGTGAGGCGGCCCTGCTGCTCTCAACGCTCTATGAGCAGCTGAACGACACGGACAATGCGTATTATTATCTGAAACAGTCACAAACCGCTTTGGAAAACTTGCAGAAGGAAGAGCAGGTACGACGGACCAGCGACCTGCAGTTTGCCGAACAGCTCAGACTCCGAGACGTTGAGGAGGTGCAGGCGAGAAGCCAGGCACAGCTCCGGATGAATGCGCTGATGGGCGTGCTGTTCACAATTACAGTGGTGGCGTTCCTGATGTACCGCAACTACCGCCAACAGCAGGCGGCAAACAAGAAACTGGAAAATACACTGGACAATCTAAAAGCCGCCCAGGATCAGCTCATCCAGCAGGAAAAACTGGCCAGTCTTGGCCAGCTCACCGCCGGCATTGCCCATGAGATCAAGAATCCGCTCAATTTTGTGAATAATTTTTCGGAGGTCAGTGACGAAATGATTGATGAAGCGCTGGAGGAACTCGGCAAAACCAACCAGGACGAACATACCGCCGAAACGGCCACCATCCTGGCCGACATCAAAGCTAACCTGGCCAAAATTCACCAGCACGGAACCCGCGCCGACAGCATCGTAAAATCGATGCTGGAGCATAGCCGAGGCGGTTCAGGCAAAAAAGAACCTTCTGACTTTAATGGTATCCTCAAAGAGTTTACCAACCTTTCGTTTCACGGCATGCGGGCTTCAAAGAAGCCTATTAATGTAGATTTGCAGTATCACTTAGACGAATCGATAAACGATGTGCAGTTGATTGCAGAAGATTTTTCACGAGTGATTATAAATCTGTGCAACAATGCGTTTGATGCTATGCGTGAAAAGCAGGGCTCGGAACACAATTCAGCAGGTTACGAACCTAAGTTAACAATACGCACTCATCAAACCGATAAAACAGTAGTTGTTGAATTCGAAGACAACGGACCGGGGATTCCACAGGAGATGAAAAATAAAATTCTCGAACCATTCTACACCACAAAAAAAGGGACAGAAGGCACGGGCCTCGGTTTGAGTATTACAAATGATATCGTGAAAGCTCACGGGGGCGATATTAGAATTGAAACGGAAGCAGGTTTATTTACGCGATTTATTATCACCTTACCATCAAACACTACATCATAAATGCCATGAAATTCTTAGTTGTAGACGACGAAAAAGATGTCGAGATGGTTTCAGACAGAAATTCCGAAAAGAAATTCGCAGCGGGCAGATAGAGATGGTATTCGCTTTTTCCGGTCAGGAAGCTCTGGATCTTCTCAATGATACAATTCCACCGGACGTCGTATATGTTTTTTCGGATATAAATATGCCCGGCATGTCTGGCCTGGATCTCTTGGACACCATCAAAAAAAATTACCCGAATATTAAAGTAAGCATGATTTCAGCTTATGGCGATCAGGAAAACTATGAGAAAGCTATAAAATCCGGGGCTAAAGAGTTTTTCACAAAGCCTATCGATTTCAACACGCTTAAAAAAGAAATTTTAAATATCATTAATAGCTAACAAGGATACAAAACCTATGAGTACTCTCCATAAAATCTTAGTGGTAGACGATGAGCCAGACCTGCAAATGCTTATGCTGCAGAAATTCAGATCGAAAGTTCGAAGCAAAGAATATGAATTCCTGTTTGCCGAAAATGGAGCCGAGGCTCTTGAGACTATTTCCAAACATGGCGACTTATCGCTTATCCTGAGCGATATTAACATGCCTAAAATGGATGGCCTTACCCTTCTAAGCCGTCTGCAGGATTTAAACCGTGAAGATATAAAAACCATCATGGTTTCGGCCTATGGTGATATGGAGAATATTCGAACGGCCATGAACCGCGGTGCCTACGATTTTGTAACCAAGCCCATAGACTTTAAAGATCTTGAAACAACCATTGAAAAAACCCTGCGTGAAATAGGCACTTTGCTAAAAGTACGAATTATGGAAGAGCAGCTGGAATCGCTCAATTATGATCTGGATATGGCCGCCCGGATACAGCAAAAAATACTGCATCAGGACTTTCCCGTATTTCCAGGAGATATACGCTTCGACATTTTCGCAAAGATGATTGCAGCCAAGCAGGTAGGCGGCGACTTTTATGACTTTTTCAAGTACGATGATGACCACATCGCCTTTTTTATTGGTGATGTAGCTGGCAAAGGCATGCCTGCAGCCATCTATATGGCCGTTTGCCGCACCATGCTTAAGGCTATAGGTTCAGAGGTTGCCGACCCGGCAGAATGTATGTTTAAAGTAAACAACATGCTCATTCCTGAAAGCGATATCTCCACTTTTGTAACCGTTTTCTACGGGCTTCTTAACCTTAAGACAGGCGTATTAAGCTATTGCAACGGAGGGCATAATCTACCCTACATACAGCGAAGAGACGGTTCTGTTGCCGAACTCCCGGATGTAGGCGGACTGCTCATGGGTAAGTTCGAAGGGGCACCGTACCAAAAGGGCGAAATACAACTCAACGAGGGCGACACCATTATTACTTTTACGGATGGCATAACTGAAGCTGAAGATGACAATAACGGATTTTTTGATGAAGAACGCGTTATCGCGCATCTCGAGGCGCACCCCCACAGACCGTTAGAGTCACAGGTGAAGGGTCTTTTTCTGGAAGTAATGAAATTCACTGCCGGAGCTGACCAATCTGATGATATCACCGTTCTTTCAGTACGTTATAATGCTCTGCCGGAAAATAAGCCCGATCATGAATAGCTGCCGGGATTTAATGAAACTGAGTCCCGGCACATTATTCCTGGAATGAGGCGATTGCCTCCTCTCTGGTTTTAAAATGCTTAAACACAGTAATGAGTTTTGTTACCATTAGCAGACTTTCAATCCTTTGGGATGCACCGCAAATGCGAAGGTCTCCGCCAGCATTCCGAATGCTGGTAAGCGATGAAATTAAAATACCTAGTCCCGAGGAGTTCATAAAGCTAACCTTACTCAGGTCGCCTACCACGTTTGTTTTCCCCTGCTCTACCAGCTCTTTTATCTCGTCCATATACTTGGAAGCGGCAGGTCCACCCATAGCCTTTCCTTTAAACTGGATTACAATTGTGTTGTAATGTTCGGTTACAGAATAATTCATACGACTTCGTGTCTGGTTAATATTATATATATCACTAAATACCTATTTTTAATATAATTTACTATCCAAAACTTACAAGAAGTGTTCATTTTATGTTATAATTTTCTAACCAGAGACCTCGGCACGAAAAAGCCACCAATCACTAAACACACAACACCTTCGCAAAGAGTACCTTAGCCCATTCAGGCTCTTTGGAAGAAGCTCGGGGAAGCAACCGACTCATCCTACACATAACTATCGACATATTGAAAGTTTTGTTACACCAGGATATTTGATTGTATTCAACGCCAGACTAAAACCAAAACCGTAACGAGATATTCGCATAATTTCATCTATAGTGTATATTTATACATATACTCAACTATACCAAACTGTTATTCATTTTAGCGTTGTTTGCAGATGAGTATATTCGTTTTTCGAATTCCTTAATGTTCAAAATTGAACACATGAAAGAATAAAGCTGCTTGCACAAAGGGATTAGCATCCACCATCTTTTTACGAATACCAATACACATACAATTGCGCCTACTTAACGGGACATTTATAAAAAGTGTTTTAGCAGCTCTTATCCTATTTTCCTTCGACCTGACGGTATTGTTTAGCCAACCGGTCATTTCGGATTCAGATTCTATTACCTATCCTTCTGATGCGATTTCAGATATTACGGCTATACGTTCTGCCAAAGGAATGATGCGTTATCTTATTAATGGTAAACCAAAATGGCGAACTGCTCTTCAGCAGTCCGCCATTTTTTTCTTGCGCTCATAGCTCCGGTTAAGCTCTTATTTCATGAGCATCATTTTGCGTACTTCGGTGTGCGTACCGGCTGTGATGCGGTACAGATACATGCCGGAGGCCAGATGCGAGGCATCGAACGTTACGGTGTGCTGACCCGCGTTCTGCATGCCGTCGGCCAGAACGGCTACGCGCTGTCCCATCAGGTTGTAGACCTCAAGGCGCACGTTCTGCGACTCAGGGAGCGTGTACTGAATTTGCGTGGTCGGGTTGAACGGGTTCGGATAGTTCTGGCTCAGCTCAACCGCACGCGGCGTTTCAGACGGCTCATCGATATTCGTTCCGCCGCTTCCTGCAAAGACGTTTACATCATCAAAATACCAGGTGAAGTTATCGCTGCCGTCGCCAATCTGCCCCGCTTCGAAATCGAAAATAAGCGTAATGATATCGAACTGGGTCGTGAATCCCGCTCCGCTCATATCCCAGGTCATCTCTTCCCATTCACCGCTGGTTGTGGTGTTTACGGCGATTTCATACTCCTGCGTGCCGTTGGCCTGCTCAACTTTCAAAAGTACAGGAACGTTTTCCCTTGGTGACCAAACCTTCATGGTGATGGTATGTTCGCTTTCATTGAACACAAACGGGTGCGTTACTTCGAAAAAGGATCCGCCCCAGAATGCACCCCCATCTTTGATAAAGCGGCCTACCCAGTTGCTTTCATTTACATCATCTGGATCAGGGTTTGCTACACGATCGATTTCCCCACCGGAAAATCCGGTAAAGACACGCGTCCAGTCGAAGGATTCATCTTCAAAGTCCAGAGGAAGCGTTACAGGAAGAATTCCTCCCGGATCACCCGGCGGGTTTAGATTCAGACCGAAAACATCGAGATCATCGAAAAACCAGGTGTGGTTTGAGCTGCCATCACCTACCTGCCCTTCCTCAAAATCGAAAATGAGGGTAATTACATCAAAATTAATGCTAAAGGCTTCAGGCTCTACTGTCCATCGAAGAGTTTGCCATTCGCCGCTTACGCTTGTGTTTTGTATAACTTCATACTCAGCATCGCCATCACGCTGCTCAAATTTGATGAGCACCGGAACGTCGGTTCTCGGTGACCATACTTTCATTTCGACTTCGTTATTCTGACCATCGAAAGAAAATTCTCGCTCGGTTTCAAATGAAGTACCGGCAAAGAACTCCCCGCCGTCCTTTACCATTTTCCCGACACGATCGCTGCTATTCACGATATCAGGGGCAGGATTTTCAACAACGGTTACCTGACCGCCCTCAAAATCGTTGAAGTTTGCCTCATAATCGAAATAGAGGTTTTCAAACATCAGCGGGAGCTCAACCTTCTCTTCTGCATTCACGTTCTGATACACGCGCACGTACTCCACTTCCATCACCTGTGGGAACTGAGTCGTTTCATCCGGATAGCCCGGCCAGTGGCCGCCAACCGCAACGTTCAGCAGGAAGTGGAAACGCTGATCGAACGGTGCCGGAAAGCCCTGCCCCTGAGAAAACCAGTCCGTTTCTGTGTGATAGTGAATGTCGTTTATGTACCAGCGCATCTCGCCGTTTTCCCATTCGACAGCGAAGGTATGGAAATCTTCACTGAAGTCTCCTGAAGGAAGGGTGTACGAGCCGCCGCTGTAGGTATGCGGAGGGCCGTAGTGGATGGTTCCGTGCACGACGTTGGGCTCACTGCCTATCAGCTCCATAATATCAATCTCGCCGCTTGCAGGCCAGCCGCCGAAAACGGATTCGGTCGGCATCATCCAGAATGCGGGCCAGATTCCCTGACCTTTAGGCAGCCTGATGCTGGCTTCAAAACGACCGTAGCGCCAGTCGCCCTGATTGATAGAACGGATTCGCGCAGACGTATAGTCCATGCCGCCAAAGTTCTCTTCGAGCGCTACGATATGCAGACGTCCGTCTTGAACAAAAATGTTTTCCGGACGATCGGTGTAGTACTGCTGCTCGTTGTTACCCCAGCCGGAAAGCCCTTCAGAAGCGCCGGTTCCGTACTGGTACGACCATTTATTGAGGTCGAGCGCGTTGCCTTCAAACTCATCAGACCAGATCAGCTGCCACTCCGGTTCGGAGTTGTTCTGCGCCTGGACGTTTAAGCTAAAAGCAATCACCATCGCAATTGCTAAAGTAATGTAGCCTGTTGTTTTCATCTTACCATCTTTTAATTGTTCTTAGGTTGAAAGTTTTGCTTCGGAGAGATAAAGACAGCCGGCCGGATTTCCACGCCCGGCCAGCTGCGCTTTATTTACCCCAACAAGTTCGTTGTGTATTTCAAAAAGTAATGATGTAATCCAGTTACATCACATTACTACCGTTTTCTTCTGATACTCTTTCATCACCAGCTTTGGGGTACGGTCCTCGAAATAGACGCCCCAGTGCTTTTCCGGTTCAGTCGGTTCGGGTGATCCCTTCCAGGGCTCGTCGAATGCCTCAAAGAAGAAGGTCATAATCTTCTCTTTGTCCGTCCATGCCATCAGCTTTTCGAAATAGATTTTCTGATAGGTTTCGTTGACGTTTTCAGGATCAATACCACGACCATTTGAGTTGGTCGCCCAGCCGGCTTCGGTTATCACAACCGGCGTATCGGGATACTTTTCGGCCACAGAGTAGTAGTTCTCTTTGGTATAGCTCAGCGCTTCTTCGATATGCTTGTACTCCCAGACCGGATAGGTGTGGATGGAGATAAAATCGACCTCCTTAGCCACGTTCTTTAGCTTCATATGCCATGGCACATAGTTCTCACAAAAGGTTACCGGCTGTTTGGCCCCGGCTTTAACCATCCTCACATACTCTGCGATTTTTTTTTCATGCACATAGTGATCGGTCCAGTCTACGTTGGCTTCATTACCTACAGAAAGAGAAAAAATGATGTCTTCGTACTCGTTTGCAAGCTCAATCAGCTTTTCCATTTTAGACCGGTTCAAAGCCACGTTTTTAGCAAGCTGCTCTTCGGAGTAGACGCCGCCGTCCCACGGACAGTTGAAATTATTCATCTCGGCCTCTATGTAGGCACCCATCAAAAGTTTAAAACCGAGCTTCTCTTTTTTTATGACGTCCAGCACCGTTAGCGCATGCTGATCGCAATCGTACATTCTCAGGTATTTCCAATGGGGCTGCATAATGAGCAGGTCTTCCTTCACCTGCTCATAGGAAGGATACGGACCGCCCGGCTGCTGACCCTCGCGAAATCCTGAGTAACAGATAGCTCTTGCCGGCTCAACGCCCAGCTCTTTAAATGTATCCATCATCAGAATTTTAGGTTGCCTTTAGAATCCCAGATGCCCCAGTATGCGCCAACATCCCCTTCAGTGCCGATTTTCCAGGCCTCATCAAATGATGAGAAGTAGAAGGTTTCCAGATCGTTTTCTTTGGCCCAAAGATGGGTTTTAATGAAGTACTTCAGCTCGTTCATAAGAGACGGCTGTGCACCGCCAAGGCCTTCGCCGTTGCTTGGCCAGCCCGTTTCGGTAATGATTACGCGCTTGCCCTTTCCGGCATCAACCGCCAGCTGATACATATGGCGCATATGATCCAGCGAGTAGTCGAAGGGCGTTCCCTCCCAGTAGGGATAGCAGTTGCACAAGATGACGTCGCATGCTTCCGTAATCCTGGGTTTTTGTACAAATTCGTAGTATGCGTCTACATAACCGACGGGAATTCCCGGCAGCGCGGCTTTGACCTCTTCGATATAGGCCAGCAGCTCGTCTTCGGTAAGCTCCTTGCGGTACAATACTTCGTTACCGACGGCCGCTACGTCTACAAGACCTTCTTTGGCCAGCTTAATAAGCGCATCTATCTCTTCGCGGTTTTTGTCGGCATCATCGCCCAGCCATGCGCCCACGAGCGTACTCATGCCCAGCTCTTTGGCAACTTTAGGTATAATCTCGTTTCCTTCGATGCAGGAGAAAGAACGAATAGCCGATGTATGAGGCTTCAGAATATTGAGCCTTCTTCGGATCTGATCTTCGGAAATGATATCACCCGGCTGCTGTCCGTCTTCATAAAGACTAAAGCAAAAACCGTGTACTCCTTCTTCCAGAATTTCCCGGAATTTCTTTTTCAGCTCATCTTCCGATAGCTCATCCAGCAGGCGTATTTCATCAGGTACTGTAGTTGGCCGGAATCGTTCAAATCGTTCTTTTCTGTATGACATGTTTTTTTAATTATAAGATTCTTACTGCTTTAAATTTCACCGCGACGCTCAACCAGCTGTCGCTGAATGTCTGCACACTTCTCTTCGGTAAGATCATAACCCCACATGATCCAGATGGCTATAGCGGCCGTAAGTGCTGGAATTACAATATCGGCAATACGAAGATTGGTCATAGTCTCGGCCGACTGCACCGCTGCATTTTGGTCAAATCCAACAAGGGCCAAAACAGCACCGCTCAGAACGAGCGCAATACCCTGACCCAGCTTCACCATCCACCAATAGATAGCGCCGAATGTCCCTTCTTTACGGGGCATACCATTTTCGAGCTCATCCATATCACAGACGTCGGCCGTCATACTCATCATAATTACAAACAGACCGCCAAGACCAAATGCCATGAAAGGAATCGGCATGAAAATGAGCCACGGAATTTCCGGATTAAAGCCCCACCATTTGAGGATATAACCAATAATTGAGAGCCCTGTCGAAATGATAAATGCGTTGCGCTTACCAACCTTATTGGCAATCCAGGTAACAATCGGGATTACGGCAAAAGCGGTCATAAATGCGGTTACGGTAGAGAACCAGGCGGGCCAGTTGCCGGTAAGCTCATAACTTCCGTCGAACATATAGAACAGAATGATGAAGTAGCTGAATGAAGCCACCATCTGAAAGCCGTTAAAGACCAAAAACGTGGCGCCGCAGATTCTTACGAAAGGTCTGTTCTTAAACACCTCTCCCATTTTTCTGAACAGGTCCTTCACGTTGTCGAAGGCTTCGGCCATGGTGAGATTGGCCTGATTGGTGATGTTTTTCTGATCGATTTCGCGACAAAAAAGACCGGGAAGAATACCCAGAATAATACACGCACCGCCAACTACCCATGCCATAGTACGAACGCCCTCAGCCTGATCGGCAAACAGGTTCGGATTGGCAATAATAACCCAGAACCACGGCACAATCATCCAGGCAAACTGGCCGATTGTTTGTGCAAAACCCATAAGCCGTGTACGCTCTTTATAATCGGAGGTCATTTCATAACCCATCGCAATAAGCGGCGTTGAGAAAATGGTGTTTGCACCAATAAACAGGAAGGACATAAGCAGGAAGTACCAGAAGTTGAACATCTGGCTGGCTTCCGGATTCATCTGCCACAGCATGATGAACATCAGGCCCGCAAGGATGGCCCCCATAAAAATGTAGGGCTTTCTTCGGCCGTATTTCGACTTGGTGTTATCCGACACATAACCCATAATGGGATCGGTAATCGCATCAAAAAGTCTTGGCAATCCGCCAAGCAGACCAGCAAGGAACGGATTTATACCGAAAGCCGTGAGCAGGAAAAACTGAAATACACCCAGCGCACCGGGGAACAGATTATTTACAAGGTGACCCGAGCCAAACGCGGCTTTTTCTAAAATCGGGATTTTTTTTCTTGGTGCTGCGCCTTGAGCTGACATTCGTAAGGGCTAAGTGAGTTATTGGAGTCGGATAATCTTCTTCTTTCTTTTCGGAGTAGTTTACTGCTGTCTTCTTTCACGGATTTCGCGGTCGGTTGGCGGCACAAGCACGTCTTCCATCAGCGCATCCAGATCGCCGTCGTACGTCTTGGTTATAGGCTGACCATCACGCATAAGTCCTTCAAATACGCCTTCATCCACCAGATCCCAGAGTGCAAATTTTGCCTGTGCCTGCAGGTTGATGAGTCCGAAGTGGTTTTCTGAACCAAGCGGGTTTTCGGCATCTTTCCATGGCTCGTCGAAGGCTTCAAAATAAAACACGGTAATGTTGTTTGCATCAGACCATTCGCGCATATCGTGGTAAAAAAGACCGGCTTTGTATTCGTCTATGGCGT
Source organism: Balneolia bacterium (assembly GCA_022565795.1). Classification (GTDB taxonomy): domain Bacteria; phylum Bacteroidota; class Rhodothermia; order Balneolales; family Cyclonatronaceae; genus Cyclonatronum. The sequence continues at coordinate 11,230 of JAIUMA010000070.1, forward strand.
TTGCACCACCTTCACCGTAGAACTCATTCGAAATCGTAGCCCAGCCCGTTTCACCAATATGTACTGGTTTGTCTACCCCAATGCTCTGCATGTAGGCAACCACGTCGTTGTAGTGCATTCTGGCAAGATCCATCGCACGATCCATGGCGTTGTGGATTTTCTCCAAATCGCTAAGGCCTTCTTCTTCATCGCGCACGCCCCAGAACTCCGGGTTGTAATGGGTGTTGTGCATGGGATAGGTGTGCATGGAAATGAAGTCAACAGCTTCGTAAAGCGCGTTCAGTTCGTCGGTGTGGTACTCTTCACCACCGCCGCCCCATGAAGCGAAGTCGTCGGATGAGGTTATCCAAAGCGTTTCAGGAAGCTCACCCTGCGCCTTGAGATCCTGAAGGTGGTTCACCCAGTTCAGGATTATCTGAGGCTCTACCCAGTACTCTTCTGCCCAGTGAACCATGGCTTCGTTGCCAACTGCGATAATCTTCACGATTTCCGGATACTCCTGGGTGAGCTCAACCGCACGGGCGATTTCCACCTCGTTGCGGGGTGCATCCTGATCGCGAATACGGTCAGGCTCGTCGGTCCATGCATTTTTGGCATCAATCCAGGCGCCGAGCATCACATACATCTCGAAATCGGGATCGTCCGCACGAAGCTCACGAATGGCCTGAAGCAGATTTTCGGCTTCATCATAATGCACATTGTACGTACGAAGCAGCTTCACGCCCATGGCCTGGAGAATGAGCATATCTTCTTTCAGCTGTGGAATCGTTGGCTGAATATCGCGCGTGGTTTCGCGGTAACCGCCGTATGAAATCGCCTGATAGTGAGGATCACCAAGTATTTCCTCCGCCGTTATGGTAATTCCGGAGAAGTCGTGCGATGATGATGCTCCCTGATCTGAAGAACATGCCATAGTGAACGCCATCATTGAAAGGGTTACAAAAGCAATTAAAGGATACTTCATAACAACTGTAATTAATAGGATTTTTTAAAAACTACCGGAAATTGTTCTGATCAACTGAAACGCTGATGCTTTTCACAATTCCGTTGCGCTTGAAAATGTCGGCGCTGGTCTCTTCATCGAGTTCAGTACCGTCGAATGTTTTTACGGTTCCGTCGGCCAAAGCGACGTCAATTGAATTGGCAGCTCCCGCCTTGTAGGTAACCGGCACCTGACAGCAAGAGAACAGGATAGCATCTTCCGGCACGCTGAACTCCTCCAGCTGATGCGAAATATCCACGAATCCGATTGCTGAAGTCTCTTTTGTGAGTTCAGACTTACGCAGCAGAAACGGGTTGAAACTCAGCTTCCCGGCTTCGACATTAACGCCCAGCTCGGTGAGGTTGGCAAGGATGTCTTCCTTCACCTGCCCGGTCATACCCGGCTGCTGTGCGCCACGGTGCCACGGAGTGTGTGAGTACGCATCGGTCGAAAACGCGCCATAAACATCAGGCGATTTGTGTACACCAATACCATCAGCTACGGCATAGAAGTGTTCAGCCAGCTTATCCTGAAGCGGTTTAGGCGCTCCGCCGGCTTTGGCCTGCTCACAAATTTCACCAACGGCTACATATAGTTTCGAAACCATATGCCAGTAAATAGAGCCCAGTCCCTCATACGCATAGAAGGTTCCTGAGCGGCCTGTGAATGCTTTGTGGTTAAACACCTTCTCGAATATGGCAAGCACGAGGTCTCGATCCTGCGTTACCAGCTCTCCGTAGCCGTTTTCCGCAAGCGTATCCAGCGTTTTTTTCACATCCACAGCGTTTCTGAAGTTGCCGTCGAAGTGGTATTCACCTTTAATGTCCTTATGAATAAGCTGCATATTGCCGTCTTCAACCAGCTTTGTAAGCAGCGATGAGCGTGTTACTTCGCTGGCAGGAATGGTGTTTTTCTCCAGGAAACGCGGCAGCTGTTTGTTCGGATAGAGCATGTAGCTGTTCTGATCCTTGCGATACAAATCACTATTTCGAAGCGCCTCAATTACGTTCAGGGCATCTTCGGCGGAGAGATATTTTGCGCTAAGCACGGCAACCTGACCTTCAAGCATTTCACTCAGATAGCTGATTGAAATACCGTTCGGCTCCATACTCATGATATTGTAGGCATGGAACAGGTTGTCTTGACGGCGATTGGCATCAATGGAGTGCTCCATCCACTTAAGAGATGTCTTCACAAAATCTTTCAGCTCGGCAAGAGCTATAGTGGATTTCGAGCCGCTGAAGCCTTCATTGTAAATTCTGGTCCTGTAGTCACTTCCGGCCGTTCCGAGCGCGTCGGTAATCTTCTTACGATTGCTGTTGTCGATCGAACCGGCAAGAAGCTCCTTGTTTGCGTTTAGTACGTTGGCTACTGACGTGAAGAACTCCTTCATCTCAGAGGAGAGTTCAACGTTTTTCACGTTTGAGTCGGCCAGAATTTCATCGAAGAACTTAAGGAAGCGACGCAGGTAGTAGAGCGTTACCATTGAGACGCCGTTACCTACCAGCGCGTTATTGGCATCATTCCACTCGGGACGCTGGGTGTTCATCCAGACGCCGCCTTCAGGTATGAAGTTGGAAACCTTGGCAAGCACGGATGCGAGAATTTTCTCCATGAAGCCCACATGGTGAATTTCGCCGTTACCAATAGAAAGAAGCGAGCCATCCGCTCCTTTGCTTGCTACTTTTTCACGTATGATGCGGTCACCAGCATCATCGAAATCGATGGTGTTTTTGTGGTCGAGCGCGATATCCTTATAAGGCTTGATGCGGTACGGCACGTTTGCATAAACGAAGCTGTCATTTTCCAGCAGCGCGTCGAATCCGCCCGGCTTGTGTTTGCGGTAGAACTCAAGAAACTTGAGCATGTAAATAATCTGATGGTCACCCCAGTAGCCGATGTACGACCACGGATTGTCCGGTTCTATCGTTTCCCAATCGAAACCGCCCTTTGTTACGCGATACGGGTTGTATCCGTCGAAGGTTGATGTGTTCAGAAACTTGAAAATCATGCCTTCGATGAAGCGTGGATAGGAGTGCACCAGCGCTTCCCAGTTCTGGAATAAATCACGCCAGTTGCCCTGATAGTCCAGAATCTTGGAGCCGTCAATCTCGCTGTGCGTATTGATGGAGAACTTGTTCCACGGGCGGCTCGGGTCACCG
>JAIUMA010000071.1 GCA_022565795.1 Balneolia bacterium
CAAAAACAGCAATGACTTTAATTCAAAATTCAACATTCACCATTTAAAATTGGGATAGCAGCGACCCTTGCTATTTTTTCCCAAGGCCCGATTTATTGAGAGCATATTCAAAATTTTGTTTTTAGAGTTTTCCATTTTTAGTGTTTCTATTCACTGCCAGATTTTTATCTCGAATTACTTTCCCCGGACACCAAAGAATCATAAATCAGCAATCAAAAATTAAACTTCCCTTCCGCCCTGGTCTTTCATCTTCTTCCAGTTCATTATAGAAAAGACACCGTAGAATACCAGGAATGCCGCGATCACATAGTTCACAAACTCCGGCGTGCCAATGATGATCAGGGCAAAAATGAAGGCCATAATACCCAAAATCGAAAGTCCGCCGGACATGATCGCCCCGAATGAGAGAAAAAGCAGAAAGAATGCGAAGGCATAAGGAATAAGGTTCGGGAAGACAAATATGAAAATACCCGCTACTACAGACGCTGCGCCGATTACAATCGCCGAACGGTAGAAGAAATAGACGATACCGTTGGAAATCAGATATGCCGCAATAATGATGGTTAGCATTTCGGGGATTATGAGTGTCAACACGCCAGTAACGAGTGCGATGAGTCCGTTTGTAAATTTTCGTGTCGGATTTCCGTCGTTCATCTGAATATAAATCTGAGCCATAACAATTTGCAGGTTAATATGATGCGGTCGTTTATTTTTCCTAAGATAGCTTTCGGGGAGCTTTTATACGACCGGAATTACAGAATGATGCGCAGAGTTATTAATGCTTGTAAGCACATATAGAAATGACGTGTTAAGTGCTTATATTTGCACAGAAAAGCGTTTCCAAACAACAACTAACTATTTCCAAAAGATTTACCATGAGTATTGAAACACTAGCCCCGCCTACCCTGGGATTCGACTTAAGCCAGGACCAGCAGTTAATTAAAGAAAGTATTCGCGATTTTGTTGAACAACGCGTTGCACCAACGGTTATGGAACGTGATGAGTCCTGTGAGTTTCCGCATGATATCGTAAGTGAATTGGCCGATATGAATATGCTCGGCATCTACCATGATGAGAAATATGGCGGTGCCGGATTCGACACGGTTAGCTTTGCCATCGTGCTCGAAGAAATCGCCCGCTGGGACGCTTCACTTGCGCTCACAGTAGCGTCGCACACCTCTCTATGCTCTGCTCACATTGCCCTTGCCGGCAACGAAGAACAGAAAATGAAATACCTTTCTCAGCTTACGACAGGTGAGAAGCTTGGCGCATGGGCGCTTACCGAGCCCGGGTCGGGCAGTGATGCCTCCAATATGAAAACAACCGCCGTTCGTGATGGCGACAACTGGATTCTGAACGGGGCCAAGATATTTATCACCCAGGGATCAGTAGGAGGAATTTTTGTTGTACTTGCCGTAACTGACCGCGAACAGGGAGCAAAAGGCGTTACCGCTTTCATACTCGAAGAAGGCATGAAGGGATTCAGCCACGGCCCTAAGCTTAAAAAACTGGGCATGAACTCATCCGATACCTGCGAAATCTACATGGAAGACGTTGTTGTTCCAGCCGAAAATCAGCTTGGCGAGCTTGGACACGGTTTCATCGACACCATGAAAATTCTCGACGGCGGTCGTATCGGAATCGGCTCAATTGCTGTCGGAATCGCCAGAGGCGCTTTCGAAGAATCTAAAAAGTATGCCATGGAGCGCTCTCAGTTTGGTCGTCCAATTGGCCAGAATCAGGCAATTCAGTGGAAAATCGTAGACATGGGCGTCAATATTGATGCAGCCCGCCTACTGGTTCAGCGTGCTGCGTGGCTTAAAGACAACGATCGTCCCTACACCAAGGAAGCTTCCATGGCCAAGCTCTTCTCTTCGGAGATGTGTACGCAGGCCTGCCTCGAAGCCATTCAGATTCACGGCGGATATGGCTACACCAAAGAGTATCATGTAGAACGATTTCTGCGCGACGCCAAGCTGCTTGAAATTGGTGAAGGAACCAGCGAAGTACAGCGCATGGTGCTTGCCCGTCAGCTTATCAAATAAGCCGGACGAAGGCATTAGAATCAGCTTTAGTGCAAAGGCCGGAGAAGTCAATTCGCCGGCCTTTGCTGCGTTAAATATCTGTGCTTTTCGTCTGATTTTTAGTACTTTGCAGAAGGCCGTTTCAGCTGAATAAATTATGCTAAAATCTGATTCAGCCTGCACATTCGACTGTCCGGACACGCTTCAGAATATCACAATCGTGCCGCAATTTTTTTGACAATTTATTATTAGAACGCACGGCTTTGCGGCATTTCAGTGCTGCCTTGCCTGCTTCAACCAATACATACTATTATGGCAAAAAACAGTTTTAATACCGACGACGCACTCCAGTTTGAGTCGATGCTCAACGAGGATGACCGTATGATTATGGAAACCGCACGGGATTATGCTCAGAGCAAGCTCGAGCCGCGCGCTTGTGAAGGGAATCAGGACGAGATTTTTGACCCTGCCATCCCAAAAGAAATGGCCGACCTTAATCTGCTCGGAGCTGTGATTCCTGAAGAGTACGGCGGAATCGGGGCCAGCTACACCGCCTACGGCCTCATTGCGCGCGAAATAGAGCGCGTCGATTCCTCCTATCGCTCATTCCTCTCCGTACAGTCTTCACTGGTGATGCACCCCATCAACCAGTTCGGAACTGAAGAGCAGAAGCGCAAGTACCTGCCCAAGCTGGCTACGGCTGAGCTCATCGGCTGCTTCGGACTTACGGAGCCCGATCACGGATCAGATCCGGGGTCGATGGTTACCACGGCAACCAAAACCAGCGGCGGCTGGGTGCTTAACGGTGCAAAAATGTGGATCACAAATTCACCTATTGCCGACATCGCCATCGTTTGGGCAAAAGCTAAAAACGCCGGCAGCGACGACGGCAAAATCATGGGTTTCATCGTTGAAAAAGACTACGATGGTTTTTCCGCTCCTACAACGCACAACAAAATGTCGCTGAGAGCTTCTCATACCGGAGAGCTTATTTTCGAGGATGTTTTTGTTCCCGAAGAAAACGTTTTCCCTGAAATCCGCGGTCTCAAAGGCCCTTTTACCTGCCTCAATAGCGCCCGTTACGGAATCGCCTGGGGTTCGGTTGGTGCGGCCGAGAACTGCTACCACCGCGCGCGTCAGTATGTGATGGAGCGCAAGCAGTTTGGCTACCCGCTGGCTGCTAATCAGCTTATTCAAACCAAGCTCGCGAATATGCTCACCGACATTACCCAAATGCAGCTGCTTGCGTGGCGCCTCGGCAATCTGAAAGATCAGGGCAAGGATCACCCGTCGATGACCTCGCTTGCCAAGCGCAACAACTGCGGCAAGGCGCTCGACATTGCCCGCGTCGCCCGTGACATGCTCGGCGGCAACGGTATCACCGGCGAATACAGAGTTATACACCACATGGTGAACCTGGAGTCCGTAAACACCTACGAAGGAACGTACGACATTCACGGGCTCATACTTGGCAGGGACATTACCGGTATTCAGGCGTTCACGCCAAGAGGCAACGATATGCCGGCGCCGAACGGAGCAGCCCGGAAACAGCCGGAAGCTGCCGCATCAAATTAATCTGACATTTTCCGGGGGACCTGTACCATTTCGTACAGGTCCCTTTTTCTTTTTGGACTGATGGTGCTACAGCAGTGCGTTTTCAATCACGCTGCTATCCCCTAAATTCCGAACGATATAGCGGTTAACGGTGTAATTTAACTTGAGAATCCAGCCTCAAACGTATAAATTCGGGCCACCGGCGTTCACAGAACTCTGAATCATTTTTATTATATTGGTTCCACTATCAGAAAAGCGGTTCCATAACAATTATTAAACCGAAAACAGACTATGAAATTAAGTGTATGTATTAAACAGGTTCCGGATGTTTCGGCGCCAATTAGTATAAAAGACGGAACGCTATCACAGGACTCAGACCGCATGGTTTTGGATGCATATTCAGCGTCTGCAGTAGAAGAGGCACTGGTCCTCACAGAGAAGCACGGCGGTGAAGTTCAGGTTGTGCTCGTAGGCCCGGAAAAGGCCAAGGAAACCATTCGTAAGGCTCTGGCAATGGGTGCAGCTTCCGGTGTACATATTCAGGTTGATGATATATCCGGACTGGACTCATCAGCTTTTGCCGAAATTCTTGCCGCATGGCATAAAAAGTCAGAATACGACGCAATCCTGACCGGTAAGCAGAGTCAGGACACCGATGCAGGCCTCACCGGCGGTATGCTGGCCTGGAGTCTGGAGCTTCCGTTTGCAGCAAACGCGGTTGGCCTGGAATTTGAAAACGGATCTTTTATTGTGAAACGTCAGGGTGACAGCGGTCAGGAAATGGTAGAGCTGAAGGCTCCATGCCTCATCACCTGTTCCAATGATATGAACGACCCGCGCATTCCGAGCCTCAAAGGCATCATGCAGAGCAAGCGCAAGCCGGTTGAAACCGTAACTCCTGCAGACCTGGGCGTTGATATTGCTTCGCTTTCATCAGACTCCAAAACCGAGCGCACAGGCTTTAAGGAAGTTCCGGGACGCGAGCCCGGCAAGAAGTTCGAGGGTGAAGCTGAAGAGATGGTTTCCAACCTCATGAACCTGCTCGAAAACGAAGCCAAGGTACTCTGATAACGGCAAACGCCAATCAACTTTTTCTAAAATTATTACATCAGACTTATGTCAAAAATATTAGTTCACGTTGCCACAGCCGAAGGCAAAATCAAACGTTCTTCGCTTGAAGTGCTTAGCTACTGCCGTAAGCTGGCAGACGATAACAGCCTGGGCCTTGAAGTAGCTGTTCTCGATATCGATCCTGCCCGCTATGCCGATACTCTTAATAACTACGGTCCGGACAAGATCTACACTATCAAGCATCCTATTTTCAACAACCACCTCAGCAGCCCGGTTATCGATGCACTTAGCGCCCTTGTAGACAAATCTGCACCACGTCTGGTAGCCTTCGCATCAACGGAATCTACCAAGGAGGTTATGGGTGCGCTTGCAGCCCGCCATAGCGCGGCTGCAATTCCGGATGTAGCCTCCTTCACAATTAACGGAAAAACCGTTGAGACCGAGCGCCCGGTGATGGCTGCCAAAGTTCTCAGCAAAACATCCAGCTCAAGCGATCTGGTTTTTGTCTCCGTTCGTTCCGGTTCGTATGATGTGGCAGAAAAACCCGGATCAGCAGCTGTAGAGGAAGTAGCTTTCGATTTCGATGAAGGCGGACTAAAAAGCATCCTCAAAGAAGTTATTTCCAGCGCCGGCGACAAGGTTGATCTTTCCGAGGCCGAAGTTGTGGTTGCAGCCGGTCGTGGCATTAAAGATGAAGAAGGACGCAAACTCATCGAAGACCTCGCTGATACGCTTGGAGCAGCCGTTGGAGCATCACGGGCAGTAACCGAGTCCGGGCTCTTCCCTGCCACGCTTCAGATTGGTCAGACGGGTAAAGTTGTATCTCCTCAGCTCTACTTCGCCATCGGGATTTCCGGTGCGATTCAGCACGTTGCGGGTATGGCCAACTCAAAGGTAATTGTAGCCATCAACAAAGATCCGGATGCGCCGATTTTCCAGTACGCAACCTACGGGCTCGTTGGTGATCTGTTCAAGATTCTGCCGCTGCTTACCGAACAAATCAAACAAGTTAAAGCGGACTGATCTGAATGGAAGATAAATTTGACTGTATCGTTATCGGGGGCGGAATCGCAGGCCTGAGCGCCGCCCTCACGCTCGCCAAAAACAACATGAAGTTTTTACTCATCGAACGCGGCGAGTTCAGCGGGGCAAAGAACGTCTCCGGCGGTGTTTTGTGGGGTGAAGGCCTCTCGAAACTGGTTCCAAACTACTGGGAAGAAGAAGACGCCGGCTTTGAACGCTTCATCAACCATCGCAGGCTGAGCTTTATGGATGGTGATTCCTCTTTCTCGATTGACTTCAAGTCCAGCAGTTTTGACGAAAAGCCCTACAAAGGCGTCATCGTACTGCGTGCCAAATTCGATAACTGGCTGGCCGAAAAGGTTCAGGAAGCCATTGAGGCCAGCAAGTATCCGGATGAGTCTTTCATGGCGCCGAATATTCTGGTTGAGGAAGTCCTCATGGATAACGGCAAGGCCGTTGGAATCCGGGCCGGAGAGGAAAAGTTCTATGCCGATTCAGTCATTATATCTGAAGGCGTAAACAACTTGCTTACGCGCCAGGTGGGTTTGCAGGATGATTACGTCCCTGCTGATGCGCTTGCTGTTGGCGTGAAGGAAATCATCAAATTCGACCAGGAGGTTCTTGAAGACCGCTTTCAGCTGAGCATCAACAGCGGGATGAGCAACGAATTTATCGGAACGGCCACGCAAGGCGTGGAGGGCGGCGGATTCCTTTACACCAATAAGGACTCCATCTCATTCGGGCTTGTACTCGGAATGATCAGCCTTCGGGACTCAGGCATGAAGCCATATGATATCCTCAACGAGTTCAAAGCGCATCCGGTAATTGCGGATACGCTAAGGGGCGGCGAGGTTGTTGAATATTCCGCCCATGCTGTTTCAACCGGTGACATGAAGGTGATGCCTAAGGAAATTTACGGTGATGGCCTCCTGGTAGCCGGTGAAGCCGCCAATCTGCTCATGAACTCCGGCAAGGCAATCCAGGGAATGGACTACGCCATGCACTCCGGCGTTCTTGCCGCAGAAACCATCGTTGAGGCCCGGGACTCCGGTGATTTCAGCAAAAACACAATGAAAGCGTACAGAGACAAGCTCGAAAAAAGCTTTGTTCTTCAGGATATGAAGAATTTCCAGGGAGCCGTCGAGTTCCTGCACAGCAAAGAGATGTTCCAGTCCGTGCCTGGTCTGGTCTGTGATTTCGGCAAGCAGTTCTTTTCCATAAAGAATGAGCCAACCCCGAAAACGCGCGAAATGCTCAGCAAGTCCGTTAAAAAACACTCGAGCTACTGGCAATTATTGAAATTAGGAATTAAAGGAGCACGATCATTATGAAAAAACTCAGCATTGCTGAACGTCTTGGTATGGTTAACTACCAGAACCAGGGAAAAACAGAAGCTAAGCCCCATATTCTTGTAGACACCGACATTTGCAACACCGGCTGCGATCACAAAGCCACTACCCGCGTCTGCCCGGCCAACTGCTACACGCTGGATGAAGTCGGCAAGGTGCACTTCCAGTTTGAAGACTGCATCGAATGCGGCACATGCATGTATGCTTGCGACAAAGGGGCTGTAACCTGGGAGTACCCTGATCCGGAAATCGGTCGCGGGGTGAAGTGGAATTTCGGCTAAGATTTTGCCGGCAGCCTGAATAGCCCTATTTTTATTTTCCGATTAACATTTGAGCCCTGCAGGTTTCGCCTGCGGGGCTTTTCGTTTTCATCACCCCAGAATACCTAATTTTTAGCTGTTACTATGAGTCGTAATGCCGATCGTCATCCTGTCTATGTTACCATACGCAACAGCGTGATGCTCAGCTTTGTCTGCCTGATTCTCATAATTGCCAGCGTTCTCCACTTCGATCAGTCCATTCTTCTTTGGTCTTCATCCCTGCCAAACGGCTACCTTATTCAAGCGCTCGATATACTCGCATTTTACATCAATCCGTATTCGATCGCGGTGATTACTCTATTGGCTATGGCCTACCGTTTCACCGACCTCAGACAGCAGAACCAGCAGTACACCGACCCTGATATTGAAAAGGCTCCGTTTTATGAGGACCGGACTTTCATTCTTCTGGCAGGCATCATTATAGCCCTCGGGTTAACCCTGCTTCTCAAATTATCCATCGGCAGAGCACGGCCTGACCTTCTCCTTTTTGAAGGCACAACCGGCTTTTTCGGTTTTCAGACCGAACGTTTGTACCACTCGATGCCCTCAGGCCACGCAGCGGCCGTTACAGCCGGAGCCGGTGTACTGTTTGCCATGTATAAAAATATCGAATTGCGTGCGCTTATCGTTTTTTTGGCTTTTGCCATTATTGCCGGTCGCGTATTACTTACCGAACACTATCCATCGGATGTTATAGCCGGATTCTGGCTGGGTGCCATCATCATTTCCTGGGCCGATTTATACTACCAAAGCACGCGTTACCCGGAACCGCTTTAGGCGTTAACGAAGATAATTGCTCTCAGCCCAACCCTATTTAACGATAAGGGTGATGGATTCCGTTGCCGGATTTACGCTTTCTCCGTTAATACCAACCACGTTATTCGTTACGGAAAGTGTATAGCTGCCCGGAGCAGCAAATGTCGTATCGAACGGAGCACCCGGATCCTCCCTGCTTAGTAAGTATGCACCAATTTCCCAATCGTAAGAAATGGATTCACCCGGACCTATTTCATAGTAACCCATAGAAGTGAAGCAGCCGGGAAAAGCTCCGTTAAAATGAATCATCTCTTCGTTCTGAAACACGCTGATGGTCGCAAAACCTCTGCATTTTGTTTCTATTTCAAGCTTTTTATTACTCAGGTTTTTAGCTGTATATGTTGCCAAAAATCGTTCTCCGGGGTCAACTTCAGGCATGTCTGTTGTTAGAGTATACGCTATTAAGCTTTCAACACTATCCTTTTCTGCCCCGACCAGACCACAGCCGGCTATCAGAATAAATGGAATAAGCAGAGACAACAGCAATTTCAGTACACGGGATAATTTCATTTTTGCACCAGTTTGAGAGCATTTTCCTGCATTTATAAACTTAGCTATAGGAATGATTAAAAACAAAAGGGCTACCTCTTTCGAGATAGCCCCTTGTGTTGTCTTTAGAGTTTGCTGAATAGTTTTTTTATAAACAGGTTGTTTTCTCTTTTTGTCGGCTACTTCTTCATCGTTCTAACAGGTGTATTACATCCGGTAAGGGGGCGCAGCAATGCCCTGAGCCATCACGCCCTGCATTGCCCCGCACCACAATTCCGGTTTTTGGCATAGTTTCTAAATCAAGCGGTTAGTCCATGATTTTTCTCAGGAACGCCGGCTGATCGTTGTCGCGCTTGTCGATACGCTCGCGGACATCACCGCTCGCCTTGCGCGCAGTACGAGAGGTTTCCTCTTCCTTCGTTTCCTCTTTCAAGTCGTTTACCGCAGTCGAACGACGGCTGATGGCCGGCGTATCGAGGTTTTTCAGGTTCTTTTCACCCTTCCAGAACGGCTTGTTCGATCCGGCCGAGCCAGCTGCTGCACCCGGATTAAAACGTTTCGCTGCAGGAGGCAAGCCTCGTCCGCCGATACCCGGGCGCGGAAGTTCTCTCACGTTTCCGTTATCGTCGTTGTTCCCGCCAAGCGGCGTTCTGCGACCCGGAGCAATCTTGGTTGATGAGCTGCTTTCCTCGAACTCAAACCCGGTTGCGATTACGGTTACACGAAGCTCATCAGAGAAGGACTCGTCGAGTACCGTACCCATAATGATTTCGGCGTCCTCGCCGGCTTCCTGCTGTATGATGTTGGTTGCTTCGTTGGTTTCACGCATACCGAGGTCAGAGCCGGCTGAGATGTTAACCAGCACGTTGCGTGCTCCGCGGATGCTGATGCCGTCGAGCAGCGGTGAATTGATAGCCTCGCGCGCGGCTTTTTCAGCACGATCCGGGCCTGTTGCCGTTGCGGAGCCCATAATGGCAGCACCACCATCGAGCATGGTTGTGCGCACATCGGCAAAGTCAAGGTTAATGAGACCGGGCATCAGAATGAGATCCGAAATACCGCGGGTAGCGTTGTACAACACTTCGTTGGCAAGCTCGAAAGCTTCAACCAGCGTGGTGTTTTCATCGCTGAGATCGAGCAGACGCTCGTTAGGAATACAAATCACGGTGTCGCAGCTCTTTTTGAGCTCCTTGATACCGTCCTGTGCAAACTTGGACCGAACCTTACCTTCACAGTTAAACGGCGTGGTTACCACACCCACGGTAAGAATTCCTTTTCTTTTGGCAATTCCGGCTACTACCGGAGCGCCTCCGGTACCTGTACCACCGCCCATTCCGGCAGTTACAAACACCATGTCTGCGCCTTCAATCGACTCTTCGATTTCGTGGCGGTTTTCTTCCACAGCCTCTCGACCAACTTCCGGACGCGCACCGGCGCCTAGACCGCTCGTAAGGCCTTTACCCACCTGGATTCTCAGATCCGCCTGATTTTCCTTCAGGGCCTGAGAGTCTGTGTTCAGGGCGATATACTCTACATTATTGAGGCCTTTCGCAATCATATTGTTGATTGCATTACCTCCGCCACCTCCAACGCCAATCACCTTAAGCTTGGCATTATCCTGGCTCTGCTCATCAAAACTAAATCTTGAATTTAGACTATTTGCCATGTCTTTCACCTGTTTATTAGTTGTATCTGTGTGTTTTTAAAATTCGTCGAACCATTTTTTCATACGATCGGCGAGCGTTTTCATAAACTTCTCTGTGCCCGTATCGCCTTCCGGTTCGGATAGTCTTCCCCCTGCTGAGGGAGACTGCTGATTTTCCAGCGCATGCATTACAAGGCCGACACCTGTACTGTAAATCGGGCTTCTTACCTCGTCTACGAGTCCGCCGGTAAGGCCGGTCGGGAGTCCGATTTTTGCATCCATACCGAGGATTTCCTGCGCCAAAGGAACAATACCTTCAACCAGTGAACCTCCTCCTGTAAGCACCACGCCGGCGCTTAGTTCATTGCTGTAGCCGCTTCGTTTTATTTCGATGGCTACAATCTCAAGGATCTCTTCCACCCTCGCCTGTATAATCTGGGCGAGAATACTCTTTTTAATCTCTTTTGGTGGTCTGCCCGCGATGCCCGGCACCGTAATGATTTCATCCTCTTCGATCAAATCGGCATAGGCATGGCCGTGATTGTGCTTCAGCCTGTGAGCCTGCTCTTCGAGTACGCTGAGGCCGATCCGGATGTCATCAGTCACCTTCTGACCACCGATAGCAATCACCTGCGCATGGCGAATGGTGTTATCCTGGAAGACCACCAGATCGGTTGTTCCGCCGCCGATATCTACCAGCACCACGCCCGCTTCTTTCTCGGCCGGCTCCAGAACGGCGTAGGATGAAGCCAATGGCTCCAGAATCACATCCTGTACCTGATAGCCCGCCCGCTCAACGCAGCGGTACATGTTTTTTGTAGCTGAGACAAGGCCGGTAATGATGTGCACGTCGGCTTCCATACGAACGCCGCTCATGCCCACCGGATCGGAAATACCGTCCTGCCCGTCTACGATAAACTCCTGAGGTATTACGTGCAGAATTTGCTGATCGGTGGGCAGCATAATCTGCTGACAATCCATAAGCAGACGGTCTACATCTTTAGCAAGGATTTCGCTGTCTTTGTTGGTAATGGTGATGACGCCCTTGCTGCGCATACTGCGGATGTGATCCCCCGCAATTCCTACGTTCACCGAGCGCACCTCAATTCCTGATGCAAGCTGAGCCTGCTCAATAGCCGTTCGGATGGCGTTCACCGTTTTATCGATATTTACGACTACACCCCGGTTGAGGCCCTCACTTGGCGCTTTGCCTATGCCGAGAATATTCACTTTGCGGCTGCTGTCTATAGAAGCGACAACCGCACATACTTTGGTCGTGCCTATATCCAGGCCTACGACAATGCGATCTTCCATTTGCTCTTCTTTCATTGTAAGGGTGGGTTAATATGTAGTATTGATTTTCTTTTTCATCTTCATCATCAGGACTCCCTTGCCACAATCTGATCCCTGAAACGGAAATCCAGACTTGTGAAAGCAGCCATGCCCCTCTGAGGCACAACCTGCCGGTAAAACTCTTCCCATTTTTTCAGGCGGGAAGTGAATTCATCCTCACCAAAAACCAGTCTCACGCCGTTTTCCCTGCTCAGGGCTATAACTCCGTCTTCACCGTGCCACCCTACCTCGCTGAGGGTTAGCATGGCTACATCTCTTTGCTTCAGAGCGGTTAGAAAAGCAGCTGTTTTTTTGAATGAGTCGCTGTTAAGCGTATCTGCCGACGGGTTTACGTTGAACCCGTATATCAATGGCAAATCAGGTATGTAGTGCGACGGAATCTGCATTTTGATGCCCTCGGCATCTACCAGCATCATGGCATCACCCTGCACCAAAATCCCGACCGGATTACGCTCCTGAACGGCTATATGAAGGTTACCCAATGTAGAAATGTGCACCTCTGCACTGTGGATATACGGAAGCTTTTCAACCTCTTCAATCACGCGTAGTGCATGCACCGAATCGGCCGGGATGCCGGTTTCAATTTGTGATGCCAGTATGATGGCCTCCGCGTCAGTCATCATAGCGCCGCTTACCGATACGCGCTGAACGGTTGCGTTTCCGGCCAGATAGATTGCACCGTACACCGAACCCGCAATCAGCAGTACCGCTGCAAGCAGATACCCAGCTGAACGGTTCGGCTTCCACGAGCTGAAGTTCATACCTGTACGCTTTCTATGCGCAGATTTGGTTTCAGCCTGCTGTTTAGGTCGGATCGGTACGCCCATGCTTCCGCCTGACGAAGACGCGGATTGCGACTGCGATTTTTGATTACCGCCGAATAAACGTTTTATCAGCTTCATGAGTCACCTCCGCTGCCTTTGGGTTTATCCTTGCTCCGGCGAATCGACTGAACGTACATATCGCCGAATTTGTAGATATCGCCTGCTCCCATGGTGATGACGATATCACCGGGCTTCACAAGATTTCTGAGGTAGGCCGGTACATCGCGCTTGTCTTCAACATAGTGCACCGAGCGGTGACCGTAATCTTCAGCCGTAGCCGAAACCATTTTTCCGGTTACTCCTTCAATTGGCTTTTCGCGCGAAGGATAGATATCGGTCACCACCATCACGTCTGCATCGAAGAAAGAGAGCCCGAATTCCTGATGCAGTTCGCGGGTGCGTGAGTACAGATGCGGCTGAAAAACGGCTACGATCCGCTTGTCCGGCCACCCTTTGCGGGCTGCGCTTATGGTAGCCTGTACTTCAGTAGGGTGATGGGCATAATCGTCGATAACCATGATATCACCGTCATCATACTTCTTCTGGAAACGTCTGAAGACACCGCTGTACTCAGAAAGTCCCTTACGGATGTTCTCAAACTTCATGTTCAGCTCGAGTCCTACCCCAATGGCGGCAAGTGCATTGCGCACGTTATGCTCACCCGGTGCCGCTACGGAAACGCGACCCAGACTTTCGTTATCCAGCAGAACCTCGAAGGAAGTCTCCATTCCGTTCGACTCCAGATTTACCGGACGCAAACGAGCCTGTGGCGTAAATCCGTACGTAAGCGTACGGCGCTTGATACCCGGAATGATGCTGCGGACGTTGTGATCATCCAGACAGATAATCACCGAGCCGTAAAACGGAACTTTGTTGGCAAACTCGAGGAAAGCTGTTTTGATATCTTCTACATCCGAGTAGATATCCAGATGCTCAATATCGATATTGGTGATAACCGCCATTGAAGGCGAAAGCTTCAGGAAGGTACGGTCGAACTCATCCGCTTCCACGATGATGATATCACCGCCGCCAACTACCGCGTTGGTCTTGTCGAAGCTGTGAACGCGTCCGCCTACGATAATGGTCGGATCAAATTCTCCGCTTCGAACCACCATACCGGTCATGGTGGTCGTGGTAGTTTTTCCGTGCGTACCTGCAATGCCAATTCCGAACTTCATACGCATCAGCTCGGCCAGCATCTCTGCCCGCTTGATAACAGGAATGCGTTTTTCGATTGCAGCGCGCGTTTCCACGTTTTCCGTAGCCTGAACCGCGCTGGTATAGAC
>JAIUMA010000072.1 GCA_022565795.1 Balneolia bacterium
ATATGTGTATGGGGCCTTCGACTCGGGAGTTGCCAAACTAAAGGAGATCCTTCGGACAGGCATGGTTTCTAATGCATTCCAAGTCGTTATTTTGCTCTACGGTTATTTAGCACAGTCTGCCCCTCAGGAGTAGGAAATTTTTGCACAATGTTTGTATACTACATGCGGCCCGGCTTCGGCACCTTGGACTCCGGAGAATGAGGCTTTCCTTCGACTTATGAGATTATTTACTGCTATGACCAGATTTTCCGCTACCATTTTCGCCCTTGTGGCTCTGTTTTTCTTCACCGGTTCCCCATTGCTTCAGGCGCAGTCGGCCGGGAGCGAGTTTAACCGCTTTCACGTTTCGGGCCCGAATTACCTTTTCGAAACCGAAGCCGGAACCTACTCCCTTTCGTTTTACTCATCCGACATTCTCGAGGTTAGCTTCTACCCGGATGGCATCAGTCCGGGCTCGTATACCGAGTCGCACGCGGTGGTGCTGGAGCCGGAGTCGACTCCCGTACAGGTGAACGAGCAGGACGACGCCATCACCCTTAACACAAGCGGACTGAAGGTGTTTTATGATACGCAGCGCGGCCATTTTTCCTTTTATTATAAGGACGAGCTGTTGCTGCGCGAGCACGGTGGCTTCACCCAGAACAAAAACCGCTACGACGATGATCACGCCTGGGGTGAAGGCGATTACGAACACGTTTCGGCCGACGGCTACCGGGTTGATTTCCGCATTTCCGAGTCCGAAATCCTGATGGGCGGAGGCGCGCGCGCACTGGGCATGAACCGCCGCGGACACCGCCTTACGCTCTACAACCGCGCGCATTACGGATACGAAAACCGCTCCGAGCTGATGAACTTCACCCTTCCTGTGGTGCTTTCGTCCAAAGGATACGCCATCCATTTTGATAACCCGACCACCGGCTATCTGGATCTGGACAGCGGAAACGATCATACCCTGGGCTTCGAGGCACACTCCGGACGCAAAACCTATCAGCTGATTGCCGGGGAGCGCTGGGAGGATATAGTGGGCAACTACAGCCGCCTGACCGGGCTTCAGCCATTGCCGCCCCGCTGGGCTTTGGGAAACTTTTCGAGCCGCTTCGGCTACCGCAATCAGCAGGAAGTACTGGACACCATCGCCAAATTCCGCGAGCTCAACGTGCCGGTTGATGCCATCATTATCGATCTCTACTGGTTTGGACAGGAGATGCTGGGCACCATGGGTAACCTGGCTTGGGATGAGGAAATGTGGCCCGAGCCCAAAAAGATGATCGATCAGCTGGAGGCCGACGGCGTAAAAACCGTGCTCATCACCGAGCCGTTTGTACTCACCACCTCGAACCGCTGGGATGAAGCTGTAGAAGCCAATGCGCTTGCGGTCGACTCGCTCGGCAACCCGGCAACCTGGGATTTCTTCTTTGGCAACACCGGCCTCATCGATGTTTTTCGCCCCGAGGGCAAGGAGTGGTTCTGGAACATCTACCGCAACAAGATGGATACCTACGGCGTGCACGGCTGGTGGGGCGACCTGGGCGAGCCTGAAGTTCACCCCGACTGGGTACAGCACCACACCGGTTCGGCCCGCGAGGTGCATAACATTTACGGGCATCAGTGGGCCAAAATGGTGCACGAAGGTTTTCTGAACGACTATCCCGACCGCCGCGCCTTCAACCTGATGCGCGCTGGCTATTCGGGCTCGCAGCGCTACGGCATGATTCCATGGACCGGCGACGTAAGCCGCAACTGGGGCGGACTGAGACCGCAGCCGGAAATCTCCATCCAGATGGGCCTGCAGGGTCTGGCCTACATGCACTCCGATCTTGGCGGCTTTGCCTGGCCGGTTGAAGACGCCGAGCTTTACGTCCGCTGGATGCAGTACGGGGTTTTTCAGCCCGTCTACCGTCCGCACGCGCAGGAGGATGTGCCGTCTGAGCCGGTTTTCTGGGACGATGAGACCATCCGCCTTACACGCGACGCCATCAATCTGCGCTACAAGCTGATACCCTATATCTACACCGCCGCGTTCCAGAACGCTCAGAGCGGACTCCCGTTTATGCGCCCGCTCTTTTTTGAGGAGCCGGACAACTACCGCCTCTTCCACGTGGCCGAGACCTATCTTTTTGGTGATGATTTCCTGGTGGCTCCGGTATTACGACAGGGTGAAAAAGAGGTGACGCTCTACGCGCCCAACACGGCCAACTGGTTCGATTTCAACACCGGCAAAAAATATGGTGGCGGCAAAACTTATCAGGTGCGTACGGTGCGGGATTCCATTCCGGTGTTTGTGCGCGGCGGGGCCATCATCCCAAAAGCGGACCTGGTTCAGTCGCTGGATGATTACAATGTGAATCACCTGAGCCTGCACTGGTTTTATGATGCCGATGCCACTGAATACCGCACCACCGTATATCATGACGACGGACAAACCCGCGAGGCCTTCGAGCGCGGACAGTTTGAAAAGCTTCACCTTGAAACGGCCTCCAGCTACGACGACAGATTTATGTCACTTATGCTAACCCGCGAAACCGGCGTAAATTTTGAAGCTGCCTTTTCGGACATCAGCCTGCACATCCGTGGCATGGCGCAACCTCCGCAGATGATTCTGCTCGACGGAAATCCGGTTGAGTTTGAACACGACCCGGCGACCGGAATCATCCGGGTAGAGCGCTTTGAGATGAGCGGAAACGAGCACGAAATTCAGATACAGCTCTGATGGCGCACATCATCATAAACACAAACGAGTGGAAGCGAAAATCAGCGTATGAAATGTACAATACGTATACCGATCCGCTGTTTAATATAACGTCCGTTATTGAAGTGACAGAATTGCGTCAGTATGCGCTGGCCAACAAATTGCCGTTTAGTCAGTGCCTGTTCTACCATTCGCTGGCCGTGTGCAATGAGATTGAGGAGTTCCGCATTCGCATCCGAAACGGAGAGGTTGTGATGTATGATGTGGTCCACGGCGGCTCCACCGTCCCCAATCCTGACGGCACCTTCGGATTTAACTACTTCGACTTTGTACCTGGCGAAAGCCTGCAGGATTTCGTGAAGTATTTCACCACCCGCGGAAGCGCCACGCCTCCGGAAGATGAGACAAAGCCCCTCACCGCCCGCAACACCGGGCCCAAAGAGCGATACGATCTGATTCGCCATACCGTAATTCCGTGGACCAGCTTCACCTCGGTCAAGCATCCCCGAAGCGGTCAGGAGCACGACTGCATTCCGAAAGTTGCGTTCGGGCGTTTTTACGAGGACGGGCTCGGCCGCATCATGATGCCGGTAACCGTGGAGGCCCATCACGGCCTGATGGACGGACTGCACGCCAGCCTCTACATCAACGAGCTGGAAAAGCAGGTCTCGGGCCAGGCTCACAGCAGCTCGCAATTTTAAATTTTAAGTGTTGAATTTTGAATGGGGACAGACCTTTCCGGCTACCGGCGGAAACAACTCATACTATTTTTTCAATAGGCCGAATTTATAGAGGGTACACTTAACCATTAGTGGTTTTTAGTGCCTGCCTGACAGCATTGGCAGGTTTTCCTTTTTAGTGTTTCTCCTCACCGGTTTCCAGCATCTTCCTTGCATCATTCCGGACGCGGTTTTTCATGATGCCGGTCCAGCCGAGCAGGATGCCCTTCCAGCCGAAGGCCTGAACCGCCCAGTTGTAGAAGCTGAACTCATCGGTATGCCGGAGGATTTTGCCGTCCCGGAATTCAAAGCTGGCCGCCACGCGGTTCACCACCCGTCTGCCCGTGGGCGAAAAGGTGTAGACCGCCATCCAGCGCGCCGAGCCGTGGTACTCACCTGCGTTTACATCACTAAACACAATCTGCAGATCCGTGCTCCGGCCCAGCAGCGCCCGCCACATATTTCCGGCCTCTTCACCCTTCAGCTCGCCAAAAACCGGATCGGAGAAAACGACATCATCGTGGTAGCAGTCGGCCATAGCCTCCGCGTCGCCGCTGGTGAAGGCGCTGTAAAAATGCTGGATTAAATGATGATTTTCGTGCATGTTCGTTTGGCTCAGTTCAGCTAAGCTAAGCTGCGGTTTGTTCAGGTTCAGGATGATGCCTTTAGCACCAGATAGTCACCCTTTTCGGTGATTTCCCCAAAGGACGATACCGGAATGTCGCGTTCTTTCATGAATGATTCAAACGCCGCCGCCGAGCCCGGATCAACCGCCACCAGCAGTCCGCCGCTCGTCTGCGGATCGGCCAGCAGAAACAGCTCCTCCTCGGGAAAGCCGTTAAGCTTGTCGCCGTAGCTCTCCAGATTCCGGTGCGTGCCGCCGGGTATGCACTTCTGAGCAATGTACTCGCCCAAGAACGGCATCACCGGCACGTCTTCCGAACGGACCGATGCGCTCACTCCGCTGTACTCGCACACCTCCGACAGGTGACCCATCAGGCCGAAACCGGTTACGTCGGTCAGCGCGTGCACATAGGTCAGATCGCTCAGCTCGGCCCCGATTTTGTTGAGGGTGAGCATGGATTTTTTGGCCACCTCCAGATGCTCCGGCTTCGAGATGCCGCGCTTCTGCGAGGTCGCGATGATACCCACGCCAAGCGGCTTGGTGAGGTAGAGCATGTCGCCCGGCTTTGCGCCCGTGTTGCGCTTCACTTTTTCGACCGGCACCCGGCCCGTTACGGCCAGGCCGAATATCGGCTCCGGACAGTCGATGCTGTGTCCGCCCGCCAGCGGAATGCCGGCTTCCTTACACGCTTTTCGCGCGCCATTCAGCACCTCGCCGGCAACCTCGGGCGCCAGCTTGTCGATCGGCCAGCCCAAAATGGCGATGGCCATCATCGGGGTGGCTCCCATGGCGTAGATATCCGACAGCGCGTTTACCGAGGCGATACCGCCGAAGTCTGACGGATCATCCACAATCGGCATAAAAAAGTCGGTGGTGGACACGATGGCTTCACCCGTTCCCAGATCGAACACCGCGGCATCGTCGTTAGAATCGTTGCCGACCAGCAGGTTCGGGAAGCTCTGCGTATTGCCGGCTTTATTCAGAATTTTGCTCAGCACGCCCGGGGATATTTTACATCCGCATCCAGCGCCATGGCTATACTGTGTCAGTTTGATGTCAGTTTTGCTCATTGGGGCTGTAGCCTCTCTATCGGGTTAATATTCATTTCAATAATCTTTGCGGCCGCCTGATCCATTTGTCCGTCGCTGACGGAAACAACACCGAGGCAGTGCGGGTTTTTGCGCTTGATGCCCTTCTGATACATACGGTCGTAGTAGGTCAGCAGTATGGAGGCCACCTCGTCCAGACCTCCCTTATCCAGCGCGGTCAGCGCCTCGCGGGCTTCGATCCCGCCCAGCTTCTTCTTCACCCGGCCGATGCCCTCGGCAAGCACATCGGGGTCGGCATCGCCGTAGGAGGCCACCAGCCGCTTCACACGGTCGGGTTTCGGCACCTGCAGCTCGATCCAGGGTGATGCGCTCATAGCCGCAAACAGCTCGTCGGGCAAAACAACCTGACCAATAGTGATGCTCTCATCCTCCACATAAACCGGCCTACTTGTATCGAGCGCCAGAACTTTGGCGATCACCTCGTTCTGAAACTGCTCGGTGGTCGGCTGCGCGCTCTCGCCAATTGCGCCAAAGGCCGAGCCCTTATGATGCGCAAGCCCCTCCAGGTCCAGCACCTGCGCCCCCTGATTCCGGAGCGCGTGCAGCAGATCCGTTTTGCCGCTGCCCGTATTGCCCGAAACCAGAACGATGCGCATTGGCTCAAACGCGCTTTTGATGAGTTTGCGGTACGATTTATAGCCGCCCTCAAGCAGCTCAACCCGAAAACCCGCGGTCTGAAGCAGCCAGGCCATGCTGCCCGAGCGCATGCCGCCCCGCCAGCAGTACAGCCCCACCGAACGGCTGCCCGTCTGCCCGACCGTCTCCACAAACGCATGCAATTTCGGACCCACAAGCTTCAATCCCTCCTTAACCGCAGCATCCCGCCCCTGCTGCTTATACAAGGTTCCAATAACAGCCCGCTCCTCATTCGTAAACAGCGGCAAATTCATCGCCCCCGGAATATGCCCCTTCCCAAACTCCCCCGGCGTCCGCACGTCGAACACGGGCAGATTCTTGGCCTTATCGAGGAATGATGAAATTGGGACAGGTTCGGTCGGGTGCTGCATGAGTGGGTTTTGGTGGGTGATGGGGTTTTGGGGTTTTATGTGACCCTGCGTTTAACAAACAATCCGGAGTATGAATTCAGACAACCTTTTAATATACCTTATATGTGTGATATAAATGGTCCAGACCACCTTGAGATGAGCTACAACTGATGGTAGAATAATTCTGCTATTTAGCACACACAATCATTAATTCTGGAATATTAGTGAAGGCAAGCCTACCAGATAAACACTAAAAAATAAGACCTGCCTGCATCAGGCAGACACAAAAGTACACTAAGTTTGCTATCGCCCCCTGACTCAAATCATGCCCATCACATAAATCACCTCTAATCAGGGTTCTGGATGACTGAGGCTGTAAGCCTCAACAAACACAGCCTGAGGAAACGCCTCAGGATAGGGATCCACCCAAAACCCGCAGGCTGTAAGTCTGCACGAGACCGGTTTCGCTAATCTTCATCGGTGGTGGGAATATTGAATATGAGGATGTCAATGTTAGCCCATCCCTCGAATTTCTTCTCCTTTTGTTTGAACATAGCCGGAATATCTTTATCAACAAAGCCCGCTATTTAATATTTTCTCCCAAAAGTTAAATAGCATAACCCTTTATTTAAGTTTTTTGTATTTTTATTAAACAACATGAAGAGAAAATAAAAATACTATGAAGAACTTTAAAGCGGGCCAGTACATCAATCAGGGAACCTTCAAAAGTTTCATTCCCGAAGAAATAAATCGGGATTGGACGCTTGACGATATGGAAGTTATAGAGCTATTGAGCCAGGCAGACAGGCAGCTTGGTAGGCTTGACATGTACTCTGAGCATACACCAAACATCGATCTCTTCATTTCGATGCACGTCTTAAAGGAAGCCACAAAATCAAACAAAATCGAAGGCACCCAAACTAATATTGAAGAAGCGCTGCAGGAAAGAGAAGACCTTTCAGAAGAAAAAAGGGATGACTGGGAAGAAGTACAAAATTACATTAATGCTCTGAATTCAGCGATTGAGTCTCTTGATGATTTACCTTTATCATCAAGGCTCATCAAAATGAGCCATGCAATATTGCTTCAAGGTGTTCGTGGAAAGCACAAAATACCCGGACAGTTCAGAACAAGCCAAAACTGGATTGGTGGTGCCTCCATTTCTGACGCCACTTTTATTCCACCTCCCCATCCTGAGGTTCCCCGTTTGATGGGAGATCTTGAAAAATTTATCCACAATACAGAAATCAGATTACCTCACCTATTAAAAATAGCACTCCTACACTACCAGTTCGAGACGATTCATCCTTTTCTGGACGGTAACGGTAGAGTTGGACGCCTTTTGATCACTCTTTACCTGGTAGAGAAAGGCATTCTGAAGAAACCCATACTATATTTATCTGATTTCTTTGAAAAGAACAGGCAATTATACTATGATAATTTAATGCGTGTAAGGACGGCAGACGATATCAGGCAGTGGTTTAAGTTTTTTCTGGTAGGAGTAATTGAAACTGCCAGAGGAAGTATCGAAACTTTTGATAACATCATGAAACTCCAAAGGGAGGTAGATAATAAAATTCAAAATTTAGGGGCTAGAACCAGCAATGCCCGAGAGGTTGTCAGCCAACTCTACATGAGACCTCTCATCGATGTACAAAAAGTTGCAACCTTAACAAGTCTTTCACTTCCATCAGCATATAAGCTGATAAATGAACTTGAGCGCCTAGGTATTCTCAAGGAAATCACAGGAGCGAAAAGAGGAAAACAATATTGGTTTGACGATTATATCAAGCTTTTCAATTAAAAACAGCTTGAAATCAGCCTATAGTCGGCCCAATCCCAATTTGTACTATACCTCAATTTATCCTAAAATATCCCGGAACAGCCTCTATCCACCATCAGCCGCATCTCATCACACATTCCACTAATCATCCCCAATCCATGAGCAACCGAAAAAGACCGTCCTCAGAAATACGCATCGATGAAAGCCGCATGAGGGAAGCGGAAGAAACCTCCGTTCCGGCCCGGTTGCTAAACGTGCTGTATACCGTTGTTCTGGGCATCGTTCTGGTTCAGGCTTTCTATTTTCTATTCCGCGGGGGCTCGGTTGTTTTACTGATTGATAACATCTTCTTCCGGGTCTTCATAGGGGTATGCGCGGTGCTCGGGTGGTTTTTCCGCGAAAATGTCATCTCCCGGCTAAAGGATGAAATCCGAAACTGGTGGCCCTGGTGATGATAGTTCGAATAGTGAATTGTTGAGCGAAGCGAAATCCCGGCTCCGCCAGGCGGCGGATGTCGGGATGAATTTGTGCCGATCCCTGAATTAGCTTGACCCATTTAAACACTTTTTAGTGAACCTTTGTGCCTTGGAGTCTTAGTGGTTCACCCTAAAAAACACTCAAAACCGAAGAATAACCCCGACTCTGGCGCCGGTTCCGAAGAGCTCAACGCCGCTGGTTCTGTACTTTTCGTTGACGGAGCCGCTTAATTCCCGCTCTGTGATTTCCGTTTGATGGGAGAAATACATCAGATTCAGGCCATATTCCCCATACAGGCTCAGCATCTCAACCAGCCGCCACTCCACGCCCGCCACAACCCCGCCGCCTAAATCATATAATAGCGACTGCTCATCGTAGCCAATCCCAACGCCGTCGTCGTTTTCATTATAAAAACCAGCACCAATCCGGGGACCGCCGCCGGTGTAGAATGAGATGGAGTTCGGGGAATGGATGCTGTAGAGCCGGTCGTACTGTATTCGCACAAACAGATCATAGCTTCTGGAATCGGGTGCCGGGCGTCCCGGTTCGATGTCAAATGATCTGTACTCATAGCCAAAATTAAATGTTGCTCCAACGCGCCACGACCTGTCGGCGCTTGTACGGTTAATGAACGAAAGCTTAAAGCCGTCAAAGCCTGACAAGCTTAGCATGGGGTCAATCTGAAATACCAAATTCCGCGAGTCCCGGTCCGATTGTTCTGGCTCTTCCTGTGCGATTGACGCTTCAGGCAGCGAAAACAAAAGCACACATACGCCCCAAAAAGCGATCCATGACGGTATGTTAAGCCTGATGCCGTTCATATGATGGGTTCTGTTAAGAGTCATCAGAAATAAACCGAAATACCAACTCTGGCGCCCGAACCATCGAGATTAATAGAAGAGGCGGAACGCTCATCTTCGATGATAGTTCCAGGATTCACCTGCGTTATGCCCGTGGTTCTCTTACCGTCCAGATTGGCGATATTGTAGGAAATATTCAGAGCGTATTCGGCCGAAATAGAAATGCCCGAGTGTACAAACCACTCCGCTCCGATCGTTAATGACGCCCCGAGACCTACTTCATACTTTGTTTCCTCATACCTGTTGCTGAATGATGAACCGCCCGCTGAGGTGGTTTCGGTTCTTTCAACATCCGTATACTGAAACCTGAGGGTAGGGCCGATACCCCAGTAGCTATAGACCGTTCTGGAAACCTGGTTGTAGCTCAGAAAATCATAATTAAACCGAATATCGGCCTCAAAATTATCACTTTCAAAGCTTACTTCGTTTGTGGACCGCCTGGTGTCATCGGTCGTCATATACAGGAATCCCAGATCGGTAGTGAACCTGTGCGCTCTGTTATTGCTGGTAAACCACTTGTACGAAAAAACGCCCCCGCGAAAAGAGTTCAGGTTGAAGTTGGAGCCCAGTCCGAACATCAGTGCCCGGCTTTCAGGTCCGGGGTTATTTATGGATGATGATGGAACCGTCTCGCCGGACTCAGCATAGGCCGATGGCGATACTGCTAAAAATGAAAGCAGTGAAATTGAAATCAACAGCAGTACATATTTCATGGGGCAAATAGTCTGAGAGTTAGTGAGCAAGTTAGCTAAACAGATAGATGAGTTTTACAAAAGCCAGAATACTTCAAAAAAATGTATAAATCAAAGACCAGCCTAAAAACGGGCTATTTGATCATATTTCGATACTTTTCACCCTTAAAAACAACCATAATCCGGTTAATACATCTTTTGAATGACTTTACAATACGATGGTGATACTCAAAAATCGGGTTCGGGTTCCGGATTAAATTTTGATCCGTTTAGCTCAGGTGATGAATACAGGTATCGTATAAATTATTTTAAAGATATTCGTAACATCACGTGCAAACGTACGAATAACCGGCTGAGCTTTCTGGAAAACAAGCTCATCAACCTTTTTATCACCTCAGACCATTACACCCATGCATACATTTAATAGACCATTAGTTCTGCTTTTGATACTCGTTTTTTGTCTTGCCTGCTCCTCAGATTTTGAGGATAATCTTCCGGAAGATCTTCTCACTTATGAAGTACATACGCTGGATGCTGAGCCAGTCAGCATAGCCCGGCTTACGAGCGAGGTTTCATATATCCCGTTTATCCTTCCCGATGATGTTCAGCTTCAGGGCGTCAGAAAGGTGATTTTCTCTGATGATCGCATCTATCTTCTGGATATGAGCGCAACCGGTTCGCAGTCCAGGATTTTTGTTTTTGATGATGCCGGCAACTATGTGTTCTCTATTGACAGACACGGTCGTGGTCCGGGGGAGTATGAATATATTTATGATTTGGGCATCACCGAAGAGCACATCATCATTGTAACTCAGTCCAATTTCCTGTATTTCGACCGTTCAGACGGGAACTACCTCAGGACCGTTCGGAATCGTTTTGATGATACCAGCGTTCAGTGGGTTCACTTTTTTAATGATGATCTTGCCGTTGCGGAGGGAGGTCGCGGAAGGGCCAACCGGAGCATGCATCATATCAAGTATTTAGACATTCCGTCCAATTCCATTATCCATGAAGCGGTTCCTTTTCCGAGTCATGCGATAATAATTGCCCACTCTTACAGAGTATTGTTTGAAACCGAGCAGGGATTACGATCGCGGCCGGTCAACTCAAACGTTGTTTACAGTATCGAAATGGAAAGCGATTCTCTGGCTGTTGAGCCTCTCTACAGGTTCGAATTTGGAGAACTCTGGATTCCGGAAAGCTTTTTGCGTACCTCTTTCCGGAATATGAATGAAATCTTCACAGAACGGACCCACGAACAGTACATTCACACCACTGATGTTTTCGAAACCGATGATATACTGTACGTCTCATACATGTACGAAAATGAGTCCTATGTTTATATTTATGACAAGCAGAAGGAACTCGCCCTCAACGTTTCCCGATTTGAAGACAACCACATATCCTGGCCAATGTTGCCAATGACCACATCCGCAGACTGGATTGCGGGCGTTGTATACCCTTTTGAAATCGAAGATGATCACTCAACCCTTGATCCGGCCCTTCAGGAAATCCTCAGCAATTCCAACGATGACGGAGACCCGATACTGGTACTGGCAAAATTCAGCCTCGGTGGTTTGGAATAATTTTAAATGGTGAATTTTCAGTGTTGAATTTGTTTCAATCCCTGAATTAGCTTAACCCATTTAATCACTTTTTAGTGAACCTTTGTGCT
The DNA here is from genome assembly GCA_022565795.1 of Balneolia bacterium. GTDB lineage: Bacteria > Bacteroidota > Rhodothermia > Balneolales > Cyclonatronaceae > Cyclonatronum. Next base: position 11,616 of record JAIUMA010000072.1, read on the forward strand.
TTGGAGTCTTGGTGGTTCACCCTAAAAATCGAACTATCTCCAAATGCTATTCCGCCGGAATAATCCGCATTAACTCACCGTCTTCATGGTCAGTCAAAATATACAAATACCCGTCCGGGCCCTGAGCGACGTGGCGCACGCGCTTTCCGATGGTGAGGGCCTCTTCACCAATCACGCTATCCCCGTCCAGGATGATGCGCCGCACCTGCTCGCCCACAAGTCCGCCGCTGAAGAGATCGCCGCGCCAGTCCGGATAGACATCACCCGTATAAAACGCCAGTCCGCTCGGAGCCTGCGCCGGGGTCCAGACTACTTTGGGATCAATCATACCGGGCTTGGATGCTTTATTTGAAATCCTGGTGTAGTGATATTCGGTGCTGTAGGTGACTTCCGGCCAGCCGTAGTTTTCGCCCTCTTTTATCAGATTCAGCTCATCGCCGCCTCTGGAGCCGTGCTCGTTGGCCCAGATTCGCCCGCTTTCGGGATCGCGCGTAATGCCCTGCACGTTGCGGTGACCAAGCGTCCAGATTTCGGGAAGCGCATCAGTTTCGTTTATGAAGGGATTGTCCGGTGCCGGATCGCCGTCTTCCGTGAGGCGAAGTATCTTGCCCAGATGACTGTCCTTTTTCTGCGCCTGCTCGCGAATCCACGATCCGTCGAGACGGATGTAGTTACCGCCATCGGCGAGCGTCAGCAAAAAGGTGTTATCCGGCAGCCACTGAATCCGGGATCCAAAATGCTGATCAGCGCCTTTATCGGGCGTTACGCGAAACAGTTCTTCAAAATTGATGAGCTCGCGCCCTTCGAGCGTGCCCCGGCCAACGGTGGTACGGTTGGCGTCGTCATCGCCGGTTGCGTAGGTGAGGTAAACAAATCGGTTTTCTTCAAAATCCGGATGCAGGGAAATATCAAGCAGCCCGCCCTGACCACTTACAAAGATTTCGGGAAGCCCGCCTATGGGTTCCGGCATCAGCACTCCGTTTTCAACCATCCGCAGCTGACCACCTCTTTCGGTAATCAGCATGGAATCGCTGCTGTCGGAAAGCCAGACCACCGACCAGGGGTGATTAAGGCCTTCAATGACCGTTTCAACGTCCCATCCTGTGGCCTCCGGCACCTCGGCAGACGGTGTAACCGGCCCCTCAGGATGCGAGCAGGCGGCAATAAAAAGAACTAAGCTGAAAATCAGCAGGCTAAGATTAATCTTTAACTTCATGAGCTTGGGATCTGTTTGATGTGATGAAATTTTCTCCATACCGGATACAGTGCAATGAGTTATGATAATGATAAAGTTCCGGAATGAAGAAGGACGCAAAGGAACGCGGATTTATGCGCAGATTAACGCAGATTGTGAATTATTACGGCTCGTAATCACATCCTTTTTCGTGGACCTTTGTGTCTTAGAGTCTTAGTGGTTCACCCTAACCGCCCGATCATTGAACGGATTTCCTTCAAACCAGGATTTCCCGGTGAGCCGAGCTGCGTGTATTCTTTCATCATGGATGCGGGGCTTAGCTTTTGCTTCAGGTCTTCGCTCAGCCCGTCCCCTCCGCTGCCGCTGAATGCTTTTGCCGCTTTTTTGTAGGCATCCCGAAAGCTTTGGCCGTCGTGCTTCACCAGAAGATTGGCGTACTCGGCCGCAAACAGTTCGGGCGTGCACGCTTTTTGGAGCGCCTCCGCATCCGGGGCGCAGTGTTGCACCAGAATAGCGGCGCCCTCCAGCATGTCGATCAGGTTTTCGAAGCTTTGTATCACCGGCTCCTTGCTAAGCTGCAGATCCCTGTGGTAGCCCGACTCCAGATTCTGCGTGAGGTGCATCAGCGTGCTCTGCTGACCTAGCATCAGGCTGTGCCTGCCGCGAATCAGCTCGGCCAGATCCGGATTTTTCTTTTGCGGCATGATGGATGAGCCGGTACAAACCGCATCACCCAACACAAAATAGCCAAAGTGCTCCGAGCTGTACCGGATGATGTCCGCCGACATACGCGCCAGCAGGGCCGAAAAGCCGCACAAAACCGAAACCAGCTGCTGCTCCATCCATCCGCGGCTGAGCTGAGCCGAAG
>JAIUMA010000073.1 GCA_022565795.1 Balneolia bacterium
TCTGGATTTTTTGGAGCACGGCCTGAAGTATGTGTATCCGCAGCATCCGGGAGCCCTGGTCAGGGGGGTGCCAACGGCATGGTCGGCATCACCCTTGGCAGATGAAATAATGAGTGAGGAAAAGATCGTATGGCCCTATGCCGCAGGAAAGGTGAGGGGGCAGGCCGTGGAACCTCTTCACCCATCGGTGCCAGTTGCCGTTCTGCAGGACGAGAAATTGCACGAACTGCTGTCCCTTGCCGATGCCCTCCGCCTTGGACGTGCCCGAGAGCGCAAAATTGCCATTGAAGCATTAAAACAGCGCCTAAAATGAAGAATTCGAGCTACAATTATGAGGTAGGTCGAATAAATCAATTAGTACCTGTATTCGGAACCGGCTGTTTTATACAGAAAAACTCTTCAGATGTCGATTCAGCTCTCTTACAACCTGTTCAAAATCGGGTAAATCATGAATCTGATCGGCCATTGACGTGTTCCAACGTGATTTGTACTGGGGTAGTCGTTTATCCAGCTTGTCATGAAATTCAGAGGGGTTTATGCCCTTGCTCTCACATTTTTCATTGAACTGACTGATCAGAAATTCAACTTCCATTCCATGGACTTCCAGTAAGTACCAAATATCATACATATCGCGAGGCTGCATTCGCTGCATCACCGACCTCAATTTTTCCACAAGCACTTCTTCCAGTGAATAGCAAAGGAGACGATGTGGGGATTGGTCTGAATAAGTAATAATGACATCCTGGCTGACAGGAACCGAAACCAGCTTCTAACTTCTGGAGATATCTATTTTAACTTTTTTATGGCCTCCCATCCCTCCAAGCGGTCCAATGTAGCTTATATAGAAGTTGATACCACCATCCTGGTGTATATTGTCGTCAATTATTTGAAGAGGAATATTGGCTTCTTCCTGAACGTAGGAGAAAGTATCGCTGAACCATGCGAATATCTGTTCATTTGATAATGAATCATCCAATAAAGTAAAGTCAAGATCTTCTGAGAAACGATAGCCTTCGAAATAAATCTTCTTGAGCACAGTCCCTCCTTTGAACACTATGCATTCAGATAGATTTTGATGTGCCGCAATTCCTTGTAAAATCCAGGAAAGGATATAATCTTTTTCGATTTGCTGATTTCTTACAACAACCTCTCTGGCCATCTTTTGAATTTCACCTGGTCTGATCATGTTGCTATAGCAGATTTAATAGTTGCATGGTCAAGGTTTTGCTGAATATACCAGCGGCTGTTTCGGTTACCCTTCTTTGGCAATTCCGGATCTAAAAGGGCATAAGAATTCGTGCTCAGTTCATGCAGGTCCCGGGTTATACCTGTATTGATTTCAAGCAATTCCAATAAGAAACCAAGCCTTTTTATCACTACCTGGGAATCAAACTTTACCGCGTAGTCATACAGCTTATTGAAATTAAGGTTACCTTTGGACAAAAAAATAGCTTTAGCTACTTCAACGATTCCACCCGCATAACCTGGTTTAAAGAGGCAATCAATGATTGTTTTTTCCAAATCAGAACACATCACTTTGTTGAAACTATCTATCCAGATTTTCTTAGCTCCAAAGAAATGCTTTTCGTTATGGTAGATAAATTGAAAGGGAACACCTTTAATCTCGATTTGGGACGGTCTTAGCTGTTTTTTGACAACTATTTGTTCCTTCAGGGATGGCTGGGTAATTAGATTGTGAACGTGCAATGCAGAATAATAGCCAATATAATGCGGTGTGCCTATGGTTAAGGGCTCCGCCAATAGATGCCAATCAGGCATATAAGAATCGGGATCCTGCTCATATGGGATTAAATGATATACTCCCCTTTTAATACGCATCAATAATCCCCGGTGCACCATATCGCTTAGCAATACCTTGAGGGCACCATCACTGGAGTTTGGAAGTGCTGTCTTAGCTTCATCAATATCAAACCATTGTTGTTCGACTTTGTTGAAATAGTTTAAGAGCTGGCTCGACTGTGTTGATATATTTTTATTTTTCATAGTAACAAGATAAGCTTAAAACTTACTTATATGATACGATTCATCTACCTGTCTTGCCAATATCAGTTATCTGAAGTTTTAAAAATCCTTAGAAGACTTAGTAAAACCGAATTTACCAGTCTTCTTCTTTGTCATAAAAAACGGAAGGGTATGCGGTCGGCCCTCCATGAAAAAATTACGTTTCATGCATTCAGCTTGCAACAGGCCTGCTTGTTCTCTACCTTTCCACCTGCATCAGGAGTACTTAAATGTACACCAACCGAGCCGGGAGGCCGCGGTGGTAAAATGATGTGGGACGGGTGTCCAAAATACAGTGAACAATTACAGTTAGCAGTAGACAGTGAACAGTATGCTGCTGACCGTGTTTCTCTGATGATGGCGACCGCCCTCCACAAACGCCATTTTCCCTGATGTGATGAGTTCAGGCTGTTGAATTAAAGTCTGTATGTATCATCAAGAATCAAATCACAATACATCACATCACATCAAGCTATAGATACCATGAGAAATTCAATTGAAGATAGTTTTCTGCCCATGCCGGATGATTACGGGCTGTTTCCGTTCATCACCGTTCGCCTCTTTTCGGCCACGTTTAAGCAGATACCCGTCGTGCTGACCAGGCCGGACGCGTCAGGGAGTGAAGAGGGAGAAACAGATAATGAGTCAACCGGCTCGGTACCGACTCGCCTCAGCGGCGTTCACCCCGTGATCAACACCGACTGGATGCTGGTCAGGCGCCGGGAGTTCCTCAAGCTGCCGGAAGTACGCGAGGAGCTGACCCGCTGCCTCAGGCATGTCTCGGAGGAACATGGCAACAAGCTCAGCTGCCTGGTGCTGTCGGAAAACGACGCCATCTACATTAATAAGGGAAAAATCTACGAAGCCGATTCACCGCCCGCCGGCGGGATGCTCTACGACCAGAAGATGCGCCCCCTCGACATCCGCAAGAACGGCAGCGATGGCCGGGCCCACTACAGAAAACAGCAGCCGGAGTGGATCCGGCTTGGGAATTCTGATATCTGATATGCGAATGGGAGGACGCAGAACTTGTCCCGGCTCCGCTCCCGCGGATGTCGGGAGGAACACGGATTATGGCGCGGAGGAACGCAAAGGAATGGATAATTATGCAGCCCTGCCATACCGAACCTCCTGTCCATCCCTGAATCTTCAGAATCTTGTCCGGCGACAGCCAGAATATACCTCTCAGGAGCGTGATGTTTTAAAAATTGTAAAGTACTCCTGCTGCTCTCGCTGGACAAGATTCAGGTGGATGTACTGATAAACAGGATGAAGCTACTTCAGATGGTAACCTGCCATATTCCACGAAAGTAATACTGTATATCAGTTAACCCCCTCTATCTTCACCCTACAGGGTTATTTGCTAAACAAGAATCAGTCATGCTTTACATTTAAACGCTGTAACTGCAGCATGGCCGGCCCAAAGACCAGCAAATAGAAATAACCCTAGAAGCGGATAGAGAGTATGCACGGAAAGAGCATCGGGTCCCAGTAATCCTCTGTAGAGACCATCTGTTATGATGCCAAAGCTTATGAGTAGAAAAAGTCCCGGAATCCATGGATAGCCTGTAGCGGAGTACGGAGAGCTGCTTTTAGTTCGTGTCCGAATTGTAAAAAGAGAGAGAACAGTAAGCCCGCTTAAGAGGAACATGGCCAGACCGGTTAGCTCTATGAGCATTTCGAAAGTACCCGTGGTTATATAAAAAGCTGACAGGCAAAACAGAACCCAGGCAGAACGGGTGGGCGTTTGATATACAGCGTGCCTTTTTGCAAATGGTTTAAACATAGTATGATCTCGGGCTATAGCTAATCCGGTATATGAACCGCCCAGAATAGTGCTGTTAAGCGAGCCTGCAAGAGCAAGCACAATTAAGAAAACGACCAGCAGATAAACAGGCAAGCTGTTAAAGGTTGCCGCCAGCGCAGAGCCTGCTTCGATAGAACCGGATAGTGCATCAGGGCCGAGAATAAGATAAAACGTAGTAGCAAGCAGTACATACAGGGATGTAATGATAAAAATGCCGGTAAAAAGAGAAACGGGGATGGTTTTCTGAGGGACTTTGATTTCCGATGCTATGTAGCTAAGCGCATTCCAGCCTGCATATGTGAAGTAAATGGCCAGAGTAGCTCTGGTTATTCCCGACCAAACGGATAGTTGATCTGCAGAATATGTTGGTTCTTTCGTAAGAATGAAGTCTCCGGAAAATAAGAGGTAAACCGAACCGGCACCCAGTAAAGTCACAGGAATGAGGGTTAAACCAAGCTGCGTGTAAACAGACAATCTGGTGCCGGCAACATTAATAAGCGTGAAGAACAGTAATATTCCGATGCCAATAATACCGGCTGATGAAAGACGGAAGAAACCGAATTGATAAATTACATAATTGGGATCCAGAACGACGACTGGTGAAAGAAGAACCGGAATTTGAAACTCGGCAAGAGGAACGGCCATGGCAGCAGCTGATCCTGCAAAAATCCCTGCATACAGTATAGTTCCAGCAGCAAAGGATACCGACTTGCCAAATGCAAGACGGATATATACATAGTCTCCGCCGGCTCTTGGGTAACGTGAAGCCAGCTCAGCATAAACCACTGCACCGGCAAATGCTATACATCCGCCAGCAATCCAGAGGAGGATATACAGAAAAGGGTTGTGTACATAAGAAGCTACCAGCGGCGGAGTAAGAAAGATTCCTATCCCAAGCATAGCACCTGCAACAACCGCCGTGGCGCCCAAAACGCCAATTACCCGGGGTGCTTTCAAGCAAATTGCTCCGTCAATGTCTGGATGGGTAAATGTGTGCGCATCAGATTGTCTGTGCCGGTAAACGGTCTGTGAACAAATTAGTAGAGTATGGTGATGTGAAGACCCAAAAAGTTTCGGTTTTTATCCGTAAATGAACCCGTCGCTCCAGGGGCAAAGTGCTGTTTAATACGGGCCCCTGCAGCCAGCCGGTATGAGTTCAGGTTCCATGTATAATGAAGGTGAAGGCCACTGGAAAAAACGGTTTGATCTATATAATCCGACTGTGGCAGAAATATCCGGCGAATTACCTCATTTTGATTTCGGAATGAAAGCGAATAGTTAGCTGGAAGCTGCAGACCAAGCTCAGCGTTCAGCTGCAAACCTGGAAAGAGAAGCGGCCTCGAAGCATGGGTTTCAAGGTTTATGAGTGTGAAGCTCTCGGAAGCCTGAGAAACGATATCATTCATATCATACTGCCTTATATTCGCTGCAATCCCCAGAGACCTGAAGCGTGAAGCATCGGCATAGCGATAGCTGAGCCCAAAACCTGTGGCGGTCAATTCTGCGTTTATACCGTTAAGCTGGGGATCGGTGCCACGCCCGACCTTAAAATCTCCATCCAGATTAAATTCATGATATGAACGGCCGGAACTTCTTCTGTAAGTATTGGAGCTTCCTATTGTATGGAGCTCCCATAGACCGTTCGGAACCGGGCGCGCAATCCCTGTTGAAACATCTTCAGCAAAAAAAGTATAGCCGGCCGAAAAAGACCAGAGGTCAGATTCCGACTTTCGGGTGAATTGTGCATTAGCCCCTCTGGAAACGCCATCATAGGTCCGGCTGGCTGAGTTAAAGCTCGTCTGGTTAAACGTGCCAATTCCGCGAAGGATGAGAACGAATGTGTCGAGCTGGTTAAAAAAACCGAGCTCTTGCTCTTCACTGTTGTTGGAATAGGTAAAAGAAATACCAGCTTCATTGCTGCCGGCTTCATGCGAAATGCCGGCTGTAAGTCTGTATCTGCTGTAATTAAACAGAGGCCGTTCGTTATTCTGACGCGCTCCCTGCATCACATCATACGTAGCTGCAAGTCCCAGGCTCAGGGTACCGAACAAAAGGGGAGAGCCCAATGCGCCGGATAGTGAAACCAGGTTATTTGTCCAGTCTCCGCCGGTGGTATCTACCCACTGATAGGGGTTATATGACTGCCTTGGCGCCCGTGCATTATAGTGCTGTTCGGCACCCGCCCCCCTCGAAAGATCAATAGAGCCGGTTACAATCCAGTCGTTCAGGATCTGAGCACCTTTGGCGGAAAATAAACCGTATTGAAGCTCGCCGGGCTGATGAATCTGCCGGTATTCTCCGCTTTCGATGAAGCCGCTCAAACGAACCATGCCACTGTTACCAATTCCTGATGCCCGCAGCCCTGCTGGATTATTTCCATTCCGCCAAATTCCTGGCAAAGTATCCGGAGCAGACACGGTAAAAAAAGGCCCATGACTGATGGGGTTAGTCTCAAACAAAGTGGCCTGACTGTAGCCAGTTGCTGGCAACAGTAATGATAGCGGTATAGCTATATAAAGCAGGATGAAACGCAAATTGGAGCTTAGTTAACAGGTTTTTATTTGCTGGTGAAGGTTGCAGGTTTTAAAGAAGGACAGGCCGCCATCGGCAAGCCTGTCCTTCGGGTTTGTGTCGATACCAACGAACCACAAGTTTAATCGAAGCTGCCTGGTGTGGGAACAGGAATGATTTCGAAGTCTTCTCCGGTGTTACCCGTATTTCTCAGAATTCTTCGTCCGTCAATTGTGCGGTCGGTGATACGTCGTGCACTTTCTGCTGTATACGTGCCTGAAGCATTCACAAAACCAGCATCCAGCTGAAGGGGGATGCGTTTATAATCGCCGCTTTGAGAATTCTGGAGCGCCTCAAACGAATCTATAACCAGGTCGTTTGGCAGTCGCACTCTTTCCGGGAATGTAGGTGGTGCATCCGGGATAGGCACAAGTTCGAGATCGTCGAAATTATCAGTACGGAATATTACCAATGCTGGCCCGAAGACAGGTACAAGCCATGTGAAGCCACCGGTAAAGTAGACCCTCTCCATGTTAGTAACGTTGGGATTGTCGATGTCGCGGTCGTCATCGCGCTGATTGTAGGTTTCGAAATCTGCGTTGCCCAGATTTACAGGGCTGTTAGGGTTGAGGTCAGGATTGTCGCGGTGGTCCTGAGCCGTCTGCGCAATGATAAAACTCTCGCCCGGTTGTATTGGGTAATCGGTTCCGCTGCCCGGGACTCTCCAAACGCTGTTCAGGTAAACATGGTCCTGATCAAACTGAAACGGAGTGGGCTCTGTGTTGGGATTGATTTGCCCGGCTGGTCCGAAAACATCAGCAATATACAGGCCGTCTGCATATAGCACTTCGGTGGAGTTATTATAAATCTCATGGAACTGATCATTAAAATAATTTCCTCCTTCCGGAAGCTGAGAGCCGGTATAGTAGACTTCTTTAAAAACGAAGTTTCCAAGTACTGAACCTCTCAGCACAAGTGTAAATGTCTCGTCTGTTTCAGTGGTGATGTTAACGTTGTTTTCAGAAACCGTAAGCGTAATTTCTTCAGATGTTCCGGTTAAGTCAAAAGCTTCCTGTGCAGAAAGTTCGCGTTCGGCACGGATATTATAGCGGCCGGGAATAATATTATCAAAAACAGCGAACCCGTCCTGATCGGTAAGAATTGTTTCGGACTCGTCCCGTTCAACGCTGGTTATGGTAACCTCGGCATTCTCTGCAAATGGCTCAGCATACAAATCCGGGTATTCAACCTGGAATCGTATCTCAATGGTTTGTACACTCGAACCGGTGTCGCAGGCTTGCAAAAAGAAGGCCGTAACAACAGAAAGAATAAGTAATGGGTATAGGTAGTTGTATTTCATGAAGCTAGTATTGTGGTTGTTTTTTGTTTATGGTAAGCTCCTTCCGGATCTGATCTGAACTGATAAATCAAAGCCGAAAAAAAGCGGAGGGTTGCGTCTAATTAAGCTGCCAGACCTGGTGCTCTCATAGAGAGGGCGGCTGGAGAAAACGTTGTTCGCAAAGAAAGAGGCCTGTATGCCGCCGGTAAAGCTTTTGCTGATTCTCATATTAAAAAGCCAAAGCGGAGGTCTGCGCTCTTCCAGCAGAAAAGCCTCGCTAACCTGGCGCCTCACGTCTGCAAAAGATTCGTCACCACGCTGATCTTCAGGTATGATAACCTGCTCGCCATCGGCTGTTATAAAACCTACAGGGTTGGTTTCGACATTGGTTCTGCGGTCTCTGTCCATCCAGACGGTCTGTCCCAGAAGTGATACTACCAGACCCAGCGAAGGGATATGATGTATCGAACGAATGCTGGTTGAAAGCCGGTCCCGCTCGTTGTTTTCCCGGCTGTAAATTCCTATTCGATTCGGTACGGCCGATCCAAACAGCCGGTTGGTGTCTATAGTAAGCCCGTCGTCTCCTGAGGTGGATCGAATCCATGCACCGCTCAGTGCCAGAGAAGAGAGCCATGGCAGCCGCAGATCCAGATAACTGTCGAGTTCATAGCCTCTGCTGCGTATGAAGCGGTTATTTACAGGCCGGTCGTATGCACCCAAAAAAACCCGTGTTTCAATGGGATCGGGGTTTAGTTCAGGAGGAGCGCCTTCTGGGAAAGAAATGGCTTCAAACCGATCGAAAGTAACCGGAAAAACCTCACGGCTGAACCCATAGGCCCCCTCCGTATTTTCCTGAAAAAAGGTGATGGCTGCATAAACAGAACCTGAATCGAAATAAGTGCCTAGCTCTGTTTTGGTGGTAGTGTAGGGCCTTATCCCGGAATTATCCGGCTCTACAACTGCTGTAGTTAGTATGGCGAGGCGCTCGGCAGGATCTGTGGTGAAGTAGCTAAAATTAACCACATCAAAATAGCGGGGCCCCGGATATAGCACGTTTAGAGTAGGCGCTTTGGCCGTGAGCCCATAGCCACCCCGAAGATGAATCTTTGGAAGAATTTCTGCAGATGCGTTCAGCCTCGGTGCAAGTACAGTGCCGAATTCGCCCATAAATGGCGTTTCTGGCGACACGTTATCAAATCTGAGCCCTGCCTGTATTGAATAGGTGCGATAGCCGATCTGGCCGGCCATTCGGTGCTCTGCATAGGCAGAAACAAGATTCAGACCGGGGATATCATCGAAGCGCCGGGGTCGGTCTCCTACCGAATAGTTTTGGCGCGGCGGACGAAGGACGTCGAATTGCCGGCCATCTCCTCTGTTGGAATCGTGTTTCCATTCGAGACCTGCCACAGGCATGTGGATGGTTGATCCAAGCAGGAAGCGATTGGTGTACTCAAGCCGCCCATAAATGTTTAACGGGTTACCTTCCACAGTGGTTACATTTCTGTACTGGGTAGAACCAAAGGTGCCCTGCATGGTTGTGTCTATAAGGGCATCAGATAGCGGGAAAAGCCCGATTCGGGTTATGTTTTCGGAGTAAAAACTGCGCTGTTGACGTAAGCTCACGCTGGCATCGAGGGTTATGCGGTGCGAACGATCCGGCCTGAACGCATAGCTTGTATTGGTCGAAAACTGAAAAAAGCGATCCTGAGACTCCCGTTCTCTTTGTGCTACCTCATCTTGTGGATCGCGCCTTCGCTCATCCAGAAACTGGCTTGCCTGTAGCCGGAAATTGGTACGCAGCGCCCTGTTCGATAACCAGCTTCGTGAAAGATTCAGCTGCCCGGTAAGCCGGTTGTAGCGATCCAGGTTTTGGCGGGGATCGTCCTGAGACTGTGTTATAGTCCCGCTGAAGCTGATGCCCGTATTTTGTAAACCATCCCCAAAGCCAGCCGTAAAGTTTGCGTCGAGCACATTGGGGTTAAACCGGAACCGTATCTGTGGCGTTATAGCACCTGCTCTTGATTGTACCAGAACAGCCCCGGAAGTTATGTCGCCAAATCGTGCTGAAGGAATTCCCTGCACAACTTCAAGCGATTCAATAAGGTCCGGTGATATTTCCCTGAGGTCTGAACCACGACCTGCAACGGATGAGAACGGAGGAAGGGATCCCGGCGCTGCGTTCAGGATGGTTACATCCTCCTGCAGATTAGCATTATTAGAAATGGGCACTCCATCTACAAATATGCCGGTACCCAGTGCGTTGGATCGTGCCGCCTCTGCTGTTGTTGGAACCTGTCGCAACAGGGTTTGCCGGGGGGAAGACAGACCGGGTGTACCTGATAACTGACCTGGCAAAAGCTCGAACAGATCCGCAAGGCTGGAGGCCTGAATATGTTCTATAGCTTCCCGCTCTATGCGGTTTACGGTTCCGGGCTGGTCCAGTCTGTTGATGGGCCGGGCTGTAACAGAAATTTCATCCAGATTCAATGCACTGTAAGCCATTGCAATAAGTAGTTCAGTCCTCTCTCCGGGCAGTATCTCTACCTCACGCTCAACTTTTTGCAATCCCACATGCGTTACCTCCAGCTTGTATGTTCCGGCAGGCAAAACAATACAGAAACGCCCCTCTGCATCGGTGGTAAAAAAGCGATTAAGGTCGGTTAAATGGACAACAGCACCCGGTAGCTCGGTCCTTGTCTTTTGTTCGAAAACCAGGCCGCATAAATCTCCTGTGGTGTCAGTTCCAAACGTAATGGAGACTCTAAAGAATAGAATAAAGACGATAAAGCACAGGATTCGAAGCAAGTATTGATATAAACTCTGGGGGTGTTTCATTTCAAGCGGCAGATGATATTGCCTTAAAGCAACATTTTTTAAGAGATTCAGCGGTCAGATATGAATGTCAATTCATGGTAGATGTACAGGTCACGCAGAAAAGCGACACTATTAAAGCTCCCCTCTTCATCATAATATTTGGGAGCCAGCTCGTTAAACATGGCTACGTTTTTATTAGCTTGCCTCTTTATCGCAAGGTCGGCTTCATTTTTTTCATGTCCTTCAGGTGCTGCATATACAAACATTCCTGTGCGACCGCTCACCACGGGCATTTGAATAAAGTCCCGTTCCACAAACTCGCCGGTTTCAGACTGGCTACGCGCAGCCTCAATGAAAAAGTCAACAGCATAGGCAGGATAGCCATATAAATAGCCGTAGCCGCGGAATCTGTCATAGCTATCCTCATATTCCATCACCTGAATGATAATAGCCGGGTCGCTGCCTTTTGCAAATGCCCATCGTGACCAGAATTCAGGGTACGCTTCAAGCATATTCTCTATGGCGTCGGTGCGTACTACCCTCATCTGAACATAACGTTCGCCTTCAAACAGCATTTTGAATGGAGTGATAACCGTGCGAAGAGGTCCACATGATATAGATGATGCAATCCGGTTAAGCTGCTTGTATTCCTCAATAAACTCCAGAGAAGGAGTATCCAGCGTATCGTTAGAAGCTACCGGCCACCTGTAAGACACTATGTCGCTCATGGGTTTTAATGTTGAAACAAAGGTGTGAAGCCCGGTATTAATCAGACTTTCATACAGTAGAGAGTCAGCAAGAGCACGATCATTATGTGAGAGTGAATCGAAATTAAAACAGTTTTCGTCTATGGAAGAATCGTGGGTTATGGCCGTTTCATGAGTGGCTGAGCAGGCTGTTAGCAGCATTAAATACAGAAGGGCAAGAGATACTTGAAGACGCATAGAAAAATAAAGGATGAATTGCACATCAGGCTGCTTGGCCGTAAATAAGGAGCAGCTTTCAGGAAGGATGCTAAATATTGGATGGAGGTAGAGCGAAAGAGATGTTGACTATAACTATGCCTCAATCACAGGCACCTTTTTTAAAGCACCCGAAAGTGTTAAGGCATTTGAGGCAGGTAGGTAAAGGTAACATCTGAATTATACAGGAGGTTTTAATAAAAATGGATATGCCATTGCCCGGCAGAGCCTTGCTCTCTAAGAGGCAATGCAACAATGTTGCAATAATATAGGTTTTTGAGCTTAAACGCAACATTGTTGCATAAATTTACCAAGTGCTAAAATACATTACTAAAAATGGAGATGCAGGCAACCATGGTATTTGCTGATTGAGGGAATTTATCATCTTGTCCGCCAACAGCCAGAACATGTCTCTAAAGAGCATGCTATTTTGAAAATCGGTATGTACTCCTGCTTCTCTCGCAGGACAAGATTCAGGTGGATGTACAGATAAACAGGATGAAGCTGCTTCGAGATCACAACCTGCCATATTCCACAAAAATAATCCTGACTAACAATCCATCCATCTTGTCCACTGTCGCCACTGTTGGCACTGTAGCCCTGACATACTGTTCCTCTTTAGCCCTGTCGAACTGTACATCGCAGTTCAGCTGCCGGTCGGAATTTTCGCAATTGTTTCCGCATAGGCTTTTTCCTGGGCGTGCATTTCGAGCAGCAGGCGCACGGAGTCGGTCATTTCGAGGGCCTGAGCTTTTTCGGAAAGCAGCTTGTAGGCTTCCTGCTTGTGGGTGTTGAGCAAAAGCAGTGTTTCGACTATCTGCGCATCCTGTACGGAGTTGCGGTTGTTTTTCATGCGCAGCTCAGCCTCGGCGAGAACCGGTTCGATACGCGTGTCTTTTAAAGACTCCGGATGCATTCGAAGGGGTTTGAAGACGCTTTCAAGACGTATGATATGTCCTTTTATTTGCTTGTGATGTGCATTGAAAGCTTCCTTGAGCGTGGCTGAAGCGGTAAAGTCTATCGTCTTCGGGATAAAGTGCAGCAACGCCTTTTCGATCCAGAGGATTTTGCGAAGATCATGTGCAAAAGTGGTGATTTGTTCGGCTGCGGCTTTTTCTTTGCTGCCTGCCTCATCATCGGAGTAAACAGGGGATGTTTTTGGAGCCATCATAAGGGTGTTCCCGGAATTGTTTGTGTAGTCTCTCTGTCAATAGAGATAAAATAGAGTAATTGCCAGTACAATTCGGGCGAATCGTAATAACTTACCAAAATACAAAAAGTTAAGGTGGTGTGTGCAGAGGTTGTTGAGAAATATAAGGCGACAAGAATTCCAGCTCAGCCTTCCATTCCAGCATAAAATGAGGACAGTGATCTCATCAACTTCATCCTGTGTCTCTAACACAAGATATATCGCTGGTTTAACCTGATCCAGGCGCAAAGCCCGCAGAGCTCTATCTACCTTATTGCTAATTGCTAATTGTTAATTCAACTGTTGACCGGGGAAAGTAATTTGAGATATAAATCAGGCAGTGAACAGAAACACTAAAAAGGAAGGCGCTAAAAACCACAAAATTTTGAATATGCTCTCAATAAATCGGGCCTTAGGGAAAAAATGGCAAGGGTCGCTGCGCTCCTAATTTTAAATGGTGAATGTTGAATTTT
>JAIUMA010000074.1 GCA_022565795.1 Balneolia bacterium
CCCGCGGCTGGGAGTGGGATAGCGGACATCATCAAACAGGTGCTCATTGCCAAACACATCACCTTCAATTCTGCTGATACCATGATCCTTCAGCTGATCGATTAATGCGTTGAACACAAACATGGCGTCATCATCATAAAAAAGACCATCAATCGAAGGATCTCCGGAACCAACGATATGGATATCACCGTGCCAGACGTCTCCTATAAGCTCACCATCTCCATAAATTCGTGTTTTGAAGGTGAAATCAGGTCCGAGCCCTTTTAAGATTGCGACAGAGGAAAAGAGCTTTGAGTTTGAAGCGGTGCGCATCAGGGTTGACGCGTCTATATCAATGATAACCTGCCCTCTTTCGTCTCTCACAGAAACGGCCCAGACGCCGTTTGAAGCCTGACTGCCACGTATAATACTCCGAATTTCCTGAGCTACGTTAGCAGTTTCAGAAGCTGATGGTGCACCTGACAATTCCGATGCATTAGAGAGTGCCGGAAACGTAATAAAAAATGAAAGAAAGACAATCAGCAAACTTGGTATAGTGCTGATGCCGAACCGGTCAGTACAATCAGGCAGGAAGCTCTTCCTCTTCACGGAATAGCTGGATGACCGACTGTTCATCGGAAGCTTTGAGCAGTTGATTTCTGAAATTATCATGGTTCAGCAGCCTCGAAATTTTACTTAACAGCTTAATGTGTATTCCTGCCTTTTGATGACCACCTACAAGAAGAAAAACGAGATGAACCGGCTCTGAGTCTACCGAGCCGAAGTCGATTGCCTTTTTTAAACGTGCAAAAACACAGATATGGTTTTCGATGCCGGGCACTTTGGCATGGGGAATAGCGATACCTTTTCCAACGCCGGTCGACATCACCTCTTCGCGTTCCAGAACCAGCTTCTTAATTTCCGGTATCATGGGTTCTTCCACCCTGTCGCGAAGTTCATTCACCAATCGCTTAATCAATTCCTGCTTTTCGCCTGCTTCTATATCCAAAACTATACTTCCGGATTCCAGAATGTCGGACACTTTCATATCAAAAAAGGTTCTCTAAATATCGTTAAACGAAATAATGAATGTGTAGCTGCTCAGCTGTATTTTCATCGGGCTGAACGATAGCCAAAGTTAATTTAAGTGCGTGGCAGTTTCAACTCTTTTTCCATATTGTTTTCAATCTTCGTACTTTCATCAAATGCAGTTTATAAAGAGTTCAATCGCCATTTTTCGCAAAGACCTGCAGCTCGAGTTACGCTCCAGATACGCATTTAATACCGTGATTACATTTGTAGCGGCAGCCACCATGGTGATGTTCTTTTCACTGGATACAACGCTGCTTTCGGCCGATTTGTACAGCGGCCTGCTCTGGATCATCATTTTATTTGCAGCGCTTGCCAGTCTTGCCCGCTCCTTTGTGATGGAGACCGATCAGCAAACCTTCGATTTGCTTCGCCTCAACACACCCGGACTTCCAGTCTATACCGGAAAATTGCTCTTTAATTTCTTTTTCACTTTCACCGTTTCGCTGCTCACCGCTCTGCTATTCGCAATTCTGACCGGCAGCTTTGAAGCCCAGCTACTCCCGCTCATTCTTCTTCTACTGCTTGGTTCGCTCGGCTTTTCCAGCGTTTCTACTTTAATGGCTTCACTCGTGTCGCGGGCTTCACAAAAAGGTGCCATTTTTTCAGTTTTGTGCCTGCCGCTACTTCTTCCCCTAATTGTGCTTCTAAGCGACGCCACCCGTGAAATTATTTCTGGTGGAAACTTCATCGTAATTGCCGAACAAACCGCTGCGCTCACGGGTTACTGTGGCGTAACCATCACCCTTTCAATAATGCTTTTCGACTATGTCTGGACTGACTGAGCTCCCTTATACACAAGTTGAGATCAATCCCGGTGACCGCCGGCTTGTCGGGCTGAACGCCGCAAGGCAGAATGTCCGCCTGATGATGAGCTCGGGACGCCTTGGTCATGCCTACCTGATTGCAGGCCCTTCCGGTTCCGGCAAAAAGGCACTGGCGCTAACGATGGCCGAAATCACCAACGGCATTGATCATCTTACCGATTTAAAAGGTACGGCGTTTTCCAGAAAGTCAACTTGGGCCAATCATCCCGATGTTCACGTTTTCCTGCCGTTGCCCGGCAGCGAGCCAGACATGAGTCTGCTTCGTGAGCGCCGGGAGCTGCTTTCGAAAGACCCATATGAAGTAACGGATTTCAGCCTGCGTCCAGATGTTTCTGGTGAGGAAGCCACCAAAAACAAGAATGCATTCTATTCGATTAAATACTTTAAGGAAAGCATTCAAAAAATTGCGTTTCTGAAGCGAAATGAAGGTTTCAGGAATATCATCGTTATTACTGAAATCGAGCGAATGCGAAAAGAAGCCTCAAACGCATTCCTGAAGCTGCTCGAGGAACCACCCGAGGGCGTAATGTTCATACTCACAACAGACAACCCGAACATGCTCCTTCCGACCATTATATCGCGGTGTCAGCTTATCAGAACGGCTCCGCTTTCGGCTGAAGAAATCACTGAAGGGCTGATTAAGTATGATGATGTTGCCCCGGATGATGCGCACTTTCTGGCTCGGGCTTCATCCGGCAGCTATGCGTCTGCTCGTTTTTACGACGTAAAACGGCTAAAACAAAGCCGCAGCGAAATTCTCAAGTTTCTGCGCTCCTCATATTCACTCGACGCTGTGGAGCTCAACACGCTCATTAACAGCTGGCATAAGGATTATAACCGTGAAGGGCTGGCCGGAATCCTCAATTTGCTTGAAGTTCTGGTGCGTGATCTCGAATACTACAGAGCCACTCAGGATGAAACGCTAATCACAAATATAGACCAGCTCGACGTAATCAAAAAGTTCTGTCAGGCGCTCGATCACGCCCGTCTCGATGAGATGCAGCAGCTGTTCAATCCATTCCGGAATATGATCAGGCAAAATGTTAGTCCGAAAATTGCGTTTACAGTGCTGGCTTTCAGAATGGCCTACCTGATGCGCGGAAAAGATATGCCCATAAAAGATTCGGAACCCTGGCTTCATATTCCAGCCATTGAAGAAATGGGCTGAGTTTAATTCATTTTTTTTGACACATATTTATACACAACGGAAATCACTACGCTTTTGAAGACGAAATCAATCAAGTTTACAAAAATGCAGGGTGCCGGAAATGACTTCGTCGTTTTCGACAACCGCGAATACGGTTTTTTACTGGATGAAATCATTGCCATTACGCCACGTTTGTGCCATCGCCGCTTTGGCGTGGGTGCCGATGGCGTGCTGGTTCTGGAGCCATCGGATAAGGCTGATTACCGAATGATTTACCGAAACTCCGACGGCAGCGATGCCGGAATGTGCGGTAATGGCGCCCGCTGTCTCGCGCGGTTTGCGGTTCTTTCCGGTTTTCCCAAAAAACTCACCTTCATGGTGCATGCCGAACTCTACAAGGCAGAAGTTCATGATGATGCCGTTAGCGTACAGTTTCCGGTAAAGCCTAAACCAGGCGATACTATGCAGCTTTTCGAACGCGACGCGATTGAAGTCTACTCCGGAACAGAGCATGTGGTAACCTGGGCCGAGCCGGAAGAACTCGATAACGAGCCTCTGCTTCGCACCCAGGGCCGCGATATTCGCAACCGTGCAGATCTGTTTCCCAAAGGCACAAATGTTAATTTCGTATGGCCTGAAACAGGAACCACTCAAATCCTGATGAAAACGTACGAGCGCGGCGTGGAAGATCTTACTCTTGCCTGTGGAACCGGAGCGCTTGCCACAGCAGTAAGTCATCACAAAAAGTTTACCCCGGACGAATCCGGACATTTCTCTTTCGACATTAAATGTAGTGGCGGCGTTCTTAAAACGTCCTTCAGCTACGATCGTGCGGATAATGTTTACTCCAAACTCCGGCTCACCGGTCCTGCCGTAGTAGCGTTCGAAGGTACTTATTATTTTGATGTCTGAATCCTCAAATAGCATTACACCAAACCCCGCACAGCGCTTTCTGAAGATTTGTGTTGTTATGATGGCAGCAATAGCAATCTATTCCTGTCAGTCGCTGTATCCCGAGGTGAATAACGGAAGTTCATCAATGGAGTCCTCCACGGAGCTACCACCTCTTACGAATGCTAAAACCGTTCCTCCTCAGGTAGCGCCACCCGGTCATATCCGAAGCATTGAACTGTTTCGAAATTCGCCGGGCGGTGTGCCCGTAATAACGCTGAACTCTAATGAACAGATCACACTCAGGTTCGACGAGCTGGCAGATGCTTCAAACACCTTTACGATACGCGTACGGCATTTTAATGCAGACTGGACAGAAAGCAGCCTTATTTCCGGACAGGTTAACCGCGGTTTTCAGGATGATGTAATTGGAGGCGGAACCGCCGGCGTCGGTCAGTTTCCATCATTTTACAGCTACAGCTATACCTTTCCCAACCGAGAGCTGGGCATACGGGTGAGCGGCAATTTTATGATTGAAGTAGCTGATTATGCCTCGCGCGAACTCCTCTTTTCACTGCCCTTTTTCGTGATGGAAGACCGCGGCCGGCTGGACGCTTCGGTCTCAGAGTTTTTCCAGGGACGAAACTTTCCGTACCACCAGATTTTCGCAGAATACTATTTCCCCAACTTTGTGAATCTCCCTCTCACCGATATCGACATCTATTTTGTACAAAATCAGTTTTGGGGCAGATCCAAACGGGCTTCTCAACGTGATGTCTCGAGCCCGGACTACATTCGACTTCACAACGACAGAAACGAAGGATTTCCCGGCAGATATGAGTTCCGTCCTCTCCATATCGACGATATTTACAGCATCAGCCGTGATGTAATAGAAGTAAGTCCCGACCGTGATCCGCCGCTGATTCGGCTTCAATACGATGTAGTAGACCTGGATATAAACCCGCGCCCATCACGCTCTTATGCATTTGGCGCACCTAGAACCGGAAGAAACGCGCGCTACACAGAGGTTGAATTTAACCTCGACCGTCCCTCCTTCTTAGAGCAGGATGAAGAAGTCTATGTAATGGGCTCCTTCACCAACTGGAATTTCACTGATTCTCAAAAAATGGTTTATAGCGAAACGGATGATGCCTTCTCAACACGCATACTAATGAAAGAAGGCCGTTACGACTATATTTATGCTGTACGAACCCGGTCCGGTATTGACGATCTCCGTTTGGCAGCTTTTTTTGCTCAGACTGTGCAGGATTATCAGATTTTAGTCTATTTCCGGGATCAGCAGGAGAATTACGACCGGCTGCTTCAGTACGGTAGTTTACGCAGCCGCTGATACCTACTGTTCTCCCGTCATCAGGCGAAAGGTGGCTTCGGCCTTTTCTTCAAGTTCCCGGAGCGTTCCATTGTTGGCAATCACAATATCGGCATGCTTGCGGAACACATCACGGCTTTGCTGTTTGGCCATTCTCTCTTTAACCTCAGCCGGCTTTGAGCCGTCGCGACCAGTTACTCTTGAAATTCTGAGAGCTTCATCGGCTTCACATACTACGATGAAATCAAACCCGTCTGGGCGTCCATTTTTCAGCAAGAGCGCCGCTTCTTTAACAAAAAGTGCTGTTCCCCGGGCTTTTTCCTGCTCGATCAGCCTCTCGCCGTATCTGTAGACAGCCGGGTGAACAATGCTGTTTAGCTCTTCAACGCGCCCCTTCTGAAATGCTTCTTCGGCAAGGTATGGCTTATTGAGACTTCCGTCTGGCAAGTAGACGCCATCACCAAAAACTTTCTTGAGCTGCGTTCGAACGCTTTCCTCGCTTACCATGAGCTGTTTGGCGATATCATCGGCATACATCACGCGAGCGCCTAATTTCTCCCAAACGCGTGCAACGGTTGTTTTACCGCTACCAATTCCACCGGTGATGCCTGCAATTATCATAGCTACAAAATATTGTGGTGCTCTATGATGTCCTTCATTTCCGGATAATCCGTCGTATAGTGAAGCCCGCGGCTTTCTTTTCGAATCATAGCAGATTTGATGATAAGGTACGATACCGCAATCATGTTACGAAGCTGGCACAAAGGCACGCTCACTTTCGTGCGCTGATAGAAGCTTTCGACCTCCTCATGGAGTAGCTTGGTTCTTCTGAACGCACGGTTCAGCCGTAGGTCGCTTCTCACGATGCCGACATAATCCCACATAATCTGCTGAAGTTCGCGCATATTGTGCGATATAAGAACCCACTCCTCGGTATTTACAGTACCTGAATCATCCCACTCGGGTATCGCCTCGTTGAGTGCCGAGTTTTTTGCATATTCACGAGCCTTAACGGCCGCCCGGTCAGCAACTACCAGCGCCTCCAAAAGACTGTTCGAGGCCAGACGGTTAGCTCCGTGAATTCCGGTACACGCAACTTCACCAGCCGCAAAGAGACCGCTGATTGTGGTTTCACCATCGATAGTTGTCCATACGCCGCCGCACATGTAGTGTGCAGCCGGAACTATCGGAATGAGGTCAGTCGTCATATCCATATTATGCTCAAGGCACTTGGCATAGATATTCGGGAATGATTCTAGCATTTCATCCTTAGATATATGGCGTACATCAAGATACACATAATCATCACCTCGTCTTTTAAGCTGATCATCTATGGCTCTTGCTACGATATCGCGGGGAGCAAGCTCATTTCTCTCGTCATATTCAGACATGAAAGCTTCTCCTGAACTGTTTCGCAAAATGGCTCCATGACCACGAACAGCCTCGGATATCAAAAAGGAATCGGCATCAGGATGATGCAAGGCCGTCGGGTGGAACTGTATGAACTCCATGTTGGATACTCTGGCTTTTGCCCTATAGGCCATGGCCACACCATCTCCGGTCGCAATTTCAGGATTAGTTGTGTGCAAATAAACCTGTCCGGCGCCGCCAGTAGCTAATAAAGTGGCTTTTGCAAGAACACGTTCGACTTCTTCCGTTTTTGTATTAAGCACATAGGCGCCGTAGCAGTGCTTGTCTTCGGTGTACTTGGTGACTTTAGTTCCCAAATGGTGCTCGGTAATCAGCTCCATCGCAAAGTGATGCTCCAGAATCGTAATATTTGGATGCGCTTCAACCCTGGCCAGCAGCACACGCTCAATTTCACGGCCTGTCATGTCTGCAGCATGAATAATTCGGTTATGTGAGTGTCCGCCCTCGCGAACCAAATGGAGCTTTCCTTCACGGCTTGTGAACTCAGCGCCCATTTCAATGAGCTTGCGAATCGTGTCCGGTCCGCTTTTCACAATTTGGGCAACTACATCAGGGTCACAGAGGCCGGCTCCGGCAGTAAGCGTGTCTTGAACATGTTTCTCGTACGAATCGGTATCATCCAGCACCGTGGCAATTCCACCCTGGGCATAATTTGTATTCGACTCAGCCTTGTTCTTTTTGGTGATGATGCCCACCGTGCCCTGGTCGGCAACCTCAAGAGCAAAAGAGAGTCCTGCGCTTCCGCTGCCTATTACGAGAAAATCGTATGAATTCATATTCATTGTTCTGCAACGCTGGCCAAATTGAAATACGGCCAGCTTGATTTAAAATTTTAACCGAAATTCTACTTGGATTCACTCATCAAAAATGCTTTGATAAACTCATCGAGATCGCCATCCATTACCGCATCCACGTTGGAAGTCTCGTGATTCGTACGATGATCCTTCACCATATTGTACGGATGCATCACATAAGAGCGAATCTGCGAGCCCCACTCGTTGGCCGATTTTGTGCCCTCAAGCGCATCTTTCTGGGCTTCCTTAATTTCCTTTTCCAAAGTGTAAACCCGGGATTTAAGTAGCTGCATCGCTTTTTCGCGGTTCTTGAGCTGGCTTCTCTCCTGCTGGCATTCCGCAACCACTCTGGGTTCGGTACCATCAGAAAGCTTACCGGTCCAGATAAGGCGCACGCCGGTTTCAACTTTGTTAACATTCTGACCTCCGGCCCCTGAGGAGTGAAACCGCTGAAGCTCTATGTCAGCAGGGTTTAAATTGATCTCAATTTCATCATCGATAACCGGATAGATAAAAACGGAGCAGAACGAGGTGTGCCTGCGGGCATTGCTGTCGAAGGGAGAGATTCTAACGAGCCTGTGGACACCATTTTCAGCTTTGAGATAGCCATAGGCGAATTCACCCGTCACCTCAATAGAGGCACTTTTAATTCCTGCCACATCACCATGCTGATACTCAACTGTCGATACGTTAAAGCCGGCTCTTTCGGCCCATCTAACGTACATGCGATAGAGCATATTAGCCCAGTCCTGACTTTCGGTCCCCCCGGCACCCGGATTAATTGTGATGAGCGCATCACGGCGGTCGTCTTCATGCTGAAGCATATTTTTAAACTCCAGCTCGTCGATACCACTCTCAAGGGATTTTATTTCAGCATTAAGCTCGTCTGCAACCGGCTCACCTTCAGCAAGCATTTCCTGATAGACTGTAATATTTTCACGCTTTTCGTTAAGCGTATCCCAACCCTTGACCCAGGATTTTTCAAAATTCAATTCTTTCATCACAGACTGAGCTTTTTCGGGATTATCCCAAAAGCCGGGCGCCTGCGTGATTTGTTCTATTTCTGCGATACGGAGTAATCTTTGATCGTAGTCAAAGATACCCCCTTAGCCCGTCGAGCCTCGTAAAGAGTTTTTTTATGAAGTCTGAAGTGTAATTAAGTTCCTTTGTACTCATTCTATTTTGCTGAAAATCAGAAGTTAATAAAGAAGTTTACCGTCGTCTCACATTTGTTTACGACACTTGAATATAAGGCTAAAATAAAAAACCTCCGGTCGGAAAACCGGAGGCAGTCGGTATAGGGCTCTATACTATTAATCGAGCAGCTTAGCTACGACAAATCCAATCACAAATCCGCCAAGCAATGAAATTCCTACGCCCTGCTCAGGATTTGAACGCACATATCTTCTCGCATTACGATACTCTTTCTTGAGGTCCCGCTCCAGACGATCACGTTCATTACTGAGTCTGGAAATGGTGTCTTCATACGTTTTTTTATCGAAAGCGGCTTCTGCTTTTTCTTTAATCTTATCTGTATCCATGCCATCTCCTTTTTTTAGATGTTATTTTGATATATTCTGATCGCTCTGTCAGAAGCGATTGTTATGCTAATATAACTAATAGAACGAAAAAAACGTTTGTTGTTAGAAATCCACCAAGAATAGCCAGTTAGAATGAAGTTTGAGGACTATCAAAAGCGATTTGCCATTTTAAAACCAGTAATCGGCGAAGCGGGTAAAGAAGTTAAACGATTACGCGACAATAATCTCATTACCCACAAAATAAAGGGTGATGGCAGCCCGGTGACTTCAGCTGACGAGTGGGCAAATTCCTTTATCAGGAAAGCAATAGAGCAAAACTTTCCCGGTGAAGTCGTGATTGGTGAAGAGGATGATGACAAGTCCTACCCTGCCGGAAGTGATTTAGTATGGTACATCGACCCTATTGACGGCACCAAATCATACCTCGATGGAGGAAAAGATTATTACGTTCTTATCGGACTCACCTTTAAAGGACAACCTGTCTTCGGGCTTCATTACAGGCCGGAAAACGGCGAGCTCGTCTATGGCTGGCCGGGGCTATTTCCTTCATCAGTAAATCTAAGAGAAAAAAAAACCAGAGCTATACAACCGCCCCCCAAGTGGACAGATGATGCCCGTGTTTATTTAAAATCCTACAACAAAGAACTACGTGAGAGTATAAAAGGCTACGGTGTGAAAAGAGCCCGCTATGCACCCGGAATGGTCGATATGATAGCACCACTGTACGGACTTGCAGAAGGCTTTGCCAGCTATCGAAAAAGCGCATTTTGGGATCTCGCTGCCCCCGCTGCAATAATGAATGCCGCAGGGTTCAGACACGCAGGTCAGAATTCTTCTTTCCATGAGCCCGTGATGTTCAATTCCGGAAGCTGGTTCACAAACTTCTACTACAATCTGCCTCCGGATAGCCCCGATAGCTTCATTGAGCATCTTTCCAAAATTCGCCGGGAGTTTAAGGACTAGCGAGTATTTTTACTGCATACAGTTTTACGATTCCGCTTTTTCATTCATTGCTCAATCGCCTATATTGAGAGCGTATATAAGCCTAAACACTTTTTTTAGTGTTATCAATTGGGCCGCAATTGCATAGATATATTTACCTGAAATATACATCACGTCTTTTCATGTCTGATCCCTCGGATCTTATCAATCGAATCCAGCGCTTTATTGAGCTTCAGGAGGAAGTATACGCCCCGGTTGGAAAACTGGAGGCACCGCAGGTCTCTACGCCGGCATTGCCCAAAGACAAAGAGAATTTAACAAAAGAAGAAAATTCCGCCGAAGAAAGTGCGGAAACTATTGAAGAGCCCACTGATCCGAACTACCCATCTCCCGAAATGATTGAATCTCTAAAAGCCTGTACCACCCTCGACGAACTCAGAGCACTTTGTGAAACGGCAGATATTTTAAAAACCGACCTGCCCGATACCAAACTGGTTTTTGGCAAAGGTCACCCGCAGGCTGACCTAATGATTATAGGTGAAGCTCCCGGCGCTAAAGAGGATGCGCTTGGTGAACCTTTCGTAGGTGCATCGGGAAACCTGCTTACCAAGATTCTGGAAGCCATAAAGATTGGCCGTTCTGATATTTTCATTGCAAACATTCTGAAGCATCGTCCGCCGGAAAACCGCAACCCTACCGCAGAAGAGCGTCGAAGAAGCCTTCCATTCCTTGAGCAGCAGATTGATATTATAAAACCAAAGCTAATTCTTTGCCTGGGCCTGGTTTCTGCACAGACGCTGCTTGAATCAAGCGCGCCGCTTAAAGATCTTCGGGGCAAATTCCATCCATACCGGGGTGATTACGAGCTTATGGTTACCTATCATCCTGCCGCGCTGCTCAGAAACAAGCATCTGAAGCGCGATACCTGGGAGGACGTTCAAAAACTCCGTGCACGTTATGATGAACTTGGTGGCAATCCGGCATTCGCTCCTTATAAATAACTTTTTCAGCTGTATCTTACGTTTTTAATGGCAAATTCTTACCGCGATAATAATAATGGCAATACAATGAGCACAAACGAGCAGGGCATAATGCCGCCACAGGCGCTCGAAATCGAGGAATCCGTTCTTGGCGGTATGCTCATTGAACATGAGGCGGCAACCGTTGCGCTTGAGCTCTTGCAGTCTTCAGACTTCTACCGTAAAGCGCATCGTCACATTTTTGAGGTGATGACCGACCTATACGAAAAAAGCAACCCACTTGACATTATTACTGTTGAAAGCGAGCTGCGCGACCGCAAACTTCTGGATGAATGCGGCGGACCAGGTTATCTTAGCGAGCTTACCCGCTCCGTAAGTTCAGCTGCGAATATTGAGTACCATTGCCAGATTCTGACCGAAAAGGCCATCAAGAGAACGCTCATTCAGGCGTTCACCGATGTGATTAAAGATTCGTACGACACCTCCTCGGATCCGTACGATCTGCTGGATAAAGCGGAAAAAACCATCTATGAGCTTGCCAATTCAAAACGTGGCGGAGACTCGAATGCCATCAGCGATATTCTCAAAAAAACGCTTCAGCACCTTGAGGAAATTCGTGGTCAAAAAGGCGGTATCACTGGTATTCCATCCGGACTAGATATTGATAAGATGACGGCAGGCTGGCAGCGTGGTGATATGATTATCATTGCCGCACGTCCATCGATGGGGAAAACAGCTTTTGTTCTTACCGTGGCACGAAACGCATCACTTTATCCTGATCCCGAAAAACAGGCAGCCGTAGCCATTTTCAGCCTTGAGATGTCAGATCAGCAGCTTATTCAGCGTCTGCTAACCATGGAAGCAAGAGTTGATGCTCAGGCCGCGAGAACCGGACGTCTGAAGGATGATGAGTTCAAGCGCCTGATAGAAGCTGCAAGCCGGCTCTTCAAAGCAAAGATTTTTATCGATGATACGCCGGCTCTCAGCGTTATGGAAATGCGCTCCAAGTGTCGCAGATTGAAAAACGAGCACAACATCGACCTTATCGTGGTGGATTATCTCCAGCTGATGCGCGGCAATTCCAACAACAGTAATACAAACCGTGAGCAGGAAATCGCCATGATTTCCCGGGGACTAAAAGGACTTGCCAAAGAACTTGATGTGCCCGTGATTGCACTATCGCAGCTGAGCCGTGCGGTAGAACAACGAGGCGGCAACAAACGTCCTCAGCTTAGTGACCTTCGTGAGAGTGGGTCTATCGAGCAGGATGCCGATGTGGTTTGCTTCCTTTATCGTCCCGAGTATTATGGCATCACAACCGATGAAGAGGGTCATTCTACGGCAGGTATTGGTGAAGTGATTATCGGAAAGCAGCGTAACGGACCCGTCGGTGATATTAAGCTTCAGTTCGTAAAAGAGTATGCCAGATTCGAGAACCTTACTTCTTTCGAGGGTGGCCCGATGCTTGGTGATGGCAGCGTTGATATCGATCCGTTTATCGACGACGATGATGATGCAGGCGACTCCCTTCCTCCACAGGGCGGCGGAGCCAGGCCAAAGCTTCCGCCATCTGCACCTGATGTTCTACCCGACGAGGAATCACCTTTTTAGCAGTACTTCCTGAGTCGAATTCGGTTAGCTAAGGAAATTTAGCAGATAGTGCACGCCAAGTGAGACGATAATTGCTATTGTGAAGCTGAGCAGCGTGCCCAGCAGTATGTACTCGGTTTCGATACGCTCCTGCTTCTTACCTCCAAATCGCAGGATTGATTTTGCGGCTATCAGGAAGCCAATGGCAGCAAACTGATTGATCAGTACAAAAACGAATATCAGAATACGCTCAAGCAGTCCGATATAGTGCCCGGCTTTAGGCAGCCCGCCAGGAAGCTGTTTCTCACCGGTTGATTCTGAGGCAAGAGTAATTTCATCCGTCCATGAAGAAATCAGCTTTTGAATAACCACCGAAGCCGGTTCCATCAGGAAAAGAAAGCCGGTTAACAGTACAAGGTAGTTTCCCATCGAGTGTGTCTGGGGGCTCTTTGCGTAGGATCAGTAAAGTA
>JAIUMA010000075.1 GCA_022565795.1 Balneolia bacterium
GAACCTACGACCGGCGGTTTACAAAACCGCTGCTCTACCCCTGAGCTACGCCAGCTTTTGCGAAGACTCCAAATTTAGACAAAGATTATACTTTTGTCAAATAAATTTTTCAAGAACCGGGTGTCTGTTTTTCCGTCTTTTCCAGCAAATAAGTAGCGAGCCTGTAAATTACATAGATTGCCAATACAGATGCAATAATAGTCCCGTATAAATTGAGGTAATCTTTAATGATTGGCCAGTTATCACCAATAAACCAGCCTATGCCAATGAGCAACACATTCCATATTGCCGCCCCGAGTGTGGCATATAATATAGTTTTGCGGAGATTTAATTTCGTGACTCCGGCCATCAGGCTAATAATAGTTCTCGCTCCGGCGAGAAATCGATTGGCGAGTACGACGCCCTGTCCCCAGCGATACATCCATCTTTCAGCTTTGTCGATGTATGCGGGACTGAAGAAACGAAGGAACCAAAGTCGGTTTTTCTTGGTACGAATTTCATCCCCCGCGATGCGGCCAACATAGTATAATGTCATGAACCCCATCACCGATCCTGCTGTCGTCACAAGCAGCACAAGGTTAAAACCGACAACTTGCTCAGATGCCAGGTACCCCCCAAAAACAATGAGCACATCTCCGGGAATAGGCGGAAAGACGTTTTCCATAAAAGAGATGAACAGAAATATAAGATATATCCCAAGCAGCGGCTGTGCTTTTGTCCATTCAACCAGATCCATCAGGTATTGCTCCATTACAGCGCCGTATTCCCTATTCGTTAGGTTTTGACTCTGAACCGCCACTGCGCTGCACCAACAGGGCTACAGCGCTGGCGCTTATACCTTCTTCCCGACCTGCAAACCCAATCTTCTCTGATGTAGTTGCTTTAACCGATATGTTGGAAATATCCGTTAGCAGGTCCTCGGCGATATTGGCGCGCATGGTGTCAATCAAGTTTCTAAGTTTTGGTCTCTCTGCCACTACTGTAGCATCAACGTTACCGACTTGATAGCCTTTTTCTCTGATGAGTTTATTGACAGCTCTGATAAGTTTTCGACTGTCAGCACCGGCATAAGCAGGATCTGTATCGGGGAAGTGGCTTCCGATATCTCCAAGCGCAAGAGCACCAATCATTGCATCGATTATGGCGTGAATGAGTACATCCGCATCTGAGTGTCCATCAAGGCCTTTTTCATGGGGAATGTCTATCCCGCCCAAAATAAGCTTCCGGCCCTCTTTAAGACGGTGTGTATCGTAACCATAGCCTATTCGAAACGGCTGCTGTGAATTGTTTATCATAAATGCAGCGAGGTCTAAATCCTGTTTACGGGTTATTTTGATATTTCTGCCCGACCCTTCAACCGCTTTTACCCGCGTACCCGTTCGTTCCACCAATGACGCATCATCAGTACTGAACACATTTTCGGAGACGGCCTTTTCATATGCTTCAAGCAAAAGTTCGGTTTTGAAGACCTGCGGCGTTTGCGCTTGCCAAATAACAGAACGATCTTCGGTCTGCTCGATATACATGTCTTTCGAAACCCGCTTAAGCGTATTATCGGAAGGCGAAACAAGCATGGCGGCACCAAACTCATCGGCTGACGCAATAACCCGTTCAATCTCTTTCCTGCTTACCAGCGGACGCACCGCATCGTGAACAGCAACCAGAGACTCATCGCCAACATGCTTTAAACCATTATAAATGGAATAAAGCCGTTCTTTGCCGCCGGCGGTTACTATTACCGGCTTAGCCGTGAATCCAGAAAGCAGCGAAGTAGCCTCATTCAGCATTTCCTCCGGCACCGGCACAATGATGCGCGCCACCTGTGAAAGCGGATAAAAACACTCAATTGTATGCTCAAGAATGGTTTTGCGCCCGATTGGTATGAAGGCTTTCGGGATTGGGTAGCCCAGGCGGGTTCCCAACCCGCCTGCAGGCAATACCACTGCTACTTTGTTTTGTCCGGACACCAGACTATATAATTATCATTGCATCGCCGAAGGTGTAGAAGCGATAATTGTTCTTGGCAGCTTCCTCGTAGGCATGCATCAGGAAGTCGAAATCACAGAAAGCAGCCGCAAGCATCAGAAGTGTAGACTCCGGCTGATGGAAGTTGGTGATAAGTCCCTCGGTCAATTTGAAATCATACGATGGATAAATAAACTTATCGGTCCATCCGATAGCTGGCTTGAGAAGACCGCTTGCCGTAATGCTGCTTTCGATAGCACGTACAGCCGTAGTGCCGCCCGCTATTACCTTGTTTGTTTTACTTAGACGCACCTGATTAATTAGCTCGGCGCTTTCTTCAGGGATGTAGTAATATTCTGAATCCATGCGGTGCTTTGTAAGATCCTCAACCTCAACCGAACGGAATGTGCCCCAACCGATATGCAGAGTAACAGGCGCAAGAATGACCCCTTTTTCGGTGATTTTGTCGACCAGTTCAGGAGTGAAGTGCATGGTTGCTGTAGGTGCTGCTACGGCGCCGCGCTCTTTGGCAAACACAGACTGATAACGGTGCTTATCGTCCGGCACGGGCTCACGTTCGATATACGGGGGCATGGGCATTTCGCCGACGATATCGAGTTTAGCGTATAAGTCATCATTTGAGCCATCAAAAAGAAAACGGATGGTTCTGCCGCGCGATGTGGTATTATCGACAACCTCTGCTACTAAATCTTCACCAAAGTAAAGCTTATTGCCAATTCGGATCTTACGTGCAGGCTCTACGAGTACATCCCATAGCATGTTTTCCGGCTGAAGCTCACGAAGCAAAAACACTTCAATATCTGCATCCGTCTTCTCTTTGCGACCTTTCAGACGTGCAGGAAAAACCTTGGTGTTGTTATAAACCAGGCAGTCTCCCTTATTGAAATACTTGTGAATATTCGAGAAGGTCTCGTGGGTAATGGTCTTTTTTTCACGGTTAAGTACCATTAGTTTAGCTGAATCTCGTGGCTCAACGCCGAATTCAGGAACTTGAATACCTTCTATTTCGTATCTAAAATCAGTAAGCTTCATGTAGGTAAAACGCTTAGGTTTATTTGTTTTTTATATAACTGCGTAATATAACGCAAGAAGTAAGTTTCCCCAAATGGCGTAATGTTTTATAACAATTGGCAAAATTGTGTCCTAAGCGAACCGAAACCGGTATTGACACGTTATTCTTACATATCAACCTGATAACCATTATTTAACAGCTTCATAGTGGTATAATTCTTTTTTTTTAGTTACGTTATGGTTGAATATATGAACATTCAGAAATAGCTTTAAATCCCCGAATTATGCGTGTTATTTCAATTCTATCACTTCTTTTTATCTTAAGTTTCCACTCTGTTGCCGAGGCTCAGTTCCGTGATGGCGTCTCACCCGAGCCGCATGAGTATACAGGAACAGTAACTGCCCTGCCGGCAGGCGATGACGTGTTCGGGCTATTCGATTTCAGAATGGATCACAGCTATGAAATGACCGTAGGTTCTTTTGGCGGCGAGACTTTCAACCAGAATTTTTACACCAATACTATGCATTTTCTCTTTAATGAGAATCTGACAGGTCGTTTGGACCTTGCCGTTGGTCACTCGCCGTTTGGAAACAGCCTGATGGGTGATAATCAGGGAGCCCAGTTTTTTGTTCGCAACGCACAGTTGAATTACAATTTTAGTGAAAATACACGCCTTAGCGTTTCTTTCCGCCAGATTCCAGGCGGTATGTACAGCCCGTATGGCTACGGCAATAGCTTCTACAATCCGTACAGAAGTCCTTTTTCGAGTCGCAACAGCATGTTCGAGTACTAATACGTACAGTACTTGATACTGCCTATGAAAAAATGGTTTGACTCCCCTCTTTTCCTGAATGTTAGTATTGGCCTCCTTGGAGTCCTGCTCCTGATTTTAGTAACAGCCCTCTTTGCAAGAGTTGTATATCCGCGTATTGTTCCCGAACGCTCGGATATTGAAACACATCTGATAAGCAACGTCATCCAGCTTGAAGTACTTAATGGCTGCGGCGTGCTTGGCGTAGCTACCCGATTTACGAATCATCTGCGTGCCGCGGGTTTCGACGTTGTTCAGTCTGGAAACTTTGAAACATTCGACCTTGAGCAAACCATTATAATAGACAGAAGCGGCAATCGGGAGAACGCCCGAAGAGTGGCCCGAGCGCTGGGAGTAAGCGAAGATAACATCATAAGGGAATCCTCTCCTTTTTTCTATCTTGATGCAACCGTTGTAGTTGGAGCCGATTTCGAATCGCTCGAACTCTGATACATCACAATAAAACCACACCAATATATTTTGACCGAACCGAATACAGACAGTAGTTTTAACACCGAAGGCGCGAAAGAGCTTATTAATACCATCACCAGCACCCTTTCCCGCAGAAAAGCAGAACAAATTCTGGTGATGGACTTACGTGAGATCACCACGCTGGCCGATTATTTTGTGGTATGCAACGGTCTTTCAGACGTTCACGTGAAAAGCCTTGCCGACGAACTCACCGACGTGCTTCGTGAAGAACTTAATGAACGTCCATGGCGAAAAGAAGGACTCGACACCCGCCGCTGGGTTGTACTCGATTTCGTAAACATCGTTGTTCATATTTTCAAAAAAGACACCCGCGAGCACTACGGTATCGAAAAAATGTGGAGTGACGCCAAAGTCACTAAAATTGAAGACTAAGTAAACCGAACTCTACCGGCCGTACTGAACCAGAGAGGCAGCCACTATGAATTCCAAGCCACGTGTACTGCTTACCGAGTCGGTTTTCCCCGAAGTTTCTGAACTGCTTGAAAAGCATACGAGACTCGATATAGGGAAAAGAGGCACCTACAACACCGAGGATTCACTATGTGATGCTATTGGTGAATATGACGGTCTTCTGAGCATGCTCTCGAATCCCATCACTCATAAAGTGATTGAACATGCCAAAAAACTGAAAATTGTGGCCAATCACGCCGTCGGGTACAACAATATCGATGTTGAGGCCTGCGAAAAGGCAGGAATCCGCGTAGCCAATACGCCCGACGTTCTCACAGATGCGACTGCTGATGGCACGCTTGCACTCATGCTGGCTACTGTGAGGCACATACCGTCATCTCAGGAGTTCCTGCGCCGTGGTGATTTTGACGGCTGGCACCCGACATCATTTATGGGTCCCGAGTTAAAGGAGTGCACGCTTGGTATTATTGGAATGGGACGAATCGGTATGGCCGTGGCTAAACGATGCCGTGCATTCGGTATGAACATTCTCTATCACAACCGCTCCCGCATTGACCGTGAAACCGAGCAGATGTTAGGAGCAAAGTATACCGCCGACCCACTCAGCATTGCTCAGGAATGTGACATCATAACGCTGCACTGCCCGTTGACCCATGAAACCCGTCACCTTGTGGATAAAAACTTCCTCGACGCCATGAAGCCCGATGCGTTCTTAATTAACGCTGCACGCGGGCCGGTAGTAGATGAAGCAGCTTTGGCTCGGGCGCTTCAC
This sequence comes from Balneolia bacterium, assembly GCA_022565795.1. Taxonomy (GTDB): domain Bacteria; phylum Bacteroidota; class Rhodothermia; order Balneolales; family Cyclonatronaceae; genus Cyclonatronum. The sequence goes on from JAIUMA010000075.1 coordinate 5,485, forward strand.
GCTCAACAGATTGCCGGAGCGGGAATTGATGTGTTTGAAAAGGAGCCTGAAATCCATCCGGACCTCCTTTCTGCTCCCGGCGCCGTTTTGATTCCCCATATTACCAGCGCGACCTACTCAACCCGGAAATCTATGGGCATGCTTGCCGCAGGTGCAATTCTGAATGAACTTTGTGGTATGGATCATAGCTGTAATTTTGTAGTATAAGGTAATCTGAACCCTTACTCACTCAACTGTTTGTAATCCGGCACATGCCAGAACCCGCCCAGACATCATATTCCAACTATCTGCGCATCTTTTCGGTGATTTTTGGCCTGCTGGCGCTAATATGGGTGGCCGGCGAAACCCATTTCTACTTCGGAAAACCAGATATTGATGAGCGCGAAAAACTTACGCAACAGGCGCTCGAAGGTGCAGTTAATACCTTCAGGGATGTAGAGCAGGATATGATTGCCGACACCCGCAGGCTGCGGGATATCATCCAGCCTTTGCTCGGAACCGATCCGGACCCCACGCGAATCTACAACCGAATTGCGGCCGAAAAAGACTTCCGAGGAATTACCGTATTCCGTAATACCCGGCAGTTTGCATGGACCGGCAACCCCATCACCTACCTGCCCGCTCTGGACACTGGTGATGTGTACATCAGCGTTCAGCAAAGCGGATTCGTGGTTTATTTTGTTTGCCAAATCACTTTTGAGGGTGAAGACGGAACACGATACGATATCGTCTCTACAAGGCTGATCAGGCGATCGGGTGCTTCTCCGGATTTGCTCACGCAACAATATGATATTACGCGCAGCTGGGCTGACAGGCAGGTTTACCCGGTAAACTTTCGGTTTTTCGACATAAACATGGCTCCGGTAACGGCGCGGCAGGTGCCATTACACACTACCTCCAGAGACTCAGTCGGATTTGTAACAGTAAGTACAGCGGACTTCCCCGCGCTTGAGCGTAGGTGGGATCGCAACATGATTTGGTTCAGATGGTGCGTCGTAACGGCGGGTATCTTCATCCTGTTCGGTATGAGCGTGCTGATGCTAAGAAGACTGGCACGCGGCGGATTGTTTCGCCCACTCCTTCCGGCGGCGTTCACTTTAGCAATTTGGCTGGTTTTACGGCAGCTTGAAATTCCCTTTCCCCGTCTCATTTCAGAAAGCGTAGGTTTCACCCTTTCCTACCAGCTTCTACTCCTTTTCGACAGCGTTTTTATAGTATTCTCCGCTCTTTTTGTCGTGGAATACCTTCGGAGGCAAACGGCCGAAAATTCCGGCCTTCTTTCGGGAACAGTGATACTGCTGCTTGCCGTGGGCGCTGGCGTCGCCGGAGCCTGGGCGCAAATGCGGTTGTTCGATACCATTTACACCACACAGACGGGCGTCATTGCGCTAAGAGTGTTCCCGGCCCTGTCCACCTGGATCGTCTATGCGTCTTCCCTGTTGATGTTAGGCTCATTCATTTCGTTGCTATATATGCTGAGCAGGTCAGCCATCAGACAGTTTGATAAGCCGTTTTTTGCACTCCTGCTTCTCATCCCCGGGCTGGCGACCGGAATTGGAATCGTCATCTATTTCGATAGCGCAAGTGTTCCGGCTGCTCTTTGGGTCAAGTTTGCGCTCCTAAGCATTCTGCTCGTTTTACTACTTGGCTCCGCCAGATTGAACAGTCTGATGCTTGTTGCACCGGTGAGGCCAAGAGCAATTGCCTTCACCGTATTTTTCGCAATGATTCTGGCTCTGCCCGTTTACTTCGACGCTGAAATGAAGAAGGAGAACGACAATATGCTTCGCATGGCTGTAAACTACGTAACGGCCGATGAAGGAGAAGCCGAGCAGATCACGCGGCAATTGATTCAATCGCTGCTCGAGGAAGGCGTTATTTCACAGGTACAAACAGTTGAGGCCAGCCCTTCCTTCCCGATTCAGGCCGCAGCACAGTTTCGCCAGCAGGTCAGTCGCCAGATTGATCCGGACTGGGGTTCCTATACGATTTTGTCGTTTCTGCTCGACGGCCGCCTCAACATCATTGCTGACTACGGTTCGCAGACCTCTTTCACTGAGCGGTTTTCTACATCCTTTCATGATGAAGTCCGCAGTTTCATCCGCCAGTCGCTTCAGCGTCCGTTTGCGCGACTGCCAATCGTTGAGAGCGACAACACCTTTCAGGGATTTCCGGTTTTCATCAAAGGGCTCCAAAGCATTCCGTCTGATTTCCCGACGCAGCCGTCCTGGCTGGTTACTTTCGTACTGGTTGAAGGCCACAGCTTCGGCCGCCCGATTAACGACGCGCTCGCTTTCCATGAGCGCGAACGGGAAAGCTGGAATCGCTATGTAATTACCCAGTATCGGAATAATTTTAAGGTGAGCTCAACTGCTGCGCTCAGAACACCGGTGATGTCGCAGTACCACATCCTCAACGATTCACGCAGACCAACCGCAGAGCAACCTACAATGGTTAAGCGATACGGAGGGCAAACTCCGTACCGACAGCTCCTGCACCGCTACGACGATGAAACCACCGTGATGGTGACTGTACGCGACACCACAATGCTGAACTATATTTTCACCGGATTCCGGTTTTTTGTGGCACTTCTGATTATTTGCCTCATCATATATCAGCTGCGCAAGCTTTACAGGACAGGTACGGGCAGCGAAAGAGAGCGTCAGTCCCAGCGTTTTCAGGACAGAATACTCGACAGCTACCTTATTGCAACGCTTTTATTTATGATAGCGCTTGCGTTCATAACAGAATACATTGTGGGCCTGCAGAACACCCGTATTGCCGAACAGGAGCTGTATCGGAACCTCAGCGCTGTTGAAAGCCGTCTCGATGATCATCTTATGAGAGCCCCGCGCAGCAGCGCCATCCAGCTTGAGGATGTCGATATTATGGTCTTTGAAGATGGTCAGCTTACCCTCACTACTGCACCCGAAATATTTCGACTTCAGCTGATCTCCGATTTCATTCCGTTTCAGGCTTATAATGAGATTTTCAATGAAAACCGCACTACGGTATTCCAGCCGTTCAGGATTGGTGATTTATCGGTGCTGATGGGGTTCCGGGCCGTATTTCGCAACGGACAGGTGGAGCGCGTGCTCGGCATTCCGGCCTATACCCGATCGGCTATCTATGAAGAAGAATTCCTGCAGACGACCACCTATCTGATTGCTTTCTATATCATCATCTTCATCTTTTTTACCGCAATTGCCTACGTTGTTTCGCGCAAGCTTACGCAACCACTGGCCGAGTTTGAAAGCGGGCTGAAGCGCATTTCATCGGGCAATATGGACACCACCATACCGGTAACCACAAACGATGAAATTGGTGAGCTGGCCCGTGCATACAATCAGATGGTGGCCGATTTAAGGAATCTTCGCGCGGAGCTGGCCGAAGCAGAGCGGGATGCAGCCTGGTCTGAAATGGCGCGCCAGATTGCGCACGAAATTAAAAACCCGCTTACGCCCATGAAGCTGAGCATCCAGCATCTTCAGCGGCAGATGGAAATCGGTGACCGCAGTATGGATGAGCTGCGTCCGGCTATAACCAAACTCACCGGAATGCTGGTTAATCAAATTGAGTCCCTCAACAGGATTGCTTCTGACTTCTCGGCATTTGCAAAGCCACTCACCGGCAAGCAGGAAAAAGCTGATCTCAACCAGCTTATTTCATCGACTCTTCCGCTGTTCGAGCATCACCAGGATGTCGAGCTTCATTTTGCGGCCAGCCCGGATCCGGCCTGGGTTCACGGGGTTTCTGATGAAATCAAAAGGGTGCTCATCAACCTCATCAAAAACGGAATTGAGGCCATGCCTGAAGGCGGGACCATTAAAATTACCATTAAAGGCAATAGCGGAAAGCATCACGTCTATATTTCGGACAGTGGCGACGGCATCGAAGCTACGCTTCAGGAAAAAATCTTCACACCTAATTTTTCAACCAAAACCAGCGGCACCGGCCTGGGTCTGGCTATCTGCAAAAAAATAATGGAAGCGCACGAAGGGCAAATCAACTTCAGCTCATCTACAAAAAGCGGCACTACCTTTGAGCTGGTTTTCCCGGCGCATCATGACTAATCCCTAACCATGCTGTAGCCAATGATTGAGATTTATCTTTAGTAATTAAATGAATGAATCACTCCATCACCTTGACCATTAAGTACATACAATTGGCTACCACCAATTGATATGCTTCTTAAGTACTCGTTTTCATAAAACGGAATCAAGCTCTCAAACTCTAAAGCCCTATTTAGTTTAAAATCTTTATCCATACTGAGGATTTTTCTTGCGGTACCGTTTAGTGCTAACATGTAGCCTGATTGATCAACTTCCATATCAATTATCAAATTAGGATTGTCTATTCCATATAGATCAGCTAGCCGTTCCTGTAAACTATTAAAATCATACCCTTCGAAATCACCCATTGAGACAAGTTCTCCGCTTCTAGCTTCAACTTTGAAATACTGATAACCAGCTTTGGGAACTATAAGAAAATGATCTTCGTCAGCAACAAGGTTGACCATTCGGTTTGCTGCATCAATATGATTTAAATCTATTTTAACACTACCGACAGTCTCCCCTGTTTCCAGGTTATATATATAAGCAAGAGTTTGTTCATTATTCACGTCACCCGATATTGAGAGAGCGTTTTGACCTATAACAAACGGATGATTATAAGCTATATCAAGCAAAATGGTTTCGCGATACTGTACTGATTGTTCAAAATTACCCTTATAATCAAATACATGGAACATGAACTTTGATTGATCATTCAGTACAATTTTACCGCTACCCAGTGCTATACCTGACACATATCCTACTTCCCCAGGGCCACTACCCCGTGTTGTTACTGTTCTAATGTAATTACCAGATTGATCGAACTGATACAATGACTGATTACCTTGGTTCCATACTGCAACAAAATCTTCTTCTTTGTCAGCCCTAACCCTCATAAGTTGAGAGGTATCTATAAACACATCCTCCGATGGAAAATATCCATTATACCCGACCTTATCGTTTCTAGTTGTGTTCGGATTACTCGTGGTATAATCATTCGCAATTATAACTATCAGCACCACTGTAGTTATAAAAAGTAAAATGGGACCAGCTATTTTTAATTTCTTCATCTATTAATGATTTATCGTTAGCAGATTTAATCGAATGTTACAATGGCATTACACTCACATCAATGTTATTATTGATGCCTAATTGGTAATACAAAATGAGGCATGATGACGAGACGTGAGATAAATAATTTTAATGTTTAGCGATACTTTTATTATATCTTTACATAAATGTAAGAATTACGGGGGGCAAGACAAATAATATTTAAAAAAATCTTTGCCACTTATATCTCAACCTAAATAAATCCTTAAAGTATATGTCTACCAATATTTTAGGGCATAACTTACGCAATGTTATTTCTTTAAAAGCCAAACATTTTTGTAAGTAATTATAATATATCTGCAATTGTTTACTTTTTTTACTGTTAATTTTTGGATTGCAGGGCTTTAAAAATAAATAAAACGGTATCTTTGGCATCCCAAAACCATCACCAAAGAATTACCGTCCAGTAACGCATTGAACAGGCAGGAAAACCTACCGGAACAATCCCTCTTCAGCAGGGTGCGCAGCGAGGCAGCGGTAACCTTCAAGCTTGGGCTACCGCTCATAATTGCCAATCTGCTGCAAATGTCTATGGCGTTTGTAGATACCGTTATGGCCGGTAATCTGAGCACGCAGGATCTTGCGGCCGTTGCAATTGGATCGAGTATTCTCACGCCGGTTTTTATGCTTGGCGCCGGTATCCTGATGGCCGTTACGCCAATCGTGGCGCAGCATTTTGGTGGCGGCCGGAACGACCGGATTGGTAAGAGCGTGCGGCAATCGTTGTGGCTGGCGTTCATCATTTCGATACCGACTATACTGCTATTGCGCAACGCCGAGCCCGTTCTGCTGCTACTCGACCTCGAGCCTGAGGTCACCCGACTTGCCAAGGGATACCTTCAGGCAGCCGCGTGGGGAATCCCCGGCTTTTTTGGCTATCTGGCGCTGAAGCATTTTAACGAGGCCGTATCCGTTACGAGACCGGCCATGTATTTTGCGGTTGTGGGTTTATTCTTCAATATTCTGGGTAATTACACCCTCATGTTCGGAAAATTCGGCTTCCCCGCCCTTGGAGCCATCGGAACCGGCTGGGCCACCATGATTGTGATGTGGGTGATGTTCCTGTGCATGCTGGTATACACCTGGCAGAAAAATGAATACAAAGTGTTCGAGATTTTCACCGATCTGAAGCTGCCTGATCCCCGCTATATGAAGGAGCTTCTCTGGCTGGGCTTCCCGATTGGTATCACCATGACCATGGAAGTGAGCATGTTTGCCGTTGTCTCCCTGCTGATGGGCTATCTGGGCACAACCGCCGTAGCTGCGCATCAGGTGGCATTAAACCTGGCATCTATTACCTTTATGATGGCATTTGGCCTCTCAAGTGCCATCACCATTCGTGTGGGACAAAACCTGGGCAAGCGCTCTATGAAAGACGCTACCTTCTCGGGCTATACAGGCATTGGTATGGCGGTCGGGCTGATGTGCGTAACAGCCACCATTTTCTTCCTCTTTCCGGAGTTTCTCATAAGCATCTATACCGACGATGCCGATCTGACCCCGCTGGCCGTTCAACTGCTTTTCTTTGCGGCGGTATTCCAAATTTCTGACGGACTTCAGGTAAGCGGATCAGCCGCATTACGCGGGCTCAAGGACACCAAAATCCCAATGATTGTAAACCTCATTGCCTACTGGATTATAGGACTTACCAGCGGCTGGTATTTTGGAATACACCTTGATTACGGCCCGCAGGGTCTGTGGGCGGGACTTATTCTGGGCCTGACAACAGCTGCTGTTCTTCACAATCTGCGCTTTCGCTACCTTACAAAGAACCGGAGCAGAAGCGAGCTTATGGAGAAGGATTCGTAATAATTTTGAATGGTGAATTGGGAATTGGGAATCACTGTTGTCCGGGAAAGACAATTCAAGCTTCTATGTAATCTTCAAAGACCCCGAATGCAATATGAGTAGCCCCGGGTGACTGAACCAAGCGATAGCGCAGGGAAGAAACCCG
>JAIUMA010000076.1 GCA_022565795.1 Balneolia bacterium
CTGATACCTGATACCTGATACCTGATACCTGATACCTGATACCTGATACCTGATCACTGGTACCCGTAGCTTCGAAGAAAGGTCTCGTTGTCGCGCCATTTTTCCCGAACCTTTACAAAGAGATTCAGGAAAACCTTTTTATCCAGAAACGTCTCAATTTCGCGCCTGGATTCGGTACCCAGTTTCTTCAGCGCCGTGCCGCCTTTGCCAATCAAAATTCCTTTCTGACTGCTTCGGTTAACCACAATTTCAGCATCGATTTTGATGATGTCTTCCTCCTCGCTGAAGGTCACCACGTTTACCGTGCACGAGTATGGAATTTCCGCCCGGTACAAATTGAAGAGCTGCTCTCGAATAAGCTCCGATACAAAAAAGCGCTCCGGATGCTCGCTAAGCTGATCAGGCGGATAAAACGGCGGACCCTGCGGAAGGGTGTCAAAAATCTCATCCACCAACTGATCGATTCCGTCGGAGTTCAGCGCCGAAATTACGTGGGTTTTGGCAGGCTTGATGATTTCAATCATGTGCTGCTTTGCGTGCTCAATCTGACCTTCACCGAACCGGTCGGACTTGTTAATCATCAGAAAAAGCGGCTTTCGGGCGTATGGCTTGTACCACTCCATCTCTGACGCTTCCGGAAGGTCGGCCGGATCAAGGATGAAAAGAACGAGGTCGGCATCTTCCACGGAGCGCTTAACGGCCTGCATCATCTTTTCATGAAGCTTGTAGCGGGGCTCGAGAATGCCGGGCGTATCCAGAAACACAATCTGCCCTTTTTCATCGGAATGAATACCCGTAATGCGATGACGCGTAGTCTGAACCTTTGGTGATATGATAGACAGCTTGGTTCCCAAAATCGCGTTCAAAAAAGTGGATTTCCCCGCGTTTGGCTTGCCGGCAATGGCTACAAAGCCCGACTTGTAGTTGTCGGGCAGGGATGAGCCTATGGGTAGTTTTGATTCGGGTATATCAGCCATGGTCGGACAGTATGCGTTGAGTAAAAATCAGGATTTGTATTCTTCGAGTATGGCAACCATTTCGCGAACGGAGGTCGGAAGTCCGCGCATCAGGGCGTCTGCCATCAGGGCGTGACCAATGCTGATTTCCGCCAGGTGAGGCACATTCTCAATAAAAGGGCGGATGTTGTCGAAGCCCAGTCCGTGACCGGCATTAACCTTGATCCCAAGCTGATGCGCCGCTTGAGCAGCATCTTTGAGTCGTTTCAGCTCATCCTTCTTTTTATCGCCGGTAGCGTTTGAGTAGGTCCCGGTGTGAAGCTCAACCACGGGTACGCCAAGCTCTGCGCAGCGCTCCATGTCAGCAATCGTTGGCTCTACGAAGAGGCTAACGGGAACGCCGGCTTCGGCCAGTTTGGGCAGCACGCGGGTGCGGTAGTCATCCATGATCAAAGGCATGTTCAGTCCGCCTTCGGTGGTGATTTCCTCCCGTTTTTCTGGAACAAGTGTACACAGCTCGGGCTTCATGCGGCAGCAGATATCGAGCATCTCCTCGGTGGCGCCCATCTCGAAGTCGAGCAGACCGCGAACGGCTTTCTTCAGACCCCAGGCGTCATCATCCTTAATATGGCGACGGTCTTCGCGCAGGTGGAAAACAATCCCGGCTGCACCGTTGTCCTCACAAATTCGGGCGGCCTCAACAGGATCGGGATAGCCCTCGGAACGGGCGTTACGGAGTGTTGCAACGTGATCTACGTTAACGAGTAGTTTCATGCTTGAACGAAATAATTAATTTGTAAAAAGTCGAGTCGAATATTAGCTGTTCAGCAGGTCTGAACACGGCCATTCTGATATATGAATGTAATGAATTCTGATGTCTGCTTCATCATTCCCGTGGGAGTGTTGAGTGGTGAATGGTTGTATGCTCTTCTAATCCTTTACCTTGTGCGTTTGGAACTTAGTGTTCCAAAAAAGCGGTATCGAACCACGCTGTCACAAAACCCTGCGGGCGCGGATGAAGCGGTCGCGCCAGTATTGCTGGTTGAGGTCGTCCATGATTACGCCCTGAGAGGTGGAGGCATGCATGAAGCGTCCGTTACGCATCACAATGCCGACGTGCAGGGTGTTACGTCCGGTCCGGAAGAAAACGAGGTCGCCAATCATCAGCTGACGAGGGTTCACGGCCACGCCGGCGTTCATCTGCTCCCCGGTTGTTCTCGGGATATTGACATTGAACCCATCGCGATAAACGTTCTGTACGAAGGCCGAGCAGTCGACCCCGCTGGTTGTGATGCCACCAAGCCTGTAGGGCACGCCGCGCCACTGTTCAAACTGCTGAAGCAGGCGCTGCTCAACCTGATTCTGCGCCCCGCGCGGCTGCGTTGACCGGCAGCCGCTCAGCAGGCTGATGCTTATCAGCATCAGAAGGAGGAATCCAAAGGCAGGCAGGTTTCGGATCAAAGCAAAGCTCCGGAGATCAGATTCTGGATTTCAGACCGGTTTTCATGCGGTCCAGCAGCGTGATGACCGGGCTCGGGTTGGCCATCACATAAAAATGAAGCCCCTGAACGCCGTTGTCAAGCAGCTCGGTACACTGCTGAATTCCCCACTCAATGCCGATTTCTTTGGCACGGTCCGGATTCAGCGAAATCTCGTGAGACAGAGCTTCAGGCAGATTCAGATGAAAAAAGCGCGGAAGTGAAGTGAGATGTTTGTAGTTCGTTATAATTTTAAGCCCCGGAATAATTGGCACCTTAATTCCGGCATCACGACATTTGTCTACAAAATCGAAGTAGACTTTGTTGTCAAAAAACATCTGGGTTACGATATAATCGGCTCCGGCATCAACCTTTTCTTTGAGGCGCTGCACGTCCCAGTCCAGGTTTGGTGCCTCAAAATGTTTTTCCGGATAGCTGCCTACGCCAATGCAGAAGTCGGTTTTGTCGGCATCGATAAGCTGCTCGAGATAGAGCCCTTTGTTCATCCGCTTAATCTGCCGTACAAGATCAACCGCGTATTCGTTGATGCCTCTGGACTTGCTAATGGGTTTATTGGCACCGGGGTCATCACCGCGGATGGCCAGCACGTTCTGAATGCCGAGGTAGTTCAGCTCAATAAGCGCATCTTCGGTTTCCTCGCGGGTGAAGCCCTTACACAGCACGTGCGGAACGGGCTCTACGTTGTATCGGTGCTTGATGGCCGCACACAATCCGATGGTGCCCGGACGCTTGCGCTTGATATGGCGTTTCACGCTACCGTCCTCCAGCTCTTCGTAGTACGCCTCAGCTGCATGCGCAGTAACGTCTATGAAAGGCGGTCGGTACGGCATCACCTGGTCCAAAGCCTCAAAAATCCCGTTAATTGATTTTCCCCGTTTAGGCGGAATAATCTCAAACGAAATGAGGGGTTCGTCGGACTGCTCGTAAAACTCGGTTACTTTCATCGTTTAGCTAAAGTGATGTTGATAATTGGTGTTTTAATCCAGAAACAGGCTTTTGAGTTCCGGAGTCGGGATGCGGCATTCATCCTGCTTTCCAAACCATTTGTAACGGTTTCGGGCGATAAGATCATACACAACGTTTCTGAGAAAGGGAGGGATGATGATGAAACCGTACAGCAGCGGCCATGCTCCGTCCAGCTTTCGGGCGATGCGCAGAGCCGCGGTCGATTTGGTATAAAAAGTCTCGTCTTCCTGCAAAATCACAGAGTCAAAATCCGATACGGATCGGTTGTGCCTGTCGAGGAAGCGCTGTCCCGCCTCAGACTGTAGCGCAGCGTATTTAAAGTAACGGTCCGAATCGCGGTCAATTACAAAATTGACCGAAGCGTTACACAAATTGCACACGCCGTCGAACATAATGACGGCTTCAGGCTTTTGTTTGCGATTATTAGATTCGGCATTACTCATGCTGTTTAAAACAAATACAGGCGGTGATTCAGTCCGCAGCCGATTGCCACGGACTGAAAAAGCCTATGAGCTTAGTCCTGCGGTTTCCAGGACTTGATGTTATCGTAAATGTAGCGGTCGAGCGCATCGATGGAAACGCGCTCCTGCTGCATGGTGTCGCGGTCGCGAACGGTAACGGCGTTGTCATCCAGCGACTCGAAATCCACGGTGATACAGAACGGGGTTCCGGCTTCATCAAGGCGGCGGTAGCGCTTGCCGATGGAGCCTTTCTCGTCGAATACCACTTTGTAGTTTTCGGACAGCTCGTTCTGAATCATGCGTGCTTTTTCCATCAGCTCGGGCTTCTTAATCAGCGGGAAGATACCGGCAGTGATCGGTGCCAGCTTCGGATGCAGCTTCAGCACGGTGCGGGTTTCGGTTTTGCCTTTGTCGTCGGTGATTTCCTCCTCGCGGTAGGCGTCGCAGAGCGTCATAAGCACGCAGCGGTCGAGCCCGATAGAGGTTTCAATTACGTACGGAATGTAGCGTTCCTGCGTCTGCGGGTCGAAATACTCCACTTTCTTGCCGGAAAACTCCTGATGTTGCGAAAGGTCGAAGTCGGTGCGGTTGTGGATGCCCTCCACTTCCTGCCAGCCGATCGGGAACTTGTACTGCACGTCGACCGCGCTCTTGGCGTAGTGGGCCAGTTTGTCTTGAGGGTGATCGAGATAGCGGAGGTTTTTCTCACGAATACCGATGCTCTTGTGCCACTCGAGGCGATCATGCTTCCATTTATCGTACCATTCGTTGTCTTCACCAGGCTTCACAAAAAACTGCATTTCCATCTGTTCGAACTCGCGCATGCGGAACACAAACTGACGCGCCACAACCTCATTACGAAAAGCCTTACCAATCTGGGCGATACCAAACGGAATCTGCTGACGCGCCGTATTCAGCACGTTCGGGAAGTTCACGAAAATACCCTGAGCCGTTTCCGGGCGCAGATATACCTTAGAGTCCTCGCCGCTGGAAGTCGCGCCAAACTGCGTGTCGAACATCAGGTTGAACTGACGAACTTCGGTCCACTCGAAGGCGCCGGAATCCGGAGAGCGAATCTCCTCTTCCATGATGATGTCGTACAGGTCCTCGGTGAGGCTTTTGCGCGTGCCGCTGGTGTCGAGCAGGTCCTGAAGCTCTTTGGCGCGGTCGGTATCGCCATTTTGTTCGAGTTTCATGATGTGCTCTTCAATTAGCATATCGGCACGATAGCGGCGCTTGGAGGCCTTGTCGTCGATCATCGGATCGCTGAAGCCATCTACGTGACCACTGGCCTTCCAGACTTTGGGATGCATCAGAATCGCGGCGTCTATGCCCACGATATTGTCGTGCTTCTGAGTCATGGCGGTCCACCATGCCTGATTCAGGCGGCGTTTCAGCTCGGCGCCAAGCGGGCCGTAATCGTACACGGCAGCGAGTCCGCCGTAAATTTCAGATGATTGAAAGATGAAGCCGCGTGATTTCGAAAGAGATACAATTTTTTCAAGACTGGTTAAATCAGACATGCTGTTTTCTTGTGCGAGTGATTAAGAATGAATAAATGACGTGTAGCGTGATACAATACAATAAGGTCAAAAATGCTGAGGCCCGCCTGACCGGAATGGTTTTCAAGTTGATCTTATAGCTTCCGGCCAGGTTTGCATCAGCAAACTTGGCAATATACAAACTTTAGCACGCTATAAGAACGATGATTGTTGATTGGGCTTTGGGACTTTTGGGGGGCGGTCGCATTCGCTCCCGAATGTTACGTGTTGAGTGTTGGATGTTTCGTGATCGTTCCGAATCACTGAACTTTTCAATTATAATTTGCGGGAATCTGCGGTATAATTTGCGAGACGCTGCGTCCTGACTTCAGACCCAAAATCGCTGAAAGGGCTTTTTAGGGGGCTGTGTTTCGATAATCCTTTAACAGGATGTAATCAGGCGTATTTTTTTGTAAACGGGTTGAGGGATTCAAAATCATTTTTGTAATATGAGCGTCATTTTAGAAGAAGTGTATGTATTTATGCACATCAAATAAAACTGAGTACCCGTAACTAACACACCGAATAGCAGCAGCATATTTTATGAAAATCAGCCCCTTTAATCATTCGCTACTTGCCGTATTGTTTGTAGCCCTTACGCTAACTTTATCATCTTGTGCTTCATCCGGAATTGGCGGCACTACTGATGTCAGCGATGTTAACCGTGCCACTTTTGACTTTGATTCAACCGATGTTTTTCAGGCCAGTATGAGCGCGCTTAACGGCAACGGATTTGTAATTCGTCGTTCTAATAATCAGGAAGGAGTAATCCGGGCAGATTTTATTAATCCCGGCGCCAGAGGTGATGAAGATCGTTTCTATGGCTACAGTTCTCGTGTTTCCCGCCATGTAACGGCTGAAATCAATCTGGTTCGCGATGAGGTAAACGGTCTTACGCATCTTACGCTCAACCTGATTGAAGTTTTCCCGCCGTCGCCTTCTCAATACGGCAGCGCGAACTCGGCCGACACATCCCGTCAGCTGAACGATCGAAAATACTACGAGTCGCTTCTTGAAGAAATTGAATTTCTCCTCAATTTTTGATCTTTCTGCGTAATTAGTTGAATTGCATTAAAAAGGTCCTCTTGAGGGCCTTTTTTTGTTTAAGGCAGCAGAGTTAGCAGTATTGTTGACTTGTTATATGGTGAATGAACTTTGAGAAGTTGAAATTTAACCACGATACACGAGGACACGTAATTTCACTAGAAGAGGTCTTGAATAAGCTTTCTAATGTTTAAAAGTATTAAATGGCGGTCTGACCAGTTAATCGTCAGTTATAAAAGTGATATTTTACGGACCTTCTTTGAGAACACAAGTGTCAGGCAGAAATAAGCAGCAAATTCTATCACATTATTACAATCAACTGTAGAGATACCAAGCTATGAGAACATATAGAGTCGGGGTGCTGGGCGCCACCGGTGCAGTAGGTCAGAAATTTATTCGTCTGTTAAGCGATCATCCGTGGTTTACGATACAGGCCGTGGGTGCCTCAGAGCGTTCTGCGGGTAAAACATATTCCGAAGCCGCCAACTGGGTGGAAACAAGCGAGATTCCATCATCCATCAAAGATATGGTGGTTCGCGAGTGCAAACCCGAAGCTATGAATGATGTCGACTTTGTCTTTTCGGGCATGGATGCAGGTGTGGCCGGCGATATTGAGCGCAGCTTTGCTGAAGCCGGCATTCCGGTTGTTACCAACGCCCGAAACTACCGTCGGGAGCCGCACGTGCCGCTTCTGGTGCCCGAGGTCAACCCGCATCATATTGAGCAGATTAAAAAGCAGACGTTTCATCCGGAAGGGAAGGGCTTCATCGTAACCAACCCGAACTGCGTGTGCGTACCGCTGACCCTCAGCATGAAGCCGCTTATTGATGCTTTCGGCGTGGAGTCTGTAGTCGTAACGAGCATGCAGGCCGTTTCAGGAGCGGGCTATCCGGGCGTGCCGAGCATGGACATCATGGGCAACGTGATTCCCTACATCGGCGGCGAAGAAGAAAAAATAATGTGGGAGCCGCTTAAGGTTCTCGGAGAATTGAAGGGTGATGGCACCGTCGCCAACGCCACGCTTGGGATTCATGCCTCGGCCTACCGCGTTCCGGTGATGGAGGGGCATCTGCTTTCCGTAGTGGTAAAGCTGAAGCAGCAGGGCATCACCGAAGATCAGGCGCAGCAGGCTTATGCCAACTGGAAAAATCCGCTCGACGGGCTCGAGTTGCCATCAGCTCCGAAGCAGGCCGTTCGCCTGATGGATGATCCCCGCTATCCGCAGCCGAGACTGCACGTGCAGAATGAAGGCGGCATGCAGGTGACCGTCGGCCGGGTTCGCAAAGCCGGGCTGTTCGACTTTGCCTACACCGCGCTCGGCCACAACACCATCCGCGGCGCAGCGGGCGGCGCGGTGCTCAACGCCGAGCTTTTGGTGAAAAAGGGAATGATACAGCCCCGCAGCTGATTCCATTGACTAACTTAAAAAAACGATTCAACTCATTCTTATCATGATGACTACAACCGATATTCAGGCATACATCACCAAGACAGCAAAAGCGGGCAGCAGCACGGCTCCGCGTGACTTTTACGACGTATTTGAAGCTTTTCTCACCGGACTCGAAGACGGCAGCATCCGTTCGGCCAGCCCCGAAAACGGCAAGTGGGTGGTCAACACCTGGGTGAAGCAGGGCATTCTGCTTGGTTTCAAATATGGCAAAGTGGTGCCCATGGGCACCGATTCGGCCTTCAAGTTTTTCGATAAGCACACCTATCCGTCGCAGTACATGAACGGAAGCGAGCGGAACATCCGCATTGTGCCGGGCGGCTCAACCGTTCGTCGTGGCGCCTACGTTGCGGGCAGCGTTACCATGATGCCACCGATGTACATCAACGCGGGTGCGTATGTTGATGAAGGCACCATGATCGATTCTCACGCCCTCGTTGGAAGCTGCGCGCAGATTGGCAAGCGAGTCCACCTGAGCGCGGCCGCTCAGATTGGCGGCGTGCTCGAACCCATCGGAGCGGTACCTGTCATTATCGAAGACGACTGCATGATAGGCGGAAACACCGGAATCTATGAAGGCACGGTAGTGCGTAAAGGCGCGGTAATTGGTGCGGGCGTGGTGCTCACCAAATCGACGCCGGTGTATGATCTTGTGAATAAGACGATTCTGCGCGCCTCAGCTGATCAGCCGCTTGAAATACCTGGAAACGCCGTAGTGATACCCGGCACCCGGGCCATCAGCGGAAACGATTGGGCAGTGGAAAACGGCCTGGCGGTACAGTGCCCGATTATCATCAAATACCGCGACGATAAGACGGATTCAGCCACGACGCTGGAAAACCTGCTTCGTTAAAACAGTGCGTTAGATCACTGTCAGCTGATCAATGACCAACTGTTCAGGAGGTTGGATCATCGGTGAGGCCACGTAGCACAATCTCAGAATGGCGCAGCTTCAGGGCTTTGAAGAAAGATTCAGCCTTTGAGGACTGCGCCTTTTTTATGCCTATGCGCAGGGTTACGCCATCGCTGCCGGGTATGGGCTGCAGGTAGTCCCGGCTGAGGGATTTGAATATGAGCTGTTTGGACAATAGCCCGCTTTTCATTTCGGCGTTCTTCACCCGTGATAACGACAGCCGGTGTTTGGCGGTCTCCTCACCTTTTCTGTTGAGCTGAGTGAGAATGAGATCATCCCCGCGTAGCCTCAGCGTGCCGTCGGTTGAGCCGAAAAAGCTTCCTTTTTTAAAAAACGTTATCAATAAAGCGTCGCCGTCTGCCATGTACAATTCTGTTTATAAATAGGTTATGCTGATGAAAATAAAGCCGGGAAATTCTGTAAGGTTTTGCGTGTTCGCCACTCTTTAATACAGAGTGTGTCAAGAGGGCTGAAGCTTTGCCTTCTGGCACATATTCTACAGTCCAAAAAGCCGGTGTCCGGAAGGAGCCGGCTTTTTTTATGTCCGCTTATCACGGTTTTTGACTGTTGATAATTGTGCCAATATAAACAAGCCAATACGTCCGGAAAACATTCCCCCGGAATGCGTTAAAAGTGAAGCTGCCTCTGGTTTTGCAATAGTGACCCAAAGTCTGCAAATATGGTAGCAGCGGGATGTTTGGCATCAACTTTGCTCACTGTAGTTCATAAAATGATAAAAGAGAAATGGGGGCCGGATGCCCTCATCATACTATAACCATTAACAGTGAACAAACACATGGCAGAACAAACCAAGCAGCAGTACGAATTTAAAGCCGAGATGAAGCAGCTGCTTCATCTCATCATCAACTCTCTGTACACCAATCCTGAGGTGTTTTTGCGCGAGCTGGTATCCAACTCTTCGGATGCCCTCAATAAGGTGCGTTTTATGCAGCTTACGAACGAGAACATCCACTCCAAGGATGCACCGCTTCAGATTAAGATTGAGCTGGATGAAAAGGAGCAGACGTTTTCGATCGAGGATACCGGTATTGGGATGACCGAGCAGGAGCTTGTCGACCGTCTGGGCACGATTGCGAGTTCCGGAACGCTGGAGTTCATCAAACAAATACAGGAAAGCAAGGGCAAGCTGGACGGCAACATGATCGGACAGTTTGGCGTGGGTTTCTACTCCGCTTTTATGGTGACGGATGAAATTACCGTTGAAACAAGGCATGCAAGTCCTGATGCCGTGCCCGTAAAGTGGATTTCTGATGGTCAGGGCACGTTCTCCGTTGAGGAAAGCGAGCGTGAGGAGCGCGGAACAAAAATCTCATTCAAGCTGAAGGATGATTTTAAGGAATTTGCCACCAAATACAGAGTGGAGTCCGTCATCAAGAAATATTCCAACTTTGTGGACTACCCGATTCTTATTGAAGATGAGGAGATCAACAAAAAGGGTGCGCTCTGGCACAAAAGCAAAAACGACATTAAGGATGAGGAGCTCACGGAGTTCTACAAGTTTATTTCAAACGATTTCAACGAGCCGCTGGATCACCTGCACCTGGCGATGGAAGGGCGGATGAATTTTAAGGCCCTGCTGTTCGTGCCCAAGCAACGCAAGCCAAACTTCTTTCAGAACGAGGAATTTAAGTCGATACAGCTGTATTCTAACCGCGTTTTCGTGCAGGACGACTGCAAGGAGATTCTGCCCGAATACCTGCGCTTTATGGAAGGCCTGGTGGATAGTGAGGACCTGCCATTGAACGTATCCCGAGAGGTTACGCAGTACTCGCCCATCATGAATAAAATTAAGGATGTGCTTGTCGGCAAAATCCTGGGCATGATTGAATACTGGGCCGAAAGCGAGCCGGAAAACTTCAAGACGTTCCTCAAGGAGTTTGGTCCGTTGTTCAAGAGCGGCATCAATTCCGACTTTGCCAACCGCGATCGCCTGGTGAACCTGCTGCGGTTCCAGACTACTAAGTCAGGTGATGACGAGCTGGTTTCCCTGAAGCAGTACGTGGAGCGCATGCCTGACTTCCAGAAGGAGATCTACTATCTGAGCGGCGACAGCCTTCGCGACCTGCGCAACGATCCGCGTCTGGAGTACTTCAAGAAAAAAGACGTTGAAGTGATTCTGCTTCACGATCCGGTTGACTCCTTCGTTGTTCCGGGTCTGATGCAGTTTGAGGAAAAAGACCTCAAAAGCATTGAGAAATCCGATATTGAGCTGGGTGATGCTGATGAGGAAAACAAAGACGCGCTCTCCGGCGACGCTCTCACCAAGCTCATTGGTGTATTCCGCGATGAGCTGGGCGACAAGGTTGAAGACGTGGTAGCTTCCAAACGGCTAGTTGACTCAGCCGCGACCCTCACGGTAGGCAAAGAGGGCATGGACAGCCATATGGAGCGCATGATGAAGATGATGAATCAGGAGATACCGGCATCGAAGCGCCTGTTCGAGATCAATCCGGCGCATCCGCTCATCAAAAACCTGGCGGCTATGAACGAGGCGGGCAAAACCGACCGCGTAAAGCTGTTCGCGCAGCAGCTGTTCGAAGGCTCACTGCTGATGCAGGGGCAGCTCGAATCGCCCACTGAATTCGTAAACCGCATGACCAACTTCATGAAGATGGCCAGCGAAGATTGATTCGAAGGTTCATTTTTAATGGTAACAAGAAAGGCCGGTTATGTTTAGCCGGCCTTTTTTTTGGCAGGACGCAGAGTTGCGCAGATTATACCGCGGATTAGCGCAAAGATAAAAGCGAATAGTTTGTAGATGAAAATGGTTTTAGTGGATTTTTATAAGTTCGTTACTTGCAGGCTTGTAAAGAATGATAGTTGGGGTGCAAAGGCGCAGATTATGTCGCGGAACTTGTCCCGGCTCCGCCATTTAGCGGATGTTAGGATTAACGTAAATCCGGAAGATTATCTGTGAAGGGATAGCTCACCCTCACCCACATCACTCCATTATAATAATAACTTTTCAACGGGTGAAACATCACGCTGATTGATGCAATTTGGGCTGGAGATAAACAGCATAATTTGCTTTATTAAAACGGTGCATTTATACAAAAACGGGCGACATTGTCAATACAGGGCTACGGCTGTGACTGACCAGGTGATTGAGGTAGGTATTCACCTCTTCCTGCCCGAGCGTAGAAGGATGCTGTTTTATTATGAAAGATGACATAATCGCGCACCCAGTGGACGTATGTTTTCTCCGTATTCCAGGAATAGCCGAGGGTACGGATTTCATTTCTGAGTTGGGTAAGCAGCTTAGGTTTCTTGTTCATCATCGGGAAATTTTGATTTATACGTATTTACTTATATAATTCCTGAACCCCAACCACCTTACACCTCATTATGTACTTATTCACCTACTTATTAACCACCACCGCCACGGATAAGTTAATTTCCCAACTTATACGACATCCGCAGGGAGTTAAATGAGTAGCTCAATAAGTAGTTATACCTCTCTCCACCCAGCAATAATTTAATACTTCCACATTGTTCACATATTTGTTAACTTATGGTCAATGC
>JAIUMA010000077.1 GCA_022565795.1 Balneolia bacterium
TTTTGGTTACCTGACGTCTATGCGCCCACCGGCGTATCCGCACAAAAGGTAAAAGGTGTTTACTCCGATTGATTTGGCAATCAAACAAATCCGTCAACAGTAATTGCTAATTCCGACTCATGCCTCGATCCTTGTCACCTGTCACCTGTCACCTGAATACTATCACCTGAATACTATCACCTGCAAACCCCGTAAGCGCTTCCAGCAGGGTGCTGGAATTATGGCAGTTATTACCATTGTTTGGTACCTTGTATAAGGTTGCAGCTGCAGCTGTAAACCGCACTTGATAATTAGATAATGAGGACGTGGCAGATCTGTTGTGATAATTGGAATTGTGAAAGAAACCAGACCCGGCGAAACAAGGGTCGCATTTAATCCCGAAACGGCCGGCAAATGGGTCGAAAAGGGTATAGAGGTCAGGGTTCAGGCCGGGGCCGGACGTGCTTCGTATTTTACCGATCAGGCCTACAAAGAGGCCGGTTGCGTAATTACTGAAGATGCCGTTTCAGATGCCGACATTGTGCTTAAAATCAACTGGCCCACTGCAGAGGAAATAGACCTCATGAAGCCTGATGCGCTGGTCGCCGCATTTCTTTGGCCGGCTCAGAACCGCGATCTGGTAGAGCAGCTGAAGGACAAGAACATCACGGCGCTTGGTATGGAGTCGGTACCCCGCATATCCCGGGCCCAGAAAATGGATGCGCTGTCGTCTATGGGCTCCATTGCCGGATACAAATCCGTGCTCATTGCCGCCGACGCCCTTGCCAAATACATGCCCATGCTTATGACCGCTGCCGGCACCATTGCTCCGGCCAAGGTGCTCGTTCTGGGCGCAGGCGTTGCCGGTCTGCAGGCGATTGCAACGGCCAAACGACTGGGCGCTGTGGTTGAAGCGTTCGACGTGCGCAGCTCCGTAAAAGAACAGGTCGAAAGCCTCGGCGCCACATTTGTGGAGGTTCCGCTGGCCGCAGAGGACCAGCAGGCCGAAACCGAAACGAGCGGAGGCTACGCCAAAGAGCTTTCCGAAGCCAGTAAAAAGCTTCAGGAAGAGGCCATTCAGGAAAGGGTGAAGCAGTCTGATATCGTAATCACCACCGCGCTGATTCCCGGCAAAAAAGCGCCGGTGCTTGTGCGCGCAGCGGCCGTTGAGGGCATGAAGCCGGGATCGGTTATCGTAGACCTGGCTGCCGAGCAGGGAGGCAACTGCGAGCTAAGCAGGCCCGACGAATTGGTGGAGGTACATAACGTGCGCATTTTTGGACCAACCAACATCACCGCTGAACTTCCCCTTCATGCGAGTCAGCTTTATGCCCGTAACCTAAGCAACCTTCTGGAGCTCATTATCAAGGATGGAAACATTAGCCTAGATTTTGAAGATGAAATTGTGAAAGGAAGCACGGTTACGCATCAGGGTGAGGTAATCAGCCCGTTTGTACGCTCTCAGCTTGGTCTCGATTAAAGCTAAGAGGCCATCAGAATTTCTACATCATTAGATAACTTCCATTATGGAATCACTCATTTTTAACCTTTTCATATTCGTGCTGGCCTGCTTTGTGGGCTTTGAGGTCATATCAAAAGTACCGACCACGCTGCACACACCGCTGATGAGCGGCGCCAACGCCATCTCGGGTATCACCCTGGTAGGCGCGCTTGCAATAGCAGGCTCCGGTTCGGGCACGGCCGCAACCATCATCGGTTTTCTGGCCATCGTATTTGCTACCATCAATGTGGTTGGGGGATTTATGGTTACCGACCGTATGCTCGAAATGTTCAAAAAGAAAAAAACGGAGGGTGAAGCCTGATGGAATCCTTCATTCCCGAAACGCTGCACGCGTTTTTACCCAACGTTATTCAGCTCTTCTACCTGGGCGCCATCATTCTGTTTATTCTCGGACTGAAGCGCCTCAGCTCTCCGGCCACGGCCCGCTCAGGAAACAGGCTGGCTTCGCTTGGGATGCTTGTGGGCGTTGTGGTTACGCTGCTTGACCGCGAAATTATCTCGTTCGAATACATCCTTGCCGGCATCGTAATTGGCTCGCTGATTGGTGCGGTTGTGGCAAAAAAAGTGGAAATGACCAGTATGCCCGAGCTGGTGGCGCTATTCAACGGATTTGGCGGTATCGCATCGGCTCTGGTTGCGCTGGGCGCGTGGTTCAGAATGACAGACGCCGTGCTTCCGGTTGCCGACCTGCTCATTATGGGGCTGAGCGTTCTCATTGGCGGAGTAACCTTCACGGGAAGCCTCATTGCCTTTGGTAAACTCAACGGCATGCTTAAGGGCAACGCAGTTATTTTTCCGGCTCAGAACGTACTGAACATTGTGCTGCTGGGTGTTGCCGTAGCCGCAACCGGCTGGCTTGTTGCTCAGCCGCTTGAAGTCGCGCCTGTGCTGATCGTAAGCGGCATTGCGGTCTTGCTCGGCGTTCTGTTCGTGATTCGGATTGGCGGTGCCGATATGCCGGTGGTAATCTCGCTGCTCAATTCGTTATCGGGCGTCGCGGCTTCCTTTGCCGGTTTTGTAATCGATAATAACCTGCTCATTGTGAGCGGCGCGCTGGTCGGGGCCGCGGGACTGATTCTCACCAACATAATGTGCAAATCCATGAACCGAAGCCTCACAAGCGTACTTTTTGCCCGCTTCGGGGGATCAGGTGCGGCTTCTGCTGCAGGCGATACGGGTGATAAATCCATACGGGAAGTGCACGCTGCCGACGTGGCCGTAATGACCGCCTATGCCAAGCGGGTGGTGGTTGTGCCCGGCTACGGACTGGCCGTTGCTCAGGCACAGCACGTGATTCGTGAGGTCGCCGATCTTCTTCAGAAAAAAGGCGTTGATGTACGCTATGGCATTCATCCTGTTGCGGGTCGCATGCCCGGACATATGAACGTGCTCCTGGCCGAGGCCAACGTACCCTACTCGCAGCTGTACGATATGGAAGAAATCAATGAGGAGTTTCCGATAACCGACGTGGTGCTGGTAATCGGCGCCAATGATGTGGTGAACCCTCAGGCGAAAACCAACCCCGGCAGCCCGATTTACGGAATGCCTGTACTCGACGTGGAAGAGGCGAAACATGTGGTTGTGTTTAAGCGCAGCATGAATCCGGGCTATGCCGGCATCGAAAATGATCTCTTTTACAACGAAAATACCTACATGTACTTCGGCGATGCGAAGGGAACCATCGAGGACTTGATCAGGGCGGTGAAGGAGTTGTGAATTTGGCTCAGAGCCAATTGAAGACTGTTATGACCGGCTCGCTGCGCAGTTTGGGGTTTTGAGTTTAGAGTTCAGGGTTTAGTCTCTCCACATCCTCCCTCGCTTCATAAATCGCTTATCTTTTCTCCGTTAATCTGCGACGCAATCCGCGTTAAACAGCGTTTCTCTTTATTCAAAGATCAGCAACCGGCTGTCAAAAATCAAAATGCCCGCAGCACCAGTGGCACTGCGGGCATTTTTTATGATAAAAAAGCTGAGATGTACTTTCCGGGTATAACCAGGTATTAATAGCCTAGATTAATCAGCATCATCAGGCTGGCTATGGCTTGAACCTGTCCGGCATCGCCTTCAACAGATGCCTCAACGGTTGTGCGTACAGCGGCTTCAAAAACCTTGTAGGCTTCCACAAGAATGCTTGCGCTGGTGGTTCCGTTAATAGCTGCATTGAATATGGCTCGCGCACCCGCAGATGTGTTGATTTCGGAGTCGATTGCCAAAATTACCGATGCATCCACAGAACCGTCGGATTGCATCGCGGCACGCACCTCCTCATGGAAGGTTTCAAAGTGCGCGCGGATTTCACCTGATGCACCGCTACTGGCGCGTACTTCAGCCTGAAGCGAGGCACCTGCTTGTGCAATGGCATCTACGGTTTCAGCAGAAAACCCTGATGCGCTGGCTTCTGCTTGTGCACCCATATCCATAGCGATTGCAGCATACCATGCCGCGCGTGCCCTTGCGGCGTTTCGGGCTTCTTCGGATGCGCCTGAGGTGCTGTTAATCATCACACGGCTTTCCATGTGCGCCATAGCTGAAACGTTCGATTCATCGAGACCTGCGTCTACCCATGCGGTAGCAGATGCCTCCATGAAGGCGCGAAGAGCAGCTTCACGGGTTTGATCCGTTACGCCGGAATGCAGCGTAGCTTCAAGCTCGGTGAAGGCCTCAAAACGCTGAGCCGCGGCGGCCGCGATAATATCCGATGAGCCGTTTCCACTGACTTCAGCCACGTAAGCAGCGCGTGCTTCAGCTGCAGCGGAGAGTCCGGCCGCAACCTGATTTCTAACGTCAGATGAGGCATTGATGGCTGTTGCCAGCTCTGAACTTACAGCCGCTTCAAGATCGGCGCGGCTCACTATGCTGGCATCATGGTTTGAAACGATTCGGGCGTACACTTCAGCACGCGCGGAAGTCTCGGATGAAACCGGCTGAATGGTATATGATACCCCGTTTTCAGCACGGGATGAGATGACGGTTGATACCGACTGATCTCCGTTTTCGGCAACGATGGCAAGGTGCTGGGCTGCGTTTACGTCAACTTCCAGGGTGAACTCACCGCTGGCGTTGGTTTCTACCTCTGTGCCGCTGATAGGCTCAAGTGAGCCCTCGGATGTAATTCTCGCGGCTGATACCACCGTGGCCGAAACGTCTGCCGACGCACCATCAACGTGTGTTTGGGCCATTGGCATATCAACTGAGCCGTTGAATACGGCCGCGGAGTCATTTGCACCGGTTGAGCTGTCGCTGCAGCCCTGCAGCGCAAATGCTGTTGAAAATAGAAAAAGGCCAATTAACGATAATTTAGAATGTAGCGATTTCATAGTGTCTCCTTATAGTTGTCTTAGTTGTGCCGGTTGAACAAGATGATATTCACCGGGACGGCAGGCTGAGAACCCGTTCGTGTTTGTTTGTTTGTCAGTCCTGATACGGTTAGTCTGAAAGTTAGCTTTGTTCCGCTCTCAACTTGCTGCCGCACTTGATATTACACTTCAAAGAAAGAAATGACCAAAAAATCCAGAGGCATCTCACCAGGGCGCCTGGGATGAAATTAGAGGCAATGTCGCTTCTACGCTGTGCGACCACTAAATCAGCCTTACTTATGCTCTGAAATTATCTTCGGATGGCTTAACTTAGCCGGATGAATTTCTCAGATAAAACAAAAATAAACGCCGATATCGCCCTGCTCTCAGACAGGCGGTATGAAGGCGAGCCGAAACCCGGCGACTGGTACCACGGGCAGATGGTCGAGGACGACCGCTATCTCATAGAAGAGCTGAAAAAACGCGGCTTCAGCGCGGTCCGGATCGACTGGTCGAGGCCGAATGTCGACTGGTCCGCCTTCAGGGCGCTTGTGCTTCGCACCACCTGGGACTATTACGAGCGCTTCGATGAGTTCTCGTTCTGGTTTAATCGGGTTAAAAATGAGGCCAGACTGATTAATCCCGCGGCCGCGCTGGAGTGGAACATGCACAAAAGCTATCTGCCGGAGCTGCAGCAGAAGGGCATACCGATTGTGCCGGTGCGCATGATTAAGCGAGGGTCCGGCGAAACGCTCCCGGCCCTGCTGGAGGAAACAGGATGGAATGAAGCCGTGGTAAAACCGGCCGTTTCGGGCGGGGCAAGGCTCACCTACAGAATCAACCGGGACTCAGCTGATAAGCATCAGGAGCTGCTGAAGTCGCACTTCGAAAAGGAAGACTTCCTGCTGCAGCCCTTCATGAAGCAGATCCAAACCACCGGGGAGGACACCCTCATGATATTTGGTGACCGCTACACACACGCCATCCGCAAAAAAGCAAAACCCGGTGACTTCCGCGTGCAGGACGATCACGGCGGTACTGTTGAGCCGCTGGAACCCTCACCCGAACAAATTGAGCTGGCCCTCAACGCCATGAAGGCATCCGGCTTCGACCTCACCTACGGGCGCGTCGACATGGTAAAGGATGATGAGGGTCGTGATTTGATTATGGAGCTCGAAATCGTGGAGCCTGAGCTCTGGATCAGGTTTCATCCGGACTCAGCGCGGGTCTTCGCGGAGGAGATAATCAGGAAATTGTGAATTTACAGGACGCAGATTCGCGCAAATTAATTCGCAAATTTTCGCAGAATTAATATGAATCTCTAACCAACTCCCCACTTTACCCTTTGCGTTAATCTGCGTTCCTCCCGATATCCGCGGGAGCGGAGCCGGGACAAGTTCTGCGTCCTGCCCACTCCCGAGAGTACATGGGAGTTCGATGTCCGGAATCGTTTCCGGGCGAGGGGTGACTCGTTGTCAACCTCCCATAAGGCCCCGATCTCCATGACGGTAAATATCTATTTCGTAAAGAAACTCAACACCTAACGTCCAACATTTAAAATTTTGCGTTCCTCCGCGTCGTAATCTGCGTTCCTTTGCTTCCAAAGATGCGTCCCGGCACTAATCGGTGTAGCCGTTCTCGAGGCGGAAGGCGCGGTAGCCTTTTTCGCGCAGCAGGCTAACGGCCTCGTCGGCCATCATGCATAGGGGCCCGCGGCAATAGGCAATGATCTCCTTGTCGCGGGGCAGGTCGAGCTGGTCCGGATTTTTCCTCATCAGGTGATAGGGAAGGGAGTGTGCGCTGCTGAGGTGCCCCGCTTCGAACTCCTCTTCGGGGCGGACGTCGATCAGATAGATTTCGTCCCGGCTGAGCTTTTCAAGCAGCTCTTCACGGCTCACCAGCTCCGGCTGCTTTTTCTGTTTTCTGAATTCCTCCAGCATGTTGCTGATCTGCTCGTTGCGGGAGAAGCCCAGCTTGCGAAGAGATCGCCAGGTTTCCAGCACCTGGTCGTCCGTGAGCTGATAGTAGATATACTTTCCGTCCCTTTCAGTCGTGACCAGACCGGAATTCTTCAGCACCTGCAGATGCTGGGAGGTATTGGCCACCGGCAGGTTGGTCTGCTTCGAAATGTACTCCACCGAAAACGCTCCCTGAGCCAGCAGATCCAGTATTTCAAGCCGGTGCGGATTGCTCAGCGCCTTGGTTACGGATGCCAGTTCTTTATACAGATTACGCTTGAAATCGCGGGTACTCAAAGGGAATTGTGAATGGTGAATGGTGAATGGGTTGATATATGATTTGGCATGGGGCAATCCAATAATATAAGAGTACCATATTGAAAAATCCCCTTGAGTATTATGATCACCGTCCCTCAGCTTAGATTCAGCGATAGCCTGAACCACCTCACATCCTGACACCTGTCACCTGTAAAATGATATCTGCTACTTGTCCTACACGTACCCGTTTATCATTACGTGGCGGTAGAGCCGCTTGAGGGCGTGAACTTTGAAGTCCCACCAGAATCGCGTTTCGCGGGTTGACTGGAACAGCCACTCTTGCTGCAGGTTACCTTCAAAATCGAACTCGGTCATGATGCAGCGGCCGTAGCGGGTGAGCAGCGGACACCCGGAGGCGCCGTCATAGGAGTTTGAAAGATCGCGCTCGAGTATGGCGTCAATCATATTTCCTGCTACTACGGGCGCCTGCTTACGAATCGTGGCAGCGGTTTTGGCCGCACCCGTCGCTGCGTTATCGCCAACGCCAAAGATGTTGGGGAACTGCGTGTGCTGAAGCGTATGCCGGTCAACGGAAAGCTGACCGCCAATACCTTCGCGCGTCAGTGGACCTTCGCGCAGCGGTTTTGGGGTACGGAAGTTAGGCATGGCGTGGAAAAAGTCGTAGCGCTGCCGCACTTCTCTCGTGTCCCCGTTTTCTGATTGCTGCTCAAAAATTGCGGTACGCGTTGACGTATCGATGGCTTTCAGCGTGTGGTGGTAATGATTTTTGATGCCCCTTGCTTCAACCAGGGGCACGATGATATCATCGACCTTCGGAACGGCGGGAAATACGGTATGCCGCGGTGTGAAAAAGTTGATGTCGGCCCGTTCGCGCAGTCCGTTGCCTTTACCGCGCCAGAGATCCTCGCTCAGCCAGGTAATTTTCTGAGGCGCCCCTCCGCATTTAACGTAGCCGGTCGGATAGTTAAAGATGGCCGTGCCACCTTCGAATGTGTCGGCCATACGGCGGTATTTTGCAGCCTTTTCGAGATTATAAATGTTGCTCACATAATCGGTTTCCAGCGCTTCACGAATGTTTTCAACCGAGTCGTGGTTGGTTTCGACGCCCAGCCCAACCACCAGATAGTCGTAGCTGATGATATCTCCGCTGCGGGTAATCACGCGGTTTTGATCCGGTTCGAATGCCTCCACATAGTCCTTGACCCATTTCATGCCTGAATGAAACAGAGACTCCTGCTCATATTTTACATCATCAGGATTGTACACGCCCGCGCCTACCAGCGTATAGCCCGGCTGATAATGGTGCTCACTTTTTGGCTCGATGATGGTGACATCAGCGCCGGGTACCGCACGAAGCAGGCGTGCAGCAACGGTGAGGCCGCCAATGCTGCCACCCGCGATTACAAATTTTACCTTCCGTACACGATCGGCTTCAGCACCGGATATCTCAAGGCTTTTGCGATATCCGTAAAAGCCGCCACCACCGGCCAGCAAAAGGCCACCGGTTCCGTAGCCGATATACTTAAGCGCTTTGCGCCGGCTGATGCCTTCTTTAGGCGTGTCGGTATTGCTGTTCTTTTCAGAGTTTGAATTGCTTCCGGAACCTGAAGGATTTGTTTTGTTGTTTTCTTCGTTCATGGCACACCTCATGAATTACTGTATAGATACATAGTCGAATACTATAGTAATGTACTAAAAAATCGGATGCCTCGCTGTCCGGAGTCGGGCACTATACACAATTAAAATCAATCGGATGGAAGTCGTATAATCAGATCCTGGCCTGACTCAAGCCTGTCTACGTGCCCGGCAAGTTGTTCATCAGCTGTTAAAAAATGGAGATGCAGATCATAGGAATGATGGGTGAAAACTCCCTGATGCGATTCGGAGTAAAAGCCCAATATGGTGACCTCAGTATCTGTTAAAACTCCGTGCGGACCGGTAGTCTGATGCTTTTCATGCGTGTGTTCATCATCGCTTTCCGGCCAGTCGATAACGTGCCAGGCAAGTTCGGCAAAAGCTCCCTCAACTAAAAAAGGAAACGGCTTTGAGGTATCGATACCATTGGCTGAAGCGGTTTCTTTTACGATATACTGCAGCTCCTCCATATTCGCTACAGTTTCACCGTACAAAGAGACCTCAATCCATTTCTGAACTTCGGCTGTAACAAGAAGGGTAGCTGATCCCTCAAAAGGCTCGGTGAACTGCAGTTCACCGTTCACGGCCCGGTTGGAAAAGCTGCGACCGCCAATAATCTGTATTTCACCTTTCAGGTTGGTGAAGGCCCCGAGGGCATAAAGATTGCTTCGCCCCTCAAGATCGCTCAGGTCTTTATTGGCCGACAGGTCTCCCTGATGCATGATAGAACGAAGGGCACCGTAGTACTCAACGTCTGTCTGCGCATATGTATCCTGAAAGAGAAACCCCAATACGATGATGAAACTCAAAGCTACAGCTGAAGATCTGGTTTTGAAACGCATGTCGAATGATATAACTAAAAATGAAGATTAAGAGATGGCTTGTTTGAAGTTAAAAAATAAAGACCGGTCCCGGGTATGTGATTTTTCAGTATGCCCGCAGACCAGGAGACGAAGGGCTTTCATCACCAAATCACATATCACATATCAAAAATCAACAATCAGATCTCACAAATCAAAAAAGCCGGCCGTTCTGTCTCCAGAGCCGGACGGCTTTTCTGTATATCTATGTCACCTGATACCTGTGTTAAACGCCAGGTACCGGAAGCGGGAGGATGGTGAGGCTCCACATCGCGAAGATGGTGAGGAAAGCGGTGCTTACGAAGACGGTTGCCCATGTGCGCTCGGTTGAGAACATCGGTGCAAGGGCCGCGCCGCCTCTGTATTTCACAATCAGCTCAATGATAAGCAGTATCGTGGTTGCACCTGCCGATACCATACAGAACGGACAAATGGCGCCGATCACAAAAAGCTGAAGGTATACAAAGCCCATAGAAGCCACGAAACCAAAGGCGGTAATCGGAAGCAGCGCCCGCTCAATCAGCTGATTTTTTGAGGTCAGCCAGATGGTGCCCATTGCAATCATGAAGATGTAGTAGATGGCGCCAATAAGGGCCAGCGGGATGGAGCCGATGTAGGCCCAGTCGCTGGTAATCACAAGCATGGGACCGCGAAGCTCCGCCATAGGGGGAATAATCGGGATGGTCCAGAAGTGGATGGCGGTTAAGATTACGCTGGCTACCCAGCCAAACATAGCGGTGATAATAAATCCTACAATTAGTTTATTCATCGGTTTGAGATGTTTTTAAGTGTGTTTTTTTTAAAATGATAGAAAATGTATGTGCTGCAGGCTGCCGTATCCGACCTAAAAGTGACCTGCAAACCAGGATTTCTCCTGAAGAATCTTAACCCAGTGGTTAATGGCGCTGGATTCTTTGATATCCAGACTTGAAGAGTAGAAGTTGCCGCCTACGCGGGTGGCCTTTCCGTTACCCTGATCCATGATGTACTTCCCTTCGGCGGTGAAAATCTTGTCCGGTTGCTTTCCGTGCATCTGACGCACAATATTGTGAGCCACGGTAAGCGCCTGATACTGGGCAAATACACCCGCTTTTGGCAGATGCTCTTCATCACCAGTCTTGATGGAGGTGATGTCGCCAATGGCGTAGACCTTAGCAAAGCTGGTCTCCAGAGTTTCAGGATTGACCTCAACCCAGCCGGACTCCCCGCACATGCCGGATTTGCTGATTACAGCAGGGCAGCGATGGTCGGGCGTGTAGGCCAGAAGATCGGTCTTCACCTCAACCGCTTCACCCTTTTCGTTGGTGAAGGTAAGCTGACCATCACTGGCTCCCGTGAGCTGATGCTGCGGAAAGTAGCTGATGCCTCGCTTCTGCATGATGCTGCGGACATCACCTGAAACGGCGTCACCGGCGAAAGGCATCGGGGCCTTCTCAGGGCTGTAGAGCGAAAGCTCGGTTTTGTCGCGCAGGTTGCGGTCGCGCAGATACTGATCCACCAGCATGGCGGCTTCGTACGGAGCTACCGGTGACTTATGCGGCAGCGAGGAAACCACCACGGCCAGCTTGCCGCCTTTGAAGTTCTTAAGCTGCTTATAAAATGATGCTGCTCCGTCGGCGGTGTAGAAGTTGTGACCAAAGCTGCTCAGGTTATTGGCATCATGCTGTTCGGTGCCCAATGAGACGACCATATAGTCGCCGGTGTAGGTCTGTCCGCCGGACTTTACGGTAATCGTATTCGGATCTACGGATTCGATTTCGCCAGAGACGACCTCGATTCCGCCAAGGGCAACTTTGCTGAGGTCGTCCTGGATCTGTGCGGTTTCGCGTTCGCCCACCATCATCTTGGTGAGGGAAGGGGCGAAGAGGTTGGTTTTCTCCTTTTCGAAAATCAGGATTTTACCCAGGGTGATGCCGTTCTCGTTACCAATCAGCTTGTTCAGCTCACGCGCAACCCGCACGCCGCCGATGCCGCCGCCAAGCACGAGTACTGTTTTTCCTTTGTTGTTTTCAGTTTCCATGATAGATACTCCGTATTTCAAATTTCATTTTACAGGTGCGTGATGAAGCGATTTTAGATTGAAGGCTCATCAGCAGACACGTTTCATTCAATAATCTTTCACAATGTACGGAGGCGCTGAATATCAATCAATATTTTTATTGAATGATGCGAAGGGTAGGTGACTTTTGTTACACAGCTGGGGTTTAATTGTGAATTGTGAATTGTGAATTGTGAGTGTTGAGTGTTGAATGTTGAATGGTACGGAGCGGTAGCAGAATATTTTTGTTGATAGCTAATTCAGACAAGCACGTATTAACCGTTGGCTGAGCCGAAGCCATAATGATGGTGTCCGGAGAAGATACTTTGGCATGAGCTTGTTTCACCAGGAGGGGTTGAAACCCCTCGCTACCATGTCGGTCGTACCCTATGGGGTACTTTAGGTTCCGGCATGGTTGTCCTGATTCGCTCATCTTAATTGAACTGTGATTTTTGTGATTAAATGATAGGCTATGATTTATGGGATGTGTGTGATGTACAGGATGGTTCGGTGTGGGAATCATACGCTCCAGGTGAAAATTAACCGCTGGCTGAGCCTGCCTGGCTTCGCCGCGTCAGACAGGCGGAGCCGAAGCCAAAGCGATGGTGTCTCTTAGCCTTGAGCAGACTGTTCACTTTCAATCTCATGATCTTCACTTTTGCGTACTTCGCACTAAACTTTGTGGAATCTGCGTCCATCTTTTCGGAACTGTGATTTTTGTGATTAAATGATAGGCTATGATTTATGACTGGCTGCCGGGTGATGAAATAC
>JAIUMA010000078.1 GCA_022565795.1 Balneolia bacterium
GTTTTTGTCGCAGATTCCAATGATACGAAATCTCACAACCACTGTCAATATGAAATTACTAAACCTTAGCTTTTTCTTTCCCGACAAACATGCTTTTGTTTTTGAGCGGACAAGTAATATAAAGGGCAAACATCATTCGTGTCAATAACTAATATCATGCTACCCTGAAATAATTTATGGAATTGTCCCCCGGAGCAGCTGAATACTATTTTTACTACATTCCGACTTCACAATCTAGTACCATACGACACTTATGCAATACTTTATATACGGATGCTCATCCGGTTTCGGTAAAGCCATCACGCTGAAGCTTATAAGCGAGGGACATATCGTCTGCGGATTCTCACGAAGCGCACCGGCGATAGAAGGCGGCAAGAATTTTCATCATTACAAATGTGACGTCACCTCTGAATCTCAGCTGGTACATACATTGAACTCTGCGACGGAAACCCATGGTATACCCGACGGAATTGTACTTAATGCCGGAGGACCTGCTCCCGGAACGGCACTTTCGACCAAGCCCGAAGATTACCGGAACGCCTACAATCTGGTTTTTGAGTGGAAAGTCCGCGTGGTTCTTCATTTGATTCCACACTTCTCAGAACGTGGTAAGGGAAACATTCTCTTTATTGAAAGCCAGTCTCTGAAGCAGCCAATACCTGGGCTGGTACTCAGCAACAGCATGAGACTCGCTGTTGCCGGCTTTGCTAAAACGATGTCTGCCGAAGTAGCAGGAATGGGCATACGCATCAATATACTGGCGCCTGGATCGCACGACACTCCTGCCATCGAGCGCGTAATTCAAAAAAGAGCCGATGCTGCAGGTATTTCTGTCGAAAATTCTCGTATACAAATGGAGAAGTCTATTCCTACGGGCAGATTTGGGAAGGCTGAAGAGCTTGCGAATTTGGCCTGCTGGCTCCTTTCAGATGAATCAACTTTTATAACAGGACAGACCATCAGCCATGATGGCGGTAATATTAGCCACATATTTGGATAAGCCGTTAACACGAACCAATTATCAAATTAATCATGAAAATCATCCAGAAAGACATCACCCTTCGCCCATACTCCAGAGGTTTTCACCTTGTTACCGATGAAGTGCTTTCACAACTTAAAGAATTGCCTGAATTTTCAACCGGGATGCTTCATGTTTTTATACGGCACACAAGCGCCTCGCTGACGGTTAATGAGAATGCGGATCCAACTGTAAGGACAGACTTTGAGACTTTTTTCAACCGTACCGTTCCTGAAGATACCTCATTATATGAACACACCCTTGAGGGCACCGATGACATGACCTCCCATATTAAAAGCTCGTTACTGGGCTCGTCCGTCACTATTCCAGTAAAAAGTGGCAGGCTTCATACCGGAACCTGGCAGGGCATATATTTGTGCGAACACCGCAACAGGGGAGGAAGTCGTCAACTTACGGTTACCCTGTGGGGAATCTAGCGGGGGATCAAAGTTGTTATTTTAAATAAGTCTGAATAATCGTATTTTTGTTTTTATTTAGATTTAATCTTCGCTAAGCTATTTATATGGTTCCTCATAAGTCAATATTATTTTCAGGAATACTTCTATTTTTATTTGTTTTTACTGAGGTTGCAGCTGCTCAATTAACGGTTTATTCAGGCCGAAACCGTGCGCTTGTTGAACCTCTCGTAAACAGGTTTGAAGCTGAAACCGGCATTAACGTAAGAATCCGTTATGGCGGCACAACACAGCTTGCGGTAGCAATCATGGAAGAAGGCCGCCGTAGTCCTGCTGATATTTTTTGGTCACAGGACGCAGGAGCTCTGGGAGCCCTTCACGCAAACAGTTCGCTGATGAAACTGCCGGAGAACCTTGCTGACAATCTTCCGCCTCAGTTCACTAATCCAGACTATACCTGGATAGCTACCAGCGGGCGTGCACGGGTACTTGCCTATGACGTAAACCGTACTGATGTAACCGCGCTTCCCGAATCCATATTTGATCTTACAAAGCCCGAATGGCGTGGCAAAGTGGGGTGGGCTCCATCCAATGCATCTTTTCAGTCTTTCGTTACAGCTATGCGCGCTACCGAAGGGGACGAACGCACAAGGGAGTGGCTCAGGCAGATGAAGGCGAACGGAGCTGTAGCATACAATAACAACAACTCTATTCTTCAGGCTATTGAAGCCGGAGAAGTTCTGGTAGGCCTTACCAACCACTATTATATAGATAGAGCTAAAAGCGCCAACCCGAATTATGTAATTTCCTCACACAGCTTTGAAGCCGGAGACGTAGGCAACCTCATCAATGTTGCAGGTCTTGGTATCTTAAGCTCCAGCAACAGGCAAGCAGAAGCCCTAAAATTCATTGAGTTTATGCTTCAGGATTTTGCACAACAGTTCTTTATGAATGAAGTGTTTGAATACCCCGTAAAAATTGATCTTGGTGAGTCTGACCGAATGCTTGAAGGAATGCTTGAAATTACTCCGGATATAAACCTTGACGCTTTACGCGATTTGGATGAAACCCTCAGAATGTTAAGACAAACGGATCTGCTTTAATATTTTGGGTTTAGTTAAAAACATCCAGAAGCTACCGCCCTGGTATTTCCTTATTCCGGCTGTTTTTGTTGGTATCTCGGTGATGCTGCCCTTGGTGTATCTGGTCTTTCGTGCCATAGACGGAGACTGGCAGCAATCCTACGAGCTCATTTTCCGCCAGCGTAACCTTACGCTTCTGTATAATACGCTCTCACTTACAGCAGGCGTGCTTATCACCACAACCGTTCTTGCTTTTCCCTATGCATGGCTTACCAGCCGAACGGACATTGCGGGCAACAAAGCCATCACCCTGCTTGGCGTGATGCCACTTGCCATTCCCGGGTACGTTCTTGCCTACTCGCTACTTGGTCTTGGCGGTACAAACGGAACGCTCGCACAGCTCTTCGGTATAGTAATTGACCGACCCAGCGGATACTGGGGATCGCTGCTCGCCATCAGTTTATACACATTTCCTTATCTGTTTTTGAACTTGAGGACAGGATTTCTGGGATTAGATACATCTACTGAAGAAGCAGCACGCTCCCTTGGATACAGCGGCTTCAAAATTCTGATGAAGGTTACGCTGCCCCAGCTAAAACATTCTTTTTATGCAGGCATGCTTATTATCGGTCTTTACGTGATTGGTGATTTCGGTGCCGTTTCACTGATGCGTTTCGAAACGTTTAGCTACGCCCTTTTTCTTCAGTACGAGTCGGCGTTCGATCGTGTTTATGCCGCCTGGATTGCGCTGATGCTACTCACTCTTACGGGCACCATACTTATTGGTGAATACAAACTGCTAAAAGGTTTATCGTTTTACAGAACCGGAACGGGCACGGCTCGTAAAACCAGAATCGTAAAGCTCGGCCACTGGAAGTGGGCCGCTTATGCCTTCATTTTTGTGGTTACGCTCATTGCAATCGTCATTCCTATTATAACCATCTTGTTCTGGATGGCTCAGGGCGTGGATCCTATCGTATGGAACACCTTAGGTAACTCAATCAGGTCTTCTGTTTTAGCATCTGCACCCGCCGCTCTTTTGGCCATATTTTTTGCGCTTCCGCTGGCCTACATTTCTATTCGCTACCCATCGAGGCTTTCGAATATATTGCAGCGGTTTGCCTATTTGGGGTATGCAACTCCCCCGCTGGCACTGGCGCTTGCCTTTATCTTTTTCAGCCTGAGCGCCGTTCCGTTTCTCTACCAGAGTCTGGCTCTACTCATTTTTGCTTACGCCCTGCACTTTCTTGCAGAGTCGATGGGCCCGATAAGAAGCGCCCTCTACCAGGCACCGCCAAGAATTGAGGAAGCAGCACGGTCGCTTGGCTATAGCCGGTTTAAAGCGTTCTGGCTCACCACATTCCCTCTTTTAAGAAGCGGAATTATTGCAGGCGCTGCCTTTGTTTTTTTATCAGCGATGAAAGAATTACCCATCACGTTCATTCTTTCACCCATTGGATTTGAGACGCTGGCGGTAAATGTGTGGAGTTTTTCGGCTGAAGCAATGTTTGCCGAGGCGGCTCCGTTTGCCCTTTGCATCCTATTTTTCTCTATATTATTCGTTTACCTCTTATTTGCCCGAGAATGGAAAAGAGCATGAATTGTCTTTTACGAGCTACCAACCTTACCAAGCGGTTTTCCCTTCAGGATCCACCGGTTGTGGACAGGGTTTCGTTTACGGTACAGCACGAAGAGATATTCGCAATCCTTGGCCCCAGCGGCTGCGGAAAAACCACTACGCTTCGAATGATTGCCGGCTTCGAACGAACCGATGAAGGTTCAATTCAGCTAAACGGCAAAACACTTGAGTGCCCCTACACCCATATTACCCCGGAGAAGCGGGGCGTTGGGTTCGTTTTTCAGGATTATGCACTTTTCCCTCACCTCAGCGTTCTGGAGAACGTAAAGTTCGGGCTCACGGGTATATCGAAAAGCGAACGTGAACAGCGCGCCCAGGGAATCCTGGAGCTTATTGGCATGAAGGCTTACCATAACCGTAAGCCACACGAATTATCCGGAGGACAACAACAGCGTGTAGCTCTGGCAAGAGCGCTAGCTCCAAAGCCCTCCATGATTCTGATGGATGAGCCTTTTTCGAATCTGGATGCCGTTCTTCGACAGTCTACACGTAACGAAGTGCGACGCATCCTAAAGGAAGCTAAAATGAGCGCAGTTCTCGTAACTCACGACCAGGAGGAGGCGCTTTCCGTAGCCGACCGAATCGGCGTTATGGATCAGGGGCGTCTTGTGCAGATCGGCACGCCCGAAGAAGTTTACTACAGACCAAAGACGAAGTTTGTTGCACAATTTCTTGGACGTACCAACCTGTTTTCAGCTCAGGCCTCGGGGCTGGAAGCTCATTCAAACATCGGATCGGTAATGCTCGACAAACCGGCCCGCGGAGACGTAATGATTTCTATTCGTCCGGAGCACCTCACCCTTGAGCAAGCCACGCCAGCCAACTGCAGCGGAACCTGCGGCGTGATTCAAAACCGTGAGTTTAAAGGTCACGATATTACATATCACATCAGACTCGATAAAGGTGATTGTATTGTTCACACCGATAATCGCATGCCCTTTGGCGTGGGCGACAATGTAATTGTTCGCCCGCTTGAGCCTGCAGTTGTGCTTCATTCGGACTCAACCCGCTACGTACCAGATCAGTCTGTTTTCACTTCTTCAGATACTGGCAAAGCAAGACTATAGCTCTGCAAAAGCAATCCACCCCTAAGTTTGTGTGAATGTCATCCGTAATGAATGCAGTTCCTGCTGCTATCCAGAATAAGCAAGAGCCGCTCCCCCGCTGTCCGGTGAGCGGCTCTTACGACATTCGCTTTATTGATGAGGTAACAGACTTCGCCTGCTCGGGCGAGACCTTTCAAATTTGGGAGAATAAAGAGACCGGAATTCGTTTTACGCATCCGGCGCCTTCACCCGAAAAAATAGGCGCCTATTATGAAATGGAAGAGTACCTCTCACACGACGCTGAAACAGACACTACGCTTGCATCGGTGTACCGTTCGGCCAGAAACTTTACCCTGAAATGGAAATTTCGTCTCGTAAAGAACAGACTGCCTGTCGCCTCGGTAAGACTGCTCGATTTCGGAGCCGGAACCGGTGAGTTTGCCGGGTTTGTGAAAACGCAAAAGCCTGGCTGGCAAGTCAAAGCCATAGAAACAGATGAAGACGCCAGCGCGCAAATTACTGGTAACTATCCCGGTGTAACGTCCTATTCGGATATGAATGCTTTCCCGAAGTCGGAGAAGTTCGGGGCTATTACCGCATGGCACGCCCTTGAACATGTGCATGATCCGGCCAGCGTGTTGGAGCAGTTCCATAGCAGGCTATTCGACTACGGCATAGTAGTAATCGCCCTGCCCAACTGCAGCTCTTATGATGCAGCCCGCTACGGCAACGCCTGGGCCGGTTATGATGTACCGCGCCACCTTTTCCACTTCACGCCTGAATCGTTTGAAGCACTTGCAGCTTCAAAAGGGTTTGAGGTAGTAGAGAAAAAAAGAATGCTGCTTGATGCATTTTATGTAAGTCTGCTGAGCGAAAGCTACCTGGGGATTACAGGACCAGGCGCCGCTTTCAAAGCCGGAGTTGCAGGAACCTTGTCTAATCTGTTGAGTCTGGTGAATGTTAACAGATGCAGTTCTGTTACTTATATTTTAAGAAAAAACGGGTCTGATTAAACCCAAACTGTAACTCTGAAACGCATGTATAAATCAGCAGTCTATACTGAAACATCCCACGATGTCAAAATTGTTGTCAAGCCGACCTATGTGGAAGATGAATCTGACGTCATTACCGGGAAATACGTCTTTGTTTATTTCATTACTATTGAGAATTTGGGCAGTGAGCCCGTGAAGCTTTTGAGAAGGCACTGGTCCATCGAAGATTCAGCAGGTGAAACCTACGAGGTAAACGGCGACGGAGTAGTTGGCCGGCAACCGGTAATCCAGCCCGGAAAATCACACAACTATAATAGTTATTGCGTACTCAAGTCAATGTCCGGCAGCATGCAGGGTCATTATATCATGCAAAAAGAAAGCGGAGAACAGATTCAGGTATCTATTCCCCGCTTTGTCTTAAGGTCTCATCTGTTGAATTAACTTCGCACAGCTTGCTATTCGTTGCTAAGCAAAGCCTCAATACTGGAGGTCATCTCTGTACTCATTGGCGTTGTTCTGGAGCGAAAACGGCGAATCAGATTTCCGTTTTGATCAACTAAAAATTTTTCAAAATTCCAGTTAATGTCGCCTGTAAAATCCGGGTTTTCGGCTGTGGTCAGCTTTTCGAACAACGGATGTTGATCCGAACCTTTCACTGAGATACGGCTGAACATCGGAAAGCTGACGCCATAGTTTCTTTCGCAGAACTCGGCAATATCTTCATCGGCATCAAACTCCTGTCCTCCAAAGTCGGCCGACGGGAATCCAAGGATTACAAATCCTTTATCAGAGTAGGTTTCGTACAGTTCCTGAAGTTCGCTATATTGTCCCGTGAAGCCACATTTTGAGGCTGTGTTTACAAATAAAACGACTTTATCCTGAAAGCTACTTAGGTCAACATCACCGCCTTCAAGTGCGGTCATTGTGAAGTTGAAAATTTGGTCACTTTCATTCATTCTTTCGGTCGGAGCTGACATAAATAAAGTAAAAATTAATAACAGGTGAAACATCCGTGTGATTATTTGGTTATGGTTTTAATATCAAATTTCCAATTTGCGAATAACGTTCCTCAGTAAATTATAATGCACAAATTATCAGCTTCAACCTACGCTTTTCTTACCTTTCTGAGCGCCCTGTTTTTTTTAAACTCTACAGAAGCACGGGCTCAGATGTTTTCGGTTTCCAGCTCTAGCTCCCCGCAAGCCGGCTCTCCTCTGGTAATGCCATCAACTATTGGTCCATTACTTGAGTTTACCGACTTCAGCTATTATGGCCCAAACGGGACCGAAGGGCCTGATGCCAGCTACAATTTCAACGGCGTGCTCTACGGCGCATCCTTTGAGTCCCCGTTTCTTTCCGTATTTATAGCCGACCGCACCTCCCTTGGCGATGAGGAAAATATACGAGCTACCAGACTTGGTATCGGAATTCGCTCTCCTGCCGTGATTGCCGCGTCTCCAAATTATGTTATTTCAATCCCTTTTGGGCTTAATACAGATTTCACGCTGGTGAGAACACCTTCTACATCCAACACCAACGAGGAGTTTGCTCAAAATGCAGGATACATTGCAGCAGGAATAGATGGTATTTTCAGGATTACGGACAACATCCTGTTCCAAACCGTATCCACGCCTAACTTTGGTTATACCGTTGGCTCTTACGGGTCAACCGGTGGTATTTCATACAAGCTAAGGCAGGACTTCCGATTTAGTGTTATTGATATTTATCGACAATATGGGCTGCAGGCTGCTTATTCGTTTCAGTTTGTTCGATTCAATAATTCAGATACCGATTTCAGATACGATTGGCTGTCACACAGTATCAGACTGGCCGTCACATTTTAACTGACTTTTATGAAAGCTGAAAAACTACTTCTTGAGCTTGAGGAAATACTCGTTAATATGGGCTACACCGTTCGTAAAGAGAGGGGAAGCTTTAAAGGAGGCTACTGTTTGCTTGAAGGTCAAAAAATAATCATGCTCAATAAGAATCAGCCGGCCGATTATCTTGTAGGCGTGATTACACGCTTCATTTATGAAGATGAGCACGATATTTCTCTCGATGATATTTATGTGAAACCCGCCGTACGCAAGCAGCTGTCGGACCGGATTAAAGCTACCCGTGCTATCCCTACAGATAGAACACGGAAAAATCCACTAACCGGAGATAAAGAACCGGTATGAAGCTCACTTTTTTAGGTACCGGAACTTCGATGGGCGTGCCCGTAGCCGGCGGCTTTGGCAGAGAAGTGCCTAC
This sequence comes from Balneolia bacterium, assembly GCA_022565795.1. Classification (GTDB taxonomy): domain Bacteria; phylum Bacteroidota; class Rhodothermia; order Balneolales; family Cyclonatronaceae; genus Cyclonatronum. The sequence continues at coordinate 8,450 of JAIUMA010000078.1, forward strand.
GGGAGATTCAAGAGACGAGCGCTGGAGAACTTCTGCCTGGGTAAGAACGGAAGACACATCCATAGTAATCGACACAGGCCCCGAGTTCCGGTTACAAACGCTGAGAGCCGGTATACGAGCAATCGACTTGCTGCTTTTAACACACGAACACACCGACCACATTGCAGGGCTAGACGACTTACGTCCCTTTAACTACAAGCGAAAGAAACCATTACCGGCTTATACCACCGAGGGTTGCATTAACGCTCTCAAGAACAGGTTTTACTACATGTTCGGGCCGGATAAGACCCCCGGTTCTGTCGACCTTGATCTTAGTATTCTTCAACAGCCGGTTCAGTTTCGGGATTGTACTATTACGCCGCTTCCGGTAGACCATGCAGTGATGCCGGTACTCGGCTTTCGTATCAATGATTTATCGTACGTTACGGATGCGAAGGTTATACCGGAATCGACAAAAGAGAAAATCCGCGGCTCTAAAGTTCTTGTGCTTAACGGACTTCAGTGGGAGCCGGAACATAAGACGCACATCACTATTCCTGAGGCTGTGGAAATAGCAACTGAGCTTGAAATCCCGAAAACCTATCTCGTTCATATTTCGTCATACGTAATTCACAAGAAGATATCTGCACGACTGCCTGATCACGTCGAATTAGCCTACGACCAGCTCACTATTGAAATCTGACCGAAATTATAACGGATAAACTACAGTTTCTTAACGAAGGCTTGTTTCCGGGAAAACTTCCTCAAAGCCGTGGGGCGAGCGATCCAGCGACCACGTTTCGAAATAGAACAGTCGCTCGCTTTTGGCTTTCTTACCGTTTATGCTGAAAAAGCGGAAATCTTTCCCACCTGTCAGCGGCTGATATACTTCGAAGAAGCGCTCGTACACATTCTCTTTGGTGAAGAGATGCAGGTCAGTTCCGTTGTGTGCCTGTTCTGTAAAAAGCACATAGCATCCGATATCAAGGAAAGGGTTCATCACGCTAATTTTTTCGCGGACAGACAGACTTTCTGAGAATAGCGCCTCATTTTCTTCCCGGGCAAACAAAGAAGCTGCAGCCTGTGCCTCAGGTTCTGAAGGACACAAAACAATCGTTCGGTTTGGTTTATCCAGGAAGCTGTAGCTAAGGCCTTCCGATTCTGCTCCACTGTCCGAGTTTGATATCACGCTGTGAATTCCAAGTGCATTTCTGAAAAGACCGAAGAGCTTTTCGGAGCTACCGAGAGCGCTGAATCCAAAAGTAAAATCACTTTTATCGTGGTTTGCTCCGGTAAAATAGAACTTTGAGTACGTCTGAACCGGCTTCATAAACTCTTCCAGCGACGATTTACGACGCAACTCTTTTCTTGGATCGAACTCATCGGAGAGCTGCTCCATCCGCAAATCGTGTTCAAAGATTAGTTTAAAAATATCGGTGGCCATATTATGCTGTATTGAATTTAGTTGAACTGATTCATGGTCTGTACAAGTCCCTGCCTTACGAAGCACAAAATACCTTCAACAGATTTCTCCAGTCCGGCTTCAATGTCCGGCATCTCGTCGGTAGCGAACGGGCCCAAAACGTAATCAACCTGGCGCCCTCTTGGAAAGTCATTTCCAATACCAAACCGAAGTCGGGAAAAGGTTCTTGTTCCGGTGCGCTCTATGATATCTTGTATTCCGTTATGTCCGCCGGCTGAACCGTCAGGACGAAAGCGAATTTTTCCCGGAGGAAGGTTTAGGTCATCATAACAAACAAGAACGTTCTCAAGCGATGACTTAAACTCCACAATAGCTTTTGTGATGGCCGATCCGCTTCGATTCATATACGTATTTGGCTTGATGATAACCAAAGGTTTTCCTTTGAACGCACCTCTTGCAGCTAGATAGGGACCGCGCGCTTTTTCAAAGCTTATTGACAGTTTATCTGCAAGACGGTCCGCAATATCGAATCCAACGTTATGGCGGGTTCCGTCGTATTCATTGCCAATATTTCCGAGACCGGCGATTATCGTCATATCAGTTTAAGAAGAAAATATAATGAAGTGTTTTACCACCTCAGGTATAAACAACAAACGCCGTCTCCCGTTTTGCAGAAGACAGCGTTGTCGTAAATTTGGAGAATAAGCCCTCTAAAAGGGTTTGCTCAGGAAGCTAAGCGAAAACAAAAACTATGCTTCAGCTTCTGCAGGTGCTTCAGCCTGCTCAGAGTCTTCGCCTTCAGAATCTTCATCTTCGTCGTCGAGCTCTGTAATTGCCACAGTTGTACCTTTAGGCGGACGAATTACTACGATGGTACGCTCAGCTGCAGTTAGGATTTCAAGGTTTTTAGGCTTGATACGTCTTACTTTGAGCGAGTTACCAATATTGAGCTTGCCAATGTTTACTACAAACTCGGCAGGCACGTGTTCAGGAAGACATTTAATCTGAATTTCACGAAGAGGCTGATACAAACGACCACCTTCAGTAATACCCGGAGCAACACCTTCCAAACGAATAGGCACGGTTATAGTAACCGGGCTGTCCGGACGGGTAGCGTACAGGTCCACATGAGTAGGACGGTCGGTTACCGGGTGAAAATCCACATCATAAATGAGACAGGTGTACTCTTTGCCATCAATTTTGATGAGTACAAACTCTTTCTCAATTTTGCTGAGAAGTTTTTCCACGTCGATTTCCGGAAGGGAAATCAGAAGGTTATTATCTACACCCGGGCCATAGATAACAGCGGGCACAAGTTTTTGGTCGCGAAGCTGCTTGCTCGGGGTGCTTCCCGCACCGCGTACTTCAGCTTCGAATTCTATGACATTTGGCTTTTTCATGTTTTACCGTACTAAGTTAATTAATCGTCAAAAAGTGTGCTGATGGAATCATCAGTGTATATTCTTCGAATTGCATCAGCAAAAATACCGGCCACGCTTAGCACCTTAATTTTATCCGAGTGGCGCTGCAGTGGTATAGTATCTGAAACAAGCAGCGTGTCGATCGAAGAGTTTTCGATACGCTGATAAGCCGGCCCTGAAAGAATCGGGTGCGTTCCGGCTGCTACAATTTTCTTAGCGCCGCGCTCACGAAGAGCATCGGCTGCGTTGGTAAGGGTTCCGGCGGTGTCAATCATATCATCGACCATCAGAATGTTTTTACCCTTTATTTCACCGATGATGTTCATCACCTCGGCTACGTTTTGCTGTGGCCTTCTTTTATCAACAAAAGCAAGTCCTGCTCCAAGTCTTTTGGAGTATGAACGCGCCATCTTCAAACTACCAACGTCTGGTGCCACAACGACCAGGTCATCCATTGGGTTTGCCTTAAAATAATCTACAAATATGCTTCCGGCATACAGATGATCCAGAGGAATATCAAAGAAACCCTGAATCTGTGGAGCATGCAGGTCCATAGTCAGAACCCTGTCGGCGCCTGAAGTTGTCAGCAGGTTGGCCATCAGCTTAGCTGCTATGGAAACACGAGGCTGGTCTTTTCGGTCCTGACGCGCATATCCAAAATACGGAATAACTGCCGTCACACGGTGTGCAGAAGCACGTTTTGCCGCATCAATCATCAACAAAAGCTCCAGAATGCTGTCGGCCGATGGAGTGGACTGTATTATGTAGGTGTCTACCCCGCGGATGCTCTCTTTAAACTTTACATACAACTCGCCATCAGAAAAATTCTTGATGGTAACTTCACCTAAAGTACTGCCATATTCTTCAGCTATGGCACGCGACAGGGCGACATTACTACGTCCGGCGAATATGGCTAGAGGCTTATCCAATACTGGGCCCGTGTGGATTGATGCTTAATAAAAAAGGATGGTCATATGATGAACATCCTTTAAATAGAGTGAAGTTGCCCGGGGAGGATTCGAACCCCCACTGACTGGACCAAAACCAGCTGTCCTGC
>JAIUMA010000079.1 GCA_022565795.1 Balneolia bacterium
TTCTTCTATTACGGATACTCGGGTCTAATTTGTGGCACTTCCTACCCCGGGTTTCCGCCAATAAGCGGACTAAAGTCGCGCTATCGCTTGGTTCAGTCACCCGGGGCTACTCATATTGGACCCCATTCAGGGTCTTTGAAAGATATATGGAAGCTTGAATTATCTTTCCCCGGACAACAGTGATAAACAATTAACAATAAGGAATGTAGATATTGTTGTCAGATTCATGAGCAACAAATCCTTATAAACTTCGACCCTATTGTTAATTGCTTATTAGTTATTGCTTATTCAACAACTCTCACCACCCGCCCCGATCTTCCTGCTCCTTTTGCAGGGCGTAAAAATCAGCAAATACCTGCTTCAGAAATGCGGTGATGGTGTCCTCGCGCGAAAGGGCTCCCATTTTCTTCTCCAAAGCGATTTTCATACGGGTAAGCATTTCTCGCTGCACCTGTATGTCGTAGTCCCCGTTGCGGACTTTGGTGTAGAGCGTATCAAGCTTACGGATGTCCGTTTCGGTCAGGTTGGCAACCTCAGGGTACTTTATCTCATGATTTGTTTCAGGCTTTGACTGATTCAGCTCTCCAATATCCTGATTCGTGGTTTTTCCCGTTGTCGGGTCGCCTTCCTTAACCATTGGCACCGGCTCGTTTGCCCGCAGGTTATTCTCGAGCCTTCCAGGAGAAGGTGCCGGCTCAGCTTTTCCAACCGGTCGCAGATTCGGCTGAGGCGCAGGGCGTGATTTGCGCACGGGCTGGTCGGCGAGCGTGGTGGTTTGCGGTTTGTGAAGATCAATCACAATGGTGCGTCCGAGAAGATCGCCAACTCGCTGTCCTTTTTCGGTAACGGCAATGCTTAAAATGGCAATGCCGCCGCTGCTTACAGAGATGTCGACCAGACGGAATAACCAGCGCATAAAAAGCTGCATAAAGCCGGGCGTACTTCCATTTTCGTTGATAACGCGTATGCTCATCGCGTTTTTGCCAAGCGACTGACCATTGTTAAACTGCTCCATCAGCAGATGGTAGAAACTGCCTAAAAAGATAACCGGATAAATCAGCAGCAGCAGTCCCACATCGCTGAAGGCATCTCTAAAAGGAACAAATACCAGAAAAAAAATAAATACGTAAAAAATGGCAATGAAAACGGCATCAATCAGATAGGCTGATATGCGGGCCCCAAGTGAAGCCAGCTTATAATTAATCGCCACATTCTGTGGGGTGATTATTTCTACGGTGCGCATTAAAAATTGAAAAAAAGTTAACAAGGTTAACTATATTCAGCTGATATGAATGAATATAGGTTTGAACAGGAAAATAGGGAGCGCTGGTCAGAAACGGAAAAGCTGATTCGCTCATCATCTGCAGATGCACGCTTGGTCGCTTCCCGCTACTCGGAGATCAACGATGATCTTGCGTACGCACGCTCTCATTTTCCCGGCGGGCGTACCGAAATCTACCTCAACAGACTACTCTCTACAGCTCACAGCAAACTCTACCGGTCGGCACGAAAGCGTCCGGGCCGTTTTCTTACTTTCTGGACCGAAGACCTGCCGCTGCTTTGGTACATACACCGCCGCTATCTGCTGCTCGCATTCGTTTTTTTTCTTACCGCTGCGGCAATAGGCGTGTTTTCATCTATTCAGGAACCTGTTTTTGTAAGAGGTATTTTGGGTGATGCCTATGTGAATATGACGCTCGGCAATATCGAGAAAGAAGACCCTATGGCCGTATATAAATCCATGAATGAAATGGAGATGTTTCTGGCCATCACCATTAACAACGTTCGCGTCTCATTCCTCACGTTTATCGGTGGGGTGCTTGGTGGTTTTGGAACCCTTTTTATTTTGCTGCAGAACGGCATCATGGTAGGCGCATTTCAGTATTTTTTCCATGAGTTTGACCTTCTTTGGGAAACGGTGCTGGTGATATGGATTCACGGCGCTCTGGAAATTTCGGCTATCATTATTGCAGGAGGAGCGGGACTCACGATGGGAGGCGGCCTGCTGTTTCCCGGCAGCTATCCCCGGTTCTACGCATTCCGCAAAAACGCAATGGACGGCCTGAAGATGGTTACCGGGCTGGTCCCCTTCTTTGTTGTGGCCGGAGCGCTGGAGAGCTGGATTACCCGCCTGACGGATATGCCCGTATTCCTAAGTCTTTCCATTATTCTGGGCTCATTTGCAGTCGTTATTTTCTACTTTGTGCTTTATCCGCGTGCGGTCGCCCGCCGCAAGCTGAGCACCCATATATCCGGCAGAGAGGCGCCGGCCGGAGCTTAGTTTTATATGGTAACACCTTATTTGCCTGTGTATCCTAATCATCAATCAATCCCAAAAAGTACCAAATCATGAGCTTTGAATTTTACAAAACCCGCTCAGTGAGCGATGTAATAGTAGACAGCCTTCAGTTTACGAAACAGCACTTCAGACCACTGTTAAAGAAATCGGTCCCTCTTTTAATCGCCTACGGGATTGTTATCCTGTTCGTAAACATCTTTACTACAGGGGCTGTCCTCGGTCAATTTGGATCAACGGGAATGATGTCACAAAGCGGTTTGGACATGGCCTTTGTCTGGACGAGTCTTGCTTCATTTGTCTCGTATTTATTTATTTTTGCCATAATGTTGCTTGGCCTTTTGTGGGTGAGGCATAGTTTTCAAAACAATACCGAAGCGGAATTTGATCTGGGATATCAGCTGAAAAAGTACTTCCCCGGATTTGTGATGCTTGCGATTGTGTACGGTGTGTCCGTTTTCATTGGAGCTCTCTTTCTGGTTGTTCCGGGTATATATCTGTTTATTGCACTTTATGGTACATACGGAGCATACATTATAGAAAGAGAGGGTGTGATAGAGTCACTTAAGCGCGGGCACGAATTGTCGAAGGGAAGCTGGTGGTTTATTCTAGGTACGATCGTACTTATGTATATCCTGACCCTGGGTATCAATCTTTTGGCGGGGCTTCCGGCTTTAGCGTTGGGTTTTCTAATGGGTGGCGGACACGAGATGTTCGTATCGGACGGAGACTTCAGTCTTGGTTTTTTCTTGTTTGTGCTGTTTAGCACGATAAGCGGGCTTGTGAACTTTCTCTTCTATGGCGTTTGGGGTATTTTTATGGGGCTACTCTACTTCACCCTTCGGGAGCGTAAGGAGGGTGACAGCATCGCTGATGAAATGAGCGCATTTGAATCGGAGCTATCAGAAGAAAGTTTCGGCGGTGATGCTCCCCAAGACGACTCGTTCTCAGGCACGGATTCCGATCCGGACAGCGACCGCAATAATCCGGACTGGCGATAGCGAAGACATCCCTTATGCAGCAGGCTGATTCCACCAGATACGAACCTTTTCCACCAGAATCCATTGCCAGGATCAGGGAGGAAAACAGCTACGAGCGGGTCGGAGAATCCTTCGATATCTTCGTGCTCATAAACCGTATCTGGAGGTGGATTATCGAAAAGCTGGGCCTGAGCAACATCACCATACCCGGGTTTGAAATGTCGTTTGATTTTCTCTTCTGGATAATGCTGCTGATCGTGGCCGCTGTGGTTGTGTACCTCATTCTTAACGCCAGATATCCCGGACTTATCAGCGCTGCCCGTTTTGGTGAAGCCATCATGAATCCCTTCTCCAATGGAGGCGGGCCGCATGTGCGTCCCGATCCGAACGCGCTGCTTGAGTCGGGCGACTACAGAAATGCCGTGCGCCTGCTCCACATCGATACTATCATTCAGCTTGACAAAAAAGGCATCGTACGGCATCACCCTAACAAAACCAATGCAGAGTATGTGCGCGAAATCCGGGACGCATCTGTACGGAAATGGTTCGGAAGCCTCAGCGGCCTCTATGTGTACGCCTGGTTCGGAGGGTTCAGCCCGCAGCGGAATCAGCTTGAAGAGGCCATCGTGCTTTGGGAGCGCCTTACCGGCGGGCCTGACAAAACGGATGAGGAGGCAGGCGCATGAGCAGGAACAGAATTACGCTTATTGCTGTGTTTATCCTTGTGGCGCTGCTGGCCACGTTCGCCGGATCGAATCAGAACGACAACTGGACGCCTCTCTACAGCAATTCGTTCAGCAGCCCGTTCGGCACGCAGTTTTTGTATGAGATGCTCAGCGAAGACCCGTCCCGCGTGATTCGCGAGATTCCGGCCCCATTGGCCGATTATGAGCGCATCCGTCTCGAAACGAAGGGGCAGACGCTGATGATCATCAACGGTGGATATAACCCCGACCGGTTTGAGCTGGAACTGCTTCAGCAGCGCGTCGATGACGGCATGAACCTGTTTATAGCTGCGCGTCCCGGTCCCGGTCTTGCCCGCTGGCTCGGGCTTACAACACGCGCTGTTGAGGGGGGAAACGTGCTGATTGACTACGTTCGGGAGCTCATCGTTACGGAAGCCACGCTCGACTTTCCGGGCCTGCAGACCGCAGACGGTCAGATTCCGGAATTTCGGACGGACGCCAGTTTTTTAACGGCCACCCTCGGGATACGTGGCTGGTCTGCTTCAGAACGTGAGGACGAATCCGGTGAAGAAGAACACGCCGACACCGGTGAAGATGAGTCAGGGCCAGAACCAGAACCCCAAACTGATGAAATTACTACTCCGGACGTCCGGATTACGTGGCTCGCTGAACACGACGGGAAAGCAATTTTTGCCCGGATAGAACGCGAAGGGGCAGGAACCGTCTGGCTGCTGACCTCACCGCTTTTGCTCACCAATTACCATATCTGGAATCCCGATTTTGAAGCCACCACGGCCGCCGTCATATCGCACCTCCCGCATACGCCCCTGCTTTGGGATGAGTACTACAAGCCTTTGGGGCCGCTGGCGGGTAATCCGCTAAGCGTGATGCTCGATAATCGTGCCCTATCGGCCGCATGGTTTTCCATGCTGGCCCTCGTGCTGCTGTTTCTGCTGTTCCGGGTGAAGCGGACGCAGCGGGCGGTACCGGTAATCGAGCCGCCGCGAAACGCAACGCTTGCGCACCTGGAGCGGGTGAGCGCGCTGTTTCAGCAGAAGGACCGCGAGCTGCGCGTGCTGGATGAACGCATTCGTTATCTGGCGTTTGCCCTGGATATGGACGAGCCTTCGGCCGATGAGGCCATCATGAAGCCTCTGGCCGAAAAACACCGCGTTCCCGAAGAGCAGCTGAGCAGGGTGATGCGCTCCTATGGCGTACCGCCGGCAGGGAAAAACGAGCTGAATGAACTGAACAGTGAAATCGACAAGCTGCTGAGCTCCATCATGAGCCTGCAGGAGCGATGATGCCAATACCATCAACCATCACGCTGCAAACAAACCACCGATATTGAAGCAATCATAAAACGAGCGAAATCATAATGGAAGAACAAAAAAACGAAGAGCAGCAGTCGGGAAAAAGTGAATCGCAGCCGTTCGAAAGCCGGCTTGACCTGAGCGAGCTGCACGAAGGCGCCAGCCGGATTCGTACATCCCTTTCGGGCGTGCTCGTGGGGCAGGAAAATCAGGTTGACCTGCTTCTCAGCGCCCTGCTCGCCAACGGCCACGTGCTGATAGAAGGCGTGCCCGGGCTGGCCAAAACGCTGATGGCGCGTGCGCTGGCCGCTGCGGTTGGGGTGAAGTTTTCACGTCTTCAGTTTACGCCGGATCTGATGCCGACCGACGTTACCGGCACCAGCATGTACAATCCTAAAACGCAGGATTTTCAGTATCACAAAGGGCCGGTATTTTCCAACTTTGTGCTCATTGATGAAATCAACCGGGCGCCCGCCAAAACGCAGGCGGCATTGTTTGAGGTGATGGAAGAGCGAACCGTAACGGCCGCCGGAAACACCTACAAAATGGACGAGCCGTTTTTTGTGATGGCTACCCAGAACCCCATCGAGCATGAGGGCACCTACCGGCTTCCGGAGGCGCAGATCGACCGCTTCATGTACAAGCTGGAGCTCAGCTATCCGAGCCTGGAGGATGAAGTGGGCATTTTAGGTGCGCATCACCACAAGCCAGCCTACAGTGCGCTTCAGGAGATGAAGCCGGCCGTTGACGGCGATTTCATCAAAAGGAGCAGGGAGCTGGTACGCAAGGTACACGTGGAGGCGCCGCTGCTAACCTATATCGCAACCCTGGTGGGTAAAACGCGCAATCACAAGTTTATCAGCCTGGGCGCATCGCCTCGTGCGTCGCTTGCGCTGCTGAACGGCGCCAAGTCGCTGGCCGCGCTTCAGGGGCGGGATTTTATTACGCCGGAGGACGTGCAGTCTGCGCTTATCCCGGCACTGCGCCACCGCATGATGCTCTCTGCCGAAGCCGAAATGGAGGGCAAACGCCCGGACGGTATGCTCAAATCTTTGATCAACAGCGTGGAAGTCCCCCGCTAAAAAACTGCCAATGAAGCTCTACCGCAACCTTTTTGTGAACTCCCGCTTTTTCTACGCGGGCTGGGCCGTGATTGCGCTGTTCGTGATGGCCGTGCTCGTGCCGGTGCTCTACTGGGTGGCCGTGCTGTCCGGGATGGTTCTGCTGATGCTCGCAGCAGTCGACATCCTTATATTATTCCGGACTCCGGAGCCAAAGCCGCAGCGCATCACCGCGGAACGCTTTTCGAATGGTGATAAGAACGAGGTTGCCATCACCCTGCAAAACCCGTACGCATTCCGGGTGAAGGTTATTGTTCGCGATGAGGCGCCGGTGGAGTTTCAGAGGAGAGATACACAAATGCTCATGCTGCTGGAGCCGGGCGATGAAAAGCAATTGAGATACATGCTGCGGCCGGTTCGCAGGGGCTCGTACAGCTTCGGACTGTGCCGGGCGTTTTATGAGTCGCCGCTTGGGCTGGTGCAGCGGATGGTGTGCGGAGCTGAGGAAGAGTGGACGGTGAAGGTGTATCCGTCTTTTCATCATATGAAGACCTACGAGCTGATGGCCGTGGCAGACCGTAAGCCCGATGTGGGTTCATATCAGGTGCGAACCGAGGCGCTGGCCCTGGAATTCGATCAGATTCGTGATTATGCGCAGGGTGATGAAATTCGTGCCATTAACTGGGCGGCAAGCGCGCGTGTAAACAAGCTGATGGTAAATCAGTATCGGGAAGAGCGGGCGCAGCAGGTGTATATGCTCATCGACTCCGGACGGGTGATGGAGATGCCGTTTTCCGGCATGACGCTGCTCGACTATGCTATAAACGCAACGCTGGCTTTATCCAGGGTCGTGCTTCAGAAGCAGGACAAACCCGGACTGATGACCTTCTCCAGCAGGATGAACCAGTTTGTGCCCGCCAGCAGCGATACGGCCCAGCAGCAGCTATTGATGGAAAACCTCTACAGGATGGAGACCGACTACAGCGAATCCGGGTACGAAGCCATGTATCTGGCGGTCAGGCGTATGATTACAAGCCGGAGCACGCTGCTATTGTTCAGTAACGTAGAAAGCATGCACAGCCTGAAGCGGAAGCTGCCGGTGCTGCAGCGCTTGAACAAGAGGCACGTTCTGGTAGTGATTCTATTCCGCAACAACGAGCTCGAAGACCTGCACGAATCCCCTGCATCCGGCGTGGCGGATATTTATGATAAAGCCATGGCCGGCAGGATGATGCTTGAAAAAGAAGAGATGGTGCGCACCTTAAGAAAGGCCGGAATTCGAGCGATGCTCACGCGCCCCGAGCAGTTAAGCGTACAGGCGATTAATGCCTACCTTAGACTCAAGAGAGAAAGAGTGAGTTAGTCGCGTTGCTTCAATTGTGAATGGTGAATGGTGAATGGTGAATGGTGAATTGCTGGTTCTTCTCCGTGCACCGAGCGCAGTGATTCACACAAAGTGAAAATCTGTGTCTCAATCCGTGCTAATCCGTGACCTTTCGGCTTCTGCAAAAACTAAAACTTAGTGATTTTTAGCGTTTTCTTTTCTTAGTGGTTCCCCATCACATTTTGATAAGGGGCACTGTATAGCTAAATCCGCAACGCGCAAATTACAGCTCATTCACTCTCAGCATTTGGTAGGCTGTATCGTAGCTGCATGTGCCGTCCAGGTAGTTTTCCACCCAGTAGCGCACGCTGGCACGGCGGCTTAGAACGCCCTGATCGCGGCTGCAATAAAGGCCGTTCAGCTCGCTGTGGTAGGCGACAAGATCGGTTTCGATCAGCTCAATCAGGCTGTCGGGTAAGTCCTGCCATCCGAAGGTGTTAACGAGATCAATGGCGCGTGCATCAATCGGGTTGATTTCTACAGGCTGAAGATTGGTGTAGTTGTAGTCGAGTTTGAGTGCTGTTGTCATGGCGAATATCTCCGGTTTTTTTAATGTTTATTTCAAAGATACGATACCATAGTGACAGCATAGTGTCACACCATTCTTATTTTCTGAAAAAAGTTTCGTGTGGCTGTACTGACGGAGTTTAGAGTGACCGGATAAGTCGGTGAGATGTTTTTGGGATATAGCGGTTACCCATGATTTTCTCAGTCACTTCAACCGCAGTAAATAAATACGTGATGTTCGTAAATATCTTAATTGCTAATTGCTAATTGCTAATTGCTAATTGCTAATTGCTAATTGCTAATTGCCACAGGAATCCGAATAGTAATTTTGGTGCCTTCGTTTACTTCAGAATCTATCCATAAACGACCACCGAGCCTGCGGGTGATGTGATAGGCTTTGGTGAGTCCGAATCCGCCGCCCATGGTTTTAACCTTTTCGGAAACGTTAGATGCCCGGTACCCGTAGTCGACCACGTTATCGATTTCTTCAGAGGAAATGCCGTAGCCGGTATCAACGACAACAATACGGAGCTCATCCGGCTGTTGAGAAATGCCCAGGGTTATGGTGCCTCCGGGCGCGGTGTATTTACGGGCGTTGGCTACCAGATCGCGTACCACGTCTTTTAAAAGAAGCGGCATGATGATGTAGTCGACGTGACAGCTGTCAATTTCAAAATTTACCAGGTAATCCCTTTCTTCCTGCTCGGCTATGTTTCGTATGATGCGGTAGCGGCCCTTGCTGTTTTTTTCCATGGCGCTGAAAAAACTAAGGAAGTCAGCCTTGAACTCATCAATCCTGATCTTTTCCCATTTTTCGGGCGTATCCCAGCGTTTCTTCAGCTCGCCCATTCGCTGCACCATCACGCTGAACACATTGGTGAAGTTATCGATATGGAAATCGGCTTCTTCCTCGCCAATCTGATCATAATGAGCCTCAACGAAGTCCAAGATCCGGCTTTGGAAATTATCCACAAAATCGTCGTTCAGATAGGATAACTGCTTGCTTTGGATCGCTTTGTGGAACTCTTCGGTCAGGGTGATAAGCTCTTCAAGCTCGCTTCCGGCACAGGTGTCGCGAAGCATAACAAGCTGAAGCTGAACTACTGTAACCAGGTTGATGAATGAGTGCATTTCAAGTTCAGTGGTTTCCTGTTCACTAAACTGAAGCGTTTTGGTGATTTCCATAGCTTTATTTTATAAGTTATTGCAGCCCTGTTGTTTATATTCTTTTCTATGCAGTTTGTACGCGACCGAATCGGAAGATACGATAATTAGGAATCAATAATATAATAACGATATGAGATTTAAATAATTTCACATGAAAGGAGGCTGACAGTGCTTTTGTATATTGTGCTGAAACCGATAATAAACCAGAAATGTATGCTAAAGCCGGAAGAGCGGGAAAAGCTCAAACAGATCATACAGCTTCAAATAGAGGAAGCTGAAAAAGAAATCGAGGAGCTGAAAGAATTTGTGAAGCCGGTTTCGCTGGATGCTTCCATTGGACGCATTTCGCGCATGGATGCCATCAACAATAAGAGTATTAATGAAGACGCGCTCATGAAAACCAAAAAACGGCTTCAAAAGCTGGAAAATGTTCAGGGGATTGCCGATTCGAAGGGGTTTGGTATCTGCATAAAGTGCGGTGAGCCGATTCCGTTCGGACGCCTTGAGTTTATGCCCGAAGCCCGAACCTGCGTGAAATGCGCCCCGAGGCGCTGATATTATCTGTTATGGTCACAAATCACAAATGCCCGCTTTGCGGAACTGAAAATAACCTGAAACAGCTGGACGGGCAGGATATACGGGTGTATTCAAAGTGCCCCGAGTGCACCCTGATTTTTGTCCGTCAGGAAGATCTGCCGGCGGCTGATGAGGAGAAGTCGCGCTATCTGGAGCATAATAACGGGATTGAGTATCCGGGCTATGTGAAGTTTCTGAATCAGGCTATACAGCCTGCGCTTCCGTTCCTGAAGCCCGGCGGTCGGGGACTCGATTTCGGCTGCGGACCCGTGCCAACCCTCAACATTCTCATGGAGCGGGAGGGTTTCACTTGTGAAAATTACGATCCGTTTTTTGTCCCGGACAAGCCTGACGGGCCTTACGATTTTATTTTTTCCACCGAAAGTTTTGAGCATTTTTTTGATCCGGCTAAAGAAATCGAATACGTTTCCTCGCTGTTAAAACCCGGCGGACTGCTCACCATAATGACCGTATTCTGGAAAAGTGAATCTGATCTGATAATCCATTATTATTTTCGCGACCCGTCCCATGTGGTGTTTTATCATACGGACACCATAGAATGGATAGCGAAAAATTATGGATATGATGTCGTTTATTCTGATGAAAAGAGAGTAGTGATATTAAGGAAAACGGAGCCCATCAGTTCCGTCCCTTCAGGGCGGTAATTTTAGTTGTCATTCAAGCCCGGGCTCTTCTGTATTCCTGCCTTCCTGCCATGCAGACTTTGTGGCTCAACAAATCAACACCCATGCGCCGCATCATCAATTACAAAAATGGTTGACCGGCATCAAAAATGTTCTTAATTTAAGATAAAGTAGTATTAAATATGATAATGTTGAGTTCACTCAGCTTTCATCACAACTAAATAATCTCTGATATGCTTCAACTCAATGAAAACCTGACCGTTGGCGAGATTGTCAGTGATAATTTCCAGGCCGCGGGCGTGCTTCGTAAATACGATATCGACTTCTGCTGTGGTGGCGGAATTTCATTGAAAGAAGCCTGCAAAAAGAAAAACCTGAATCCGGATGAAGTGCTGCGTCAGCTTGGAAACCTGACCGTCTCATCCGCACAGAGTACGGAGAACTTCAGCGCGTGGAGCATGGGTCTGCTCATTAAATATATTGAGGAAACCCATCATACGTACGTGCGGGCCAAGGTTGATGAAATTCTGGCCTATGCGGCAAAAGTGGCGAATCGTCATGGTGGCCACACGCCGGTAAACGTTGAGATATATGAGCTGTTTGCAAAGCTGGTTCCGGAACTGCTTGATCATCTGGAGTCGGAAGAAGAGCGCGTATTTCCTCTTATTGAAAGGCTCGAAAAACATAAAAGAAAAGGTGAAGCCGTACCCGCAGAGCTGGAGCGCGGACTGAGGAAAGAATTCCGCGAGATGGAGGAAGAGCATGAAGGAGCCGGTACCATCATGCGTCGTATTAATGAACTGACCAATGGATTTACGCCGCTGGAGGGCGCCTGCCGCACATGGACCATCCTCTGGCAGAATCTGGACGCATTTGAGCAGGATCTGCACAAGCACGTGCATCTGGAAAACAACGTACTATTCAAAAAGGCGGAAGCGCAGCTTGCATGATGTAATCGTGTGTTGTGAGCATCATGAAAAAACGAGGCCGGTTCGCTGCTTACACAATAGCGGGCCGGTCTTTTTTGTTTTGAGGCTAATTTGCTAAAATATGTCCAGGTTAATACGTCTATGCAGAAAAAAAATGCTATGGTGCAAAATGTTAAATGGTACCATATGTAATCAAATTATTTAGGGCAAAAAAAAAGCCCCACCGAAGCAGGGCTAAAGGTTAACAACCTACGGCATATAGCCTTGTTGTAATAAGATTCAAGATGGTAGTCTAAATCTTGCTTTAGTATAATTGTTTATATAATTAATCGCAAAATTCCTTTTATTTATACTAACATAATTCATCAGCATAAGACTCTATCGTCTTGCACCATTATTTAAAAGGAGATTATCATGGCGGTTATATTAGGCCTTGACCTTGGCACAAACTCAATTGGTTGGGCACTTGTAAATGATTCAGAAAAGAAAATAATAGATTCAGGAGTACGCATTTTTCAGGAAGGCGTTACTGATTTAGGAAAAGGCCAGAAAGAGAGTTCCAGAAATTCAATGCGAACGGCTGCCAGAAGCATTCGCAAGCAGCACTTTCGTAAACGTGTTCGTAAAAATCTGGGTCAAGTAAATTTCTTGGGGAGTAGCGGGTAATCAGGCAAAAAGTTTTTCGA
>JAIUMA010000080.1 GCA_022565795.1 Balneolia bacterium
TATTGTACTGCTCGGCGTCCCGTTTCTGGCCTTTTCTATCATGTGTAACAACGTGATTCGTGCCGAAGGTTTTCCCCGTATGGCCATGTACACGCTCCTGATTCCGGCCGTACTTAATACAGCGCTCGATCCACTGCTAATCGTCTATTTTGATATGGGACTGGCCGGTGCGGCATGGGCAACTACCATTTCCTATGCCGGCAGCAGTCTTTATGTAGCCTGGTTTTTCCTGTCGGGTAAGAGCCAGATGAAGCTCACCAAAAGCTATTTTAAACCCGATACCGAAATCATTAAAGAGACGTTTTCGCTGGGTTCGGTAACCTTTGCGCGTCAGGGGACCATCAGCCTGCTGTCGGTTGTGCTGAACAACTCGCTGTTTGTGTACGGAGGCGAAACCGGACTGGCCGTGTACGGCATCATAAGCCGGTTGATGATGTTTGCCAACTTCCCGGTTCGGGGCATAACGCAGGGATTTATTCCGATTGTGGGCTACAACTACGGCGCTAATCTGGCCCAAAGAGTGAAGCAGATCATCCGGCTTTCTATGACCAGCGCCACCGCCGTTGCACTTGTGGTTTTTACGCTAATTATGATATTTACACCTCAGATCGTCTCCATTTTCACGACAGATGAAGAGCTCATTAAAGAGACGGTTCCGGCCATCCGAATGGCGTTTCTGGCTACGCCGCTGATTGCCATCAACCTGTTGGGAAGTGCGTATTTCCAGGCTATCGGACGCGCAAGGCCGGCATTGATTCTGGCGCTTTCGAAACAGGGATTCATTCTGATTCCGCTTGTATTCATCCTGCCGCTCTACTTTGGACTTAGCGGCATCTGGATGGCGTTTCCAATTGCCGATACGGGCGCGGCGATTATTACTGCGATCTATTTGAAGTACAGCCGGATGAAGGAAAAATCTGTTTAAAGCATATCTCTTGGGACGCAGATTAGCCTCAGATTATACCGCTGATTAACGCAGTCGTACCGACTCGATTAAACCAATATCCATTTCCTATTTGCGTTACTTTGCCTATAATCCGCGCGCCTCAGCGTCCTGTTATCATCCGAAGAGCCAGTAGCAAACCGCCACGGAGGCAATCACGCCGGTGAAGTCTGCAATAAGCCCGGCCTGTACGGCGTAGCGGACTTTGCGGATACCGACGGCGCCAAAATAGACAGCCAGCACATAAAAGGTGGTTTCGGTTGACCCAAACATGGTGCCGGCCATCTTCACAATAAGCGAATCCTCTCCATAGGCCGCAATCAGGTCAGCCATCACCCCAACAGAGCCGCTTCCCGTGAGCGGACGCATTATTGCCATAGGCAGCACTTCGGCCGGAAAGCCCACAAAGGCCAAAACCGGATCGAGCAGGCTGATGAGCATCTCCATGGCGCCGCTGGCCCGGAACATGCCGATGGCAAACAGAATGGCCACCAGATATGGAATGATGCGCACCCCGATCTGGAATCCTTCCTTGGCGCCTTCCACGAAAACTTCGTACACGCGCACTTTTTTAATGAGTCCGTAGAGCGGGATGGCTACAATTATAAGCGGTAGAACTAAAATGCTGAGAATTTGCATGATAAAAACAGGTAACAGGTAACAGGTATCAGTTATTAGCGGGTGGAGTTTCGGCGGGGACGGCCGGCTGTTCGGGGAATTTCCGGGCGTAGTAGCTGGCTGCGGTGATGCCCACCGTGAGCGAAATAGCCGTGGCAATGATGATGCTGTAAAACAGCTCAGCCACGCCCACACCAAGAAGCGCAATGAGGGTTACAGGCGGCACCAATTGCACGCTGGCCGTATTCATTGTAAGGAACATGCACATGGCGTTTGTGGCGGTATCCTTATCGGGATTCAGCTTTTGCAGCTCCTCCATCGCCTTGATGCCCAATGGCGTGGCGGCGTTGCCCAGCCCCAGCATATTGGCCGACAGGTTCAGACTGATAGCCCCAAGCGCAGGATGATCTTTGGGCACGTTTGGAAACAGAAAGCCGAGCACCGGATTGACTACTTTCACAATTTTATAGATCAGGCCACTGTCCTCGGCGATTTTCATGAGTCCCAGCCAGAGCGCCATAATGCCAATCAGGCCAATGGCCAGGGTGACCGCAAACTCGGCCATGTCGAACGCAGCCGCGGTGATGCTTCTCATTTTCACCAGATGGACTTCTGGAAGGGTGATGGTTACCTGTCCTTCTTCCAGGTTCCGGCTCACCACCAGCGCCCGGAGCTCGCTCAGGTCACGCGCATCCTGATTTTCGGCCACGTTCTGCCAGTGTTCGGGAAGGTTATCGCTGACGGGAATAATAAGCTCGGCCTCGTCTTCGGAGGGAAACCACTGCGCCCGGAAGGTTTCGTCAGTATCATAATCAGACAGGCGAAAGCTCACGTTCTGTCTGCGCTGCATGTCGGCATCTTCGGGAATTTCAAGGATTACGGTGATTTCTTCCCCGTTCCTGAATTCATCCGTGAAATAATCACTTGCATCGCTGGCCACGGCAAACAGCAAACTGAAAATAATCAGCCCGGCCCAGATGTAGTTTAGCATAATGGTGAGAAGGTTTGGTTTCTTAAGGTTGAAGCTCCGTCTAAAGTCCGGTTGCCTGCTTAGGTGAATATAATGGAAATCGAAGGGGAATTTAACAGCAGGATGGCAAAAGCGTTTATTTGCCAGCATTCTATGAGGACGGGAAGGAGCAGTCTTTCGCTGAGGCCGGTAACAAAACGGTTTATTTAGCTGATTTTTCGCCGATCAGAATCATTCTGTATGTATTCGTCAGCTGTCTTATTTCTGGTATATTTTAGCCTTAAGCTGCTGTTCGTTAGATAAATATTTCATAAATTAATAAGTCTGTGGCAGATTGATCAGGATTGTTTTAGAAAATCAAAAAAGCAACACAAGATTGAAAAACATTACCCTTAGGGCACTTATAATTGACGACCAGCATGAGAATCGTGAGCACCTGGCCGGCATTTTGAACGCCTTTGAAAATCAGATTGAAATTACCGGCGAGGCCGGATCGTGCAGGGAGGCCATCACCCTGATAAAACAAGAAAAGCCGGACCTTCTTTTTCTTGATGTGGAGCTGGGAGACGGAACCGGTTTCGATATTCTTTCCGAACTGCCGGAGTTTACCGGAATGGTTGTTTTTGTTACCGCTTTTGAAAAATATGCGGTACGGGCGTTTCGAACCAACGCGATCGACTATGTGCTTAAACCTGCCGGTGCGGATGATATACGGCTGATGCTGGAAAAGGTCGGCCGCAGGCGCAGCATACTCACCGGGGATTCTGCGCAGCGCAAAACCTATCATCTTGCGCTTAAAAACGCAGCCATTCAGCAGAAAAGTCGTGAGCCGGCCGGGCATGTCGTTATTTCATCAAGCAACGGTATGGAAATGATTGGCATGTCGTCGATCAGCTATATCGAGGCCGATAATACCTACTCGCTGGTGAACCTGAAGTCGGGACGGCAGGTTGTGGCATCGCGGCCGCTTATCGAATTTGAGGAGCTGCTGGATGAAAACCGCTTCTTCAGAATTCACCGCTCGTATCTCATTAACATGGAAAGCCTGAAGCGATACAAGCCGGGAGAGTCGGTAGCTATTCTTGAAAACGGAGCCGAAATTCCGGTTTCAAGGCGGAAATCAGCAGCTTTTTCGGACTTCATAAAACGGAGCGCAGCCGGGTGAACAGTGCGATGCATCTGCTTTTAGCTGTAGCTGCAGCGTTTCTGATGGCATCAGCTGCTATTTCACAGCCCGCTGGCCTTACGCATCACCTGCCCGGCACGATTGTATATGATGTGATCCAGGATGATGAAGGCACCATCTGGATGGGAACCGATATCGGGCTGGTGGCCTTCGACGGCTACAGCTACACTACCTACACAACTTCTGAGGGACTTCCTTCCAACGAGGTCCTCTTTCTGATGCAGGATGATGAGCGCAGAATCTGGACGATGAATTTCAGCGGAGCTACCGCCTGGATTCGCGATGGAAAAATTGAGAGCCCGGCAACAAACAGCACGCTTCAAAGCGTAAGCGACGCAACGCCGCACACGGCCATTCAGGTCCACGACGACACAATCTGGATAGCCACCGAAGAAGCTATGCTCTATCGGCTGGCTCCCGGCCAAAGCAAGGCAATTTCGCTTGATCAGCTTGGGTACGGCCCGGCCCTTTACATCGCCCTTACTGCTGAATCGAAGCCCTTGCTGATCTTCAGCCGCAATGTTGTGCTTTATGATGATGGCACAGATTCCTTCACTACGCTTACTGAAGGGAATTTCACCAAGGGGCGGCTATTTACAGAAGATGACGGGCGTATTTTTGCTCCTTCAGCAGATGGTTTCCGTCAGGTTTATCCTGCAGCACCTGCGCCTGAAGCAGAACCGCTTCGAATGGCTTCCGGGAGGCCGTCGATCCGGCTGACCGCGCTGGTCCGCACCTACGACAACAAGCTGGTGTTCGGAGGCAGCCGTGGCCTGTTCGCTGAAATCGACCGCGGGCAAAATCGTTATAAAACTCTTATCGACGGAGTGGAAATCACCTCTCTTATTGAAGATGATGAGGGGAATATCTGGGCTTCAACCCTTGGTCGCGGAGTCTATATGGTTCCGGCCGGTTTTTGGAACGCGGTACGCATCAGCAGCGCCGGCTTTGGAACCGCATCATTCAAGATGGCTGGTTTCCTGGATAAGCAAAGGGTGATTATTGGTAGCTCTTCCGACAACTTCCTCATTGCCGGTGAAGGCAGGGTAGAGGAGCAGCAGATTACCTTCGGAAGCCGGAATGAGCCGCGCCAGCAAACGAACGCATTATCGCGCTGGGGCGACCTGTTACTGATGGGAACGCAGTCTGATGTTGTTGTGCTGGACGCGCAGGAAGGCATCGCGCTGCGTGAGCTGGTTTCATTCCCGTTATCGGTCCCCAAGCGTTTTAGCATCATCAACAGCGATTCGGCGGTGGTTTCTTCCGTAGAGTCGGCCAATCTGCTAATACGGGATACGAGTGCTCCGGGCGGCATTCGCATGGAGAAACTGCATCCGGGAAGATCAACAGCAATTGCGTGGAGCAGCAGGTACGGGCTCCTTTTTGGCAACTCCAGGGGAATGTTCAGGATTGAAAACGGTGAGGCGGTTCACTTTTCAAATCAGCTTACGGGTGTTAACGTAACCATGATTGTACCGGTTGGTGGAGGATTTTATATCGGAACCAACGGAAAGGGGCTTTGGTACTACGAAAATGATAGCCTGGAGCGCCTCCACCCGGATGAAAACCGGATTCGGACCGTACGGGATCTGGTGGCGGGTGAGGATGGCACGTTGTGGATTGCGACGCCTCAGGGGGTTTGGCAGATACCGAAGGAGTCGGGGCGGCTGCAGCTTTTCGACAGCGGTAATATTCTGAGCGTGGACTTGTTCGGAGAGCAGCTCGTCTATTCTACAAGCCAGCAGGTGATCATCAGGCCGGTAATGGCCAGCCCGCTTCCATTTAAACAGCTTCGCCTGAGAAATCCCCTTGTAGTGGTCGATGAAATGCCTTTCGACCCGGCCAATCTGTACCGGATTCCGCACCAGGCAAGATCACTGAGTGTAAAAAGCGTCGCTTCATATTATAGAAACCCGCAGGAGCTGGCCTACAGATACCGGCTGAGTCCGGTTGATACAGACTGGTACGTGAGCGCGGTACCGGAGGTGCAGTTCAGGGGACTTCCCCCCGGGTCGTACACCCTGCATATAGAGGCATTTACGTTCCACGATGAAAATCAGGTTTCGGAAGCCATCATCCTGCCTCTCACGATTCTTCCGCCTTTCTGGAAGACAATGTGGTTTCACGCGGTTGTAGTGTTACTGCTTATTGGCTTTCTGGCGGGTGGAATAAAATGGAGAATCCGTACCGTTGAGGCAAAAGAACGGGAGCGGTACCGGCAGCTTCAAAAAACGGTGGAGCTTGAGCATCAGGCGCTTTCGGCTATGATGAATCCGCACTTCATCTTTAACGTGCTGAACTCTATCCGCTATTTTCTGTACGAAAAGAGTGCAGAAGAAGCGGATGATTTTCTGGTGAAGTTCGCTTCTCTCATTCGCATGCAGCTGGAGAGTAGTTTTCGGAAAACCATATCGCTAAAAGAGGAGCTCGAACATCTTACAATTTATGCTCAGCTGGAGTCTATGCGGTTTCAGGAAGAGGTGACTTTTGAGGTTAACCTGAGCGATGAGGTTGAGGCCGAGTGGGAGGAGATACAGGTTCCGGCTATTCTGCTTCAGCCGTTTGTGGAAAACGCCATATGGCACGGCATTCAGCCCAAAGAAACCGGCGGCGCTATTACGGTGGGAATCCGTTTCATATCCGATACGCTGCTTGAAATTGTGATTGATGATGACGGGGTGGGAATGGCTGATAAAGCGGATTTGCTAACTGATGAATCTGGAGAAGCCACTATCAGAAAGCATCAGCCCCAAAAAGATAAGAAAAGCTCCCTGGCCATGGAGCTCATTCGCCGGCGTCTGGAATTGATGAGTCAGGAGTCTGGCGAAGAAGCCTCACTTGAAATCAAGTCCCGAACTGAAGGTGGTACAAGGGTCAGGCTTGTGATTCCCGCCGCATAAGCCGAGATGCACGATGGCAGTTGGAAGGTGCTTCTGCATCACGTTCCGGATTGATCTGCTTCATGAAAAACAAAAGCGGTGCTCAGTTTTCGGGCCGGGCACCGCTTGGGCTATTTTAAATCTCTTGTGTTTTTTTGCAAACGGGGGCAGCTCGTCCTGAATCAAGGTGCTGTATGATTGTTCTGGTTCTTTTTCTGATATTGGTTTTAGCGCCTGTTAATACTCTCATTCTCAGGAAAGGTGCAGAAAAATAACAATAAGGTGCAAACTTTAGTGTCGTGGTTTGAAATAAATAAAGGCTATAACGCCTGATCGATAAGGTGCTGTTTATAAGTGCGGGGCTAATGTACGCAAGGCCGCCGCGGTTGTCACGAGGCTTCTTGTAAACGGTGGAAATCGCTTTGTAAGCGGTAGACGGGCAAGCCCGGATTTTAATCCGGGTGTAACAAGCCAACTTAAGTTATGAATGCCGTAAGGCCTGTCTGCCGGCTAGGAAGGCATGGTCCATATTATCGGGGCTATGAGTGATCGTTTGTGGTGCTACCCTAAGATGGCGCATTAATCGAGAAGCAGAATCGAGCTCAGCAGTATTAATACTTGATATCGGGTTATAGCCGGCATCGTTTTCTGAAACCGGATACCTGAAATCACTCTTTTTAAAAGGATTTAATTTTGTAGATTGTTTGGAAATAAAATCATACGTACGCTAAAGCTGCTGCTATTGCCTTTTTTCCAGCTGATGAAACGATTACTATTACCGCCCGGGGCGATCAACGAACCCGAACGCACCCTTACCTACTTCTATGACTGCCAGGGAAATATAACATCCAGAAGATTCCAGGCGGGGGTTACGGGGCAGTCCTTTTTCACATGGTACGATTATGACGGGTTTGGCCGATTGTCTGAAATCCGCACCAATACCACGAACTCCTATACAGATGCAAATATAGACGCGGCGTACACCTATTCCGCAACGGGAAATCGGCAGAATCTGAGTCTGAATCAGGGCAGCAATAGCTCATGGATGGAGGAAGTCGATTACAGCTATAATATGCGCGGATGGCTTACTTCTATTAATGATCCGATAGATCTCGAGGGGCGTTCTTTTGGCATGGAACTGCATTATTACAGTCGCCTGCACGGTAGCAGCGGTGGTAATTATAATGGCAATATATCCGATATACGATGGAGTACACCATCTGCTGATTCCCAGCTGCATACCTATCAGTATTATTATGACCGTGCCAACCGCTTAGTGGGGGCAAACTACAAAGAATCAGGTATTTATCTAACAGATTACCCTTATAATGTCCGAGGGTCAAATACGCCCAATGTTCAGGTAACCGATAATTTTGATTTTACGCAGCCTATTGGTTACGATGCCAACGGCAATTTCCAATCATTAAGGCGAAATAACGATGAAGGAGGAAAGCAGGTTTACAATTATTCCTACTATCCCGGCACCAACCGCCTGCGAAACACCAACGGCAGCGACACCGCTGATAACTACCTTTACGACGCGGCCGGAAATGTGACCGCCAACTCGGAGCGGAATATTTCCAACATTACCTATGATCATCGTAATCTAACCCAGCATATTAGCACCGACAATGGCTTGCACCTGTATACCTATAATTCCGAGGGGCTGCGCATCGGTAAGCAGTTTAGAGATGTGGTCAACGATAGCATGACGGTGAACAAACGCTATATCTATGGCGCATACGGAGAGCTTATTGCCCAGTTTGGCGGCGCTGGAGTGGATTACTGGAATATAAGCGGGCCGGGCGGGGAAGGTATCGGGCGAAAAGGTCAGACACCTCCAATTGGCATAGGAGATCTCATGTCGATGGAATCGGGTACATATGAGGGGTATATGCGTTACTACTACCTCAAAGACCACTTAGGCTCGGTGCGGGTAACGCTTAACCAAAACGGTTCGGTTGTGGGGCACGATGATTACTACCCCTTCGGCCTGCAAATGCCGGGACGAAGCAACAACAGCGCGAACCGCGACGATGACCAGAAGTTTACGGGCCATTTCTTCGAGCAGGAAGGCGACCTCGAAATCTACCACGCCCAGGCCCGGATGTATGATCCGGCAATTGGTAGGTTTTTGGGGGTGGATGCGATGCGGGGTAAATATCCTACCATTAACTCATACCATTATACGTTGAATAATCCTGTAATTTATACGGATCCAACGGGGATGTGGGTAGCTAAATTTGGTGGTGAGGCAATTGGTGCTGTAGTGCCAGTTACTGCAGGCAATTTCTCAGTAGGTGTAGTAGTTGATAAACATGGAAATTTTGGAACTTATCAAACAGGTGGAGTGGCATATGGTGTTATTTTAGGTGGTGTCGCAGGAGTTGGGGGTAAGCTATATCCGATGGCAGATAATATTCATGATATTGCAGGCTCTGGGGTTGAGTTGGCAGCCTTTGCAGCTGCTGGAAAGAAGGGAGGAAGATTAGCTTTTGACCCTAGTATTTCAGATCTAGGACCTGGAATCGGTGGTGCTTGGCAAGTGGGAGCCGGTGTAGGGCTGTATTTGAACTTTACTCAAACAACGGTTCAGCAATGGGGTAATATTTGGGATTTGTTTGGCTCAGATGCAAGTGGTGAAATCATGGATAAGATGCAAATAGCAATAACCCAAGGAGAAGAAATTAAGTTAGATAGTATATTCTCTGAAGAACAATTAGAAGTAATTCGCATGAAATTATCAGACCCTGAATATGATTGATTTATTGTATGATACATTACTTTTAATTGTTTTAATTTGCGCTGCAACAGGCTTTATATCAGTATTTGTTTGGAGTCTGTTGTTTTGGCCCTATGCATATTTTAAGGGGAAATACAATGGATTTGAAAAAAACAAGAAGTGGGATCCCGAAGACGATTATAAAAAATACGTTAAAGAAAAAGAACCCCTCCGATGGTGGCTTAAAGTTATGATAATTATTTTAAGATTTTCACAGCCTATCATTTTGTATTCATTTTTTATTATGGTTGTTTTTATAGTTTTATCGCTGATAACCAAACAGTTCATTTGATATGCCAGGTGCTTGGGCGGCCGGAAAGCGAAAACATAACCTCACACTATGGATGATGAACTGCAGATGAAGTCGGGTACGTATTCGGGGTATATGCGTTATTACTACCTCAAAGACCACTTAGGCTCGGTGCGCGTAACGCTTAACCAAAGTGGTTCTGTTGTGGGACACGATGATTACTACCCGTTTGGCCTCCAAATGCCTGGACGAAGCAACAATAGTGCAAACCGCGACGATGACCAGAAGTTTACCGGCCATTTCTTCGAACAGGAAGGCGACCTCGAAATCTACCACGCCCAGGCACGGATGTATGATCCCGCCATTGGTAGGTTTATGGGAGTGGATGCGATGCGGAGTGAGTATCCGACTATTAATCCGTATCATTATACTTTAAATAATCCGTTGATTTATACAGATCCTACAGGAATGTATGTGGTGTCCAGAGACGGCACTTATGTTACAAGGGTACAGGCTGGTCACGCACAATTAATATCGGGGGCACAGAATATTCCTGGGGTTGGGGGTATTGCGTCATTAGTTAAGATGGGTGAAACCGCTGGAGATCCGTCTATAAATATGAATGCAGCTGATTACTTAAATCTTGCGACGCTTGGAACATCTGGTTTCATAGGAGCAGTTTATCGTGGGGCAAGAAATGTAAAGAGAGCAGAAAGGACGACACTAAGAACAATGAAGGGATCAAAAGAGGCTGGTGCTACAGCTATTGGATTTGCTTTTACTGATGCCGCAAATTTATTTATTGATGAACAAATCTTCAATACGGCAACTAAGTTAGGTCTAGGACAAGCTAATATTGCGAACCGTGGATTCTTTAATGTTAGTGATCGAGCTAAAGATTTAGCAGAATTTGAAGGATCTAATCTTAATACATTTGTTAATCAAAGGTTTAGCAATATTGAAAAAGCTATAATTAATATTGCCAATGACAGTGGCTTTGACTTGAATAACAGGGATGATCGAGAACAATTCCGCACAATGCTCAGAAGCATATCTGAAGAAGAGTTTGATCAAGCATTTAGGGAATAAATTTAAAAGATGAGTAATAGAAATGTTATGCGACTAATTATTTTGATGATACTTTTTCTCACAATTGGGTGTCGCCCTGATAAAATTCCAGAAGATTATGACCTAGAGGGAGTGTTACTTTTTGAGGAAATTCACTCTAATCTTACTCAAGGTTGGTTTCCTGACTTAACTGCTTATAATCCAGCAACCGGAGAAAGATTTCTTTTAACCAGAGAAAAACTGTTTAACGTGCATCCTAGCTGGGTCAGAGGGGGGGATCAAATAATATTCGAATCAAAAAGGGTTCGCGACCATGGTTCACCTTCCCACATTTATGTATTAAATACCAGGACTTCAAATATATCATCACTGCATCCCGGGATGGACTTGGATCGAATAAGTGGCGGTCATATACAATTTATGAAGCCCTCTGTAAATAACTTAAATAATAAGGTGTACTATTATGGTTACGAATGCGGCTGTATAATGTCAACCGGTCTAAATAACGGATCTATGGAGGAACTTGACATCCTCGTTGACGCAACAAGCAAAATTAGATGGTCAAATGACTACGAATATCTAATGGTACATGAAACAGTTGGGCGAGCATTGAGCAGACAAGTCAGATTTTCGGTTTATAAGTCTGATACATATGAAGAGATTGTTAGCAAAGATAGTCTAGGTTGGACCTATATACCAGCTGATATGTACAATAATAAGTTATTATTTGTAGCCATGCAGCGAGTTCCAGATGCTTTGCTTAGTCTGAGAATACTTAACATTGAGACTGGAGAAGAAAAAGAAATAGCCAGCTATAACAGAAAGGACTACAATAATCTTGTAAGTTTTCGAACCCCTGTTTTTAAAGACGAGCAAACGATCTATTACTTAAGAGAATTGAGTCCTAACCGGCACGAAGTTTTTAAGATGGACATAAATACTGGTTTGAGTGAACAGATAACTAGTGACAATACACAAAAGGCTAACCTTACGATTTACCGGGAGTTTCATTAGGGCTATATAGAATAAGGAATTTTCGAACTTCTAGTAACCGGTTAGTTTCCTAAAAAGTATGTACGGGAACACTCTTATCGTTAATAATTTCAGCCTCCCTACACCCCCGTCACCCACTCCAAATCAAACAATGGCAGATAACTCGCAATCAGCACCAGCTCGATTATAATTCCCAGAATCACGATCAGTAAGGGTTCTAAAATCGATATCAGGGCTTCGGCGGTTTGTTCGGGTTGGGTATCAAATTGCACAGCTGGAGCGGTGTCCCAATCCTCTAAAAAATCAGGGCAATCAAATCTCTGGCTACTGACCTTTTCCGCTCCTGCGTATGTTATTAGGTTTAAACATAGTATTTTACGCATTACATCTAATCATGATAGGATTTCAAGAACATGAAACACTATCGGTACCCGA
>JAIUMA010000081.1 GCA_022565795.1 Balneolia bacterium
AGCCGTCGAAGCTCACCTGATGACGCCCCGCAGCCTGCTGTCCGTTTGCCAGAACCGCAACACGCTGCCCGTTCACATTAAATACCTCAATACGGACTTCACCAGATTCGGGAAGGGCGTATTGAATCTGCGTTACCGGGTTAAACGGATTTGGATAATTTTGTAAAAGCGCCAGCTCGGTCGGAAGCTGCGTGGGGTCTTCGGGAGTACTGGTTGGACCGACATTTATTGTAACAGATTCCGAAAGCCCTGACTCGCCATAGTTATATACTGCATTAACTTCATATGTATAGCTGCCTGCAGGCAATTGTTCTACGAACTGGGTTTCGGTAGTCGTACCCACAAGAACACCATCTCTGTAAACTTCGTACTGCACGAAGTCTGTTGTTCCCTGATTTAGTAACCACCTACCCGCTGTGCTATTTCTCGATGGTGAAGCAACTTGATAGGCTGCCAACTCCAGCAAAGAGCTATTTTTTACTGCTTCAGACTGCCGGACTTCTGCAAAGCGTGGTGACCGTTGAGACGCCTGAGCTTCGGCAATAACAGCTGCATAGTCATGACTGCTTTTTACTCCAAAAGCTGTCCCGAGTCCACCATGCAAGCCCAAAAACCCCGAAGTATGGTCAGTATCGTACACAGAAAACTGATAGTGTCCGTTTATATAAAAATCAAATAATCCCCCTTTTGCATTAACACTAATTATGTTTGATCCATACGGGTCTTCGTTGAAATTTACGGAGGGTTGATAGCCTGTGAGCTGATTAAAAGCACCATTATTCATACTGAATACCCCAAGCAAGGGAACTTCGTTTAAGATGAAGTATATAACTACATATCCATTGTTAACAATCACGCTTTGGTTTGTAGCTGCATCCGACCGGAAGAAGAAGCCGCTTGCGCCAGAGTTTGCTTCAACCCGGAGTTCCGTTTCAAAGAAGAAGTCTTCGTATTCAAATTGTTGATACGCCAGACCTATTTGATAACTTGATTCTTCAGCATTTCTCAGCAGATAACCGTCCATGATCTCCCATAGGTCATCAGTAAACTCCCAGTTCTGAGGCGTATTGTTAAATGGTTCGATATAACCTCGGTCTGCCGGTGAAGCCCAGCCAATAGTTACTTCTCCGCTGGAGTCTTCGACCTCTGCTGTCAGGTCGGCTATTGTATTCTTCTGAATCTCAAAAGAATCCGGCAGTGTACTTCCGGAATATATCTGAAGTGCCAAACCCTGAAAGTTTGTAAGAACTTCATTGATATTAACCCACTCCCCATTTGACGGAACCGTACTAAATACATCGTCCGGATCGAAATAAACCGGGGGCACATCACCTGCACTCCCCTGTGCCCAAAAAGCATTTTGGCTAAGTGGCATAAGACTTCTGTCAATAATGGGCAAAACAGTTAGCCAATAGGTTCCAGCTTCAAAAGCGATTGTTCCGCCTGAAGCAGCCTCAATATCAGCAAACAGCGTAAAATATTCCGAACTTGTGAAATACATATCATAATGTCCGTCCAATTCATCTGCGTCCAGAGACAATAAGGGGGCTACAGCGCCACCTGGCACGCCGGCTGGTACACCATCATCATCTGCATATATTTTAACCCTGAGCCCGGTAATGTCACCTCCCGTATTGAATACGCTTGAGAACGCTAAGAAATCAGCAGAAACCGCTCGCAGATTTTCTGCTGTTTCCAGCACAAACTGTTCTGCAGCCCATAACTGAGCACTTTCTTCACCAGTGTAAAACCCAACATTGAGACCATTACTACCCTCAGTATCTTTGCCAAATACTGATCTGTAGGATGAAAAAGGACTCCGGCCTTCGAAAATCACGTTTCCACTCCATGTGGCTGAACCTATGCCTACATGCCCTGCCCACACTGACAAGCCTTCCAGATTGATCGTTTCATCCAGCATTAATGCTCCTGAAATTGGGTCTTGCCCGTCTTGTGAGTTCCAGGGGATCCATTCGGCATCGGTATCTACCATACCCTCACCCCCAATTTGCAGTACAATCGGATCAGAAAATGAATTTCCATCTATCAACAAAATTGTATATCCAACTGTAAAGGGGTTCGAACTGTTAATTTCCATATCGAGATCATAGCTTACTACCTGAACTTCACCGATTAGCTGATTCGTAATTCGCTCAAAATCACCGTCGCTTAATACGAAATCGAGAGTCTGCTTATCGTAAACCGCAACCCTGTTCGATGCAATGACCGCAACCCTGTCTATCGTCCACCACCAGGCCCATGTGTCGTCATCATCATAAACAAATCTGATTTTAAACGATGGTCCTAATTGATCAGGAGGAAGTTTAATAAAATCATTGGCAAATCTTCTGTTCGAATTCCATGATATGAGTTCTTCCCACTCACCTTCATTATTCAGGAACTCCACGGTCGCAGAGCTGGCGCCTAAATGCCTATAATCATGTGAAAGGTAAAGATGATGTGACTGGCCCTGTGCTAAATCAAAAGTCAGTGATTCTAAACTTGTATGTACCCTGCCTGCCTGCTGGCCTGCTGCGTCACTATCAGCAATTAACGAAGCGGCATAATCTTCGAAACGGGTGTTAACTTCCCACACCTGATCAATACTGCCTAAATCCTCTACTACAAATACCGGACCGACACCGTAATAAAAACTTTCATCTAGCATTACGAAAGTATTGTTATCATAAAAGCCTGTCGAGTGTGTTCCTTCAGACAGATCCGATAAATGAGCTTCATACCTTGAAAGAACATCCGCCACATCCTCAGAATTGACATCGAGTGTTCTGCTTTCATGAGCCAAAATTATTGCCAGCTCATCCGCTGAAAAGAGATTGACGAGTTCCCTGGAAATCCCATTCAGACTCTGAATTTCACTTCTTGAGAAATAGGTCTCCAAATGCTGTCTGTTCGTATTCGTATCGATAGATAAACGTTCAGCTCTTTCATGAACATTATTTTGTCTTTCTGAAGCAGAATGCCCTAACTGCTGGGCCACCACCATCTCCGTTATACAAGCTAGGGAGCAAAGGATTAGAATCAACAATGCATTAGCTCTTGATATCTTATTAAGCAGTATCATTTTCATAGTAAAGTATTTGATAAATGTTTAAACCGCTGATTAATGCGTATTTACGGATAAAAATGACTCATTTTTTTTCTAACAAAAATGAAAAAGTCCCGGCAGGGTTACCCACCGGGACTTTTCGCAAACTGCATTAACCAATGCTAGTTCATTACTTCACCAGCATCATTTTGCGGACCTCTACTGTACTGCCTGTTTGAAGCCTGTAGAGATACAGACCCGAGCTCAGGCGCTCCGCATCGAAGGTCACCGTGTGGCGGCCGGCGCTTTGCTGTCCGCTCACGAGTACCGCCACGCGTTGTCCGTTGAGGTTATAAACCTCCAGACTAACTTCACCGCTCTCCGGAAGCACATACTGAATCTGCGTAGTCGGGTTAAACGGATTCGGATAGTTCTGGCCAAGCTCGACCATTGTTGGCAGATCGAACTCCGGTTCCTCAGTGGATGTAGCCTGCGGGAATTCGCCAACCGTACCTTCTGCATCTACGCTAAGCAGGGTGAAGGCAGGTCCGTTTTGGTTTTCTGACGGATCCACAAATCCGGAAGCCAGAATAGCATAGGTTCCGCCGGCGCTGCTCAGGTCAGCGGTGAAGTCATATAGCACCGCGTTGTTGCCTGCATCGCGAACCTCTATCACATAGCTATCCTGCGCTACGGTGAACATCTCTGTACGGGTTCCGTAACCAACGTTTATAGCTAATGTTGGCCCGTCCTGTACGGTAATGTTCACAGCCGGAGCGTCGGTCGAGCCATGTATCACGTAGAAGCTTACCTCGTCTTCCCCACGGTCTGATGAATCGCCCGTACCGCTAAATACGAGCAGCTCCAGACCGATATCAGCTCCTGCGGGGTTCATTGCAAATCCGGATGGATCTTCTACGCCCTGAAGCACAACAGTATAGTGTTCGCCGGCGGTAAACGTCTCTGTTACTTCAGCCAGAACATCATCTGAGTCCCGGAGCGTAACGGTGAACGTTTGCTCCATTCCGGATTCAATTTCCTGGACTGCCGACGCGCAGCTTCCCTGTCCCCAGCAATAAACCTCACCTTCGCCATCATTTACGCTCAGTTCAACCTCGGCCATAGACGGATCAGCCGAATTGTTAATAAACTGCACAAAAGCAGGTTCGCCCGGCTGGGAAATGGTATAGGTTGCCGAGGCAATATCGCTGTCCAGAATCAAGTCATCTTCTGATATTGCGATGGCGCGGAAAGTTGTCGTTTCTGTTACCGTAACCGGACCGGTGTACTCGTTGGATGAAGCGTCCGGATCAGAACCATCTGTTGTGAAGAACACCTGAGCACCATCTGTATCAGTAGCCATAGTTACCTCAACAGAAAGCTCATACGTGCCCGGGTCGGGTGAAAATACCGGTGCTTCAGCCTGTACAGGCTCCGCATCAGAATCGATAGTAATATCTACCGGTATGGAAACCAGCTGGCTATTCTCATCATTGGTGAATACACAAATGGTAGTGCTGTATTCGCCGGGTTCAAGTGCGTCTGTATCCACGCTGATGGTCACCTGCTGGCTAGCCTCCGGATCCAACGTTCCTGAAACCACATCAACGCTTAGCCAGTCGTTACCATCATTCCAGCATTCAGACGCTCCCTGTATACTCCCTGAGTATGTATAAGGAAAATCTTGCTCATATGATCCTGATAAACCTACTTCCCAGCTATCTGAGTCATTCAAATATTGTAAGGCATATCCGTTACCCGTTGCAGGCCGGTTTAAAACCGAAACCGGAGGCATCCACGGGCCCGATGCAAGGCTGCCGTCGAACTGCACATCAACCCAATAGGTACCCGCTTCGAGCTCCAGCTCAGCTACTTCCAGCACAGCTTCCATTACAGGGCGCAAATCGTTTGTAAGATTACTTTCCGGGGTACGGTAGATGCCCGAAAACTGAACAGAACCAAGAACATCGGTGTCTGTGTCTCCAAAAATTACGGAACCGCCGTTTCCGGGTTCACCGTCCCATATTCTAAGGTTGGCAGCCGTAATGGTAGGATCGGTATCAGACCCGGTCTGGTACACATAGTAAGTAAACGTTTCAAGTTCCCATGTTTCAGTTAATACCATGCGGGTGGCCATTCTATTATTAGCCGAAACCTGCACACCTAAACCAAAAGAATTGAGCCCGATTGATTCTTGCAGCATGCTTACGTCTGCCCCGTCTGCTCCTTCACCAAAAGCCGTTATAATTGGGCCGCTGTTGAATGGCATACTTTCTTCCAGCGACCATAACAGGTCTAACTCACCGGCGTTTGATATCTCGAAGCTTTCACTCCATTCTCCTGAGTTTTGCTCAAGTTCAGCAGAAAAGGCATCTTCGCTAATTTCTGCCGCTTGTCTTTGCAGCGGGTTCTCATTTATATAAACCACTGTACTTGAGGATGAAAGCCCGGATTCCCCATACTGGTACGTAGCAGATATCTGGTAGCTATAAGCACCAAAATCACTCAGGTTATCGGTGAACGCGTTTTCCGTTGTAGAACCAATTAGTGATCCGTCACGGAAAACATTAAAGGTTACAAACTCACCAGACATAAGTCCGGTCTGATTCAGAACAGCATACTCCGATATCATACCGGACGGATTTTTCACGCCGCCAGCGGCTTCATCTATAGCTGTTTCGGCATCTGTGGTGCGTGCAACAGATGCTGAAGCGTCAACTAATGAGCCTGCGTTTCGGCCCGACTCAACCTGATGAACTACAGGATTGGAATACCGGGGCAGCGAAGTTGCGGTTGCTGCGATGTAGTCGTTAGTGTACTGCGCTTCATACTCTGCAGCAGCCATAACACCTGCTTTACCGGTCGTAAATGTATTATCGAAAAACGAGGCTTCATAAATGCCGTTTACATATACGTCAAATACTGATCCATTGGCACTTATGCTCAGATAGTTAGAACCCCCTTCGTCTTCATTCAAGTTTGGACTTGGTTGCCAGTTCCGAATCGGCATAAAGCCACCACCATCAATTTTAAACAGACCTACGGCCATGCCTCCCCCAAAGTTAGCTAAACCAACCAGGTAGCCATTATCAACAGCATTCAGAGCGTTTGGTTGGGCATCTGAACGAAAAAATACTCCACCTATGAAAATATTTTCATAATCTACACTGATTTCTGCTTCGAAGAAGAAATCCTGCAGATCATTTTCGTGATATGCCAGCTCAAAGCCAGTACCTGTACCATCGCTGTCGTTTAGCAGGAATCCATCTTCAACCGACCAGTTATTACCAAAGAATTCGAGCGTTTCGGACGTGCCGTCTTCAAAGTTTTCGATAAAACCGGCGCCCGGCGGAGAGCTCCATGTGAGGTCAACTTCACCGGAGGCGTTATCTAAACTGGCCTGAAGGCCCATAGGGGCAGACGGATCCAGCTCCGGCGGATCCGCAAGTACTCCGTGTAGCGCAAACGCAAGGCCTGTCTCAAATCCCAGAAGATCTTCGAGTGGAGACCATTCTTCCAGATCTGGAAAAATAGCTCCATCAGGATCTATAATAACCGGTGCAGCCGTATTAAATCCCGGCTCTGAAAGTGCCCAGCTCCACCTGGTGATAGCACTGGTGTGGCTATTGTCCTGGTTTACACCAATTACCATCCAATAGCTGCCCGGAGGTAACAAGAAGTCCTCATCAGACAACATTTCAAGATCCACATTTATGGAGAAACGTTGCTCACTTTCCTGAAAAATGGTGTATGCATTACTGCTTGCAGGCAGCGAATACTCCCTGATTGCATTTCCGGAACCAAACGGATCACCCGACGGAACACCATCATTATCAGAATAAAAATACAGATCGATACCATTAAGCAGGTTCTCATCTATAAACGTCTGACTTGGATTTTTTCCGTAAGCCGTAACGCCTGTGACTTTTGTGTAATCGTTGATGATCATATTCTCAGCCGCATATATGCGTATCTCATCCTGAAACTCTCCTGTAGGAATACCAAAACCAGTGTTTATATACTCCTGCTCAAACAGCTTTGGGAGCGATCCGGGCAGAGAAGTTCCCTGCAAGATAACTTCACCACCCCAGCGGCCTGCATCAAGGCCGCTGTGGCCAACCCAGAGCGTGAGACCCGTAAGATCTACAGGAGTATTTAATGAAACTGTACCTGAAATCGGACCTGAACCTGTACTTCCATCCCACGAGATGCGCTGTTCGGCGCCAAGATTATCTTCGCCACCTATCTGCAGAACCCGCGGAGAACTATCGATATTGTTTCCATCTGTAAACAGCAGCACATACCCTATAGTCCAGCTACTACCGCTCGTTTCCAAAAGCTCCAGATCATATTCCACCTGCTCCAGCGAGCCATACATGGAAGAAGACATCCTGTCAAAGTCCAGATTTCCATAGAAATCCAGGCTATTCGGTGTATGTGCATAAATATCTTCTGCTTCAAAGCCATAGACGATCAGCTTGTCCAGGGCCCACCACCATGCCCAGGTTTCATTATCTTCGTAAGTAAACCTAAAGTAAACCTCATCGGCAGATCCGATATCATCGGTTAAATCATAAAAAGAATGACCGAATCTTAAAGAGCTTGTCCATTCGTCCAGCACTGTCCAGCTATTACCGTCTGTACTCCATTCCAGAAGGGCTTCAGAGGTACCAAGATGACGATAGTCGTGTGAAAGGTATATACCAACACGATTTCCGCTGAGGTTATCTACCGGGATTGAAGTACTTGTTAAGCGGGTAGCAACATCCACATCGCCACTTCCTGCAGCGTCTGAATTTGCGATATAATAGTTACCGTAAGGTACAGCAGTGATGTTACCAGGCGTCCATACCTCACCAATTCCGCTCAAATCTTCAATATCCCAGCCCGATACCGAGCCTTCGCTGAAATCGATGTATGTACCGATATCCACGCTCATAAGATTGAAGAGCTCCGGCAGCCCTTCTTCAGCAAGCTCCTCAAGATGAGCCTTATACCTGTTGATAAGCTGCTGTTCTGCCGCATCCGGCTCGGTTAGTTCACGCGACTCATAAGAAAGGATTGTGCGCAGCTCTGTCGCAGTAAATCTGGTAAATACTTCAGCAGATATGCCGCGTAACTGCCGGATCTCCTCATCAGAAAAATCCGCCTGCAATGCTTCACGATCTGCAGCATTTTCCACCCGCTGCATATGCACCCGCTCGCGGTCTGTCTGAATTTCCGCGTTGCCGTCTGTTAATATGCTCTGGGCAGATGCAGTCGAAAACACCCCCAGGCCCGTAAATACGATCAGCGCCAGAGCTGTCGCAAAATTTAATAGCTTTTTATTGTAGTAGTTAAACATAATGACACAATTTTTTTGATTTTTGTTTGATGAATCATGGTGTATTCACCAACCTATGCGCATTGAATCCGCAAATTGTGTCATTCTTTTACATTTAAGGTTCAGCTATATTAAACCTCATTCCGCTGATTAAACTTTCTGGCGCCCCGGAATCGCTCTCAAAACCTCTCTTGCTGCGTTGGGAATGTGAGTACCCGGTCCAAAAACGGCCGCAACACCCTGCTCTTTCAACCACTCGAAGTCTTTGGGAGGTATTACGCCACCGGCTATAACCACTATATCTTCGGCATCCTCTTTTTTGAGGCTGGCAATGAGCTTCGGGATGAGCGTTTTGTGGCCGGCCGCCAGGCTCGATACGCCAATTACGTGCACATCGTTTTCTACAGCCATCTTGGCGGCTTCCCCGGGTGTTGAAAAGAGCGGGCCCATGTCCACATCGAAACCTATATCGGCAAAGGCGGTTGCTACTACTTTGGCGCCGCGGTCGTGACCGTCCTGACCCATTTTCACCACCAGCATGCGCGGTCTGCGGCCTTCGTTTTTGGCAAATTCCGCAATCTCTTTCTTGATTAACGCATAGCTGTCATCATTCTCCCAGGCTTTATCGTACACGCCCGAAATGCTTTGGGAAACCGCATTATGGCGGCCCCAGACGTCTTCCAGAGCCGAGGAAATTTCACCTACGGTACAGCGAACACGGGCGGCCTCAACCGAGGCTTCGAGCAAATTGATTGAAGTATCGCCAGCACCTTTGCGCAGCTTTTCAAGAGCCGCTTCAACTCTGGCTTCATCGCGGTTTTTTCTGAGCGTTTCTAGCCGTTCGATCTGCTTTCTGCGCACTTCGGTGTTGTCGATATCAAGCACGTCGATATCATCTTCCTTGTCGAGCTTGTATTTGTTCACCCCTACAATGGTGATATCACCTTTATCGATGCCGGCCTGCTTGATGGCGGCGGCTTCCTCAATTCGCATTTTGGGCATGCCGCTTTCAATAGCCTTGGCCATGCCGCCTAGTTCGGTCACCTCTTCGATCAGCTCGCGAGCTTTTTGAACCAGGTCGGCCGTCAGTGATTCCACCACATAGGAACCGGCCAGCGGATCGGCCGTTTTTGCGATATCGGTTTCTTCGTTCAAAATAAGCTGCGTGTTCCGGGCGATGCGCGCGGCCGTATCCGTCGGGAGAGAAAGCGCCTCGTCGTAGGAGTTGGTGTGAAGGCTTTGGGTGCCTCCCATCACGGCCGCCATGGCCTCGACCGTAGTCCTGACCACGTTGTTGAGCGGGTCCTGTGCCGTGAGGCTCCAGCCCGAAGTCTGGCAGTGCGTGCGCAGCATGAGCGATTTGCTGTTTTTCGGATTATAGCGCTCTTTCATAAGTTCGGCCCACAGGGTGCGTGCAGCGCGAAGCTTGGCGACTTCCATCAGAAAATTCATACCAATGCCAAAGAAGAAGGAAAGCCTCGGGGCGAAATCATCGACGTCCAGCCCTGCGTTTTTTGCGGCCTCCACATATTCGAGTCCGTCGGCAATCGTAAATGCAAGCTCCTGCACCCGGTTTGCGCCGGCTTCCTGCATATGGTAGCCCGAAATGGAAATCGAGTTGTACTTCGGCATATTGGTGCTGGTGTATCCGATGATGTCCGAAACGATCCTCATGGACGGCTGCGGCGGATAGATATAGGTATTGCGAACCATGAACTCCTTCAGAATATCATTCTGTATGGTGCCGCTCAGCTTATCCTGACTCACGCCCTGCTCCTCGGCCGCCACGATATAGCTGGCGAGAACCGGCAGAACCGCCCCGTTCATCGTCATGGAAACGGACATTTTATCCAGCGGGATGCCGTCGAACAATACCTTCATGTCTTCTACCGAATCGATGGCGACGCCGGCTTTGCCCACATCACCCTCTACCCTCGGGTGATCCGAATCGTATCCCCGGTGGGTGGCCAGATCGAACGCCACGCTCAGCCCGCGCTGACCCGCAGCAAGCGCCTTGCGGTAAAACGCATTGGATTCCTCGGCTGTCGAAAAACCAGCATACTGCCGGATGGTCCACGGCCGCTGTGCGTACATAGTCGGGTAGGGTCCGCGGGTGAAGGGCTCCATGCCGGGAAAACTACCCGTGTGAGGCAATCCCTTCACATCATCAGCCGTGTAGAGTGGCTTCATGGTGATGCCTTCCGGCGTTTCGAAACTCAGGGAATCGACATCTTCGCCCTTCAGGCCCTTTTCGGCCAGTTTTTTCCACTGCTCAAATGATGGTTTCAGCTGCTCAGAACTCATACGGGTATCAAATAGATTAAAAACTCGCTCGGTTGTTTATATATCTAAATGTACAAAAAAAGGGCCATTTTACGGAGCCGTTTTAACCCGGCGTTTTCTTCCAGACCACATAGAGATAGTGGCCAATTGGCAAAAAAAGCAGAATTGTGAGCAGGCTCATTATGAATGGTCTGAGTCCGGTTGCAGCTCCTGACCCGATCGCGGCCATCGACCAGATAATGTAGGCGAACATCACCATGCAGATCAGATTCACGTAACGCATCATCCTCACCGATTTCCGGTAATGAAACTCTGCGTTATCCGGCGTTATTTTGACCGGAAAGTTAAAGGTATGTGGCACCTTATTGAGGAAATAGAACATTATGAAAAGTAAAGTACCTACCACCGGCAGAATCCAGATGGTTGCCCGGCTGGCCGTAGAACTGACCTCGCCGGATGTATCGAACCGGATGGGGACCGTATCTCCCAATGAGGAGTAGAAAAGCAGCGGAATCAAAAACTGAATCAGCAAAAAAACCAGGCTGATTCTGTCGAGCAGCTTATCGAAAGGCTCGGGCTCAATATGAATTACGGGGCGTTTGGAAGACATGTTTTTTAATAGGGTGATGGTATCCAAGCCTATTCGAAAATTGAGCCAGAAAGTTACATCTTGGGGGACGCAGATTCGCGCGGATTATGACGCAGATTATCGCAGATTATCGCAGATTTTTAGCGATTTACCGAAGTCGATGACCCACTTTCGGTGGCAGATTCATAACTAATGTCAGCCCATAGCGAGGAGGTTCTTCGTGCATGCTTTTTTCCATAAACTGATTTGGTGTTTTCTAATTTGATCGGTTTTTAAAACAGTGTGCCTCTCAGGAGTGTGCGTGGTTCTTGAGATGACGCATATTCTACCATAGTGCCAGAAATAGAGAGACCTTTGACCTTTGACCTTTGAACCTCGACTGTCACAAAGCCATCAAAAAACCCTACCGACTCGCCCCAAGAATTACCGCGTTCATAAACAGGCGGTTGGCGCCGCGCCAGTAGCCGCGGAAGTTGGGGTCTTCGGTGAACAGGATGATGTTGCCCGAGCCGATGCGCTCCTCCCAAAGTAGTACGCTGCCCGGCAGGCGCTCCATATTCTCTTCCCATACGTGTCCGGAAATCCGCGCATCATCTTCTTTTACGGTCAGCACGGCATTTCGCGCCGGTGAGGGAGCCGTTTCCGGCGCC
>JAIUMA010000082.1 GCA_022565795.1 Balneolia bacterium
TGACAATCAACCCAAAATCCGCAGGCTGCAGGCCTGCACGATACTAAGGGGCGAAACCAGAGATAGAGTGAATTTCAACAATAGAGGTTGAGGTCAGCTGCACCACCCTGAATCTGAAGCATCAGATAATTCTGATATCCTATAGCCCAGACCTAAGCCTGAGTGCTTTGAGCTACCAAAAAGATCATAGCTCATCATTTAATCACAAAAATCACAGTTCCGAACAATGGTGAAGAAAACTGACAAGCCCAAATTCGGAATACGAAACAGTTTTTTTCATGTAACTGCAGACCAAAATGTTCAGGACTTAAGGAATGATCATAATGGATGCGATATCAGCAATCAAGACAGTTCACACCCGTATAATTCAACACCATGGATCCAAAATCGG
This sequence comes from Balneolia bacterium, assembly GCA_022565795.1. Taxonomy (GTDB): domain Bacteria; phylum Bacteroidota; class Rhodothermia; order Balneolales; family Cyclonatronaceae; genus Cyclonatronum. The sequence goes on from JAIUMA010000082.1 coordinate 392, forward strand.
GCATTCATCATTTACCTTTTCCATCAACTCATGCCTCTAAAACCCTAATTCAGATATTTTTCCAGCGCTCGCTTTACCTCTTCCGGGCGGATTGGCTTTGTTAGATAGTCATCCATGCCGGCTTCCATACTTTTTTCCCGCTGCTCTTTAATAGCGCTGGCCGTGAGGGCGACAATCGGCGTTTTGCCTAGCTTGTTTCCAAGTTTCCTAATATGCGTGGTAACTTCAAGTCCGTCCATTCCCGGCATATGAAGATCCATCAGGACCATATCGGGTTTAAGTGACTTAAAGGTCTCCAGCGCCTGAATGCCATCTGTGCAGGTCACCACTTTAGCGTTTGGCACGTATTTGTTGAGCAGGATCTTGATTAACCGAAGATTCATTTCAACATCCTCTGCAACCATAATTACAGGCTTGGCTTTAGAAGAGATGTCCGCCTTTTCGAATGCTTTCTGGGTTTTTCTGTTTTTAAAGAAGCCGTTTTCAGGGTTTGCCGAAATAGATCTGACAATTTCCAGAAGCTCTTTACGCTTCACCGGCTTGCTCATTACGTTGGTAACGGAGGTATGAGGCAGCTCTTTCATCAAGGCCTGCTCGTTCATAACATCATACAGCATAATTATCCGGCAATTATCTCCGGCATGGCCATTCAGCAGAGATACGAACTCACTAAGGTTCATATCATCGAAGAGATAGTCGGCAATTACAATCTGAGGCTTATTAGCGGCCGAAACTGCTTTTTTCAGATCATCAGTATCAGCCGTATGTTCCGTACTAATTCCTACATACTCCAGCGTTCTGCCTACCGCGTATGCTGCCGCGCTGTTTTTCATAACCAGCAGCGCCTTCCTCGCCGAAAACGGCATCTCTGACTTTAGCGAAGTCTTTTTATCAGCTCCTACCTCTACTTCAAAACTGAACAAGCTACCTTTACCTTCTTCACTTTCGAAACTCACGCCTCCGCCCATGGCCTTAGCTAAAAGGTTGGATATGATGAGCCCAAGCCCAGTCCCGCCAAATTTTCGTGTTGTCGAGTTGTCTGCCTGCGTGAAGGCCTGGAATAGCGGCTTCTGCTTCTCTTTGCTGATGCCAATTCCGGTATCACGGATATCAAAGCGAAATACGCAGCGATTTTTCTTCGTAGTTACAACCATCACGCTCAGCTCGACTTCCCCTTCTTCGGTAAACTTCACAGCATTGCCAAGCAGATTCACCAGAATCTGGCGCAGACGCACCGGATCGGTAACAATCTTACGCGGAGCATCCGGTTGAATATTCAAAATAAGCTCAAGACCGGTACGGGAAGCCTGATATTTAACAACATTCAGGCTCTCTTCGAGCAGCGTCTCCAGGTCGGTCTCGATGTTTTCGAGCTCAAGCTTGCCCGCCTCGATCTTCGAAAAGTCGAGAATATCATTTATGATGCTTAGCAGCGAGTTGGCGGATGTACTGGCATTTTCCAGATACTGCTTCTGAAGCTCATCAAGATCCGTATCGTACAATAGCTGATTAAAGCCAATCACCCCGTTGAGCGGTGTGCGTATTTCATGACTCATATTGGCCAGAAACTGCGATTTCGCTTTGTTAGCGTTTTCGGCCCGATCTTTTGCTACCTGCAGCTTTTGGTCAAGATTGACACGCTGCTCTACGTTCACAAACAAATTCGCAAATACATTCAGCAATGAGATTTCTTTGAAGGTATAACTTCTGTACTCATTAACGGAATCAAATCCAACAAATCCGATCAGCTCGTCTCTGTTCTTCATCGGCAGGCAAAGTACACTTTTAATCGATTGTGATAAAAGCACCTTACGGAATTTACCTTTGCTCATCTCATTCACGTTCGGCTGATAGAACGCAATATCTGACTGGTGCGCCTCAACAAGTTCATCCATTCCGTCGAGTGGAATAAGAGCCTGCTCATCTATGGTAGGCTCAATACCATTCGCACACCATTCATACGTATTACGAATGCTATTTTCATTAAAATTATACCTGAATATGTAGACGCGGTCGACTTTTACGAATTCACCAATTTTCCGCAGGGCATCGTTAATCGTTGCCTCTACACGGGTCAGATCAAGATTAATGAACATATTTGCAATGTCGAATAGAATCTCCAACATCCGGGAGTAGCCCGAAATCTCTATTTGAGCCCGTTTTTGAGACGTTATATCGCTAATATATCCATCTACGCGTACCGGATTGTTATCCCTGTCGGTAATGAGCTTTGCTTTGTTTCGCACCCAGCGGGTTTCATCATCCTTTGTAATTACCCTGTATTCAACCGATACCGATTTTCTTTCCTCTATGGTATCCAAAATTTCACGGATAATTCCCTTATCGTCTGGATGTATGATGCGCTCCCAAATGTCCGCACTCTCCATCCACTTGCCAACCGGATAGCCGAATAATTGCTCGACCGAGGGAGTCATGAGCAGCGGTTCGAGATCCGGATAGCTCATAGACCACACTACATCAGACATTTCCGTGAATATACTCTCCAGCTTTTGTCTTATCTCACTAAGCTCAAGCTGGTTCCGCTTCTGTTGATCGATATCCTGAATTGCGCCATAAATACGGACGATTTTTTCGTCTTCTTTCACCGGATTACCGATGGTGCGTATCCATTTATTCTGACCTTTTCCACTAATTATTTCAAGCTCCAGGTCGAAATTTTCGCCTTTTTCAATTGCAGTTTTAATAGCGGCCTTCATTTTTTTACCGCTTTCCGGAACAAAAAGATTATACTGTGACTCTTCGCTTGGATTATAAGAATCACGGTTTTTGCCAAAAATATCGTATACCATTCCGGTCCAGCTGATTTCGCCGGACACCAGGTCAAAATTCCAGCCGCCAACACGGGCCGTTTTATTTGTTTGGGTGAGAAAATCCTGAACTCGTATAAGCTCACTTTCAGCAAATTTGCGAGAGGTTATATCGCGAATAATAGCTAAGACCTCATCCTCATGGACCTTCACCATTCGACATTCAAACCAGCGGTTTTGGGCATCAACTTCAAGCTCGTATTCATATATTTGGGCCTCGCCCGTGGCAAAGGTCCGACTAAGATTTTCCTTGGTCAGGTCTGCAAGATTCCTTGGCACTACATCTTCAACACGATAACCCACCAGCGACCGGTCCCTTACCAAAAGCTTTTCAGTGTCTTTGGTATGGCTGCTTGTATAGATACCGTTTTGATCAAAGGTGAATATAATATCCGGGATAGCTTCAATTATAGAAGCAAACTTTTGACGGCTGCTTAGAACTTCCTGCTCAACTTTCTTGTAGTCGGTTATATCCTGGAATGATCCATACATTCTTGAGCATGTATCAAACTCAAACTGCGCATGACCAATAGTCCTTATCCACTTCTCCCTGCCCTTTGCTGTGGTTATCTTAACCTCAAGCTCATACGACTTCCCGGTTTTGATTGAATTGTGAAATGCATCCTTTACAATCTGAAGATAATTTCCGTTATAAAAACTGAGCGCGGTCTCAACATCAGGTTCATAGCCGGGATCTACTTCATGGATCTCCTTGGTTGTTTCGGTCCAATGCAACATGTCTTCAGTTACATCATACTCCCATCCGCCAATTTTAGCTACCCGGTTTGTTTGAGCAAGCAGTTCCCGCATACGCAGCAGCTCGAGCTCGGTCTCTTTTTTACTGGTGATGTTGGTGTGTGATCCCGCTAAGCGGTATGGTATACCCTCCTCGTTTCTAAGCGCATCACCGCGTGAGTGAACCCAAATAGTGCTTCCATCTTTTTTAATGAGCCGGAATTCGGTATCAAACGTTTCATGTTTCCCATCCAAAAAGCGCTGAATGTAGTCGAGCACCCAGTTACGGTCTTCGGGATGAAGCAGATTCTCGAACGTTTCGAATGTATGCTCTACTTCATGATCTTTGTAACCCAGCTGCTCTTTCCAGCGGGATGAGAAGAATAGTTCACCGGTTGATATATTCCAGTCCCAAATGCCGTCATTGCTTCCCCTGATTGCTACCTCAAACTGTTCTTTCTGCTTGGCCAGCTCGCTTTCAGTTTGTATGCGATCTGTAATGTCTACCGAAATACCCAGCAACCCCCAGGCTGCGTTAGGTCCGGGAAGTCTGAAAGGTTTCTTTATGGTCTGCATCCAGCGGATTGTGCCATCGGGCTGTTTTTGCGGATAGCTGCTTATGAAAACTTCTTTCATATCCCGAAGTACGCGCTCATCTTCGGCCAGAAAGTCTTCCCTGAGTTCATCATCCGGGTCGAGCAGCTCCTCGTCCCGCATCCCGATGATGCTGTCGGTAGTCTGGTTCAACGCCCGCGCAAACCGCTTATTCACCAGGCGGTAGCGCCGTTCGTTGTCCTTTACAAATACATAGCTGGGAAGTGCATCGAGTACGGATCGGATTTTTTCATCCTGAAGCGAATCCTGTTTATTACGGGCTTTAGTAGTCTCCGTGAATACCACTGAAAAGAACTCTTTTTCATCGGACTGCGCCCTTACCAGATACCACTTATCCAAATAGGCATCATACTGCTCAAACTCATCGCTGCCGCCCTCAAGGGCAATCTTTCCAAATCGCTCCACCCAGTTAAAAGCATTAAACCGAACCTGGGGTATACTTTGTACGATAGGCCGGTTTAAAACCTGATCGGCCGTCATTCCAATAAGAGCCTCGAAGGCTTTATTGATCTCCAGAATAGTATAATCTACCGGAAGACCCGTCTCATCGGTTATTATTTTACAGTGAGCGAATCCAAAAGGTGCATGCTGGATTAGCTTCTTATAATCTTGATTTTCCACTTCCTTAAAGGCGCGGCTTGGTTGTTATGGATGACCCGTTTACTTCCTTGCTCTTCTTGAAATCATCATCTTTTAATATTAGGTATATAGCAATTTTTAACTTTATATGAAACAGGAAAAGACCACCTATCATCTTTCGTCCCTTTATCTGTCGATTAACTAATTGATAATATTGCTAGTTTGAGAAGTATTATCCTTGCAATAAAGATTAATAAATCATAACGGTTGAGTTTTTAGTGCATTGATTAAAACTCAGCATAAAAAAAGAGGACCCGTTGCCGGATCCTCTTTCGATTATGCCTTATACAATCTTGTTAAACAGATGTCAACTCTGCAAAGCATCGATAATAGCATTCAGCGTTGCGCTTGCACGCATTGCCCGGGTTGTCTTTTCGGCATCAGGATGGTAATAGCCACCGATATCCTGAGCTTTACCCTGAGCAGCAATCAGCTCCTCATTAATTTTCGACTCTGAGCTCTTCATGCTCTCTGCAACCTTGCTGAATACAGCTTTCAGGCTGGCATCTTCGTCCTGCTCGGCAAGCGCCTGTGCCCAATACATTGCCAGATAAAAATGTGAGCCTCTGTTGTCGATTTGCCCCAGCTTCCTGGCTGGTGACTTATCGTTGTCGAGGAACATCTCATTGGCCTTGTCGAGCGCATTTGAGAGCACCGTTGCTCGCTTGTTATTAAAGACCCGGCCGAGGTGCTCGAGAGATACAGCAAGTGCGAGAAACTCTCCAAGAGAATCCCAGCGGAGATATCCCTCCTCCTTAAACTGCTGTATATGCTTGGGAGCTGAGCCTCCGGCACCGGTTTCAAACAATCCTCCGCCATTCATAAGTGGTACGATTGAAAGCATTTTCGCTGAGGTTCCAACCTCGAGAATTGGAAAGAGGTCGGTGAGGTAATCACGTAGCACGTTTCCGGTTACCGAGATGGTGTCTTTTCCATCCTTCAATCGTTCGAGCGAGAAGTTCGTGGCGTCCACTGGACTCATGATATGCAGATCAAGACCGCTGGTATCGTGGTCGTTCAGATACACCTTCACCTTTTTGATGATTTCAGCATCGTGCGCGCGGTTTTCATCGAGCCAGAATACGGCCGGTGTGCCGGACTCTCGCGAGCGTCTAACGGCAAGCTTCACCCAGTCTTCTACAGGTGCATCTTTCGTCTGGCACATTCTGAAGATGTCGCCGGTTTCCACTTTCTGCTCCATGAGCGTTTTACCAGACTGATCCACAACTCTTACCACGCCTGAACCATCCATTTGGAAAGTCTTGTCATGAGAGCCGTATTCTTCAGCCTTTTGCGCCATTAGGCCAACGTTAGGAATACTTCCCATTGTTGACGGATCGAAAGCGCCGTTCTTTTTGCAAAAGTCGATAGTAGCCTGATAAACACCGGAGTAAGAACGATCCGGGATGACAGCCTTGGTGTCCTGAAGCGCATCGTTCTTGTTCCACATTTTTCCGCTGCTGCGAATCATGGCCGGCATAGACGCATCTATAATAACGTCTGAAGGAACATGAAGATTGGTGATTCCCTTGTGAGAGTTTACCATAGCCAGATCAGGGGCTGAGTCATACACGGCATCAAGCGCTGCTTTCACTTCGGCCTCTTTCTCATGGCCTTCAATCCGGGAATAAACATCACCGATACCGTTGCGGGTATCCACGCCCAGCTCTTTAAACAGGTCTGCATACCTTGCAAAAACGTCTTTGTAAAATACATCTACAAATGCACCAAAGATGATGGGATCAGACACCTTCATCATAGTCGCCTTCATGTGGAGAGAAAACAGAATGCCCTGTTCTTTAGCTTCATCAATCTGCTTTTGTGCAAATGCCTTCAGCTTGTTCATACTCATTACCGAGGAATCGATGATTTCACCAGCCTGAAGCTTAAGGTTTTCCTTAAGCACCCGTGTTTCGCCATCACCATTCACAAATTCGATACGTACAGTGTCTGCTTCACGAAGGGTAACAGACTGCTCACTGCCATAGAAATCACCGTTTTCCATGCTCGCCACGTGCGACTTGGAATCGGAAGACCACTTGCCCATGGAATGCGGATGCTTTTTAGCATAATTCTTAACCGGCTTAGGCGCACGACGGTCTGAATTTCCTTCGCGCAGCACCGGGTTAACAGCCGATCCCAGTACTTTGGCATAACTTGCCCGAATGGTGACTTCCTCTTCGTTTTTTGGCTCATCAGGAAATTCCGGCACCATGTATCCCTGCGAGCGAAGTTCTTTTATTGCCGCCTTCAGCTGCGGAATTGAAGCTGAAATATTCGGAAGTTTAATAATATTGGCTTCCGGCGTTTTTGCCAGCGCGCCAAGCTCTGCAAGATGGTCGCCAATACGCTGCTCTTCGGTGAGGTGCTCAGGAAAATGGGCCAGAATGCGTCCGGCAAGAGAAATATCTCTGGTTTCAACTTTCACGCCCGCCTGACCGGCGTATGCGCTGATTACCGGCAAGAGTGAATGCGTTGCCAGCATTGGAGCTTCATCAGTAAGCGTGTAAATAATTTTGGGTGATTCAGACATGGTAAAAATTATGATGTGAAAACTTTTGTGATACTGAGTAAACCGCGAAACGAAACTTTGTGATGTCATCAGCCTGGTTAAACAGCTTACGGACGACATCCTAAATCATTTGGCCTCAAAATAAAACAAGGCGTTCTATTAAGAAAATCATTCCGATAAAATAAGATACAGATGGAACCGCTTCCTTATGCTAAGTTTTTAACTCCTATATTTTTATAGGTGTTTTTTCGTATCATGTGTAATACAATATGTGTCCTTTATTTTTGATTGTAGGCCAAATGTCCTTCAACGGTGTTTATTTATACCATGAGAGTTAGCTTAAAAATTACCGCAATTTATCTTACGACCGGATTTCTCTGGATTCTGTTGAGTGACCATGCTCTGATATATCTGGCCGGCGAAGAGCTTTCGCGCGTCAGCACGTTTCAAACGGCAAAAGGCCTGTTTTTTGTGAGTGTTACCGGGTTTCTACTCTATCTGCTGGTCGAATACTACATGAAATCCATCAACAAAAAAATTCAAGAGCTACGCAGGGTGAATGTTGCGCTCGATGAAAAGGCAGAGAAGCTGATGAAAGCTAACAAAGAGCTTGAGCAGTTTGCGTACGTAACCTCACACGACCTTCAGGAGCCGCTCAGAATGATTTCATCCTTCCTAACGCAGCTGGAGCGAAAATACAGCAATCAACTCGACGACAAAGCTATCACCTATATTAGCTTTGCTGTTGAAGGCGCAAACCGGATGAAGAAGATCATAGAGGACATCTTCGATTTTTATGATGCCGATACCGAGACAACCCAGTCATTCACAGACGTTGATCTGAATGAAGTCTTTCAAAATTGCTTGCTTGAGCACCAAAGGCAAATTAAAGATCTGAATGCGGAAATCAACGCCGGCAATCTACCTGTTATCCGCACTAGTCAGAATATGATGCACTATCTGCTGAACGTATTTATCGATAACAGCCTGCTGTTCAGCAAAAACGAAGTTGCGCCGCGTATTGAGGTAAACTGTATGGACGAAGGGGACTTCTGGCGCTTTGAAATCCAGGATAACGGCATCGGCATTGAGCCGGAATATCAAAAGCAGATTTTTACCATATTCAAACGACTTCACTCTAAAGATGAATACCCGGGCACAGGAATCGGGCTTGCTCTGGCGGGCAAAATCATACGCAAGCACGGCGGCACGCTTAAGGTTGAGTCCGACGGCTCATCTGGCAGCAAGTTCTCCTTCACGCTGATGAAAGAGCCGTTTCCGAAATAGTCCTTACCCGGGAGCAGAAGCGCGTGCACGCACAATGGTCCCTGATTGATTATTTCACCAGCATCATCTTACGCGTCTCCACTTGACCACCCGCTGTAAGCCTGTACACATACATGCCGCTTGCCAGCTGTGAGCCGTCGAACGGAACGGTGTGTACTCCCCTGGGCTGTGTTTCATTTACCAGAGTGGCAACACGTTGTCCCATCAGATTGAATACTTCGAGGCGCACCCCGGCACTTCCAGGCAGTTCATAGCTGATCTGCGTTACCGGATTAAACGGATTAGGATAGTTCTGAAAAAGTGCTGCTGCTACAGGGAGGTCCGGGTTATGATCATCATCAATGCTAGTCCCCATTTTTGAGGCGGAAAACAGAATTTCTTCTGCAGAATGACCACAAACTTGATTTACGTTTTCGCGAATGGCAAAGGTGAATTCATCAGGATTGTCAGGATCGAACGAACCGGTTAGTTCCGTAGCGGGCCCGAGCAGAACTTCGGGTGAACAGAAAGACCCATCGTCTGAAACAGGATCCAGAAGAGTAACATTATCTTTAGACACTTCGAACAGAATCCTCCTGTCGTAGTTGTACATATCCCCTATATCGAAGGGAGTAGCAGTGAAAAACAACCTGCTGCCGTCGGTATTTCTTTTAACCTCAACACTAAACGTTTGCGACTGATTGAAAATCCAGCCATCAGTGAACATTGCAAGAATACCTGTTGAGGCTTCCATCTGGTGGATTTCATACGTGCCTTTTATGCAGCTTCCCCACTGCGGAATGGCATCCGGAGACATAGCACTTCCCTCAGCAAAACCCGGCGGCAGGGTGATGAAGGTCATACACCAGTCACTCAGGTCCTGATTAAAGCTTCCGGAATTATAAAACATAGCATTCATTAGTCTCACATAGGCGACATCCCACTTATCGAGCGGCTGATTGAAATCCGAGTTCCTAAACATTTCAATCATATTTTCAACCCGGCTTGTGTCCCAGTTATTCAGCGGCTGATTGAACGGACTGTCTCTGAACATGCGTCTCATGTTCACAACCCCGCTTACGTCCCAGCTCTCAACGGGCTGATTAAACCCGCTGCTTTCAAACATCAGACTCATGGATCTCACACTACTGACGTTCCAGTCAGAAATGGGTTGATTAAAGGAAGCACCGGCAAACATCAGGCTCATGTCTGTCACATTTTCAACGTTCCACCCTCCTATTGGCTGATCAAAAGGAGCATTCGTGAACATCCCGCTCATATCCGTTACGCTACTGACATCCCAATCACCAATATTCTGGTTGAAATGAGACTCAGAAAACATTCGGCTTGTATCATTTACATTACTCACATTCCAATCACCTATCGGCTGATTAAACGGACTTAACCGGAACATCGACTGCATACGAACCACGCTGCTAACATCCCAATCGCCTATAGGCTGGTTGAACTGGCTGGACTCGAACATGCCCATCATATCTGTTACCGAACCCACATCCCAGCTGGCAGTTGGGTGATTAAAAACCGATTGCCTGAACATAAACTGCATTGATGTTACATTGCTTACATCCCAACCGGCCAGGGGCTGGTTGTACCCGGAACCCTCAAACATTGCACCCATGCTTATAACACTGCTAACGTCCCAGTTTTCAATTGGCTGATTAAATACGCTGTTTCTGAACATATAAACCATACTTGTGGCGCTACTCACATCCCAGCTGTCCAAAGGCTGATCAAACGCGCTGGCGGAAAACATAAACGCCATATCCTCCACACTTCCTGTATCCCAACTGTTTATCGGATGATTGAAGCCGGTGTCCATAAACATTCTTCGCATGAACACGACGTTGCTCACATCCCAGTCTCCGATGGGCTGATTGAATGATGAGCCCCAGAACATCCGGCCCATATTTATTACATTGCCGACATCCCAATATTCAATGGACTGATTAAATGCTGAGCCGCGGAAAAGCTCGTACATGTCGGTAACCTGACTCACATCCCAGTTTCCGATTGCCTGATTGAAATTCATACTCTTAAAAAAGCCGCTCAGATCCGTAACCAGCGAAGTGCATACTTTGGTGAGATCAGCGCCCTGATTTCTTCTCACGGCAAGCAGGTACCGCGTTACCGCTTCGTATTCAATCCCGTCTACAATGCCCGTATCACCTTCGCTGGCATCGGGACACATAATAGTTACGCCATTATCCGCCAGATAAAAACCGGGGTCACCCTCTGCATCAGCAACAGCGAGCGCTACAGAACAACAAGCCGTAAGGATAAGCGTAATAACAACTTTCTTCATCATAGGATAACTCCTGGAACACGGTAACCGAATGTAATTTGAAGGCTAATTCCCTTCAAATTAACAAATTAGCTATAGGATGCTAATGTTTATTTCACAAACGATGCCTGGCCTCTCTCTGCCGCTCTGTGCAAATTTTCGCCTGCCTTCAGCTCCCAACAAAAAAAACCAGGCATGAATCATGCTCTGAGGCCATAATATACCGCTGACCGGACTTCCCGATGCCTCCTGCCCCGGATCGGGATAAACTTCTCGTCCGGTTACTTGATATTAAAAAAGCCCCGACACAATTTTCGTGCATCGAGGCTTGATGTACCGCTGACCGGACTCGAACCGGTACGGAGTTTAAAGCTCCATTGGATTTT
>JAIUMA010000083.1 GCA_022565795.1 Balneolia bacterium
CTGAGCGTAATCAATTGAGGCTTTTGAAGCTCCCCGGGCTGGATTCGAACCAGCGTCCGCCAGCCGGCGGATACACAGCCGATTGCTCTGGCGTTTTTTATAAAATAGAAAAGCCTCAACTGAGCGTAATCAATTGAGGCTTTTGAAGCTCCCCGGGCTGGATTCGAACCAGCGACCGATCGGTTAACAGCCGATTGCTCTGCCACTGAGCTACCGAGGAATGTTTAACAACTAACTGCTTTGTTAAAGAGTGCCAAATATACAACCATTCACCTACCCCTGTCAACCCTTTTTCTGCGAAATTCTCACGAATATTTTGTGCTATTCTTTAAGAGAATGAGAATCAGTTACTTCAGCATAGACTGTAATGATAAGAATATGGAAGGGCTTCCGCCGGGTGTAACAATTGCTACTTAATTTGAGGTAGGTCAATAATTTTTAGTTATTAGTATATCTTTATTCGAATATATTTATTATATTTAAAACAGATTGAACATCGAACTGAATTACTGAACAATAAAACATTAAATATTGGCTTTCTGACCTGAACATCAGCCGAAAAGGAGTATTATTATGTCACTCAATCCTCTAAATAGAAAACCTGAAGCAATGGTTAACCACGGTTACCATGTGCGCATTCAGATAGGACTTGTGTTGAGCATACTGGTATTTATCATCATTTTCAAAATCAACTTCGATTTTGAGCCCAGTATGGATTATGAAGTTGTAGAGCGTGAATTAATCGAGATGGAAGAAATCATCCAAACCGAGATTGTCCAGGCTCCGCCACCGCCACCTCGCCCCCCCGTACCCATTTCTGTTCCCGACGATGCGGTATTGGAAGATGAATTATTAGATTTTGATGCCTTTCTGGATTTCGACGATGCAATGGCTTCACAGCCGGCACCACCTCCTCCGCCAGACGAGGACGACGAAGAGCCAGAGATTTTCGTAATTGTAGAACAAATGCCGGAATTGATTGGCGGAATGGAAGCCTTGCAGCGCCATATCGTATATCCTGAGATCGCGAGACGCGCAGGGATCCAGGGCAGAGTTGTTGTGCAAATTGTAATTGATACTGAGGGCTACCCAAGGAACCCTCAGATAGTAAGATCTGTAGGTGGCGGGCTTGACGAAGCAGCCATCGCAGCTGTACAGCAGGTGCGGTTTACCCCGGGCATGCAGCGCGGGCGACCCGTAATGGTACAGTATACAATACCTGTTCAGTTCAGGCTAACACAAGCCGATTAACACATCAACGGTCCGGCTTTGACCAGCCGGGCCGTTCTTTTTAATCATGAATTCAGGTATAGTTTATTAAGAGGTAGTAAAGTAGTAGTAGTTGATAGTTAGTTAGTGTTAGTAGTTTGTATGTGCTTACGTGTGATAAAAAAACCCCGCCTGAGGTAATCAGGCGGGGTTTTTATTTGAATCATATTTCACGAAAGTTAAAGAGGTTACTCCGGTAAGTCGTCGGGAAGTATCCACAGGTCATCATAACCAACCTCGTGAAGAACCAACCCCTTAGCTGGAGCAGTTGATCCCGCCTTTTCACGATCAGGATTCTTGAGCATATCGCTAAACATGTCTATATCTATTCTTCCCTTACCCACTTCTATAAGAGTCCCCATAACAGACCTCACAACTGAGCGAAGAAAACGATTGGCCGTAATTTCAAAACAGTAGCGGCCATCAGCATCAGGACCGATTACAGACCCGTCGAAAAAAAAGCATCTGTGATGGGGAAGCTCCGGATCAAACGGAGTAAATGTACGGCAATCAATATCACCTTTAAACATCGAGACACACGTTTTCATTGCTGATACGTCAAGCTCCTGCCACCATACGCCCGTTGTTTCGTGATGCAGCGGCTGATGTACTGAAGAAAAGTAATAGTGATAGGTTCTGTACGTTGCGTCGAATCGTGCGTTAAAATCTGCTTTAGCTGGCTCAATGCTGAGTACCACTATATCTGATGGTAAAATTCCATTGAGACTTCTGACGGTTCGATATAAGTCGGGGGATTCATCATTGTTCAAATCGAAATGCGCGACCTGACACCTGGCGTGAACTCCTGCATCTGTTCTGCCGGAGCCTTGCACTCTGATCTCACGTTTAAAAAGGATCAGCAAGGCTTCTTCAAGTTTTTGTTGAACGGTTACCGCATTCGGTTGAACCTGCCAACCGGCATAATTTGTGCCATTGTAGGAGAGCTCCATCTTATAGCGAACATACCCGGGAGCCATTTATCCTAAAACCGGTATTGAAAAGATGCTATAAATCCATTTCCGCCAGTAGATTCAGGCAAAGTCAATCCAATGCTTGTATCGTTCAGCATGGAATTCTGGTTTCTTGTGGTGATAAACGCATGGACACCGCTTATCACACGGTTTACGACCATCATGCTGATAATTGCGGGAATTTGCTGCTCGGCCCGATCCCGTCTGTCCCGCATACGCAGGTACTCACCCCTGCGGTCTTCAGTTACCCAGTTCCAGCGGTTCTCCGGGGTGTCATCAATTAATCTGTCCCAATTTCTGGTGCGAAGCTGGGTCTCATTGAACGTGTCGAGACTATTGCTGGAGCCAACCGCAATTTCAACATTTATTGGAACATTCCTGAGGTTAATTCCGGCGTAAGCCGAAGCGTGCGAATACATATTATTCTGAAGCATGTTGGCGTTGCCATGCAGGTAAATCCATGTCCCTACAAGCACTAAATCCGCTCCAAGATGATACTGACCTCTTCTCCAACTGCTGCTGTCGGCGTAGTAGTGTCCCCAGCCTGGTAATACGAATGATCTAAGCAAGGCACCCGCCGGATTGAGTTCGCCACGAAGGTTTTCATCACCTACCAGCAGGTTTGATTTCGCATCGAAATCGTCGGGCATAAACTGGTTGGATGTACTTACTCTTTCCGAACCATATTCCTGCCCATACGCTGTGCTATTTACTGCCGGGTTAAACATGATAAGCATGGCAGCTGTCGCTGCAGAAATAAGAGTAAACTTCGGATTAAGCTTCATATATATTCGTAAAATGAAAGCCCCTGATCAGTATTTCGCAATCAGGGGCTTAATTAATTACTCGTCGCCGTAGTGACGATCCTGTTTGGTTCTTACACGCTGATCTTCCCAGCGGCGATAGATTGCAATAGAGAAACCAAACATAAGCAGGAATGTTCCAAGCCAAACTACAGAAACAAGTGGTTTTCTTTCAATGGCGATAATAATCCATTCATCTTCGATATATTCCTCAATACCAATCAATCTGAAATGAGCTTCATCGGTGGCCGTATCGATCGTTTCAAACATCAGGTCGAAATCGAAGTTTTCAAGCTCAACTACAGGACTGTGAATAGTATTCCGGCCGTCATCATAAAGGATGGCGTAAAGCGGAGTAACCGTTTCAGTTTGTCTGGTCTGAGAGTTGGTGATGTTAATGCTGGCCTGAACACCTACCACGGCGTTTTCAGGCAAGTCTTCTTCACTTACGTTAATGAAGCGGTCAAACTCAACTTTATACTGGCCCAGATTCCGTGTAGCGCCGGGTCTGAGCCTTACCAGGTTATTAACCTCAGGAGTGAGTGATTGCTCGTATCCATTCATGAGGCGGTCTGCTACGGCCTGAAAAGAGGAGGACTCATCCTGTACCCTGCTGCTTTCGCGCTCAACCATTGAAGAGTTCGAGACATAAACATAGATATCACGGAGCCAGCCCATCTGAACTTCAGGATCTACTGTCCAGCTGATATTTCCGGCCGTTGAGTTCGCAATCATAGGATATACAACAGGATTAACAACAAATGTTTTACCTGTCCTCACATGCTCAAACTCAATCGTGTAGCGCTGTTCTCCCGGGCGATTATCGTGCGAAATGGTAGCGTCTCTAAATGTTACAAAGTACTCATCATTCACCCTTCGGGGCTGATTGATATCCAGCTTCATAACTTCCAGCGTCTGATGGACCGGGAAGCCGTCATCATCAATTACCTCACCACGCTCTACGGCCGCGTTATAGTTGATGGTATTGCGATCCAGCATCGGAGAGTCATAGGCCGCGCCGAGAAATCCAATAAGCATCACGGCAAAACCAATGTGCGTTACCGAACCACCAATCATCTTAGGGCTCTTTTTAACCAGTTTGGTCATCACCATTCCGTTTCCTATGATGGAGAATACGGCAATAAACAGGTAGACCATATAAATGATGTTGGTAACCTGCGCTACAATAATGAGAGCCACGCTTATAAATGAAGCGCTTACGGTTGGCGTAATAAGGCTACCCGCAAACGACTCGGTGTCTTTATACTTATTCCACCACAGATATTGGGTAAGAACGGTGAGAACTGCAATTGCAAGAGCAAATGGAAGCGTCCAGTCGTTATAAAACTGAGGTTGTGGCGGTGTGGGGTTGGCAACGAAAAGACGGCCAATTATTGGCGCGCTTGTACCAATAATTATTACCAGAGAGACTATTAATAAAGTCATCGCCCCGGAAAACATGAAAAACTCCCGGGAGAAAATCGGGGTCTCAGATTTCTGTGTAGGAAGCTCTCTCATACGAAGCGCATAGAGAATAACACCCGAAAGAGATACCGCTACAATGAAAAGAAGCAGCTGATTGTACAAACCTAAATCTACAAAACTGTGTACTGACGCATCCCCAAGTATACCGGAGCGTGTAAGAAAGGTCTGATAAACAATCGTTACATACGCAAGAATAGCAAAGATGATTGACGCTTTGTGCGCAATCTTGCTTCTTTTTTGTATCAGCATGGTGTGAATCCCTGCCGTACCAAGAATCCACGGAACTAGTGAAGCATTTTCAACAGGATCCCATGCCCAGTAGCCGCCAAAAGACAATGTCTCGTAAGCCCAGTAGCCACCCAGGAATATGGCAACCAATAGGCAGAGGTTTGCACCAAGCGTCCATGGAAGCGCAGGGTGAATCCATTCGTGATATTTACGTTTCCAAAGTGAGGCCAGTGCAAAGGCAAACGGAACAGCCATCATCGCAAAACCAAGAAAAATGACCGGCGGATGAATGATAATCCACGGGCTGCGAAGCAAGTCGTTTAGTCCGCTTCCTTCAGCGGGGACAAAACTTGGATTGGAGATAAATACAGGAAGATGGGCAAACTCCTGAGCGGTAAGACGAAATGGTGAGGCACCAATATGGACACCAAACAGTGTTACACCAATAACCATAGAGAGAAGGAAAACCTGTGTCAGGGTCATGAAGAACATCACCGGAGAGCGATAGGTGTCACCTGTCCATTTAATAAGGCCCATTCCTACCAGATAACCACACAGGATCCAAAGCAGGAAGCTACCCTCCTGCCCGCTGTAAAAGGCCGCCCATAAATACACGTTGCTCAGGTCAGAACTGGTGTAGTTATAGACGTAAAAATATTGAAACTGATTGGTTAACAGCAGGTAAACCAGCAGTGCAGAGGCGAAAAACACCAAAGCCCCTTTAAGGCCAAAAAGTAAATGACCGAGTTTTTCAAGCTTTACGTCGTTTTTCTGTGAGGCGAGAAAATAGAGTACGAAAGCCCCCAGTGATGCCAAAAAAGCCAACACAAGTGCAGAGGAGCCGAGAATTCCAATCATAAAATTAAATAGTTGTTAGTCCAGCGGATGTAATAATTACTTCATCCTGAAATCAATTCATTGAGATTTCAAGGTTGGATGCGTCGTTGTATTTGGAGGGGCATTTAACGAGCATATCGTCGCTGTAAAGCACGCCGTTGCGCATGGTCCCTACCACAACGAGGCTTTCAGCGTCTTCAAAGTTGTTTGGCTTTGGTCGGTTGTAGCTTACACGACGAACCTGTTCGTATTCATCCTGCATATAGAATGTGAAAACCATGCGCTCGTTATCGAAACCATGGGGTTTTTCCTGAACCCATTTGCCGATTACATGAACCCGGTTGCCAGACAGCTCAGCATCTTCAAAGCCGACATAAGAGCCTATACTATTACCAAAATTCCACATCAGAAGCGATGTGAAGATTACAATTGCTACAGTGCCGATAATTACGCGTGGTTTCATAAAACTGGTTGGTTAATCAATACTTTATTTATCAGAAAGCTGTTCTTCGAGGCTGCTGATTTTCTTATCAACGCGCACAAGATAAAAAGCCAAAACGGACCAAATAATTAAACTTACTGCCAATACTACAAATATAAGGTCATTTGAGGACATATACTGCATAAGAATGTTCGATTCCGACTCCCCCGGAGCTCCTGCCCAGCGGTCGGAATAAGCGCCTGAGAGTGTATCAGCAATGCTATATACTAATGCGATAATCATAATTTTGTTGTGAGAAATATTAGAAATCTAATTTTTGTGTCTCAAGCTGCATATGAATCTTGCGGTAACGATAACGCAAATTTGAAATCCAGTATGCAAGAAGAAAAAACGCAATGATCGCAGGATAAAAGACGATTCGCAGCTCTACAGCCGTAAATTCACTAAAAGCTGGATTTCCGTCTGCACCGGGGTGAAGACTTGGCAGCTGGCGTGGTATCACGTAGAGCAGAAAAGGCACGGTTGATGCCGCAAATATATTATATACAGCCGATAGTCTTGCGCGGAGCTGTTCATCATCAAATGCAGAGCGAAGAATGAAGTAGGCTACATAAATAAGAAGCGCAATCGCAGATAAATTCATCTTGGGCTCTGCGAATGTCCACCAGGCACCCCATGTAAATCGTGCCCATACCATTCCGGTAAAGAGTCCGCAAATGCCAAATAAAACACCAACCATCGAAGCCGTTTCGGCCTTCATGTCATCCTGCGGGTTTTCTGTGGACAGATACTTAATGCTGTAGACCATCCCTGCAGCAAAGCAGGCAAACATGGTAAACCACATAGGAACGTGAAAAATCAAGTTTCTGGCTGTTTCTTCAAGGATGGCAATCCGTGGAATGTTGATCAGAAATGCCGCTGAAATAATAAGCGTTATGAAGCCAATAAGGAGGTATTTCCAGACAGACAACGACTTGTGAGTTAAATTTGCGATAGAAGGGGTGAATTACCCATTTAAAGTAGGCTTAATATATGAATTTCGGTTGAATATTGGCATTTTACTGCCTTTAAATCCATTCCGTGAGGCAACGCAATGCTGTAAAATATTGTTGCCATGTTAAAGCCATTGAAAACCAATAAGATTCATTCTATGTCTGCTGAAAAACATGTTGTTTACAAGACCCATAAAGACAACTTCAAAAAAGAATATTCAAAAGCGTGGCTGCAAACACTACTGCTAGGGTATGGTTTTATCAAGCTTAAAGAGCTTAACAGAAGCGTGAATGAAGGCGTCTATAAAGTTTTTAACGATCGCATTGTTCATGCTAATCAGTGCATATTCATCAAAGACCTGAAATCAGTCAAAAGGGAGCAGAGTAAAGAACAGAAGCAGTTTGGGTTGGCTGATTTGATCGTAAAATCCGAAACTGACTCCCTCACCCTTATTGGAATAACCGGAGCGGACAAGCTGGAAGATGTGCTTATTGCCGCTATTAAACAGGAAGAAGAACGACGTAAGCTGAAGAATAAAGCAGAGGGTGATTATCAGCATTTCAAGCCGGGCGGACTCGAGGAGATGAATAACCTTGTCGGTATGTGGCAACAGGGATTAATCACCGATGAGGAATTTGACCGCCAGAAAGCGGGTCTCGAAAAGAAAAACTAATTTTATTCAGGCTTTTCCCGTGCTACCGAATCCCCCGTCTCCCCTTTCGGTTTCTGAAAGTTCTTCGACCTCTATAATTCGGGCCTGAACAACAGGTGCGATCACCATTTGGGCAACGCGGTCGCCTCGCTTTATTTCGACCTCCTCATTGCCGTGGTTAATTACGATTAGCTTCACCTCTCCCCTGTAATCGGCATCGATAGTTCCGGGACTATTTAGCATGGTGATACCTTTCTTTATCGCAAGTCCGCTTCTGGGTCGAATCTGGGCTTCGTAACCTACCGGCAGCGCAATGGACAAACCCGTCGGTATGAGCGTCCGGTCTCCTGCTTTAATTACCACTGAGTCTTCAACAGCGGCTCTGAGATCCATTCCCGCCGCCGAAATAGTTTCATAACCCGGAAGCTCGAGCCCCTCTGAATGAGGTAATCGTTTAATCTGTAAATCCATATCTATTCTTCCTCAAACATATATTCTACTAGCCTCACTCTTACGTTTCCAATCCATACCGAAACACGGGCTTCAACGGGAATGCGCAGTTCACTCGTGTCATAACGAGACTCAAAACGACCAGAAAAACCAAAGGGGCCGTTAATATCCGCCATACCAATGCTTAGATAAACATCCACGTTTCGGTTTTCGAAGGCATCATTACGAATGGTTTCCCTGCTAAGCGTATTCTCAATGTTGATGACAGCCTTCTCATCATCTATATATATAGGATAGTCGACTACGCGGTCTGTGCCGGCATGCATCCGACCCACGTAAAACAGTGCCGGGCCGCCGTCTGCAGGTCCATGAAGCTCAAGCGTATCTCGGATTTCACCGTTGCGCATGGCATAGACATGGCCAAGCTCATAGTTGAAGTCATAAGCAACTTCCTGGGGACGATCTCTGTGGATATTATCAACCCAGAAAAAATGAGAATAGGCCGTAGTGTCGTTATGCGTCATTATCGAGTGATATTCATATCTGCGGCTTCCCATGAGCGGGATTCCAGAATTGGACTGGATTACAGCAGTTCCATGCAGGAAACTGTTTCCGTTGATTACGGTATCACGAGCCGTCACATAAACATCACCAAGTCTCATAAAGCCGTAGCGAACTTCAAAGTGAAAAGACTCTTTCGCGTCGAACATCATCGACAATTCAGGCGGAGGTGTATTGTTTATTTTATGAACAGCTGCAGCTCCGGCCATACCGATTAAAAGCACGATAATAACCGAAACCGATGCTATCCGTTTAATGCTATTGGAAGGTTTATCCGACATTGTGTTCTACAAATGATTCGAGCGCTTCCTCGTCAAAACCAACCATGGCAGCTTCACCAGCTACAACAACCGGACGTTTAATCATGGTTTGATGCTCATGAACCACGTCAAGTAGCTCTTCATCCGACAGGTTCTTGTCTTTAAGGCCAAGCGTTCTCCATTTCATGCCGCGCTTGTTAACCAGCGTATCAAGGCCGACTTTCTGAACCAGATCGAGAATCTCACCCTCTTCAAGCGGGTCTTTCTTCACATCTCTGAAGTCGTACTCCTGATCGTTCTCATCGAGCCAGGTAAGGGTTTTCTTGATGGTGCTGCAATTTTTAATTCCAATAATAGTTAGCATAATCACTAGTGAATGTATTATTTTTTTGACCAGCCAATAAGTTCGGCCGAATTTAAATTAACAGCAACCGAAAACAATGAATCCGGTAAGTTCGTTTTTATTTCTGAAATGCTAACGCACGGCGGTTTCGTACTTATTGTGCAGGCCTTTCATTATCTGACTCCAGTAATTAAATGATTTCAGTTTTTATCAAAAAGAAAGCCAGACTTGCCGCCCTGGGGGCAGTTTTGATTCTATTGGTTTCCTGCAGCAGCACCGATGATGCACAGCGCGAATTTGAAGACGAAGCATTCCGGCTGCCGAATAACT
Source organism: Balneolia bacterium (assembly GCA_022565795.1). Taxonomy (GTDB): domain Bacteria; phylum Bacteroidota; class Rhodothermia; order Balneolales; family Cyclonatronaceae; genus Cyclonatronum. The sequence goes on from JAIUMA010000083.1 coordinate 9,625, forward strand.
TCACAGAAACTGACGCATCGGGTAATATTATAAGTGAAGATCCTAACGACTGGCGCGTTAGCCCTCTATTTTCCGGTGTAGTGGAAGTGAACCAGCCAGCGTACCCCAATCCTACAACGGGACAAAATGTGCGTATCGAGCTGTTAGTTTTATCTCTCAATCCGGTAAACGGCATATATGTGCGTACGTACATAGAAAACCAGTTTGCCAGAACCCTGACTTTCGACGAGCGGGTTCCTGTACCTCAGGGTTTCATTTCGCTTGAGTTCGATCCGAGGCTTTTCGATCCCAGCGGTTCCAACACCATCTCTGGTGCGAGAGGTTTACACCGCGTCTACATTTTTGATAACCGGCAAAACCTGATTACCTATGGTGATGTGAAAGTCGAATAAAAGGTCTATTTTCAGCACATATTTGAACTAATTTACCTCTAACCGTTTTAACCATTTGATGAAAGCCACTCCTTCTCAAAAAGAGGTCATCAATCACCTGATTTTTATCGAATCTTATGATACTTTACTCTCAGAAACCGGTCACCACAGAGGTGCTCTGCGAGATGACCTAATCCAGCTCATTAATGCGGGTATGATTGAGGTTTTTGATGAAAATCAGACTAAACGGCTTTCCGGCTATGATCAGGATCATCTGGAGTATTTTAGTTTCAGAGCGACAAGCAAGGGCCTGGCGGCCAGACAATAAATGGTTCCATTACCAATAAATGTGATGCATTATGAATTTTGAAACGACTATTAAAGAGACCAGGAAAATGGTCACTCTTTCCGAGGAAGGCAATGAAGCTACAATCGGAGAATCGAAAATTGCCTATTCGTTTGAACGGCTGGATCACTCACGCTACGTACTTCGTGTAGGCACGGAGTCGCATATTTTGAGCAATGTAACGATTAACGAGACCCAAATGGAGTTCACCCTTGACGGGGAATGGTATCAGGCTGACGTCAAAGATGATCAGATGCTGCTTTTGGACCGTCTGGGCTTTAAAGTAGGAAGTAAAAGTGGTGAAGGCGTGCTGAAAGCACCCATGCCCGGAAAAATAGTAAGTGTTTTAGCCGATGAAGGCAGTGAAGTGCAGCAGGGAGATCCCATAATCATTCTTGAAGCAATGAAAATGGAGAATGAACTTAAGGCGCCTTCAAGCGGAATAATTAAAAAAATTAGTGTTTCAGCCGGTGAATCGGTCGAAAAAAACGTAACCCTATTGGAGATAGAGGCGATTGGATAAATTTGTTATTGAAGGCGGTTTCCCGCTAAAAGGAGAAATCGAAATAAGCGGTTCTAAAAACGCCGCATTACCGCTCATGGCAGCAGCGTTACTTGCAGATGGCGAGACAGTAATTGAAAACATTCCCGGCCTGAATGATATTCTAACGTTCAATAACGTAATGAGGGTGACAGGCGCCAGAGTAGACTATAATCAAAAGAAAAAGTCACTCAGCGTAAATCCGGACAATCTGTACTATCCGGAAGCTCCTTACGATCTTGTTCGTAAAATGCGTGCTTCCTTTTACATGCTGGGTGCCTTACTTGGCAAAGTAGGTAAGGCGAAAGTATCACTTCCCGGCGGCTGCGCATGGGGTCCGCGTCCCGTGGATTTACATATTGAGGGCCTGAAAGCATTTGGTGCCGAG
>JAIUMA010000084.1 GCA_022565795.1 Balneolia bacterium
TTAGCGCGTTCCTTTTTTAGTGTTTCTGTTCACTGTCAGATTTTTATCTCAAACTGCTATCCCCAGACAATATTGACTCACAAATCAAAATTCAACACCCTCTCCCCCTGATATCCCCTGAAAAAGTCCGTCGCCGGCATCTGCTTTTTGCCTTCATAGCGGACATCACCAAGCACGATTGTGCCGGGATTACAGCTAATCATAACCGAGTCGCCATCATCGCTTTCAATCACCTTTCCAAAATGATCGTGCTTTTCGTCTTCTGAGATTAAAGACGAGCTCATAAGCTTCAGCTTTTTGCCGTCCAGGAGCGTGTATGCCGTCGGGAACGGACTGAGTCCACGGATTTGGTTATGGACCTCTGGAGCCGGCCTGCTGAAGTCGACCACGCAGTGCTCATCAAAAAGCTTTGGAGCCGGAGTTGCCTTTGAATCGTCCTGCTTACTGTAGCTGGCCGAACCGTCTGCGATGCGATTAACAGCCTCATTTAATGCTTCGCTGCCGGCCTTCATCAGGCGCGTGTACACAGAGCCGGTCGTCTCATCAGGACCGATTTCAAGGGAGTGCTGCAGGATGATGCCCCCCGTGTCCACACCGGCATCCAGTTTAAATATCGTGCAACCTGTATCGGTCTCGCCCCTCATCACCGCATGGTGTATAGGCGCTGCTCCGCGATATTTCGGAAGCAGTGATGCATGAAGATTTACGGAGCCCAAGGCCGGGATAGCCAGCATTTCTGACGGTAGAATCTTAAACGCGACAACCACAAAAAGGTCCGGATTAAGCTCAGCCAGCTTTGCGTGCAAGGAGGGATCCTTCATAGAGTCCGCTTCAATCACGGAGAATCCAAGCTCCAGGGCTTTAGCTTTTACCGGAGTCGGGCTCAGGGCTGACCCTCTTCCCCGCTTTTTATCCGTACCCGAGACTACCGAAACAATATCATGATTTCCGGCAGAAACCAGTTTTTCGAGCGAGGGAACCGCAAAGTCCGGCGATCCCATGAATACAATCCGAAGGCGTCTCATCTGTCGTCTGTTTTATTTTGAATTCCCGGTAATCGAATCGGTGATAAATGATGCGGTTTTGCAATCAAAAATCAGATCGTCACATAACCATCAACCATAACCAGACAGTCTGCGCCGGCTATGATGCGTCTTCCGGCCTACTTTGCAGCTGCTTCTTTTTTCGGGAGCAGCGGATAGTCAGCTTCCATAGCACCGGTTTCAACCAGGTTAAGCTTAGAGCGAAGCAGGCGCTTGCGGAACGAGCCAAGGTAGTCGATAAACAGCACGCCTTCAATATGGTCATACTCATGCTGAATAACGCGGCTTACCCATCCGGAGAAGACTTCTTTATGCTCTTTGAACTCACGATCGAGCCAGGTGACCTCAATTTTATCGGGCCTCGTTACGCTTTCACGAACGCCAGGAATGCTCAGGCAGCCTTCATCCATGGCGATCTTCTCGCTCTCAAGAAGCTTTACGACAGGATTGATGAACGTAATCGGTCCGTAGTCCTTCTCATCATCCTCCTCTGAGGTGAAAGCATCGGCATCGATAACAAAAAGACGGAGCGACTCACCGATTTGAGGTGCCGCCAAACCCACGCCCTGACCATTGTACATGGTCTCAAACATATCGTCGATCAGCTTCTGCAGCTGATCGGAGTTTTCGGGTATGTCTTTGGCTTTTTCGCGAAGAACAGAATCGTTATACGTAACGATTGGTAGAATACTCATGTGTTTGTTTTTTGATCTAAAAATTCCTGCAGTAAAATACAGGCAGCGGTGGCATCTATCAAACCTTTTTCACGGCGTTTTTTCTTCTTTACACCGCTGGCAACAAGCTGCTGTTTCGCCATCACTGAAGTAAACCTTTCGTCCATTAATTCCACGGGTATCCCGGGGAAAGCTTTTTCCAGCCGTTTCACAAATTGTGTTACCATCTCGGTAGAGGAGCCGAGTTGTCCGTCCTGACCCACCGGCCAGCCTACCACAAAAGTGGTGATGGTATTGTTTTGGGCGATTTCACGAATCTTGTCGAGCACTTCACCCTGCCCAAAAGCACCAATCGGACTCGCGATGATATTCATCGGGTCCGATTGGGCTAAACCTGTACGTTTTTTTCCGACATCCAGAGCAAGGATGCGATTGCGTTTCAACAAGTTTCTTTTGTTTAATTAGTCCTGATCTACAGTCTCGAGAGGCTGACGCAGAAATTCCTTCAAAAGCTTGCTCGGCTTGAAGTGTGTTTTTCTGTGCTCAGGTACGTAGATAACTTCGTTTGTCTTAGGATTTCTTGCCTTAGGCTTGGCCTTGGTAATTTTCACTTCAAAAACACCGAAGTCGCGTATCTCAATTCTACAGGTAGGATTGGCTTCCATCATGGTCTCGCGGATCGCAACGATAACATCATCTACCCATGGCTCAACCTGAACCATCGGAAGATTTTTTGTTTCAGAAATGCGGCGTACGATATCACGTTTCGTGTAGGTCATAGTTTTTCCTTGATTCTGTGTGTGTTTAATTCCACGAGTTCTTAACTGTGGCTTAATATAAGACAGTTTTCTCGTTCTTAATTGTTAAATATTTAAAAAGAAGCACATAAACGTTTGTTTACAAAAGTGTTAAACATCCGTGTATCTACTTAGTCAAACGGTTGATTAACCCCTATTCGTATCTGTAAGCTTGCTTGATACCATCTATCTTCATCACCCTTTTTATTACATTCTCAAGATGTTTTAAGTCATCTACATACAGAATGATTGTCCCCTCGAATGCACCGGTATCACTCGACACATTTATGCTCTTCATGTTGGTTTTGAGCGTAGTCGAAATCATGTTGGAAATATCATTAATCAATCCAACCCTGTCCTCTCCGATGATCTTGATAGCACCGATAAACTGATTGCCCGATTTTTTCGACCAGGAGACATCAACAATGTACTCCGGTTCGGTTTTTATGAGATGTTTCAGATTGTTACAATTTGTTCGGTGTATCTTCAGGCCTCCGTTACGGCTGATGTACCCAACCACATCGTCGCCCGGTATCGGATTACAGCATTTTGAGAACGAATACTTGATGTTATCAAGGTTTCCGTCCATCGTGAGCATCTGCTTATTGGCGGTCTGTGCATCACCAATAATACGGTCATCATATACTTCCGTTTTCTTATCATCTTTTTGAGCAGCTTTTTCCTCTTCCTCGCCCTCAAAACGACCCTTACTCAAAAAGCTCCGTACAGCCTTAACCAGTCGGTTCACATCGTATGAATCCGAACCGATTGCAAAGAACATCGCCTGTATCGACGGGAATTCGAGCTTGTTTGCAATCTTTGCCAGATCCTGATCGGACAGCTCAAAATTGTACCGCTCGGCTTTTTTCTCCCACATTTCACGGCCGTCATCAGATACTTTCCGTTCTTCCTGACGTATATATTGCCGTATGCGTGAGCGCGCCTTGTGGGTTACCACGTCGTTAATCCAGTCCGGATTGAGGTTCGATACCTTCCCGGTTATGATCTCAACCTGGTCGCCGCTGCTCAGCTTATTGCGCAAGGGCACCATCTTGCCGTTGACCTTGGCCGCAATGGCGCGTTCACCAATCTCACTGTGGATATCGAACGCAAAGTCTATGGGCGTAGAGCCCTGCGGAAGCGTGCGAAGCTCGCCGTTTGGCGTAAACACGTAAATTTCACGGGAATAGAGGTTCAGCTGAAAGTCCTCAACGAACTCAGTCGCGGCGTCGGGTCTTGGGTTATCGAGCACCTCACGAACCCAGTCCACAAACTTGTCGAGTCCGGCTTCTTTACCCTGCTGCTCGGCTCCTTCCTTATATTTCCAGTGGGCTGCGAGTCCCTTTTCGGCAATTTCATCCATATGCCGGGTCCTTATCTGCACCTCTACCTTACGTCCACGATTCGTAATCACTGTGGTATGCAGCGAGCGGTATCCATTGGCTTTAGGAACAGAAACAAAATCACGAAAACGCTCGGGAATCGGTGTGTAGGAATCGGTGATGAAGGAATATACCCGCCAGCAGTCTTCCTTAGTGTGCGGTTCATCAAGAATGATGCGGATAGCGAAAAGATCATAAATTTCCTCGAACGGCTTTTGCTGTCGCATCATCTTCTTGTAAATCGAATAGATGTGCTTAGGCCGCCCCTTAATTTCAAAGTTGAAACCTGACCGCTCAAGCTGCTCGCGAATCGGCTCCATGAAAACATCAATAAACTCTTCTCTCGACTCCTTTTTATCACGCAGCTTACGCGCTATGAATTTATAGCCGGTTGGGTCAGTCGCCTTGAAACACAAATCTTCAAGCTCGCTTTTGATTTTATACAGACCGAAACGATGCGCAAAGGGGGCATATAATTCGATGGTCTCCGTAGCAATGCTAAGCTGCTTTTTTCGCGGCAGGTGATGAATCGTGCGCATATTATGCAGACGATCCGCAAACTTGATTAGTACCACGCGAAGATCCTCGGCCATATACATGAGCAGCTTCATGAAGGTCTCGGCCTGCTTCACGTTCTTGGATTTAAAAACGCCCGAGATTTTCGTCAGCCCGTCGATCAGCTGCATTACCACCGGACCAAATTCCTGCTCGATATCTTTCAGGGTGATGTCCGTGTCTTCTACCGTATCGTGCAGCAGGGCCGCGGCGACCGACACATCATCCATCCCGATCTCTTCCGCGATGATTTCAGCCACGGCCAAAGGATGCAGATAGTACGGCTCACCCGACGCCCGGGTGATGCCGTCATGGGAGAGATACGTTAGCTTGAAAGCACGCTCAACGAGCTTCTCATCAGGGTCCTTCATGTTTTTACGACACAATTCGAGTAGTTTAGCAAGGTCGCCCTGCTGGACTTCTGCTAACTCATATTCGTCGAGATTGTAATTGTATGTGACCTTAGTCTGAGACATGGACTACCTGATTCCGAAATTTTGGCTAAACAACTAAAATATTTATTCAGCAGCTCTGTATCAACGGTTTACATAAATTTGTGGACACCAATTTTACAGCCTTGATTCAGCCCCGCTTTTCCGTCAGCCTATGCGACTATAACGCGCTAAAAGGCTGATTCATTTCTTTTTAGAAGGGTGATTGGAAGCTCCGCAAAAAAATCCGACACAAACCAGAAAATGAAACCAGGAACATCCACTCCCTGACCGCCAAAGCTACAAAAAGCCCACTCAACTCCTGAACCAACCCCACATTGCGCAGCGACAGCGAAGCATAACCCAAACAGGCGATGAGGCCATATACCCGCCGAAGCAACGAAAGCCCGCTCAACTACTGGAACTACCCGGGCCCGCATCGCCCTAAACAGGCCTCATCTGACTCTGAGCCACCCTAAAACCTCTCCGGATTCAGCACCTTCAAATCGTCGGTCACAAACTCCCGTCCTTTGCGAATTAACGCACCATCCAGATACACATCCGCTCCGATACAGACTAAATCCCAGTGGATGCTGCTCTTGTTGCCATTCGGCGCAATATCGTAGTCCTGACCCAGGGTGAGGTGATTCGAGCCGTAGATCTTTTCATCGAACAGTATATCGTACATCGGCTTTGTGATAACCGGGTTGGTACCGAAGCTGAATTCACCGAATCTCCGGGCGCCGGGATCGGTGTCGAGAATGGATTTCAGCGCGTCGTTGTCCGAGCTGTCGAAATCGACGACCACGCCCTTTTCGACCTTCAGCTTCACAAATTCAAACGGCTTACCCTGATACACCGACGGTGCATAGGTGATCTCACCCTCAACGGAATCAATCAGCGGAGAGCTGAAGAGTTCGCCATCGGGGATGTTTCTTTCGCCGTAGCAGGAAATCCAGTTTTGTCCCTTCACCGAGAATTTAATATCGGTGCCATCACCTAGCAAATGGATCTCATCAGCTTTGCGAAGGCGGGCTTCCAGCGGTTCCATTGCTTTTTTGAGCTTGTTGTAGTCGAGCAGACAGGCATCATAATAGAATCTGGCGAACTCCGCGGTCGGCATCTTGGCGTTCATAGCAAAGGCGGCCGACGGATAGCGAAGCACCACCCATTTAGTGTGATTCACACGCTGATCGAAATGCACCGGCTGCAGAAAATGCTCCGCGAAAGCAGCGTTTTCGGTTTTCCCAACTTTACTGTTCTCGTAAATGTTTTCTGAGGCACGGATGCCCACAAACGCCTGCATATTCTTCATAAGCGGCAATTGATCCGCCGCAGCCTGATTTTTCCAGAATCCCTCATCACCTTTTTCAAGAAGCACACGGTTTGTTTCGCTGTCTTCGATGCGTATAAACGGATGCGCTCCCATTTCACGGGCCCGTTCGGTAAGCGCACGCACAAGTCCGATGCCGTTCAGGCCTACGAGCTGGATCATTATGTTTTCACCCTTTTTGAGCTCACAGCTGTGGGTTAACAGGGTTTCTGCAAGCTTGGCGTCTTCGATGGAGTAAGTCATATTCAGTAATCAGTAATCAGTAATCAGTAATCAGTAATCAGTAATCAGTAATCAGTAATCAAAAGCTATGTTTTCGGATTTTGATTGCAAGTTTTGGCTGTTTTTAAGTATGGGACGATTCTGCCCGGGACTTTTTGAAGTCGGTGATGTTTATAATATGGTCGCAGAGGTCGAGTTCCCGGGTTTCGTTGGATGCAACGATTACGGTTTTTCCGTCATGGCGACCCTTTTTTATGATGCGTTCGATGAGCTCAAATCCTGCCACATCAAGATTAGTTCCGGGTTCGTCGAGCAGCAGAAACGGCGGATCCTTGATGAGCGCAGCCGCCAGCCTCATGCGCTGCTGCTGCCCCGATGAGAGCTGTCCGTACCAGGCGTCCGCTTTGTCGGGCAGACCGATTTCTTCAAAAAGTGAATCGAATACATCCTGAGAGGGTTCTTCTCCCGAAAGCTCGGCTATGAGGCGGAGATTCTCGGTGCAGCTGAGGTCGTTGTACAACCTCACGTACGGCGCTGAGTAGCCCAGCACGCTGTACAACTCTTTGGTTTCCAGAGAGCTATCCTTTACCTTCCATTCGAGGGTTCCCCGGTCGGGTCGGATTAATCCAGCAAGGCACTTCATAAGCGTCGATTTTCCGCTTCCGTTGGGTCCGGAAATGCCGTAAACGCCCGCGCCTACCGCCGCCTCCACCTCTCTGAAAATCACGGATTGTCCGTACCTTTTTGATATCTTATTCACTATTATATTTTGCATGGTGCTAATGTACCAAACAAGCGAGAACATCACCAGCCCGGAACCGTCAAAAAACCTATTGTACACTACGTAATCCACAAACGCGCCCATGGATCAGATTGTAAAGAACACGACAGAACGACTATTGCGAAAACTTAATCCGGAGCAGCCTTTCTACACCCCATCCGATATGCTTGAAGCCGGCTTCCCCGCGTTTGTGGTCGAACGCATCAGGCTGGAGCTGGAAACCAATCTTGCCGATTCCATTTTGCCGCCGAGCACCGACTGGGCGATTATGAACGCGGAAGAGGTCACTGGCGCATGGCAGCAGTTTCTGGACGCTATCCACAACCAGCTTCGTTTGCCGAACAGCTATGCAAAAGGGGTGATTGAGTCCTCCGTGGCTGACTTATTCGATATTCTCACCGAACCCCGCAAAAATCTGCCTGACTATCTCTTTGTTTCGTCAGCTGATCTCTACCCGGAAGAGATTGAGGAGCGCATGCGCTGGGTCGTGGTCTATCCTCACTTTGCCAGCTTCCTGCCGCGCTACATGAAGGCTAAAAAGCTCGATAAAATTACGAAGGAGCGCTACGCCTCCGCAATTGCGCAGATCGACGACAAGCTCTCTGCCCGCTACTCGCCCCTCAACTGGGCGCAGCTGCTGAAGCCCTTGTTCACCCTGTGCAATGAAGAGCTGGAGCCGGAGGTGATTGGCCGCTTTTTTCGCGATAAAAACATGCTCGCGGAAGCCGAACGGTTCGAAAGCCAAAAAGATCCCCTGGATGATCATCAGTTTATTGAGCTGCTCTCCAAGCCGAGTTTCGATGAAGAGTACCCGAGTGAAATCATTCCGGCAGCCACGTTCACCAAATCAAAAGTGGAGAAACACGGCCTGGAGAGTGATAAAGATGATGATGCCATCACCCCTGAAAAAACTCCTGCTGAGTCTGAGGAAACGCCTGATAGTCGTGTTACCGACAAGGAGGATGACTCGGAATCAGACGACAAGCCGCTCTACTCCACTCTCCTGCCCGACGCGGACGATGACGACGACTCCGCTAATGACCAAATCGTGGCTTCAGATGAAGATGATGATCGCCGAACATCAGTAATGGATAACGCTACCGGGTCTGAAGAAGAAGTTGTTTCGGATGATGATTCTGAAGAAAAGGATGAAACAGACATTGAGGAGTATATTCCTCTCAACTCACGCTGGAGCAATCTTTCCGACAACGATGACGAAGAGGATGATGAGGAAGAAGACGACAGCGATGAGCCCGTATCGCCCTTCAAACCGCTGAGCGAAGATGAGGAGGACGACAAGGATGAGGAGTCAAGCACTGAATTTAAGCCGTTGGATGAGGATGATGAAGACATCACAACTAACTTCAGGCCGCTTGACGAGGAAGACGATGATGAGGTCATTCCACCATCCTTCAAACCGCTGGATGAGGATGAAGATAAAGATGAGTCTGAACCCATTGGCGGTGACAACGGTAAAGCTGAGTCAGGATTTTCTCCGCTCTACGCCCGTTTCCAGCAGGCATCGGATGAAGAGAGCGGAAATAAGGACGATGACGACGAGCTTGAGGATTCGGAATTTAAGTCAGACCAGGGTGATGAGCCCGTGCTTCCAAAAGACTTCAGCCGGGAAACACAGGATTACGATTCCAGCAAAGATGAAACGGATGAAGCTGAACTGACGCCATCACCGGTTCCCTCCGGTCTGCGAAGCGTTCAGGATGAAGATGATACGGACGAGACTACCGCAGCCGATGAAGAGGAAGGCGATGAGGAATACATCCCACTCTGGAAACGGCTGAGCGCTGATGATGACGATGAGGGCGGTTTCCCGACCGTACCGGTTGAAGAGCGCGAGTCTGAGCAGAGACGAGCGCCAATCGAAAGTCCATCCGTCGAGGATGAAAGCGACGACGACGGTATGGCCCGCAAGCTCATAGGCTACCTTGAAGAGGACCGAAAAGCCTACACACGCGAAATTTTCAAAAATGATGACGCAGCCTACATCAATGCGCTGGTTGCTCTTTCTGAGTTTAAAAACTGGCGGGAGGCCGGTAAGTATCTGACCAACGAGATTTTCAGAAAAAATGGTATCGACATGTACAAAGACGTGACGGTAGACTTCACCGATCGCCTACACAAGTTTTTTACCGACAACATGCGGCGATAGGACAACGGTCGAAAGACTAAAGACGAAGGTCTCAGGCCTTGGGTTTGGGTAATCCAAAGAGGGACAATCGCTTCAATCATTTCATTCTGAAAGAAATAGCCAGATCGTATTTTTATTTTAACGCGACACCAGCATTCATAAAATTGATTCAACTGATTTAGAACACTTATGGAAGAGAACAAGAAGTTTGAGAAGCTGAAATCACTACGACAGGAATCACGTCTTGGCGGCGGAAAGGAGCGCATAGAGAAGCAGCATGCTTCCGGCAAGCTCACCGCTTTTGAGCGCATCGACCTGCTGCTCGACAAAGGCAGCTTCGAGGAAATAGGCGCGCTTGTGCGACATCGCTGCTCCGATTTCGGCCTGGATAAACAGAGCTACCCCGGAGACGGAGTGGTTACCGGGTACGGCAAAATACACGGGCGTCCGGTCTACGTTTTTTCTCAGGACTTCACCGTTTTTGGCGGTTCTCTTTCCGAAACCCATGCCGAGAAGATTTGCAAGATCATGGATCTGGCGCTTAAAAACGGCGTGCCGGTCATCGGGCTGAACGACTCCGGCGGGGCGCGTATTCAGGAAGGCGTTGCCTCTCTGGGCGGCTATGCGGAGGTTTTCTGGCGCAACAGCATGGCTTCGGGCGTAGTGCCTCAGATTTCGGCCATCATGGGCCCATGCGCCGGCGGGGCGGTCTATTCGCCGGCCATCACCGATTTCATCTTTATGGTGCAGGATACCAGCTTTATGTTTGTAACCGGGCCGAACGTGGTGAAGACCGTTACGCATGAAGAGGTAACCTCCGAAGCCCTTGGCGGCGCGTCGGCGCACAGCACAAAGTCGGGCGTGGCGCACTTCTCGACCGACAACGACGCTGACTGCCTGAACCGCATCCGCACGCTCATGAGCTATCTGCCGCAGAACTGCGAGGAAAAGGCCCCGCGTCAGCCTGCAAAAGATCCGGATCCTGCCTTCGCCGGCAAGCTGGACACCATTGTGCCGGATAATCCGAACAAGCCGTACGACATCAAAGACGTAATCAAAGGCGTGGTTGATGCCGATTCATTTTATGAGGTCCACGAAAACTACGCCGACAATATCGTAGTCGGCTTTGCACGTCTTGAAGGCCGGAGCGTGGGCGTGGTAGCCAATCAGCCGTTATCACTGGCCGGCTGTCTGGATAACGACGCATCCGTAAAAGCAGCCCGCTTTGTTCGCTTTTGCGATGCTTTCAACATTCCGCTGGTTGTGTTCGAAGACGTGCCAGGATTTCTTCCCGGCACCGATCAGGAGTGGGGTGGCATCATCAAGCACGGAGCTAAGCTGCTCTACGCATTTTGTGAAGCCACCGTGCCAAAAATGACCGTCATTACCCGCAAAGCCTACGGCGGAGCCTACGACGTTATGAACTCCAAGCACATCCGAGCCGATTACAACGTTGCCTGGCCGTCAGCTGAAATTGCGGTCATGGGTACCAAAGGCGCCGTGGAAATTATCTTCCGTCGAGAAATCAAAAAAGCCGCCGATCCGGAATCAACACAGAAGCGACTCGAGGCCGAATACGAAGAAACCTTCGCTAATCCGTACCGCGCCGCAGCCCGTGGCTACATAGACGACGTCATTTTCCCGCACGAAACACGCAAAAAGCTGATCCGTGCCTTCGAAGTCGTCCAAACCAAGGTGGATAGTGTTCCCCGCAAAAAGCACGACAATCTGCCCTTATAAATTATGAATGGTGAGTTGTGAATTGTGTGGACCTATTTTAGGCACCTGCAAATTCACAAATTTATGTCCGTCCCTAACATAGCTTGACCATAAATTAGATGAGCTATGAATACACG
>JAIUMA010000085.1 GCA_022565795.1 Balneolia bacterium
GGACATCCTATCCATTGCCGTTGGCTTCAGCCAACGGTATAGTGGAATATATAAATGGGCTTTAGCCCTAAAGGGAAGTTTACTACATCGACAAAATATTACAGTAGCAGAAAGCCAGTTATAAAACAGCAGTCCTCTATCCTCATATGACTGAAAACAAATTCCCAACTACCCTTGACGCAATCCCCACACATAAAAAAAGCCACCTGTTCAACACAGGTGGCTTTTTCGTGTCATAACCCCTGAAGGGTCACAACCAAATTTGTAAATTACCCCTGACGAGCCAAAAACTCGTCAGGAGTTTTCGGCAGGGATTAACGAATTCCCATTTCGCGCTTCACACGGTTGGTGATGTCGAATTGCTCGCGCATCTCGTCAGAGGCGTAAAGAATAACCATGTCGCCATTGTTAACCATAGTATTGATTACATAGGCAAGCTCCATTTCGGCAGCCACTTCATTGATAGTGTTCATGATGCGGTCGCGAAGCGGGGCGATCAGAGACTCCTGACGCTCCATAAGCTCCTGCTGGTACTCCTGCTGGAACTGCTGAAGGCGCATAGCCATCTGAGACAGACGCTGCTGCTCGGTCTCACGAGCCTGCTCGGAGATTACAGCCACACGCTGCTCGAACTGCTCACGCGCCTGTACAAACTCAGACTCAAGCTGAGCAAACTCACGACGCTTGCGGTTTGTGAACCCGTCGAGCTGGTCGGATACGGTTTCAAGTTCTGGCATTTGAATGAGGATTTCGCCCGCATCCACCATACCAATACGAACATTCTGTGCTTCGGCTGTGCTTGTTGCGAAAAGCAAACCTGCAGCTACAATTACTGATGCGAATAGAGTAGAAACTTTAGTCATGATACGATACGTTGAGATTGGTTTTTAAAAATTATTGGTTCATCCGGGCGATAACTTCATCGGTGATATTCACGGAGTTCGGATTATCATCAATGATAAAAAAGATAGGCTCTGCGTTGCTGGTTTCGGACTGGAAAACGTAGTCCAGGCCTCTTTCACTGGCAACGGCAGCAATAGAACGGTTGATGCGCTCCACTACCGGGTTCAACAACTCGGCACGACGCTCTTCAAACAGCATTCCAAATTCCTGCTGCATGAACGTGAGCTCCTCAATCATTTCATTCAGACGCTGTTCTTCCTGTCTGATTTGATTTTCCGTTAGCGAACTTCTGCTCTCCTGGAAAAGAAGCAACTCTTCGCTGTATCTCTCATACAGACGGTTGTAGTCATTTTCCCATTCGGAGTAAAACTCTTCTAGTTGCTGCTCGATTTGATCACGCTCAGGAATCGAATCCAGGATACGCTGAGGCTCGGCATAGCCGATGTTCTGCGCGATAATCGGACTCACTCCCAGCAGAAGAACTAACAAAGCTATAAAGGTGATTCTTTTCATACGTTTTTTAGGTTTTATTGGTAGGCTTAAATTCGCGTTGTGTTAAATGGCTTACGTTCTTTTTATCGATTTCTCAATTTTCAATTACCTTCTGATATCCTCTTCTTCTACCTGAATACCCATCTCAAGCAGAACGTCTACGCTTATGTTCCACTGTCGGCGGGCGTAGAAAAATACATAGTCACCACTGCGGTCGAAAACGAAATCATATCCGTCGCGTTCGGCCACTAATGAGGTCGCTTCCACAATCTGGCGCTGAATCGGCCGCAAAAGTTCTCTTTGCTGCCTGAAATAATCACCCTCGGGACCAAACCTCTGTTCTACATAACGCTGACGCTCCCTCTTTTTATTGTCAATCTCCTGACGTCTTTCCTGACGGACTTCGGGAGTAAAGAGAATTTCACGGGCTTCAAACTCTTCTTCGAGAGTGGCAATTTCACGATCCAGCTCATTGATTTCATCCCGCCAGTTCTGGCTGAGCTGCTGCAGGCGCTGTTCAACCCCCTCATACTCAGGAATCTGCTGAAGGATGTATTCCGAATCGATATAACCTATGCGCTGGTTTTGCGCTTCAGCATGATTGGCCAAGACTGAAAGAAACAGCACCGGCACAAAAGTAAGCATCAACAATGGCATAGACGTAGCCAACCTGCGAACTGATGATGCTCCTGATAAGGATGTATAAGCTGTGATTTTTCTCATCTGATTAGGTTTAATCAAGTGGTTGGCGAAGGATCACCGGTATCATCAAAATGGTGCACCGATGTTGAACAGGAATTCCCACTGACCAGCCTGAACGTTGGTATTCGGGATACCATCGAGACGGTATCCGTAGCTAAGGTCAACCAGACCAAGAATCGGAAGGAATACGCGTGTACCCAGACCAACAGCCCGCTTCACTCTGAACGGATCAAATTCGTTAAAGTCGCGGTAAGAGTTTCCGGCTTCAAAAAACAGATAGGGAATCAGCTGAATTTGCTCGGAGGAAACCGCCGGATAGCGCAGCTCGGCCGAGTATTTGCTGTAAATACGTCCACCAATGGCATCGTTGCCTTCGTACGGCGAAATGGAGCCATTACGACCACCCGGAAATCCGCGAAGGTCGATGTTGTTCTGGAAGAACGTCTGCTGCTGCTGAAGCTGCGTACCACCAAGGTAATAACGCTGATACTGGCTCCGATTATTGTCACTGAACCAGCCCAGGTATCCATATTCAAAACCGGATGAAGCCACAAGGCGACCCACGATAGGAATATGCTGCGTGAAACCGATGTCAGCCTGGTAGAACTGATCGAGTCCCGGCAGGGGAATCGCAACCTCAAGTCCGGTGTCGAAGGTAGAACCAGTATTCGGAGAAATGAAGTTATCCAGTGAGTTACGACTCAGACCGGCGCGTACGGATAGCGTAGTTGAACGACCCGGCTGGATAAGACCAACGGGGAACCCGGACTCAAAGGTCTGGAATCGAAGAACGGTAGTCTGTGTGAAGAAGTCATCAGGAAAAGTTAGCCTGCGGCCAAGCGATACTGAAGTACTGAACTGCTCATACTGCTCGTCGCGGACGGCACCGGAAAAGCGGAAGAAGCTGTAGCTCATATTCACACCGAGCGAGTTGGGCTGACCAAACAGCCATGGCTCCTGGAATCCGAAGTTATAGTTACGGTATCCGCGACCAGTGAGCTGCACACCGAGTGACAGGCGCTGACCATCACCGCTTGGGAGGGGTCTCCATGCTTCTCCTCTGAACATATTTCTGGCAGAGAAGTTGTTGAAGTTTACCCTCGCAGAGAGAATCACTCCAAACTGACGACCACCAAAACCACCGGAGAGCTCAAAGTTATCCGAGCCGGCTGATTCATCCAGGCTATAGAAGATGTCAACTTCCTTGTTTACTGGATCCGGATCGAGATCAGGCACAATGTTTTCTGGTACGAAGTATCCAAGCGTGGCAAGCTCACGAACCGAGCGCTGAATGGCCGACTGGCTGTACGTACTTCCCGGAATATTTCTGAGGTTACGCCGAACTACGTGATCGTGCGTTTTGGTGTTACCTACAAACTCTACGCGATTGATTGTCGCAATTTCATCCTCAACAATACCTACAAAGACATCCAGTGAATCACCAGGAACATCTCGTATGTCGACGTCCAGGTCCATAAAAAGATATCCGGTATTGTGATAAAGTTCACGTACGGCGTTACCGCGACGATTCATAAACAGATTTTCCTGGAAACGTTCTTCATTGTAGACATCACCCTTCTCAAAATCGAGTGAAGCCATCAGCTCCGGAGTGGTGAAAACGGTGTTACCTTCAAATTCAATATTACGTACCCGGTACTGCGGGCCTTCCTGCAGCCTCATAAACACTCCAATACCTTCACGGCCGCGTGGGGTTTCGAAAACGTAAACTGAGTCCTCAACGATACGGATATCACGGAAACCATTTCTCTGGTAGAATGCAATCAGATTGTCCTGCGCCTCGCGGTAGCTTTCACGGTCAAACGTTTGTCTGGTAAGAGAGCGCCAGAAAGTAGTACGCTTAATCGCATCGAGCTCGCTTCTGAGCTTCGAGCTTCTGAATGAATCGTTTCCTTCAAATACGATTTCACGAATCTGTATACGCTCGCCCGGATCAACCTGGAATTCAAGCGTAACACGATTACGCACTTCATCCCGGTCTCTTTCTACAATAACCACTTCTGTGTTACGGTAGCCGCGGTCTCTGTAGTAGCGCATAATTACGTTAGTGGCCTGCGCTTTAGAAGATTCGGTTACGGCAAAGCCCGGTATAAGCGGCATTTTGTCACGCAGGTCCCGGCGATGCGAACGACGCGGTCCGACTATCTCGAAACGGTCGAGACGAGGCTGCTCTGTCACTTCAATTTCGAGGTGTATTTGTCCACCGGATCTCGAAAGCTGAAATATCTGAACATCAGAAAAGAGACCTGTTCTGTGCAGTCGTTGTATGGCTTCACCCAGATCGGGACCCGGAATGGTTACAGAACCACCTACATCGAGGCCCGATGTGGCAATAATCATAGTCTCACTGCGCGTTTCTGCACCGGTAACGGTAATCTCAGAAATGGTGAACGTACGCGGGGTAGCGTCCAGCGGGTTAGTGAGCACGCCACCAGTTGGTGGTGGAACGACCTGTGCCTTAGAAGTTTGAGTTGTGAGGGTCAGCAGCCCGGCAAGAATAAATGCTGTAAAGATTATGCGGCTTATGTTTAACACGCTGTTAATTTATTCGAAGGATTAAGTCGGTTAGTATTTTGTGGTGGCCGGAAAAATCATGATTGGCAGCCTCAGAGAAATTCTACAGTTTTCTAAACGGAAGCGGCGGCTTTTTCTTTTTCCTTTTCGTACAATTGTTCAGAAATCATGCCAAACCGACGCTCACGGGTCTGAAACGCCTCAATAGCTTCATAAATATTGGTTCGGCGGAAGTCCGGCCAGTAGGTATTGGTGATATAAAACTCGGTATAAGCCGACTGCCAGAGCAGAAAGTTGCTTATTCTGAAGTCACCACCTGTACGAATGAGAAGATCGGGGTCGGGCATTGCGCTCGTGGCCAGGTGCGCATGAATCACATCGTCGTTTATATCTTCGGAATCGAGCTCTCCGGCTTTCACCTTCTCGCTGATACTCCTGATAGCATTTGTGATATCCCATCTTCCGGAATAGCTCAGAGCCAGAGTGATTACCATGCGCTGGTTGTCTTTGGTCATTTCGATGCCTTCGCGAAGCTCTTTGAGACAGACAGACGGCAGTCGGTCGAGCTCACCAATTGCGTTTAGCTTAAGATCATTTTTATTCAGATTGAGCGTTTCTTTGCGGAGCGTTTGAATAAGCAGCTTCATGAGCGCGCCGATTTCCGCTTTAGGTCTTCTCCAGTTTTCGGTGGAAAAGGCGTAAAGCGTGAGATGACCTACACCGAGCTGTGCACACGCCTCAATAGCATCACGAACGGAGTCGACGCCGGCTTTGTGCCCCTGAATACGCATTTTACCACGCTCCTTGGCCCAGCGACCATTTCCATCCATAATGATGGCAACGTGCTCAGGGATTTGCCCCCGCTCCTTAAGAAGACTTTGACGTAAAACGTCTTCTTTCGTCTGCTTTTTATTGGTTATTGCAATTTTTTCCAAAGTATTCAGATGTCATTAATGCTCAATCGGGTAAAATACGAATATTCAATATCCTGTACCAATTAAGCTTACAGACTGCCAATCTGCTTAAGAAGTGAGATCATTTCCATGGCGGTCATTGCGGCTTCTTCGCCTTTATTGCCTGCTTTTGTACCTGCACGCTCCACGGCCTGCTCGATGGTATCGGTCGTTAATACGCCAAAAATCACAGGAATACCTGTTTCGTTGTTGACTGAAAGCACCCCGCTGTTGGCTGCGCCGGCAACAAAATCGAAGTGAGCCGTAGCTCCGCGAATTACAAGGCCAATGGCAATAATAGCGTCAAACTTTCCGGTTTCAGCCATTTTTTTTGCTGCCAGAGGAATTTCATACGAACCCGGGCAGTAGGCAATTGTAATCTGATCGTCGCTGTAACCGTGCTTCTTCAGGCTGTGTACCGCGCCTTCACAAAGCCGGTCGGTGATGAAATGATTCCAACGTGAAACCAATATTCCGATGTTGCCCTCAGAGTGGTTTAATTTGCCTTCAATCTCAATAATTGCCATGATCAGTTAGTTTCGGATGTGAATGAGTATAGTTTCCTAAATTAATGTTTTTTAGCCTGCTCACAAACCGCAAGTACGCGGTCCACCCAGGATTTTTCAACCGCCACGGTACCGAACAGATTATGCTCTGCCTTTTTATGGCCATGATAATCGCTACCACCCGTTTTTAGCAGCCGATGCTCATCACAAATATCGGTATATCTTTTCTGAAGCATGTAGTTATGGCTCGGGTGAATGCACTCGAATCCGTCGATTCCGGCTTTTATCATGTAGGTGATGTCGTCCTCTACAAAGTAGAGCCCCGGATGAGCCAAAATGGCCACGCCTCCGCAGCGCTTCACCATTTCGATGACTTCTTTTACCGGAGCGTATTCTGTTTTATAGTAGGCCGACGCATGATCACCCAGATATTTGTTGAATACAGCTTTCTTGTGCGTTTCGTACCCTTTGGATACCATGGCAGCGGCAAGATGGTTCCGGCTTATATTGAGCGTGCCCGATTCGGCCATCACATCATCTATAGAAATGTCGAACCCAAGCTTATTGAGGTTAGATATCATCACCTTGGCGCGCTTATTACGGCGCAGCTTCTGCTGATGCACAAAGCTTAAGAGCTCTTTATTGGCAATATCGAATCCGTAGGCCAGCATGTGGCACTCTCTCCCGTTGTAATCGCAGGTGATTTCCATTCCCGGAATTACTTCAACGTTTTTCTCTGCTCCCCTGGCCTTCGCCTTATGGTAGCCAGCGTAGGTGTCGTGATCCGTAATCGAAACGGCGTAGAGTCCGTTTTCAGCAGCTTTATCTATAATTTCCTCCGGCGCAGCATGCCCGTCGGAAGCGGTTGTGTGTATATGAAGGTCTGCTTTGGGTACCGGAGCCATCGAATCAGGGGTTCAGTATTTGCGAATACCTGTCCCGGTCGAGAAGCAGGCTTACTGCATCAGAAACCAAAGGATCGATCTGTACGGCTGATTGCTGCCTGCCGCTGGTACCGGCAAAGCGGGTACTCAGCTCTAAATAGAGTTCACGGAGAATCATCAGGCGGCTTTCACTCATTTCACGCTGTTTTTTGGCTTCAAGCTGCTGCCTGATAGTTTCTATCTCGGCATTCACAGCCGATGATGGCCCGTAATCTTCCAAAAGCTGATTCAAAAACTCCTCGAAGCGCCGCTGAGATCTGGACTGATACTCAAAATCTGCTTCGTCCAGATAAGCGACAAAAGCCTCAAACAGAGCGTCGTCGTCTCTGCCGTACTCTGGCATGTCACCATTATCTGCAGCTATGTATTCGTTGGCGAAGAAAAAGAAATGATTGCCGCGGATGAGCGCGACCTCCAGCATGTTTTCAGGGCGCGAGTCGAAGCGGATATCAGGATCGATGCCGTTTCTCTGGAACACTTCGCGCCCGCCGGCGGTGTTAAACACCTCGCCTTCGTCGGCGCTGTCTGCACCTGAATAATCTACGGTCTGAATGTAGCGTCCGCTCGGGATGAAGTACTTTGATGTCGTAATCTTTAGCGCCATTCCGTATGAAATAGGACGAATGATCTGCACCAGGCCCTTACCGAAGCTTCCGTCGCCCATCACCACGGCTCTGTCGTGATCCTGAAGAGCACCGGATACAATTTCAGAGGAGCTTGCGCTTCCGCCGTTCTGCAGCACTACCAGCGGACGATCTTCATAAATAGCTCTGTTCTCGGTCCTGTAGCGGTTGCGGGTTTGTGATGCGCGGCCCTGAGTTCTCACCACGTCTTTACCCTCAGGCAAAAAGAGATCGGCCACGCGAACGGCTTCAATGAGTAGTCCACCCGGATTATTTCTAAGGTCGAGAATGAGCCCGTTTAGTTCACCGCTTTCTTCAAGCTCCTGAATCGCACGGCGAACGTCGGCACCGGCATTTTGGGTAAAGCGAGTAAGGAGTATATAGCCTATTCGCTCTTCTTCATTCGCAAAGCCGAACCACTCGATGTTCTTAATTTCTATGCGCTCGCGCTCGAGTTCAAATACAAGGTCGTCATCAATACCGAGACGACGAACGACCAGTTCCACGGTAGTCCCCGCCTGACCGCGGATTTGAGAATTGAGGTCATCCGGGCTGAGTTCCGAGGCTGGAATGCCGTTTACCCTCACAATTACATCACCTGCACGAACCCCCTTGCGCTGAGCCGAATAACCGTCGATTGGGGCAATGACGACCAGTTCTCCTCCCCTGGCTCCGACCTCAATGCCAACACCGGCATAGCTGCCTGTGGTCATGATGTCGATATCCTGAGTCTGTGACTCATCGATGAGAACGGTGTAGGGATCGAGCGTCTCCAGCATGGCATTGATGCCCCGCCTGATCGTACGCTCGGGATCGATATCCACTACGTAGAGTTCGTTAACCTCAGAAATCACCTCACTGAAAATGGTGAAGTTTTTCCTGATCTGGAAAAAAGGATCTTTTAAAGCGACAAATCCCGCTGCGAATACGCCGGTAGCGATGAGCAGCAGGATTAGTTTAGAACGTTGCATGAGGATTGTTTAACGGGCCACAGGAATCTGCAGGTTCTGCCCCACCCGGATGAGAGAAGAACTGAGATTATTCTGCTGCATAATAGCATTTACGGATGTTCCGTGTGCACGCGCAATGTCGTGCAGATTGTCGTTTCTGCGCACGGTGTAGCTGATGGTCTCACCGGCGGCGGCAACCTGATTCTGAGGGATTCCGCTTCTGCGGCGCTCAGCAATCATTTGTTGCTTCTGGCTGCGGTTCATTTCGTTTATCCGGGCGAAATAGGCCTGCTGATTGGCAGGAACGTACACGTTGAGCGTTTGGCCAACGCGAATGTTGTTTCCAATATTATTCCAAGAACGTACTCTCCACGCCTGCGTATTGAACCACTCGGCAATATGCCCCACGGTGTCACCGGAGCGTACGGTATATGAAATACGAACCGTTCCGGCCGGAGCAGGCGATGCCGAAGATGAAGAAGCTGAACCTGTACTTGCCGTAAGCGTACGTGCTTCGCGCGCTCTCGACGGATTGTTGGACGAAATCGCCACGTTGCTTCCGCCCGGTACCGGAATGATGATTTCCTGACCAGGGTGAATCAGTGAAGAGAGGTTGTCGTTGGCGCCGTACAGGGCACGAACTGTTACTCCGTAGCTGCTGGCTATAGCGCCTAGCGTTTGTCCGCGGCTAACCGTGTGAACGACCAGCGTTTGACGCTTGCTCTCCGGCATCTCGTTATAGGCCAGCATGAACTCTTCCTTGCTGCCTTTCGGGATTTTTAGCGGGTACGGAGCGCGTCCCGGAGGAGTGGCAAAGCGAAGAAGCTCTGGGTTGATAGCACGAAGCTCTTCAGTAGTGATTCCGGCAAACTCGGCAAGTACGCTTAGCTCTACAGAGCCTTCGATTTCGACCACATCATATCCAAAAACACGGTTGGTCGGAGGAGTTTCAAATCCGAAGTCTTCATAGTTCATAGCAACCATAGCTGCTGCTATGAAGCCGGGAACGTATCCTCGGGTTTCGCGCGGCAGATGCGGGAAAATATCCCAGTAATCACGTGAGCCGCCGGAAAGGTTGATAGCCCGACGCAGACCTCTCGGGCTGATGTTATATCCGGCAAGGGCCATGTGCCAGTCGCCCCAGATTTCATAGAGGTCACGCAGGTGACGCGCAGCTGCCCTGGTGGATTTCTCCGGATCACGACGCTCGTCGATCCACCAGTTTACTTCAAGTCCGTATGATGCGCCGGTAGCCTGCATGAACTGCCACAAACCCACAGCGCGAGCGCGGGAGCGGGCAACGGGAACCAGACCACTTTCAATCATGGAAAGGTGAATGAGCTCCTGAGGAACGCCCTCGTCTTCAAAGATTTCACGCATCATCGGGAAGTAGTAGGTCGAACGCTCCAGCCAGCGCTCCATAATCTCAGGGCGACGCTCGGTAAGGAAGTGAATCTGGTTGCTTACCTGACGATTCATGATGAGCGGCACATCAAACTGCTTTTCGTCGAACTCAGGCGGCATCGCAAAGTAGCTGCCGTCGAACCAGTCATCCTGTGCAAAAAGATCATCACGCACTTCAAAAATATCGCCCTCGACAGTGAGAACCGGACCGCTGAGGCCGTAGTACTCATGGTACTCAGCCATCACAGAGCGATAAGTCTCGTTAAAGCGGCGACTACTCTGGACTTCAGGGTGATCGTCCATAAGCTGCTGTATAGACTCTATTGCCTGCGTGATGTAATCTTCAGCCTGAAGCGGATCTTCGTCGAGCTGGGCTTCAATAGCCGAAAGATTCATCCGGTTGATGTCGGCAATTCGCTGGAGGACTTCCCTGTTTAACGGATCGAGGTGCAAAGAAGCCCGGGTTAATTCGGGTCGGCTGCTTTGGACTTCAATCGGGTTAATAAACGGGAGAGTAACATCCGGAAGCGGTATATCTGCTGTTTGGGGTCTGCTCTCCTGAGCATCGGAAACCTGAGTGGTTAAGCCCACAACAGCTGCGGTTAGCAAAAACTTCCTGATCATATATCGTAAAAAATTAAATAGAACTATCGGTTGAAATTTCAATTCAAGGATCTGGCAGCACAACAATTACGGACGAAACGACTCGCTTCATACCCTAACAGGATTCTCTGCACAATGGGCCTAATTAACGAATATAAGGAATCGTACAGATTATGACTAAGATAATGCAGAGACGTTCAGTTTAGTATGCAGACGATGCTATTTTTGCAAAAAACAGCGGATTGTCGAAGGTTCGTTGATTTCTGATTGCTGATATACGATATGCGATATGCGATATGCGATTTTTGAATTTTTCAGGTAACAGAGTCAAAGACAAATACTAACGGTCAGGTTAATCCAGAGGCAGTCAAACATTCAAAAACCAATGTTGTCCGGATAAAGTAGTTTGAGATAAAAATCTGACAGTGAACAGAAACACTAAAAAAGGAACGCGCTAA
>JAIUMA010000086.1 GCA_022565795.1 Balneolia bacterium
TTCAATCAATTATGGCCCGAGGCTTGATGTTGTAGAAAGCGCATAGACAGCCGAGAGCCAACGAGAGGCGTTCGTCGAAACCGCAATCCCGTGGTGGTACAAAATTTCCCGTTATGGCTGAAGCCATTTACGAGGGCGGTACCAATTACCGTCAGCTAAAGCAGACGGTAATTGATAAAATTCTCTATAGAGTTAACCTGAAGGCCTGACTGGTCTAGCGGTGTCAGACAAATCTAAATGAAGTAGAAATCAAGTTAACGCCGAATATCAACGAAAATGATTCCATCAAAGCATCCGGACTCCCGAATTGAATTCGGCTTTCTCTTTTTTTGAATTAGGATTCATTGGATTTAAGGATATTGAGGATTGGGATGCAAAATAATTACCCGTCTGATATCAATTTCTCCTGAAACCGGTCCCTTAGGGACCGTATATGGGTAGAAAACACAACAAGAGATATATAACGGCCCGAGGCGAGATTGCATAGATACTAGGGACAGTATCGAGGGCCATCGGTTCAGAGTTATAAAGGCTTCAGCCACGCCCACCCCCAATCTGATAGAGCCCACGTTCCCTGAGCGGAGTCGAAGGGTCGAGGGCCAATGACCAGGAACCCGTCGAAACCCCAATCCCGTTGTGGGTTCACCTTTTTTGGGGGATGGGGTTTCTATGCGGGAATTGCCGTTATTCAGGAGAGCAATTCGGGACTGTCTAACAGAGTTGGTAGGCATACATTGGGTAAATACCACCCGTGATTTTTTTTCCCCCTTGCTTATTGCTCACAATGAGCCTCTCAGGAGCGGAATATTCTTCGGGGTTGAAGAGGGATGCAATCACACATCACACACCATCACCCTACAGTCCCGCGCTGTAGATCCGGTAGGTCTTTTCCTTCCAGCCGCCGATACGCTCAGCCACACGAATCATTTCGGTGTTGGTTTCAAGCAGCCAGCTTAACTCGGAGGCGTTGTAACCTTTGGCCAGCCCTTTTATGATAGCTTCACGGTGGAGCAACGCATCGATGCCCTTTCCTCTGTATTCGGGTATCACACCCATTAGGGCGGTACGGATTCGATTTATTTTTCTCTTATGATAGAGCAGTTTTACAATTCCGAACGGCATGAGCTTGCCGTTTCGGAGGTGCTTGAACGCCTGATTCATATCAGGCAACGCTACCGAAAAGCCAATCGGTTTGCCGTCGATTTCCGCAATGTGGGCAAGATCTTTGTCAAGGATGAGCTTCAGGTCTTTGGCGATATGGTCAAACTCGGCTTCACTTATCGGGCTGAATCCCCAGTTTGTCGCCCATGCCTGATTAAATATCTCCCGAATGGTGCGGGCTTCCTGCTTGAACTTGCGAATGTTTACCGGACGAATAACAAGCTCCGGCATTCTGTGCCGCACGATTTGCTCCGCGCGGTTGATACGGTCCAGCGCGACGTTTTTTTCATCAACAACGTAGGCCAGCAAATCTATTTCTTTGTCCAGACCGGCCGCCTTCACGTTTTTGTCGTAATAGGCTTTGGTCCACGGCATCATGATGTAGGGCTCGGTTTCATGACCTTCAACGAGCAATCCCAGCTCATACATAAATCCCGGGTTGACAGGACCCAGAATCTTGTTCATGCCTCTCTCCTTCAACCAGTCTTTTGCTACGTTGAAAAGCAGCTTAGTGAGAAAAGCATCATCTTCACATTCAAAAAAACCAAAAAATCCGGTCTGCTGCTTTTGGTACTCATTCCAGTCATGATTGATGAACACCCCAATTCGCCCGGCTATTTCCCCGTCTTTCTCAGCTATGAAAAAAGCATGATCTACATTCTCGAAATAGGGATTCTTCTTCGGATCCAGCAGGTCACGCTGCTGGATGTATAGAGGTGCAATCCAGTTTTGATCGTTCTTGTAGTGGGAATACGGAAATGAAAGAAAAGCCTTCATTTCTGAAGGCTCTGATACTATCCGAACTCCGTGTAGCGGCTTGGATGCACTCATAAAGCGATGAAATCAGCTTAGCTGACCTCCACGAGAGAATGACCATTCTGATCGATGATGCCGTGCTTGATACCAATTTTCCGGAACGCTTCCAGGATGGCATCGAGCTGGTCATCGGTATGGGTTGCGCTATAGCTTGTACGTATAAGCGACTGTCCCTGAGGCACAGCAGGCGGAACAACAGCATTTGCATAAACACCGGCTTCAAAAAGATCTTTCCAGAACCTGAAGCAGTTCATCATCTCGCCGATTACAACCGGGATGATGGGCGTGCTGCTTGTCCATACATTGAAACCAAGATCTTTTAATCCCTTGCGCATGTAGTCCGAGATATACTCAAGACGGTCGAGTCGCCAGGTTTCAGACTTAAGAATTTCGAGCGCTTTCAATACCGTTGCAGCATTGGCTGGCGGCATGGATGCGCTGAAAATATGGGCAGGCGAGTTATGGCGAACAAATTCAATTACAGGGCGCTCACCTACAAGGAATCCGCCGAGTGAGGCAAATGACTTCGAAAATGTACCGCTGATGAGATCGACCTGATCATTCAGACCGAATACAGAAGCCGAACCACGCCCGCCATCACCAATTACACCAATAGCGTGCGCATCATCAAGAAAAAGTCGTGCTCCGAATTCTTTGGCGAGTTTCACCAGCTCAGGAACGTTGGCAAGCTGTCCTGACATCGAAAAGACGCCGTCGCTTACGATAATCTTTCCCGTATCCGGGTGCGATTTCTCCAGCTGCTTACGGAGCTGATCCATATCATTATGCCCGTAACGAATAGTTTTGGCATTTGAGCTGAGCGTACCGACTACAATACAGGCGTGATTATCCTTATCAGAATAAATTTCATCATTACGACCGGCTAATGTAGGGATAGAGCCTTCATTGGTCTGATAGCCTGTACTGAACAGTACACAGGCTTCCTTATTCATAAAATCTGCCAGCTTATCTTCGAGCTCAAGGTGAAGATCAAGCGTACCGTTAAGATACCTCGAGCCTGTACAGCCTGTACCATAGCGGGTAATCGCATTCTGAGCCGCCTCAATCAGGCGCTCGTCGTTGGTAAGGCCAAGGTAGTTGTTGGAGCCGGCCATTATAACCTTATTGCCCTCAATAACAACCACCGTGCCGTCAGTCTCAGTAAGTGGCTTAAAGTACGGATATAAGCCCAGGGCTTTTACCTCATCGGCTTTCGTAAAATTGTATGCCTTTGAGAAAATATCCTTCACAGGCTTATCTGTATGGGTTTTACTCATACTAAATTATTTATAAATCGAAAATATAATCAAAATGTAATATAGGCTTTATACTGCTCTCTTCAAACCACAGCACCGCCTCTATCATTTCACTTAACACTGTTTATTTAGGTGAACATTGTTCAGGTATCAGTATGTCGGCGCTACAGTGTCTACAGTGTCAACAGTGTCAACAGTGTCAACAGTGTCAACAGTGTCAACAGTGGAAGATGCTAATTCAGGGATCGACAAACACTCAACACTCAAAACTCCATATTCAACATTCAACATTCAACACTGCGAGCTTCGCGAGCATTACTGTTTACTGTTCACTGTCCACTGTAATAAAGCCTGCAAGGTGCTTGATGTAGTCCTTGGATACTTTTTCCCAGCTGAACTGATGCTCGACAAATGAACGGCTGGATTCCGAAAGTGTTTCAAGTTCGCCTGAAATTACTTCATCTATTTTTGCAGCAAAGCCGTTCGAGTCCCCTTCTGCAATTCTGTAGCCGTTTTTCCCCTGGGTGATGACATCCCGAATGCCTTCGATATCGCTGGCGATAGCGGGTGTGTTGCGAACGTTGGCTTCGAGCAGCACAACACCAAATCCTTCCATGTCTCCCTTAACTTTAATATTGGGCATGATGAAAATATCAGCGGCTGAATAGGCCCGGTCCAGTACTTCATCAGGCTGGCGACCTACGAACATCACCTTATCCTGCATATCTGCCTGCTCGATGGCATTACGAATATTCGCATTTTCGCCACCATCACCAATAATCAGATAAACAACGTCGGACTTCACCAAAGGCAATACTTCACGAATAAACCACGCGTGCCCTTTCCGTTTGATCAGGCGGCCTACAGTTAGTAGCAGTTTCCTGTTTCCAAGCTTGAAATCGAACTCCTGCTCCAGAAACGCCTTGGCTTCAGCACGTTTGTAGATGGTTTTGAGGTCACGAACGTCGAAGCCGTTCGGCAGCACTTTCGACTTCTCTTCGGCCAGCCCCCGGTTCAGGCACTCCTGCCGCGTAGCCGAACTTACCGAGATAACGCCATCCAGACTGCGGAACACCTTTTTGATAAGCCATTGATAAATCCCGACGTCCAGCGTTACATCATGTCCGTGGCTGATACTCACCATCGGAGTTTTAATCCTGCTGCGGGTGAAATACGCCAGCGAACCGGTCACCATAGAAGAAAAGAGAATGACATCCGGCTTGTGTTTTTTTACGAATGAAGGCAGGAAAAGAAATAGCCTGATGAGGAAAAAAGTGGTTTTTACCACAATGAACTTCCACCGGGTTTCCCGGGTAAACTCTATGAGCTCAACGCCTTTATTGGCCATTAGCTGATCCGTAAGCTGAAGGCTCACCCGCTGCATCCCTCCTATGTTTTTGAGGGCCGCTTCCTTTGGCGGGTGCATATGTGAAATGTACAGTATCTTCAAGTCGGATTCTTTATATGTGGGTGATGCTCCAGGCTTTGGCGCTCATTTAGTATATGACAACTACTTCAGCGCGACTACCCGTTCGTAGTCGTTGATGAGCCCGTCCATAATCGCTTCCCAGTCATACGAAAGCGCATGTTTACGGGCATTAGTTGCCATAGATCTTCGGGCTTCCTCATCGCCCGCCAGCTCAAGTATTTTGACAGCAAACGCCTCAGCGTCGTGAGGTGGCAGAATATAGCCCGTTTCGCCGTCAATAACCAACGATTTGCTTCCAACGGCATCCGCTACTAAAGCCGGAACGCCGCTTGACATAGCCTCTAAGGTTACGTTACCAAAGGTCTCGGATTCGGAAGGGAAGAAAAACAGATCTGAAGCCGCATAAACTTTTGCCAAATCTTCACCAAACTGATAGCCTGTAAAAACCGCATCGGGCATAAGCTGCTTCAGCTCGTCCATAACCGGACCATCACCGCCAACCATCACCTTTACTTTAGCATTCTTTTTTCTTGCGATATCGGTGGCTTTCACAAAGGTTTCCAGATTTTTTTCCCACACCAGGCGGGAGATAAAGCTCACGACCACATCATCCTTTTCAAAACCAAGCTTAGCGCGATACGACTCATCACGCTTTTCGGGTGAAAAAAGGTCTGACTCAATGCCGCGTGTCCACAGGCCGATTTTTTCGCGCGGTATGCCCTTCCGTACCAGGTAGGCATTCATCGACTCAGATGGTGAGACGACGTATTTACAGTGCCCGTAAAACCATAACAGATATTTCCATAGCAGGGGCTCAAGAAAACCGAAGTTGTAGTATTTAAGATAGCTGGGAAAGTGCGTGTGGTAGGATGACAGCACCGGTATACCATGCCTGCGGGCGTAGTTAAGTGCAATCAGCCCCAGGATGTCCGGAGTGGCAATATGGATGATATCCGGCCTAAAGTCCTCGAGCTCCAGCTTATGCACTTCAGGAAGGAAAAGCGACACCTGATATTCAGGGCGTCCCGGAGGCGGAACTGAAGGAACTTCAATAAAACGTCCGGCAGGCTCAATGGCTTTGTCTTTTATACCCGGTCCGAAAACAAGTGTTTCTACATCCCTGCTGTTAAGATGGCGCACAAGCCGGTTCAGCGTAAGCGATACGCCGTCTTTTATGTGCACATAATTACCGGTAAAAATAGCTACTCTGAGCCGCGCCATATAAAAATTGAGGATGGAAATTCGTGATGGAGTTCTGCTGAATTTTCCGGTTCACATCACCTTTATAGATTTATCTTTCCGGCTATCGTCTGATGCCATTATGCCTTCAGCAAGCGGAATCTAACAGTCGGTTTGGTGATGCAGAATTTTGTATTTTTCAGCAAAATTTCAATATAAGGACATTTCATTTTTTTATGAAAGTATTCGTTACCGGTGGCACCGGTTTCATCGGAAGTCATCTTACCGATGCGTTAATTCAAAATCCGGAAAACGAGGTGCGCTGCCTGGTACGTTCTGAGCTGAAGTGGCTTCAGGATAAAAAGATCACCAGCGTAAAAGGCGATCTGCACGATATTCCCGCACTGCGCAAAGGCCTTGAAGGAGCTGACGTGCTTTTCCATCTCGCTGCCCTGGTGAAGGCGCCCCGCGCGGATATATTTCACAAGGTAAATGTTGAAGCCACCGAGAATATAATCCGCACAGCGCAGAAAGCCGGTGTAAAGAAAATGGTGATACTCTCCTCACTGGCCGCGGTCGGACCGAGTTTTCAGAGGCCGGTGAATGAAGACGACCCGCTCATGCCGGTGAGCATGTACGGTGAGTCGAAGAAAGAGATGGAAGAGATGATCGAGCGCGTTGCCGGTCCGGATGATTCCATCACCATTCTCAGGCCCCCCGCCGTGTTCGGGCCTCGTGAGGAGCAGATTTATTCATTCTTCAAAATAGCGAGCCGTGGACTTTGCCCTATTGTTGGCGGACAGGAAACCCGGATTTCGCTGGTGCACGTGAATGATGTGATTCAGGGATTGCTGCTGGCCTCTGCCGATACCGAAAAAGGCGTAAAGAAATACTTCGTCTCTAGTGAAAATGTCTACACCTGGCGGGAAATTAAGGAGGCAACCTCAAAAGCGCTGGGCAAGAAGCTAATCACGCTTCCGGTTCCGCCCAGGATGGTAGGCTACGTTGGCGCCGTGATGGAATCCGTGGGCTCTGTATTTGGTCAGTATCCTATCATGAACAGAGACAAGGCCAAAGAGATGACGCTCGAATGGACCTGCAGCGTAGACAAAATCAAAGATGAACTCGGCTACAAGCAAATCTTCACCCTCGATGAAGGTATCACTGATACCATAAACTGGTACAAAAAACACGACTGGCTCTAGTCAGGTTTCATTATCCAGGTAGCAGGTGTTTTTGCTTTTGTTTCTTTTGCAATCATCTGCTGGCACGAATGACACCGATTTTCAGTCTTCAATACTTTAAAGGCTGTGACAATAGTTATATTTTCAACTTTATTCTTCAAATTAACGCCAATACTACCCATGCCGAAAAAAACAGCTACTGTTCTTTCCGCTTTTTTGCTGCTATTTGCTTTCAACGGGCTGATTCCATTCCTCAGCTCATCCGTACAAACTGAGCTTCGCGCCCAGTCGGGTGATTATCAGCTAGTCAAGAACATGGATACGCTCATGGAGATACCTGATCTTCAGGCGCTGGCCGCTTCCGAGACGCATATGTACGCGCTTTCCGGCGAGGACGGGCTCGTTGTTTTTCGCGTTCATGCCGACTCACTGCAGTGGCTCTACAGCTCTGAAGGCATGCAGCGCCGCGGCAATCGACTTCATGCTGATGTACGTTTCGCCTACCTCACCGGATCCAATAACCGCCTTACCATAGTTGAGCCAACCTCGGTCCTTGGCGTTTATTCCTCTACGAATCTCCCGTCCCGTCCGATTTCCATGGCGCGTAGCGGCGACTACCTCTTCCTCGGCATGGACTCAACCGGACTCTTCAGACTTCCATTGTCCACACCGGAAGCGGTTGATACCGCGCCGGAACAAATCGAGCAGGACCGCATCCGGCGCAATCGCATATATGCCGTGCGCGTATTCGACAGCACGCTACTGGCGCTTGCTTCAAACAACGAGCTTCATCAGTACCGTGTTGAAGATGGTGAGCTGATTCATGAGCAGAGTTTCAGCTTCGGACCTGCAGTAAGTAATCTTTTCATCATCGATGAACAGCCGGTCGTTACAGGTTCTGAGGGAACAGTCTACGAGATCTCTTCATCCGGAAACCTGAATAGCCTTTTTCAGGTAAATGGCGCTATCGACGATATTCAATTCTGGAACGACACCTATCTGGTGCGCACACGCGACGGTCAGGTCTGGAAAGCCCAGAGAAACGGTAGCGTAGAGCAGCTTCGTCGTGATGGTCGTGCCGGTAATATGATGGCACTAACCCGTAATCAGCTCTGGATGACCGATTACGATCAGGTCACCCAGCTGATGAGACAGCAAGTGCTGGCTTCATCAAGCGGACAGTCAAATGGTGACGCTAACGGGTTTCTCCAGCTTAGCCAGATATCAAACGTAATCGTACCATATCCGCGCCCTGTAATTATCCCGATAGAGTTCGAGCGCAGCATTGACCACAACGAAGTGAGTTTTCAGATCCGCTCATCTATTTCTAACGCCATGATTCGCGATCAGGGCTTTTTCTGGCAGCCGGGCTCAAGAGATATCGGAACCAGTCGCTTCACCATTATCGCCAGCACCGGTGATGGACAGGTCGACAGCACCTCATTCAATGTGGATATCAGAGCCTTCAACGCACCGCCGCGCTTCAACCCGGTAAGGCCATTATCTATACCCGTTGGTGAAGAGTTCAGCCTGCCCGTTCGTGCCAGTGACCCCGACGGCTCAGATCCTGACCTGATTCGCTATCTGGGCGTTGATCTGCCCGACGGCGCGCGTATCAACGAACGTACCGGACTTATTACGTGGACACCAACCCGTCGCCAGGCCGGAGAGCACGAGTTTCAGGTGATCGCGACCGACCAGTTTGGTTCGGCCTCATCGCTCAGCATAACTATCAACGTAATGGAACTTACGCGAGGTAACTGATCATCGGCAGCAAGCGCAAAGATGTTGAGATAGGAATTGAACCGGGTGAAATACGCGGACCGTTGCTGCGCTGGTACGACAACAACAAGCGTGATCTGCCCTGGCGACGCAGCAGCAATCCGTACCATATCTGGATTTCAGAAATCATGCTTCAGCAAACGCGGGTTGATCAGGCTGCGCCGTACTATCATCGGTTTTTAGAACGGTTTCCGACTATCGAGTCCCTCGCGCAGGCCGATCGTCATGACGTGCTGATGGCGTGGGAAGGCCTGGGCTACTACTCGCGTGCCCGAAACCTGCAGGACGCAGCGCGTCAGATCTCAGATTCGCACGAGGGCGTTTTCCCAGATACGTATGACGCCATCATCGCTCTGAAAGGAATCGGTCCATATACAGCAGCTGCCGTTTCCAGTATTGCTTTCGGTTTGCCTCATGCCGTAGTCGATGGAAACGTGATTCGCGTGATTTCCCGCCTTTTCGGTATTCGCGATGACGTAAGCAAAAACGGCACTAAAAATGAGATTCAGCAGATAGCCAACCTCCTGCTTGACCAGAAACGTCCCGGCGATTTCAATCAGGCGGTGATGGAGCTTGGCGCGACCGTCTGCACGCCGAAAAATCCGGTCTGTATGATGTGTCCGGTTTCAACAAACTGCGTCGCATTCCGTACAGCTGAGACCGACTCGCTTCCCTATAAAGCACCCAAGAAAAAAGTACCGCATCATCAGATTGTGGTTGGTGTGTGCCGGGATGAAGAAAATAACATGCTAATCGCCTTGCGACCCGAAGACATGATGCTCGGCGGACTTTGGGAATTTCCCGGCGGGAAGGTCGAAAAGGGTGAAACCAAGGAGCAGGCGCTTGTGCGGGAACTCAGAGAAGAGCTTGGGGTGATGGTGTCAGTGGCTGAAAAGATCACCGAAATAAAGCACGCCTATTCCCACTTTAAGATCACCCTGAGTGCCTATGAGTGCCGCATCGAACCTGATCAGCCCGAACCAAAACCCAGGGCGAGCAAGGTCATCAAATGGATTCAGCCCCAAGAGCTCAAAGACTACCCCTTCCCAAAAGCCAACCGCAAGCTTACGGAGCTGCTGATTCGCTGAACTTTCATTTATCAAATTTGCGTTACTTTGCGCCGTAATCTGTGACCTCTGCGTCCCACCTTCACCACTCAAAATTTCCAAAATGCCTAAAGTTTCCCGGCACCGTACCATCCCGCTGAAACGCATTCCCGAACTGAAGCCTTTTCTGGATGAGGTAGTGAAGCTGGTTGAGGTGCCATCATACATCGACTCGGATCCTGTTCTGTTCCTGCACGCCTACGACGACCTGATCGACAAGCAATTGGCCGGATTTTTTGCAGCCATCATGGCCTGGGGACGTCGGGATATTGTTATCGCAAAAGTAAATGAGCTGATGGAGCGGATGAATCAGCGACCGGGAGAGTTTATCAGGCACTATTCGGATGAAAAGCGCGCTGCCCTTCGCGGATTTAAACACCGAACGTTTACCGAAGAAGACATTCATCATCTGGTGCTTAACCTGAGCCGTATTCTGACCGAATTTGGTGATTTTGAAGCGTTCTGGAAAAGCGTTTATGAGCAGTCTAAAGCTCAAAACCGAGAACTGATTGCTACCTTCCACGAGCGCTTTTTTGAATACCATACGGGACCACACCGCACGAAGAAACACATAGCCAGCAGCGAAAAAGGCAGCTCCTGCAAGCGTCTCTACCTCTACCTCCGCTGGACGGTCCGCCAAAACAGCATAGTTGATCCAGGCATATACACCTTCATGCCCGCATCCGAGCTGATGATTCCTCTTGACGTGCACGTTGCGCGTCATGCACGCCGCCTGGGACTGCTGGGCCGCAAGCAAAACGACTGGAAAGCCGTAGAAGAGCTCACACGAAAGCTCCGCATACTCGACCCGCTCGACCCCGCAAAATACGACTACGCCCTCTTCGGCCTCGGAGTAGCCGATGTGAAAGTCCCCGAAGAAATGATTATTACCCGCAGGGTTTAACGATGCTGGATTTGGTATTGGGGTTGTATCATCGTTCCGGCTTCGCCTGAGCCTGCAAGCGGCTGTTTTCTTGCTGTGGAGGCTCAATCTGATTTAACTCTGTTGTCCTATTCCCCGCAGCCCATCAAAAATCATAGATTATCATTAAAATCAAAAAAATCACAGTTCCAACAAATAGGCGATCAGGACAAACATGCCTGAACCCAAAGTGCCCCACAGGGTACGACCGACA
>JAIUMA010000087.1 GCA_022565795.1 Balneolia bacterium
TAGGTGATGCTTTAAATGAGTCCAAATTTCATTTTAGAAGCGATTATTCGGTTTGGTTTAGTTTTCCCCGGACAACTGTAATTCACAACTTACAATTGCGACTCTGAATCCTGCTGCCTGTCACTTGAATAGGCCCACCTGAATTTATATTTAATTTCAAACAATAAAATTATATTTTAGCGCGGGAACATTGACGGAATGGAGGCTGTTAGGGTAATACATCAAAATCCTTAAAACTAAGATCAGACCACACTATTATTTGGCATTGAGGCAGTACTATAATGGATACCAAGCAGCTATATGAGCTAATTTCGGCATATGTTGATGGTGAGCTAAACGAAGTCGACTCGGCAAGTTTATTGAAACATGCGAAGCAGGACGAACGCCTTAGCAAGGCCATAGAATCAGAAAAAAAGTTTAAGAAGCTGCTGAAAAGCCGGCTTCACAGAGTGTCTGCTCCAGCAGAGCTTAAGTCACGTATCAACACTCTTCTTGCTTCGGAAAAGCAGAAAATGAGTGCCGTAAGCAAAGTATCTGAATCAGCAGATCAGAGTACGTATCCGGTAGACAGGCCATCAGGGAATCGCAATCGTTTTTTGTTTTCATTTGCAGCGCTCTTTTTGATTGGTCTGTTTCTCATGCTTGCACAGCAGTTTACTACTTCCGGCCCGGTATCCGATGTTCTGACTGTTGAGGATTTAACCTACGTGCACTATGCCAATCACTCCGGACAGCTTCTTCCTACTGAACTTGCAGCCGCTAACACAACTGATGCACAAATCAAGCTGAAGGAACTGTATGGATGCAATATTACCGTACCTGAACTTCAGGGAGCTCGCTTCGCGGGCGTAATCTATGCTGATTTTTATGAAGGTTTTCACACACCCATGCTCAAATATGAGGTAGCTGACGGCGATAATATCTATATGTTCGCTTTTGAATCCCATCTTCTTGAAGAAAATCCGTCGCTTATTGCCTACGATAAAGCCGAAAATGCCATAGTTAAACACGACGATGTTTACATCAAGACCGTGAACAGTCATGACGTAGTTTCATGGAAATGGGGAGAGGTTTGGTACACAGCTGTTTCCGCTCATCGGGGTGATGTGTTGGCTGCCATGCTGCCTCACTAAATCCTTCTTTTCCTGATTGGAATGGCATTTTCCCAGCAGCATTATGACATCATTATAGCCGGAACCGGCTGCTCGGGACTCTCGCTGGCGTGGCACCTCCTGTCTCGTGGTGAGCTACAAAACCAGAATATTGCCATTATTGATGATGGTACCAATGAGCCGCTCAACAAAACGTGGTGTTTTTGGCACACTGATGCGCTTCCGGATCCGGTACCTATCCACAAAAGCTGGGAAAACCTTGAGGTTTACGCCAACGACTTTCATCAGGAAGTCCGGCTTCAGGGATTGAAATATCACTGCGTAAACAGTGAAGAGTACACCGCGGAAATGGTGAGGG
Source organism: Balneolia bacterium (assembly GCA_022565795.1). Lineage (GTDB taxonomy): Bacteria > Bacteroidota > Rhodothermia > Balneolales > Cyclonatronaceae > Cyclonatronum. Next base: position 1,471 of record JAIUMA010000087.1, read on the forward strand.
CACTAAAGTCTTTCCCCAATCTGGACTGGTTTACCGGTCCGGTAGAGTCAGCCGAAGAAGAGGATCGGCGGGCGATTATCAGGATTCCCGGCTGGAAGCTAACCGCATCACACTATTTCCAAAGCTTTGGCGAAGCGGATATGTCGAAGTCTAAATTCAGGCTTCTGCAGCACTTTAAGGGCATAGAAATCCGGACCAAGGATGATCTTTTCGATACTGAAACCGCCCGATTTATGGATTTTCGGACGTCTCAGAACGGTGGCGCGACGTTTTTTTATGTATTGCCTTATGAGAAAAACCGGGCATTGGTCGAATACACGCTGTTCTCTCCGACTCTGCTGGATGAAGGTGAGTATGATGCCGCCATCAAGGAATACCTAAATAAGCATCTTGACATTCAGGAGGGCGACTACGAGATAGAGAGGGAAGAGTTCGGGGTTATTCCTATGGCTGATCAGATTTTTCGCCCCGGAGCAGGAAAGAGGCTGCATTATATCGGAACCCCCTCCGGCATCCCTAAGGCCTCAACGGGCTATGCGTTTTCCAGAATCCATCGTCAGGCCCGGCAAATCGCGGCTCACTATGCGCAGACGGGCAAGGTGCGCATCACCAATCCTTCGGCGGCGAAATATCGTAAGTATGATGTTATCATGCTGGACGTGCTCACGCGTCACCCTGATTTTGGCCGGACTGTTTTTGAGTCGCTGTTCAGGGGAAATCCACTCGAGCGTGTGCTGCGCTTCATCGATGAGAAAAGCACCCTTTCCGAAGATGTAAGGGTGATGGCTTCCGTGCCCATACCAACCTTCCTGAAAGCCACGCTTCGAAACCTCTGAGGCGTTCAGACTGGCAGGCCTTGCATTGGCCATAATCAGTCAAATATGTGTGCAACCTGTATGTTGTTGATACTATCTCCTTCTCGCTCACATATATGGAATAAATCTTAATTAGAGTGATAATTGCGTAAATTTGATTAATAATCATATATTCTCATCCGAATATGGGATTATGGCTTCCTTCCGGCGTTCGACTGCTTATGAAATAGCCTGCTCTTCATTCACTCTTCATATAAAAAGTGAATTTTACCCTGACGAAAATAAGCTATTATTTAGTTCAAATTTAACAGAGCACACTTTACTACTGATGAGCGAGAAGAAATTAAATGTTGGCGTAGTTCTGATGAATCTCGGAGGGCCGACTTCAGAAGACAATATTAAGACCTTTTTGTACAATCTGTTCCGCGATGAGGATATCATCAGGCTTGGAGGAGGTTTTTGGCAGGATAAGCTGGCGAAACTCATTTCAACTATCCGCGCCAAGAAAATCGTGGAAAATTACCAGGAGATTAACTACTGCACCAAGGGGTGTACGGGAAGCAAGTACTGCTTCAATCGGCAGAATAAAGTGGTTTCAACCTGTTGTTCGCCTATCAATGGTTTGACTGAGTCACAGCGCCGCGGGCTCGAAAAGTACTTCAAAAGCGAAATGCCGGAACACAATTTCAAAGTGTATACCGCCATGCGCTACTGGCTGCCGTTTACCGATCAGATTATGAACGAGATTCGCGAAGGCGGCATGGATCATGTTGTTCTTCTGCCGCTTTACCCACAGTTTTCATGGACAACAAGCGGAAGCAGCTTCCGTGAGTGGGAAAACGAAAAAATCGAACAGCGCGCCTGGAAGAAAAACGTAGACTGGAATGAGTACATCGTTAAAGACTACTACCTCAACGAGGACTTTCTCCATGCAATGAATGAACGCATAGACGAAGCATTAGACCGCTTTGAGCCGGAAGAGCGTGATAAGGTTCATCTTGTATTCACCGCACACGGCACGCCGCTTATTGAAGTTGAGAGCGGTGACCCGTATACGCGTCAGATTAACGAGACGGTAGAAGCTATCATGAAGCTTCGGGGCCGCGATAAACAGTACTGGCTTGGCTTCCAGTCTCGCGTTGGTCCTCAGAAGTGGACACAGCCGAACACCGAAGATCTTGTATTCCGCCTTATTCGCTACGGAATTAAACACATTGTGATGGTTCCGGTTGCTTTTGTAACCGACCATATTGAAACCTCCATGGAGCTGGATGTGGAGCTTCGTGAGGATATTGAAGAAGAAGGACTGCATATCGAGCGTCTGGAAGTAATGCCGGGCATTAATGACCACCCGCTCTTCATTAAGGCGCTTGCCGACGAGGTTCGCAAAATTATGAAAAATGTGCTCGAACCGGGCAGTTCAGACGCTCACGTTTCACAAAACGGGGCAGCCGCAGAGGAAAATCAAGCCAAGCCAATGATTGCCTCTTAAGCATCAGGAATTAAAGATTACATGGACAAAAGCATACTCTTAGAAAAGTTTACAATCATCGGTATCAACCATCAGCTTGCTGATGTTGCCGTACGTGAGCGGTTTAGCCTCAGTTATGAGGAACAGCGGGCTATGCTTAAGGACGCTGCGACTCATGGTATAGAGGGAATGATAGTTACCTCAACCTGTAATCGTACCGAAGTTTTTGCAACAACTTCAGATGCCGAACTGCTCTCGATTTTATTCGTGAAGCATGCTTCCGGCGATTTGTCTGAGTTTCAGGACTATGGCTTTATTAAGCATGGTGAGCATGCTGTGCAGCACTTTTACCGTGTGGCGGTTGGGCTTGAGGCTCAGATTCTCGGTGACTTGCAGATAATTAAGCAGGTCAAGGAAGCCTACAAGCTATCTTCAGACCAGAATATGGCTGATTCCGTGCTTCACCGCCTCATGCAAAGCGTTTCGCGTACGCACAAACGTACACGAAACGAAACATCCCTCGGTGTTGGCGCAGCTTCCACGGCTTATGCTGCCGTGCAGACCGCTAAAAGACACATGAAAAGCCTCTCTGGTAAGAAAGTGCTCCTGGTCGGAGCCGGCAAAATTGGCAAGGTTACCTGCAAGAACCTTATCTCAATGGGCGCCTCCGACGTTACGGTTATAAACCGGAACATGTCCAAAGCCGAACGGCTGAGCATGCGCTTCCCAATTGAAGTGGCTCCAATCAAAAACATCGACATCGAAATCGCCAAAGCCGATCTCATTGTGGTTGCAACCGGAGCGCAGCACGCGGTAATAAACACCGGCCATATGGATTTATGTAATCCTGATGGTGATACCAAGCTGATGATCGACCTGTCTGTGCCAAGAAACATTGCTGATGAAGTAGGTCAGCTGCCGTTCGTTGAACTGGTGAACATGGATATGCTTAGCGACACGCTCGACGAAACCTTTCGGGAACGTCAGGCGAACGTACCGCTGGTAGAGCAAATCATATCTGAAGAGTTTGATGCCTACTGCAGCTGGCTTTCCGAGCTTCGCGTAGTACCCACAATCAAAGCGCTGAACACAAAGTTTGAAACTATTCGTCAGCAGGAAATTTCCCGCTTTCGCCATAAAATGAGCAGCGATACCCTTTCCGAAGTTGAGCATCTTACCTCACGTATCGTAAACAAAATCATCGCTCACTCCATCGAGCATCTCAAGGAAAATCAGGATAAGAGTGAAGAGGTCACCCGTATTATACAGGATATGTATAAAATCGGAAATGAGCTCTGATCTATGGCTTTCCAAACGATACGGATAGGAACACGCGATAGCATACTCGCGACCTGGCAGGCCGAACACGTGGCGGCCGGTCTTCAGGAAAATGGTTATAAAACCGAGCTGGTCTTTATTAAGACCGAAGGTGATCAGGTGCTTGATACGCCACTTCCGATGCTTGGCGGCAAAGGCGTCTTCACCAAAGCTTTGGATGATGCGCTCCTCAATAATGAAGTCGACATTGCTGTACACTCTTTTAAGGATATTCCCACATCCACGCCCGACGGACTCGAAGTAATTGCCATCCTCGAGCGTGAGGATTCGCGCGACGTAATTGTAGCCCGTACATCACCCGATTTTATGGATGATGATAACTACGAAGCCGTTATTGCAACCAGCTCCCACAGACGCGGGGGTCAGTGGCTGAACAAGTTTCCGAAGCACAAGCTCACCGATATCCGTGGCAATGTGCACACGCGCCTCAGAAAGCTGAATGAAAATAAGTGGGACGGAGCCATTTTTGCCGCGGCTGGTCTCAAGCGCGTTGGTTTCGAGGCCAACATTTCCCGCTACCTCGACTGGATGATTCCGGCACCGGCTCAGGGAGCCGTAGCCGTTATGGGGCGTGCCGATAAGCCCGCTATTCACCGGGCGCTGAGCCAGCTACATCACAGCGAAACCGCGTTATGTACGCGTATTGAGCGCCGGTTTCTGCAGGTGCTCGAAGGAGGATGTTCGGCTCCGCTTGGAGCTTTTGCGCAGGTAATGAACGACACCGTTTTATTTAAAGGCGTACTTACTTCTCTAAGCGGTGAGCAGCGTGAAGAGATTTCGCTCAATATCTCAGTCGAAAGAAGCGCCAGCATGGGCGACCGCGCCGCGGAGTCTCTCATGGAGCGCGATACGGTTATGGCTATTCTTACAGAAATCCGAAAGGAGCTGAGGTAGTGCGTGCATATGTACCCGTTTGGTTTACGAGGCCGTTAAGCGGCGATGAGGTCAGGCTTGCTCGTGCAAACGGCATCGAGCCCATAGTCCATCCCCTTATTGCCATTCAGTTTGAACCGGTCAGCGGAATTACGGAGCAGGCTTTGAAACTCCCGGACCCTGATGCTGTTTTGTTTACAAGCAGGAACGCGGTTGATGCTTTTCTGGCGTGCCGGGTTGCCCGGCCGGGCTGGCTGGCCGGTAAACCTGTATTTGCCGTCGGAGAGCGAACCGCGGCCCGTCTTACCGAAGCCGGACTTAATCCCATATTTCCAACTACCCGGCAGGATGGTACAGAAGTTGCGACTATCATAGTCAATACATTTGCCGAAGGGGCGGTAATCTGGCACTTCTGCGCCAAGAATAAGCGTCCCGAGGCCGAGCAGATTATCCAGCAGGGAAAGCTGAACTACCACAGCATCACCTCATATTCGACCATTTTGCTGGACAAAGTCGCTATGCCGGAGGAGCCGTTCGAGGCCGTTGTATTCTACAGCCCGAGCGCCGTTCAGGCTTTTGTGAACAGCGGAGTAAAAGTTGCTCCGGATATTCAGGTGGTGTCTATTGGCAGAACCACGGCTCAGGCGCTTCGGGATGCGGGCATCAGCAACGTAACGATTGCAGACCGGCCCTCAACTGAATCTCTCATTAAGGCAATTAGCGAGCTGCAGTTTTAAACCTTTTCAGGATGATGGCATTCGGACACGAGCGCCATCACAACAGCATCTAAATTTTTCGATATTATGACGACTTCATTTCCGGAACATAAAAACGACCTGCTTTTAAAAGCGCTCCGCGGGGAAACCGTACAGCGTCCTCCCGTGTGGATGATGCGTCAGGCGGGCCGTTACCTGCCCGAGTATATGGAGCTGCGCAAAAAGTATACCTTCTTTGAGCGCGTAGAAACGCCTGATCTCGCCTGTGAAATCACCATGCAGCCGATTCGCCGTTTTGGCCCGGATGCTGCCATTATCTTTTCTGATATTCTTGTGGTACTTCAGGCGCTTGGAATCGAAGTGACCCTCAACCCGGGCGAGGGGCCAAGGCTGCCGGATCCCGTGCAAACGCCAGAGCGTGCGCTCAGCCTGCAGGTACCCGATGTGCATGACCGGCTTCATTATGTGATGGAGGCGCTAACGCTCACCCGTCGCGAGCTGAATGGCGAAGCAACCCTCATCGGTTTTGCAGGCGCGCCATGGACGCTTTTCTGCTACCTTATTGAGGGCCGCGGCTCCAAGGATTTTTCCCGCGCCAAGGCGTTCTACTTCCAGCACCCGAAGGAGTCACACCACGTTCTATCGGTGATTACCGAAACTACCATTGCCTATCTGAAGGCGCAGATAGCTGCCGGAGCTCAGGCCGTGCAGGTGTTTGACTCATGGAGCGGACTGCTGTCGCCTGAAGACTTCAACGAAATTGCGTTCCCCTATCTCAAGAAGATAGCGGAGGAAGTCACCGAAGCGCCGTTGATCCTGTATCCGAAAGGAAGCTGGTACGCGCTTGAAGCGCTTGCTTACCGTACAAAAGCGTCCGCTTTAGGGGTTGACTGGTGCATTACGCCGGAATATGCACGTGAGGCCACTCGCAACGAAATAACATTGCAGGGCAACTTCGACCCGTCGCGCCTGCTGTCGCACCCGGATGACATCCGCAAGCAGGTCCATCGAATGATCGACCGCTTTGGTCCGCAGCGCTACATCGCAAATCTGGGACACGGAATACTGCCGTTTGTACCGGTGGAGAACGCCGGAGCATTTTTTGAAGCCGTCAAAACGTGGGAACCGAACCGGTAAATAGATCACCCGATGCCTGAACTGAAAGAACGATTTACAACCTATATTTATGAGCTGCAGGATCAGATTTGTGCAGCCGTGGAAACCACCGACGGTAAAGCACGCTTCCAAGAGGATAACTGGGAGCGGGAAGGCGGCGGTGGTGGACGTACGCGCGTGATTACCGGCGGAGAAGTGTTCGAAAAAGGAGGCGTGAACTGCTCGGTTGTTCACGGCGAGCTTCCTGAGCTTATTCGCAAGCGTTTTGGCGTGAATCAGGGGTGGTTTTTTGCAGCGGGCATTTCCCTTGTGCTGCATCCGCAGAGCCCGATGGTGCCGACCGTGCATGCAAACTACCGAATGTTCGAACTGTATGATGAAGAGGGCGGGGAAAGAAAAGACGCCTGGTTTGGCGGCGGCGCTGACCTCACGCCCTATTATCTGTTTGATGAAGATGCCGTTCATTTTCATCAGGAGCATAAAACCGCCTGTGATGCCATAAGTCCGGCATTGTACCCGGTTTTTAAAAAGGAGTGCGACGCCTATTTTCATAATGCTCACAGGGAAGAAGCCCGGGGCGTTGGCGGTATTTTTTACGACTACAAGCGCGACGAAGCCGGAGACGGAAGCGGGCTTGAGAAATGGTTCAGTCTCGCTCAGTCCTGTGGAAATGCATTTTCTGGTTCCTATATACCGATTGTGGAAAAGCGCAAAGAGCTTAGCTATACGGATGAGCAGCGCTACTGGCAGGAAATCCGTCGCGGCCGGTACGTGGAGTTCAATCTGGTGCACGACAGGGGCACGCTTTTCGGCTTAAAAACAAACGGCCGGGTAGAGTCAATACTCATGAGTTTGCCGCCGCGCGTTCGCTGGGACTATGCGTTTGAACCGGAGCCGGGAACAGAAGAGGCAAGGCTGACCGAAATCCTGCGTCGTCCAAAAAATTGGCTCGACTAAAGTTATTGTTAAACAACGGCCGATTTTAGTATCATAGGCCGGAATAATTGTTCAAAATCCGGAGCAGAACACTCGTTACTGTGGCCGGATGCATCATTTTAAGGAAATACAAATTATGAGTATCAGAATCACATCTACTTCACCGGGATCGTTTCCGGGCGTCCGCGGCCGCAGAACCCGAATGAGCAGTGCGCTTCGTGAAATGACCACCGAACACCGGCTTCACCCGTCTATGTTCATTGCACCGCTTTTTGTTACAGAGGGTGATGGTATTCGGGAAGAGATCAGCTCTATGACAGGCTACTACCGCCTGAGCCTCGATCTTCTCGAAGCCGAGGTTAAAGAGCTGGAATCGCTGGGAATCTGCTCGGTGCTGCTCTTTGTGAAAGTGCCTGATGCGCTGAAGGATAACGAAGGCTCCGAAGCCCTCAATCCCGACGGACTGATGCAGCGTGCCATCAAGAAGGTGAAAGAAACGGCTCCGGAGCTTTGCGTGATGACCGATGTCGCTCTCGATCCGTATTCCAGCTACGGACACGACGGAATCGTAGAGGATGGTGAAATCGTGAACGACCGCACGGTGGAGGTCCTGGCAAAAATGTCGGTCAGCCATGCCACGGCAGGAGCCGATGTGGTGGCACCGTCTGATATGATGGACGGCCGAATCGGCGCCATTCGTAAAGCCCTGGAGTTCGAAGGCTTTGAAAACACCGGAATTATGGCCTACAGCGCAAAATACGCCAGCTGTTTTTACGGCCCGTTCCGCGACGCGCTGGATTCAGCTCCAGGCTTTGGCGACAAGAAAACCTATCAGATGAATCCGGCTAATATACGGGAAGCCGCCCGCGAGGCCCAGCTTGATGAGCAGGAGGGGGCTGATATCGTTATGGTAAAACCGGGCATGCCCTATCTGGACGTGCTTCGCGGCGTGCGTGAAAGCGTAAACGTGCCGGTTTCAGTTTATCAGGTTTCGGGTGAGTACGCAATGATAAAAGCATCTGCTGAGAAAGGCTGGCTTAACGAAGAGCAGGCGATGATGGAATCGCTCATCGCTTTCAGAAGAGCCGGTGCCGACTTAATCGCAACCTACTTCGCAAAAGATGCCGCTAAGCTTCTGAGAAGGTAATCCGGGACCGGAGGCCATCACCCTGCATAAACATATTGGTTCACATACTCTTCAAGGGATATGCGTACCTTTCGGCAAATAATTTTCAGACAAAAATATCATAACAGGATATGTACGATAAAAGTAAAGCACTATTCGAACGAGCGCAGCATTTCATTCCGGGCGGAGTAAACAGTCCGGTACGGGCATTTAAAGCCGTTGGCGGCACGCCCGTATTCTTTGAACGCGCCAAAGGAGCCATGCTTTATGATGCAGACGGTAACGAGTACATCGATTATGTAGGCTCATGGGGCCCGATGATCCTTGGTCATGCCTGGGATCCGGTTATTGAAGCCGTAAAAAAAGCAGCCGAAAAATCAACCTCATTCGGAGCGCCGACAGAAGTTGAAATTGAGCTGGCTGAACTTATTAAAGAAATGGTTCCCGGTCTGGACAAAGTCCGGATGGTAAACTCCGGAACCGAAGCCTGTATGAGCGCCATCCGTGTGGCTCGTGGTTTTACCGGTCGTGATAAAATCATCAAGTTTGAGGGCAATTACCACGGACACGGCGATTCGTTCCTGATTAAAGCAGGAAGCGGGGCTATGACGTTCGGAACACCAAGCAGTCCGGGCGTTACCAGAGGAACCGCACAGGATACGCTTACCGCAAACTACAACGATCTTGAGGACGTCAAACGCCTCTTCGAAGAGAACAAAGGTGAAGTAGCTGCCCTCATATTGGAGCCGATTGCCGGCAATATGGGCTGCGTGCCGCCAAACCCGGGTTTTCTTGAGGGGCTTCGCGAGCTGTGTACCAAAGAAGGCACCGTCCTCATTTTTGATGAGGTGATGTGCGGATTCCGCGTGGCGCCGGGCGGGGCTCAGGAGCTTTATGGCGTACAGGCCGATCTGGTAACCTACGGCAAAATTATCGGCGCGGGTCTGCCCGTTGGTGCTTACGGCGGAAAAGAGGAAATTATGAACGTGGTTTCTCCTGTGGG
>JAIUMA010000088.1 GCA_022565795.1 Balneolia bacterium
GGTGCACGGTGGCGTACGCTACCTGCAGCAGGGAAACGTGAGTCTGGTACTTGAAGCGCTGAAGGAGCGCGGGCTTCTCATCCAAAACGCACCGCATTTATGCCGGAATCAGTCGTTTATTGTGCCGAACTACGACTGGTGGGGCGGCCCGTTTTACGGCGTTGGTATGAAAGTGTATGATATGCTGGCAGGAAAGTTAGGTCTTGGCCCCTCAAAGATTTTATCGCGGGAAGAAACGATCAAACGCATACCAACCATCGAGCCTGAAGGACTGCGTGGTGGTGTCATTTATTATGATGGTCAGTTCGACGATTCACGCCTCTCCGTAAACCTGGCCCAAACGGCTCAGGAGCACGGCGGTTTCCCGGTGAACTACATGAGCGTCGAAGGGCTTCTGAAGTCGAAAGACGGCATGGTTACCGGCGTGAAGGTTACAGATACGCTGAATAACGACGAGTATGAAATTAACGGCCGGGTAGTGATCAACGCCACGGGCGTATTCACCGACTCAATCGTGAAGATGGACAGACCCGATGCGAAGCCGATGATTCAGCCGAGCCAGGGTATCCACATCATTCTGGACAAAGAATTTCTTCCGGGCGATTCGGCCATTATGGTACCGCAAACCGACGACGGCCGCGTGCTTTTTGCCGTACCGTGGCACGATAAGGTGGTTGTAGGTACTACGGATACCGCGGTAGATGCTCCGGACTATGAGCCAAGAGCAAAGGAAGAAGAGATCAATTTTGTGATGACCCATGCGGCCCGCTATCTCACTAAAGATCCGGAGCCGAAAGACGTACGAAGCGTCTTCGCCGGTCTGCGTCCGCTGGTTAAGCCGCCGGATGAGAAGGGCACTTCTTCTATTTCCCGGGATCACACGCTGCTTGTTTCTGAATCCGGTCTGGTAACGATTACCGGCGGTAAATGGACCACCTATCGCAAGATGGGTCAGGATACGATTGATCAGGCGGCTATTGTGGCCGGTCTGGAGAATAAGGACTGCATCACTGAAAATATGCGCATCCACGGCTGGCTGAAAAATGCCGACCTGTCTGATCCGCTGCATCTGTATGGCTCTGATGCGCCCTCAGTTCGCAAGCTCGGTAAAGAGAATCCTGAGCTCAACGAGCCCCTTCATGCCGATCTTCCTTACATAAAGGCAGAGGTGGTTTGGGCCGCACGGAATGAAATGGCGATGACGGTCGAAGATGTGCTGTCGCGCAGAACGCGGGCGCTGCTGCTCAACGCGAAAGCGAGCAAAGAGTGCGCGGCAGAAGTAGCGCGATTGATGGCCAAGGAACTCGGTCATGATGAGGCCTGGCAAAAGGAGCAGGTTGCTACCTATTCCAAACTTGCAGAGGGGTACATGCTGGTCTGAGGGCCGGCCTCATCTCTGTGAATTAAACACAAACGTAACACACACAACAAACCAAAAAAACACCGTGTAAGCGGAGAATAACCGCACTAAAGGAAAAGGCCGCACTCATGGGGGTGAGTGCGGCCTGCTTCCGGAAGAACGGCGGCTCCGTTTCCACGCCTTCACTTAACCTTAATAAACGAAGGAGATTCATATTATGAGTCCTTTTATTGCGGAAATTGTTGGTACCGCCATCCTTATCCTTTTGGGTAACGGTGTAGTTGCCAACGTAGTGCTTAACGATACCAAAGGTAATAATTCCGGCTGGATAGTAATTACATTTGGGTGGGGTATGGCTGTATTTGCAGCCGTATTTACAGTTGGTCAGTTTAGCGGTGCCCACATTAACCCTGCCGTAACTGTAGGTCTGGCAACAGCCGGCTTATTCGACTGGAATATGGTGGCGCCCTACATAGCAGCTCAGGTAGCCGGTGGCTTCATAGGCGCTGTTCTGGTATGGCTGGCCTATAAAGATCACTTTGCAGCCACTGAAGACGGACCGGCTAAACTTGCTGTTCACTCTACAGGCCCTGCTATTCGTAACCTGCCTATGAATACCGTAACGGAGATCATTGGTACCGTAATGCTCGTATTCGGTGTGTTCTACATCGCGTCACCAGGCTTTATTGATATTGAAACCGGTGAAATGCTCACAGCCATCGTTATCGACGGTCAGGAAGTTGGTTTCGGTCTTGGTGCATTATCTGCGCTGCCCGTAGGCCTTCTGGTACTTGGTATCGGCCTTTCGCTCGGTGGACCAACGGGTTATGCGATCAACCCGGCACGTGACCTCGGCCCGCGTATCGCGCACGCTGTACTGCCAATTCCGAATAAAGGCAGCTCCGACTGGGGCTACTCCTGGGTGCCTATTGTAGGTCCGCTCATTGGTGCGGTAATAGCTGCCCTGCTGTTTGGCTTATTTAACTGATAAAAGCCACTCTGTTACAAGAGCCTCCGGATTGATAATTACCGGAGGCTCTCGTAGCAATCGCTGTTTGTGCAGCCTTAATGTATCATCTGGTTATGGTCTGTAAATCCGTAGGTTGCCTGGCAGCATTTCAGTGACAATTTGCAGGAAAGTGATACAATAAACAGAAGTCTCATCTAAAAGGCTTCACTCAAAAAATTACTAAACAGATAAAACGTCATGAAGAAAATACTTACCCTCGCCTCAACAGCTGTACTTGCCGCACTCATGCTCTTTACGGCAATGCCGCAAAAAACGTACGCACAGGAGCTATCCATTACTCCCGGCGTTGATATCACGAGCCGATTCATATATCGTGGTCTGGATTTGGGCTCTTCCCCGCAGGTGCAGCCCAGCATTGCGCTGAACTACGGCGATTTTAATTTTACCCTTTGGGGATCCCACCCTTTGGCCTTAACACCGGATGGCGATGACTACAAAGAGTTCAAATTCTGGATGAACTATACCTTTGATGCCGGATCATTTACGATTACGCCTCAAATCGAAAACCACTTCGACGCAAATTCTGACCTTTTCGATTTCGATGACGCAACTACAACCCACGTTTTCCAGGCTTCTGTAGGATTTGCCGGTAAAGGCGATGTTGCTCCGGACCTGCTCGTGGGTTATGCGTTCTGGGGAAATGAAGGGCTTGAGCCAACCTTGTATATCGAGGCTGGCGTAAGCTTTGGCGTAGGTGACGTTGCTTTGCGTCCGTTCTTCTCAACTCAGTACTCTGAAGAAGGCGGTTTCGTGGATCTTGGCTACGAAGGCGATTTCGTAATGAACCAGCTTGGTATTCGCGCATCGAGACATCTGCGGATTTCCGACAGTATCTCCGTACCAATGGGCGTTCTGGTTGCCATCAACCCGAAGACCGAGCGTGCATTCACCGCATTTAGCATTAGCTTCTAAACCTTGCATGGTAAGGGTATTCGTTAGTTTTTCTGACGGATACCCTTTTTTGTTTGAATGGAGTTTCTCCGTATTGCTTCGCGGCTGTATCGCTAACTGTTTAATGAAGGACGATTTTCAGGATCAGCAGCGAAAGCACACGTGCTTCGGGCGGAAAAACCGCATAATGGTGTTCTATAGCACGGAGCGCATCACCCTGATACAGTACAGAGCAGCATTCGGCTGGCTCTGCGTTCTTTCCCAAATCCCAAACCCTTGCAGAATCGTATGAAAAAGCTAATCAACAACCCCGATAACGTTATTAAAGAGCAGCTTGAAGGTATGCAGGCTGCCCATCCCGACCTCATTAAAGTGAATTTTGAGCCGTATTACATCACGCGTGCAGGCGGACCGAGTAAAGGAAAAGTAGCGCTGATTTCCGGCGGCGGAAGCGGTCATGAGCCGATGCACGGTGGTTTTGTGGGACACGGAATGCTGCACGCGGCCTGCCCGGGCGAAATCTTTACCTCGCCAACTCCCGATCAGATGCACCTTGCTGCCAAAGCTGCCCACGGCGGCGCGGGCGTGCTCAATATTGTGAAAAACTATACCGGCGACGTAATGAATTTCGAAATGGCCGCCGAGCTGGCTATGGCCGACGGTATTAAGGTACAGAACATTGTAGTTGATGATGACGTGGCCGTAAAAGACAGCCTCTATACAGCCGGCCGTCGTGGCGTAGGCGCAACTGTACTCATCGAAAAGCTATGCGGTGCCGCAGCCGAGCAGGGCATGGATCTCGAGAAATTATCAGATCTCTGCCGCACGCTTAACCAAAATGCGCGCAGTATGGGCATGGCGCTCACGAGCTGCATCACACCGTCTAACGGATCGGCAAGCTTCGAAATCGGCGACGACGAGATGGAAATTGGTATCGGTATTCACGGGGAGCCGGGTATCGAGCGCAAGAAAATCGCAACTGTTGATGAAATAGCCGAGGAAATGACGGTCTCCATTCTTGAAGACGGCGCCTATACCCGGACTACAAAAGAGTGGGACTTCAGCAAAAACGAGTGGGTGGAAAAAGAAGTAACCGATGAGCCGTTCAAAAAGGGTGATAACGTGATTGCTTTTGTGAACAGCATGGGCGGAACGCCGGTTTCTGAGCTTTACGGCGTGTACCGCAAGATGAAGGAAGTGACCGACAAGCACGGTATCAAAATTGTGCGTAATCTGATTGGTCCGTACATCACTGCGCTGGAAATGCAGGGCTGTTCCATTACCCTGATGAAAGTAAGTGATGCCCACGTGAAGCTGTGGGATGCGCCTGTCTACACGCCCGGCCTGAAGTGGGGTATGTAAGACATGTAAAACCATGGCATGAAATCACATACATCATGCCGGAGCGAACGCAAAAGAGCTTCGTGGTGTATTATACAGTGTGATTCAACCAGTTTGTGTCATCAACCCTCCGAACCGGTTCGGAGGGTTGATTTGTTTCATTATGTGACCGATTTCACCATTATAAAACGCACGTTTATTTATGATTACAAAACAGCAGGTTCTGGACTGGCTGCGTAAGAGCAGCGATGTGCTTGAAGAAAATCGTCAGTATCTCACCAAACTCGACACGGCGATTGGCGACGCCGATCACGGAAATAATATGTATCGTGGCTTCAACAAGGTGAAGTCCCAGCTCGATGACCATGCCGACAAAGACATCGGAGCCATTCTTAAGGCGGTGGCCATGACGCTTATCTCTACCGTTGGGGGCGCATCAGGTCCGCTTTACGGCACGTTCTTCCTCCAGGCTGGCACCAAAATGGCCGGAAAAGCCGAACTCGACGGCGACAGTCTTGCAGTCATGTTTCGGGCCGGAGTAGACGGTGTAAAAATGCGCGGCAAAGCCCAGCCCGGTGATAAAACGATGATTGACGTGCTCGAACCGGTAGCTCAGGCGATTGAGAACGACATCAAAGAGGGAAAATCGGTCTCTGATACGCTGCATCATGCGGTAGAAGTTGCTGAAAAGGGAGTTGCAGATACCATTCCTCTTATAGCTAAAAAAGGCCGTGCGAGCTATCTGGGTGAGCGAAGCAAAGATCATCAGGATCCGGGCGCCACGTCTTCAATGATGATTATCAAAGCCCTGTCTGAATCTGTCGGCTGATTACAGCCCGCATCACCCTATATACAGAGCGCCCCGCCACTTTTTGGTGATGGCGCTTTTGTGCGTTAATTTTTCATCAGAAATTGCAGCTAAAGCCTGAGCAACATCTATGGTAGGAATTGTAATCGTATCCCACAGCAAACCATTAGCCGAAAGTCTTCGCGACCTGGCTCTCGAAATGGGTCAGAACAAAGCCCGGATAGCCGCTGCCGGAGGCGTCGATGATCCGGATAATCCGGTCGGAACCGACGCCATGAAGATTCTGGAAGCAATTCAGGAGGTCTACTCCGATGATGGCGTTTTGGTGTTTATGGATATGGGAAGCGCCATCATGAGTGCGGAAATGGCGCTCGAATTTCTGGATGAAACTCAGCGTGAAAACGTAAAGTTGTGCGGGGCGTCTTTTGTTGAGGGAGTTGTGGCCGCCACGGCTCTGGCGGCTTCGGGAGCTGAAATGGATGAAATCATCCGTGAGGCAAAGCTGGCCCTTAAAGGGAAAACGGCTCAGCTGGGTGAAGACGACTCGGATGATGAAGGCACCGGAACTGCCGAAGAAGCGCGCGAGTCGAATGAAACGGCCGGAAATGCTGATATCAAGGAAGAGTACACGCTCAGAAATACGATGGGGCTTCACGCCAGACCTGCGGCGAAAGTTGTGCAAACCGTCACGGGCCGGGATGCCGAGGTGTTCATCCGTAATATTACCCGTGAGTCTGACTTCGTCTCGGCAAAAAGCATGAACAGCCTCATCTCGCTTAACGTGCAGCAGAACGACACGGTTCAGGTGGCCTACACAGGTACGGAGGCTGAAGCGCTGCAGGAGCTCATCAGCGAGATGATGAAATCAAATTTCGGTGAGTCAACCGCTCCTGCACCGAAGCGAACAAAAAAGGCTTCGCCCAAAAAGGACTCACGGTCCGGCATGCCTGATGACGGCGTTTTAAAAGGAATCTCCATTTCGCCCGGATTTGCCATCGCACCGGTGAAGCAGTACAGCGTTACCCTTCCGGATATTGAAGAAGAAAAGCAGGATAATCCCGAAATGGAGCTCAGTCTGCTGCGTGATGCGCTGGCTGAAGCTGAAAAAGAGATAGAAGAGGTGAAGCAAAAAAGCAGCAATGAAATCGGAGAGGTTGAAGCCGCTATCTTCGACGCGCAAATTCTGCTTCTCAAGGATCCTGAACTGCTCAAGAAAGTAGATGCCAGAATCGCTGAAGGACTCACGGCGCCTTACGCCTGGAGAAGCAGTTTAGATGATGTAATTGAGATGTATGAGCAAATTACCGGCGATAGTATTATATCAACGCGGGTAATTGACTTAATTGATGTGGGCACAAGGGTGCTCGAAAAGCTTACTGGTGAAAACTTCAGTGATATAGATATCAACGAGCCATGCATTCTCTGCATGAACGAAATTAGTCCGTCGGATGCGGCTTCACTCAATACGGAGTCCGTGCTTGGCATTTGCTGCGAGAAAGGAAGCGACGTATCGCACAGCGCTATCATTGCGCGTTCGCTCGGTATTCCCACCGTCTTTAATCTCGGCCCTGCGCTTAGCGAAATTAAAGAGGACACAGAAGTCGTATTGAATGCCGAAACCGGCGAGCTATTCACCAAGCCTGATGACACTCTGAAGCAGCAAATCGCCAAAGAACGGGCACACTGGCTGGAGGTGAAGGAGAAGGCGCACGACGGAAGAAAGGAGCAGGGTATAACTGCAAACGGAGAACGCATTGAGGTGCTGGCCAACGTTGGAGACGAGCATGAGATTAATCAGGTTCTTGATTTAGGAGCAGAAGGTGTAGGTCTTTTCAGGTCTGAATTTTTGTTCATGGAGCGCACCGAGGCTCCGAATGAAGATGAGCAGTTCAAGGCATATAAATCTGCAGCGCAGTCGCTTGGGAAGAAAAAGCCTCTGGTAATTCGCACGCTCGACGTGGGCGGCGATAAACCGGTTTCATATATCAGTATTGGCGAAGAAGAAAATCCATTTCTGGGTCAGCGTGGTATCCGGTACTGCCTGAGCGAGCCGGAAATGTTTAAAGAACAGCTGCGCGCGCTGCTTCGGGCTTCTGCATTCGGTAACCTGCAGATTATGTTTCCGATGATTGCGACCGCCGGGGAGCTTAGAAAAGCTCTGAACCTGCTGGAAGAGTGCCGGGCTGAGCTCGATGAAAAAGGGCTGAAGTATAATGAGAAGATCAAAACCGGAATCATGATAGAGGTACCCTCAGCAGTAGAAACGCTGGACACTCTTCTTCCGCTCATTGATTTTGTAAGCATCGGAACCAACGACTTGTCACAATATATGATGGCAGCCGACCGCACCAATCCAAGCGTTGGGCCACTTACCAGCTATTATCAGCCTGCCGTTTTGCGTGTAATTGAACGCACCATTCGCATGGCCAACGAAGCCGGTAAAGAAGTCTCCATGTGCGGTGAAATGGCCCGCGACGTAAAGGTGATGCCTGTCCTGCTCGCATTCGGCCTCCGAAAGTTCAGCATGAGCGCTGCCGGAATACCGGAGTTCAAATACCGGCTCAAAAAAATAGATACAGAATCTTCCGGCTTGGGAGAACTGGCCGCCAACGTGCTATCAGCCAGAAGTCCCGAAGAAGTTAAAGAATACCTGAGCTGAGGTTAAGCATCAGAGGTTTCACGCAGAGCATCAGAGGTTTCACGCAGAGACCGCAAAGAAGTAGAGAAGGTCGCAAAGGATTTAGATTTGTACCAAACGCAAAAGCCCCGCAAAGGGCGGGAATTTTACCCCTTTCCTTTGCGAGACTTTCTATTAAAAATCTGCGTAAATCTGCGTCCTTCCCCTCTATTCGAAGGGGTTTTTACCCATCTCGTACCATGCGAATGACCATTTGTCGGCCAGCTCGCGAATCAGGCTGGAGGTTGAGCGCCCGGCGCCGTGACCCGCCATGGTTTCAATCCGGATGAAAACCGGGTTATCGCCCGCATGCTTTGACTGAAGCTCGGCCGCAAACTTGTAGGAGTGGGCCGGCACCACGCGGTCATCATGGTCGGCGGTGGTGATCATTGTGGAAGGATAAACGGTTCCCTCAGTCACGTTATGAAGCGGGGAGTAGCCAAGCAGATACTGAAACATCTCTTCGTTTTCATCGGCTGTGCCGTAGTCGAAGGCCCAGCCTGCTCCGGCTGTGAAGGTGTGGTAGCGAAGCATATCGAGCACGCCCACGGCCGGGAAGGCCACGCCGGCAAGATCAGGGCGTTGATTCATCACCGCGCCAACAAGAAGACCACCGTTCGAGCCGCCTGAAATAGCCAGCTTCTCGGATGAGGTGTAGCCGTTATCAATCAGATACTCGCCCGCGGCAATGAAGTCATCAAACACGTTCTGCTTGTTCTTGCGGGTTCCGGCAAGGTGCCACTGACGTCCGTATTCACCGCCGCCGCGAATGTTCGGCTGTGCGTAGATACCGCCGTTTTCCAGCCACACCAGACGAGCCACGCTGAATGATGGCCTCAGGCTTACGTTGAAACCGCCGTAGGCGTACAGGTAGGTCGGGTTGGATCCGTCCAGCTCGGTGCCGCGCTTATAGGTGATGAACATCGGAACCTGCGTGCCGTCCTTGCTTTCATAAAACACCTGCTCAGTGATGTAATCTTCCGGGTTGAAGTCCATTTCCGGAGTCCAGTACATTTCTGACTCGCCGGTTTCAATATTGTAGCTGAAAATAGTGGACGGATAGGTAAAGGAGGTGAAGCTGTAGTAGAGCTCAGTGTCGTCATAGCGACCTGAAAATCCGCCGGCAGTTCCTACGGCCGGAAGTTCCACGGTGCGAACCTGCTCGCCGTTATAGGTGTATTGGCGGACCTCAGTCTGCACATCAATCAGGTAGCTGGCAAAGAAATAACCTCCGGCACGGCTTACTGAGAGTACATGATCGGTTTCAGGAATTACATCGGTCCAGTTGGATGGCGTCGGATTCGAAATCGGAGCGCGTACCAGTCGGTAGTTTTCGGCATCCAGATCGGTGTAGATGTAGAGGTAGTTGCCGCGGGCGTCAATCACGCTGTGGTTGTCTTCAAAATTATTGACGACGGTGCGGATGGGCGCGTTGTCTCTGCTCAGATCCTTAATGTAGAGCTCATTGCCCGATGTGCTTTGCGCCGCAGAAATCACCAGAAAACGTCCGTTCTCGGTTACGCTTCCGCCCACGTAGCGGCGTTTTTGTTCATCACCATCACCAAAAATAAGTTCATCTTCATCCTGCGAGGTACCGATCCGGTGGTAATAGAGCTGATGCTGGTCGGTCATGGCCGAAAGCTGACTCCCGTCGGGCAGCTCATAGCTGCTGTAGAAAAAGCCTTCGGTACCATTCCAGGCGAGCCCGGAGAATTTTACGTTTTTGAGCGTATCACCAATAACCTCGCCGGTTTCTGTGTCCATGGCGATGACCTCACGCCAGTCGGAGCCGCCGATGGAGATGGCGTGGGCAGAGCGGGAGCCGTCGCGGGTGAAGCTGAGTCCGGCAAGGGAGGTGGTTCCGTCTTCAGAAAAGGTGTTGGGATCGAGATAGATTTCAGCATCATCAGTATCGCCGGCGGTGCGGTAGATTACCGAGTGGTTCTGAAGCCCGTCGTTGCGGGAAAAGTAGTAGTAGTCGCCGTGACGTGTAGGAGACCCCACGCGCTCGTAGTCCCAAAGCTGCGTGATGCGCTCTTCAACCTGGGAGCGGAAGCCGATGCGGTTCAGGTAGCCGAAGGTAACTTCGTTCTGGCGACGGACCCAGTCGGCGGTCTCATCAGAACGGTCGTCCTCCAGCCAGCGGTAAGGATCGGCTACTTCCGTGCCGAAATAGGTATCGATGGCATCACCCATCCGGGTCTCCGGATAGACGATCTCACCGGAATCATTGCTACAGGCGGCGACAATAAGCAGAGCCGCGAGTGTTGGGAAAAGTACTGATTTTACTGACATAAGTAGTCGAAATGTAATTAGTCTGGTTTTTAAGGCCGAAACACGGCAGGGCTTTATAATAGCGTATTTTAATGAAACTGGAAATTGGGTAAACATTCGTGTCCGGAGAAACTATACTTACGGTGAGGAGAAACACTAAAAAGGAACGCACTAAAAATCACAAAAGGTTAAATATGCTTTCAATAAATCCGGCCTATGGAAAAAATAGCAAGGGTCGCTGCTCTCCCAATTTTAAATGGTGAATGTTGAATT
>JAIUMA010000089.1 GCA_022565795.1 Balneolia bacterium
AGTCACCCGGGGCTACTCATATTGGACCCCATTCGGGGTCTTTGAAAGATACATGAAAGCTTGAATCGTCTTTCCCCGGACAACAGTGATTGTTAATTCTTTATTTGATAAGCGTCATTTTCCTGGTAAACACCTGAGCTCCGGCCTGAAGACGGTAGATATACACGCCGCTGCTGAGATTCGAGGCATCAAATGAAATCGTGTGGGTGCCGGCGGAGCGGCCTTCGTTAAGCAACGTGGCCACGCGCTGCCCCTGAATGTTGAAGACATCCAGCCGTACATCGGTGCTTTCGGGCAGGTCAAAACGAATCTGCGTAGTCGGGTTGAAGGGGTTGGGGTAGTTTTGCTGAAGGGTGATACGTTTAGGAAGCTGGTTGTCAGCCGGTATGGAAGTGGGCTGTTCTGGGGTGATGCTAATGTACAGCCGAGGACCCAGTTCGCTTTTTCTATTCAATTCCGGCGACCGCATTTCCAGCTTGTGCTCCAATGAAGCATTTTTTTGTTGTAATTGCTCATATGTAAAATTATAGCGCGTATTTTCTCGCATATCAATTACATCACCCGTAATAATGTCGATTAGCTTGATATGCCAATAATCAGGGATACTCCGGAGTACTGGCCATGCAAGCTCTATGTCGCCGGAAATGGGTGAAAATCCCCCGTCTGCAGCTTCCCAGCTTTCTATTATGATTGGTATTTCAATAGTTTCGGCCAGTTCTAAAGGTAGGTTTTTGATGTCCAGCGCACGATCGCTATTCCAAAAGTATACTGATAAAAAAGACTGATAATCCAACGGATAAAATGACATTGCATCGAGTGGATCATTTGTAATAGAACCTTGATTAGTAAAACTAAGCCAAATATCGCTTTTTAAATCCTGGTTTAATTCAGCTTGTATTTGAATTGTCGGTGGCTCACCTATACCTGTGGTTAAAGCTCCGTTTTCAGCAACTTTAGCGGACTCCGGAAACTCTAAGGCAGGTAGACCCTCCCCGGAATGATTTACTAAAAAGCCCTGGAATGGGGCGATTAATCCGTCTGTCAGACTTCCTGCTATTCCGTTCCATGATCGGAATCCAGGGTTGAAGTCTGAGTTTGATTGGTTCAAATCACCGTAAACATAGACCACTTCTCCAAGATTCGTTTTTTTGAGACTATTAAAGAGGATGGTGCTGGCATAAGGATTTCCAACAAGAGAAAATGTATCGGTACCTTGATGGAGACCTGAAGCAACTACAGAACCGGAGTGCTCAAAACCGTCGATAGTAAGTATTTTAGGGAATGGAGTTGGGTTGCCGTCATAATTATCATCGGCAAAAACATAAATGGCAAGTCCGTTTCCTGCACCAATCGGATTATCCAGTTCTATGGCGGGAATATACTCATAAACACCTGTTGCGTTGAGCCTGAGAAGGTTAGCCTGCTCAGGCGAAGCATTCGGATTAGAAGGGTAACCAGGCCCCTGAAGCCAAAGCTGACCGGCAAAAAGGTCGTTGAACGATGAGCCTTCAATCGGGGTGCTCATTAGGCGCCACCCTTCTCCTGCAGTGTAATCACCTTCTGTAGGACCGGGAATGGCAACTGAATATGTGCCTGAAGTATTGCTAGACCACTGGAAATTGTCTACGATAAGCCTTTCAGAAGAACCGTCAGAGGAAAAACGGATAATGATATTATCCTTTTTCTCATCAACTATTCCTTCAAAAGTCATCCATTCGTTAGAATGGTTCAAAGCAGAATCATTAATAGTAAATAGTGGGAGCCAGTTTATCCCATCAGAGGTATAGGTTACATCATAATTAACTCCTGCTGCCCACCTTCGTACATCTACAGAAAACCTGCCTACCCCGCCAGAGTCTATTGAAATTCGCCAGTCTACTAATTCGTTATTTCGCAGTCTCCAGGCGTATGTACCATTAGTGCCTGCTTCGCCTCCAATTTCATCCTGAACTTGTTGAAGTGCTGGTCCGCCAGTCGCAGAAAAATTACCATCTATATATATATGGTCAGTTTGATATGATCGAAGGGTTCCACTACCCTGAGCCCAATTTTCGGAATTATCAAAATCAATAAGGGCCAGGGATGAATTATGTAATACAAATCCACTTAGACCAGCTGTTAAATTACTGCCATTTCCGTCGCTTACAAAAAGCTGTTCGTTGTTATAAACAGATGCAGGCAAGCCTGATCTTAATCGAAGGTAGATGGTGGTTTCTGAAAGAACTCCATCCGCAGATGTTAGTTCTAGCGAACGGGAGTACTGCTGGTTATCTTTAGAAAGTTGAAAACCAGAGCTTGTTTGCAGGGTAACAGATGTGACATCCGGATCAAGATTGTTACTGTATATCGTAAAAGACTGGGGCGAGGACGGGCCTTCACCTTCAGCGTAACTAAACCCGCTGAAGCTGTTCTGCGAAAGGATGAACGTGTTATCAGCAAAGTCGGTAAGCGTCAGCTCATCGATGTTGAAACGCCGATCGCTGGCTCCCCCGGTTGTGCGAATACGTATTCGTCCTTCTGAAGGGCTGTTTATGGTAAACTGGTAGGACTCAAGCTCGTCAACTCCTGAAAGGCTGACCGTGTTGCCGACTTGCTGCCAGCTATTTCCTTGATCGCTGCTATATTCAATTACAAATTCGGGCGAAGTATCGCGGTCACCTGTAAAGTTCGAACGGGCTGCTTTGAAATACAATGTTCCAAGACCATTATTCTTATCCTCTTCCATCTCTATAATGGCTGGCATTCTAAGCCTTGATGCCCGGGAGCCCATAAAAATATCGGCGGAGTCCCCGCCAATTATAGCATTGTCGAAAAGCCATGAAATTCCATTTAGTTCAACGTTACCCGAAGCATAGTTGCCCTTAGAACCGGTTTCGAAATCCACAAAGTAGCCTTTGGGCATCCAGCCTGAATCGCGGTCGAAACCTTCGAAAAAGGCTCTTCTTACCAGTGTACTGTCAATAACAAACGGATTCAGGTTTCCCTGAATGGTTTCAATCCGGGAGTTTCGGTCGGCCTCAACAGCGTCAACTATATCTAGGTTGTGGTAGGACCTCAGCTCGTTTTTCTGGATGTAAAAGTACTCCGCATCGATAGCGTCGGCCTCGTTCCTGTAAAAAGTGTAGAAATAGAACATGGCGCGGGCGACATCACCCTTTTGGGAATCCCAAACTTCGAAAAGCCAATCGTTTCCGGTACGGCTCCACTCGCCTAAGCCACTTTCGGGTGTTTCATTTTGTATGATTGTCCCTTTCCACCATCTGCTCACCTGGTTTGGCTCGATAAAAGCGAAGGGACGGTTTCCACGGGAGGCGTTTACATCCTGCCTGATGGATCGCAGGTGGTGTAGATCGCGCCTTGCAACTCCGGCTCCGGCGCCTTTGGACTGCGGCCAGATGTGCTCGGTGCTCCACAGGGGATTCGTGTAATCAGCCCGTGGATTTTCAGCATCGCTCGGAACGTACAGCGTGTCACCGGTGAAGATGCATATAATCTGATCATTGTTGTTATCGGTGAAGGTGAACATCAGGTCACGGGCGTCATCATAGCTGAGAACCAGCTCCGGTCGATAGTGTACCCACAGGCTGTCCAAAAGCTGATTGCCGGTTAGGCCGGGAAAGATGGTTTCGTGCAGCCCCGTATCAGCGGTCGTTGCGGAATTGAACGTTCTCTCGGGTGATTGCGAAAAGGCATCACCAAATACAAGCGCCGCGCTGAAAAGCACGGCGGCAAAAGAAAATATAAAAGCTCTCATGTTACTAAAATCCAAATTCTACAGTCGTAATTGTCGAGATATGAAATATGGAACAGGTAAAACCCAAAACTGATACAATCCGGCGGCATTTCCGGAAAACAGTCTTTTTTAAGAATTTTTAATAATAAGGAATTTAGGGGATAAGACGAAGGACCGCTAATCTATAGATTGCTGATTCTTTAGTTCTAATCTTTGGGCGTTACAGATGGCTGATAAATTAGCAACCACCAATGAAGATTTTCCAGTTAATTCTGAAATAGATACCCTTTAAAGATAAGCGCAACAACTAGCCCAAGCAGTGCTTATTTGCGCTGAGTCCCAAAAAGGGAACCCGTTCAGCGACCGGATTCCCTTCAATTAGCAAAAAAGCCGTAAAAGCCCGGGAATTTACCCCTTCCTTCGTGCCTTCGAATCTTGGTGGTTCAATTTTCTACTTAATGAGCGTCATTTTCTTTGTAAAGACCTGATTTCCGGCCTGAAGCCTGTACAGATACACCCCGCTTGAAAGACTGCCCGCATCAAACGTCACGTTGTGCGTGCCGGCGGAGCGGCTTTCCTTCACCAGCGTGGCTACGTGCTGACCCTGAACGTTGAAGACATCCAGCCGTACCTCGCCGCTCTCCGGCAATGCAAAACGAATCTGCGTGGTCGGGTTGAACGGGTTCGGGTAGTTTTGCTCGAGGGCAAAGGCGCGCGGAAGCTCGCCTTCGAGCGGAACGTCGGTCGGCTGATCAGGCGTGATGATCAGCTCAAAACGGTGCTCGGGACTTTCGTCCATCAGGCTGCTGAGAGAGGTCAGCTTCATGTCGCCGGCGCTGCGGCCTGCAAGGGAACCGCCTTCGGCTGGCTCGAGCTCAAATTCGAATGAGATGCCATCACCCAGCGAAATAATCTCCCCGGTTACGCGGTCATAAAGCGATACGCTCCACTCTGCCGGGATGTTTTCAAACGTATCGACGCTCAGGCTGAAGCTGCTTGCGGTTCCGTGCGCATCCACGATTACGGGGAGCATCACCTCTTCATCCAGATTCGATGGATAGGATTTGGTGCTCAGCACGTCGGCTTCACCCTTCCACTCGCCCGGAAAACCGGCCGTTGCCAATGGATAGGTGAGCGGCGCCATTTTGGAGGTTTCCCAGCGGTCGCGGCCGATGGTGGCCTGCTCGTTGAAACGAATGTAGGCCAGGTCGGTAACGCTGCTCTCGCCGTCGGCGCTGCTGCCCTCAAGGCGCAGGGTGATGGCGCGGGTTTCGCCATTGTCACCGTTTCCTCTTGAACCCGTATCCTGCAGTATAATGCTCTCCGCATCAGTATTCTGTACGATGCCCGCAATGCCCGGCGCCATGCTGCCTACGATTTCCCATAAGCCCTGGGTATTGTCCCAGATCTGGGCAATGGCTCCCGTTTCGCCACCCTGGGCATAGGTGTTCATATCGCTTACGTCCAGCGGATTTGCGTATGGATTTCCGAAGATATTAAATCCGTCGCCGTTCTGATGCAATAAGAGCTCCTGCGGACCGGTAAACGGAGCGCCCACCTGAATCAGGGTAAACGGAAGCGGCTGCTGTTCGGGCACGTCTTCGCGCTCGTTGTCGAACATGTACCAGAGAAAGGCATCAGCGCCTGATCCGGTGGCGCTGATGTCCGGCATGGAAACCCAGCCGGCTGTGGTTTCAGGCTCATCCGGATCACCGGTATATGCTACAAACAGATTCGAAGTAAAGTCTTCGTAAACGCCGCCTGGAACGCCCTGTACGAGATTCTGGGCCGCCAGATTACGGGCCGAAGTAGTTGACTGCACCGCGCGCAGGTACCAGCCTTCACCCTCGTTATAGGTGATGGTGCTGAACGGCACGTCGAAATTTTCTGATCCGGTAAAGGTGAAGTCGTCCCCGCCAATATTGTTTTCAGGGAAAGATCCGCCGTAGCCTTCATTGGAGGTGAAGCCGTCGCCGCCGTTCAGGTAGATAGCTACAAAATCGAGCTCGGTAACTGGACGTCCGTCGGCGAACAGATTGTTGAGGTTGAAGGAAAAGGTGAAAACCTGATCACCCGCATCGCTGAGGGTAGAGTTGACCGCATCGCGGAAAATCAATTCGTCGCCGCCAACCGGACCTTCAGAAGGAATTTCCCAAAGACCGCCGAAGCCGGTACTAATGGCTATGGCGTGCGTGGCTTCGAAGCCTTCGGGAAATGTGAGTGTGGATGCGTTCGCGCCGGTAGAAGAGATCGCGCGGCGAAGGTCGTCGTTCTGATCGTCAATTTCGCCGTCGATTACATTGCGTCCGTCGTAGCCGGTGGAAAGGTAGAGCACCAGCTCGTTGTTGAAGCCGCCGGAGCCGCGGTAGAAGGTCACGTTAACGGTCGATCCAACCATTTCCCAGCTCATGCCGGAATTGCTGATGGGTGAGCCAAAGCCCCCGTTGCCGGCACCGAAGTAGTCAACAGCCGGAGTGCTGAACGTGCGGGCATCGCTGTATGCACCGACGCCATCGGGATTGGTGCCGCGGACGCGCCAGAAGTAGCTGCCGTTAAGCGGTATGAAGCGGGTTGAGCTGGTTCCGCCAATTGAGGAAGCGTCTACAACCAGATTGGTAAAGCCGGCATCGGTTGCCACCTGAAGGTCGTAGGTAAGGGCGTTTTCGGCAGCTTCCCAGGAAAATGTTACTGATGGAAGGACTTCGGAGTTATTATCCGGGGCGCTGAGTACTACCTGAGCGGGAGTATCCATAGGCGGACCAAAGCGCTCATCACCGCTGGGAAATTCCCAGTAGGAAGTGAAAGCAAAATCACCACCGCCAATATTTTCGCCAGGCAGTCCGGCACCGTAACCCTCATTTGAAGTAAAGCTGTTACCTGCATTCAGATAAGTTGCGACAAATCCGATGGGATCACCGGGCTCCAGCCCAACGTCGGCCCAGTCGAATTCGAAGGTGAAGCTGGCATCGCCCGGCGAGCTAAGCGTTGAGTTAACGGCTCGTAAAAACGGGAGCTCATTATTGGCTACAGGGCCCGCTGCAGGTATAGCCCACAGGCCGCCAAATCCGGCATCAATTGCAATAGCGTGGGACGCCTCAAAGCCTGGCACAAAGGTGATGTTGGAAGCATTGTCACCTGCTGAAGAAATAGCCCGGCGCAGACCGTCGTTCTGATCATTTATTTCGCCGTCGATTACCCCGCGGCCATCCGCCCCGGTGAAAAGATAGATAACCATGGCGTCGTTAAAATCACCGCCACCCCTGGTAAACGTAACGCTGATGGTGGTTCCGTCGTCGCTCCATGACATCGAGCTCTGACCAATCGGTCCGCCGAATCCGGTGTTACCGTTGCCGTTGAAGACAACCTGCGCCATGGCGGCGGGATTAAACAGTACTAAGGAAAATAACAGCGCGATAGTGGTAAGCAGGCCGCTTCTGAAAAGCGATGACATCAGCGCGCGATAGGTTGATGAATTATTGGTCGAATGCATAGCGGTAAAGGGTTTATTCAATAGAGAAGTGACTTATGCAGAATTGGTAAAATTTTTTTTATGGCAGCGCCGGGGCAATAATGTAAGCGCTTTCATTTAATGAAAGTAATAAAAAAGAGTTAAATATTAAACAGGTATCAATTTCACAGTTGGCAATTGTCAGCATGGTAGGGAGTGAGAAGAACTTTTCTGTTTGCTAATTTTGGATTTGGCAGTTGGGGTGTTATATTCATCGTAATTATACGATAATTTAATGACCGCTTATGGTTTTAGCGGCGTTTGGTTTCATCGTCAATCTATCAGCTAAGACCCTTTATTTGTTATGAGCACACGTTTGAATCTGAAGAATCCGGATGAAATCAAGCAGTCGGTGAAGGATAAATATGCGGCTATCAGCCGGAATCAGGACGCGGCCGGTTGCTGCGGGCCGACTGACTGCTGCGGTGCTGACGGAAGCGTAGACTACACCATTTTTTCAGACGATTACAGCGCGCTTAAGGGCTATAGTCCGGATGCCGACCTTGGCCTTGGGTGCGGACTGGCAACTGAATTCGCCAAAATCAAAGCCGGTGATACCGTGGTCGACCTGGGCTCAGGAGCCGGAAACGATGCGTTTGTAGCGCGTTCGGAAACCGGCGCTGAAGGCAGGGTTATTGGTGTGGATATGACCGAAGCCATGATTCAGAAATCAACGCTGAATGCCATCAGGCTGGGTTATGAAAACGTGGATTTTGTGCTCGGAGATATTGAAAATATTCCCCTTGAGGAGTCAATAGCCGACGTGGTTGTGAGCAACTGCGTGATGAATCTCGTACCCGACAAAGTGAAGGCGTTTTCCGAAACGTACCGCATTCTGAAGCCAGGCGGACACTTCAGCATTTCCGACGTAGTGATATCGGGTGATCTGCCGGACTCAGTTAAAGAGGATGCCGAAATGTACGCGGGATGCGTGGCCGGCGCTATCGATAAGGATGCGTATCTGGAAATCATCAGAGGAGCAGGGTTTGTTAACCTCAGCATTCAAAAGATAAAAGAGATACAGCTGCCCGATAAGCTGCTGCGAAACTATATGAATGAAGATGAGCTGCGCGCCTTCCGTAAATCGGATTCGGGAATCTACAGTATTACGGTATTAGCCGGAAAGCCACAGACCCGTGTTTAGGGATTCGGTCTGCGAGCGGTTTCGGAAGCGCAATATTTTGCAGAAAGAAAAATTAATTTTTTTTAATAAATATCGGAATCCTTTTCACTCTTTTCAGAAAATATTGAAAATGGATAATTTTGGAAGCGCTTTTTTATAATTTTTACACAAAAGTCAATCAACCGATTAACCGTGTTAGGAACTTCTTGACACTTGCTGAATTAATTCTATATTGAGGACATCAACAGGAATTGAAAAGATCACTCAACAGGAATATGAGTGAGGTGATAGGCTTAAATAGCAGTGACTTACAAACTGCACTCGATTCAGACAGGTCTAAAAGAATTAATTTTCACTTTTTTTTGAAAGTAGTTTCATTTTAAATTGAAAATTCATTTCTTAGGTATGCGATCTTTAAACGGAAACGTATGCAATTAATGAAAAGCGCTTTCAGCTCTCGCTGACTTAACCAGGAGCTGGGCCACTAAAATCCCAACAAACCAAACTGGAATACACTATGGATAAATATATTCTCGCCCTTGATCAGGGTACCACCAGTTCACGAGCCATTTTATTTGACCAATCCGGCTCCATTGTTTCGACCGCTCAGAAAGAATTTCGTCAGATATACCCTAAACCGGGCTGGGTAGAGCACGATGCCCAGGAAATCTGGTCCACTCAGGCCGGTGTGGCTGCTGAAGCCGTAACCAAGAAAGGCTTCAATGGTAATAATATCGCCGCTATCGGTATAACAAATCAGCGTGAAACAACCGTTATTTGGGATCGCGAAACCGGTGAGCCGGTATACAACGCCATTGTGTGGCAGGACAGACGCACCGCAGAATATTGTGATGAATTAAAAGAACAGGGTCTGGCCGCCAAGATTCAGGAGAAAACAGGTCTGGTTCTCGATGCCTACTTCTCCGGAACCAAGGTGAAGTGGATTCTCGATAACGTTGAAGGCGTACGAGAGCGAGCCGAAGCCGGCAAACTGGCTTTCGGTACCATCGACTCATGGCTCATCTGGAATCTCACCCGCGGTGAGCTGCACATCACAGACGTAACAAACGCATCCCGTACACTGCTGTTCAACATAAATACAATGCAGTGGGATGATGAAATACTTGCAATCATGGAAGTGCCAAAGAGCATACTTCCTGAAGTGAAGCAGTCATCCGAAATGTATGGTCGTACGAAAACCACGATTTTTGCATCTAAAGTACCTATTGCCGGTATAGCCGGTGACCAGCAGGCCGCGCTGTTTGGCCAAATGTGTAATAAGCCCGGTATGGTTAAAAATACCTACGGTACAGGCTGCTTTATGCTTATGAACGTAGGTGAAAAGCCGGTCCCATCGGCCAATAACCTGCTATCGACGGTCGCGTGGAAAGTAGACGGGAAAACAAATTATGCGCTCGAAGGATCCATCTTTATCGCCGGTGCGGTCGTACAGTGGCTGCGCGATGAACTGGGTATCATAAACAAATCCAGCGATGTAGAGGCGCTGGCTGCTTCCGTTGAACATTCGGATGGCGCATATCTGGTGCCTGCTTTTGCCGGTCTGGGCGCTCCTTACTGGGATCAGTACGCACGCGGAACCCTGGTTGGTATGACCCGCGGTACAAACAAAGCCCACATCGCCCGTGCTGCTCTTGACTCTATTTGCTATCAAACCCTCGACGTACTCAGCGCTATGAATGCCGACTCCGGTATCGACATCCGCGAGTTGCGCGTTGATGGCGGCGCAACCGTAAACAATCTGATGATGCAGTTCCAGAGCGATATCCTTCAGGTGCCGGTTGTGCGTCCTAAAGTGACCGAAACAACGGCTCTTGGTGCGGCTTATCTCGCCGGTCTGGCCGTGGGCTACTGGCCTGATATGGAGAGCATCAGCAAGCAGTGGCAGGTTGATAAAAAGTTCGAGCCTAAGATGGACAAAAAAGAAGTGGAAAGCCTCACCAAGGGCTGGAAGCGTGCCATTAAGGCTGCTCGTACATGGGCTGCCGACAAGTAAGATAAACTAAACAGTCGAAACAAGGTCCCTGCCGTTCGGGCAGGGACCATTATATCCAAACTCTGCAAGTGAGGCTATTATTATGAAAAGACAGGAAATGATTAATGAAATCCGTGATTATTCGGGCTTCTGGGACGTCATCATCATTGGTGGTGGCGCGACAGGACTCGGAGCTGCCGTCGAGGCATCATCGCGGGGATACAAAACACTATTGCTCGAGAAGCACGATTTCTCCAAAGGAAC
>JAIUMA010000090.1 GCA_022565795.1 Balneolia bacterium
ATAACCAATACTACCGGTCAAGCTAATTCAGGGATCGACATTAATTCAACATTCACAATTCAACATTCACAATTGGAGCGAAGCGACCGAAGCCTTCTTCTTCTTATTCTTCAATTGATAGGCCGTTTTCTGCGGCAGGTTCCACAGCTCGATAAAGCCGGCCGACGCGTTCTGATTAAAATCAGCTGAGGTATTAAAGGTCGCCAGGTTTTCATCAAAGAGCGAGTAGGGTGAAGATAGCGCAACCACTTCACAATTGCCCTTGTACAGGCGCAGACGCACCTCACCGGTCACTTTTTCGTTCTGCTTATCGATGAAGGCACGGATGTTATCCATCACCGGCTCGAAATATTTGGCGCCGTAGCACAGATAGGCCCACTTCTGATCCATGAAGTGCTTCAGTTCATTTTCCTCACGCGTGGAAACCAGCTGCTCCAGATTTTTGTGCGCCTGAATCAACAGCGTTGCAGCCGGATTCTCGTAAATACCGCGCACCTTCAGGCCCACAATGCGGTCCTCCACAAGATGAAAATAGCCCGTTCCGTGCTTTCCTCCGAGCGCGTTCAGCTCATAAATGATCTCCTTGAGCGGCTTCTCCTCCCCGTTGATACCCACCGGCACGCCGGACTCAAAATGGATCTGCACCATTTCCGGCTCATCGGGCGCCTGCTGAGGCGTGTTGCACCATTTCAGGATTTTCTCGATCGGCGGCACCAGCGACGGATTCTCGATTTCGCCGCCCTCGCCCGTATTGGCCCACATGTTTTCATCATACGAATACGGACTTTCCTTCGTCTGCTCTACCGGAATGCCGTTTTCTTCAGCATACTTGAGCTCCTCATCGCGGCCCATTGCCCACTCGCGCACCGGAGCAATGATCTTCAGCTCGGGATTCAGCGTGGTGATGTAGCCCTCGAAGCGCACCTGATCGTTGCCTTTGCCCGTGCAGCCGTGGGCAATTACCTGACAGCCCGTTTCGGCCGCAATGCGGACCGCAATCTGTGAGATCATCACCCTTCCGAGCGGACACCCAAGCGCGTACCCGCCCTGATAATCGGCATTGGCCTTCACCGCTTCGGCGCATAACTGGGCGAAATCATCTTTGGCATCTACAATCAGCGCATCCTTGGCACCCAGCATCAGCGCTTTTTCCTTGATGATGTCCAGATTATCGGCCGTCTGACCAATATCGATGGTGAGGGCGATAACCTCGCAGTTGTACTCCTGCTGTATCCACTTGAGCATCACGCTGGTGTCGAGTCCGCCGGAATAGAGCAGCAGACAGGTATCGAAGGTTCCTTTATAGGCCTCGTGTGAGGCAACTTTGGTGTAGGTTTGTTCAGTGTTCATCATAGCATTTATAAATTTAGATTGGAGAATTTGTAGAAAAAGTTCTGTGTTACAGGGTGATGGCTTCTGCGGCCTTTTCGGACTTAGAAGATGTTTCAAAACCACACTCGGGAGCCAGCAGCGCGGCAAAAAGTCCTTTGGAGCTAACCATGCGGTTTTTAGCCTGAAGCTGTATGAGCGAAGACGGGTGATCCATCACCTCATCGGTAACCTCCACGCCGCGGTGTGCAGGCTGGCAGTGCATGAACATGGCGTCCGGCCCGGCGGTCTGCATCATCTTCTCGTTCACCTGATACGGGAAAAAATGGGCCAGCTTTTCTTCGGCAAGATGCTCTTCACCCATCGAAATGAAGGTGTCGGTGTAGACGATATCCGAACCGGGAAGCACCTCTTCCGGATTAACGGACTGGATGAAGCTTCCGCCGTGCATAGCAGCCAAAGTGTTGAAATGAGCAACAGCATCCGGCTTGAAGCTATAGGCTTCAGGGCCTGTGAACTTCACGGAGTGGCCAAGCTTCAACATGCCTTCAAACAGCGAATGAGCCACGTTATTGGCGTCGCCCACAAAGGTGAGCGTAACCGGCGTTTCTTTCCCAAACGTATTTTGAATGGTGAGGAGATCAGCCAGCGCCTGCATAGGGTGATGCTTTTCGCAAAGCGCGTTCACCACCGGAATCGGACTTATAGCCGCCATTTCGGTCAGCGTCTGATGATCGTACACACGGGCAAAAATCGCCTCGCACCACTGGGCCACGTTCATGATGGTATCCTTCATCGCCTCGCGCGAGCTGAACGGAACGTCCTTACCTTTCGAAAGCATAATTTCCGGCTTGGTGTGAATCACATGTCCGCCCAGTTGATTGATGGCCACTTCTGTACCGAGTACAGTGCGAAGGGAAGGCTTCTCAAAGATGAAAAGTACGTGCTTGTTTTTCAGAACCGGCTCATTTGTATTCTGCAGCGAGGTACTCAAATCGAGCATGTGCTGGATTTGAGATGCAGAAAAGTCAGTCAGTGAAAGAAAATGCTTCGTTTTATGTGGTTTGATGGTACTCATAGGTTTGTTTGAGATGTGTTAAGAGAATGAGGAAAAAACTGAATCAGAAGAGTGCAGCTCTGCCCTGAAGCATGCACAAAAGATGGAGGTAGGCTTTTTGCGTGAGAGGAAGGCATAAAAAAAGCCCGTTCAAACGTGAATCTGAACGGGCTTTTAGAGATTTATTACGAAAACGTTCTCAGCGGGAGAACGACGCACGCATACCTAAGCCCGGGGCCGCCGCCGCCGGATAGAGAGAATTGAAGTGGTATGCAGTGTTGAAAAATTCATTGGATTAAAACTATCTCATTTAACCTATTCGATGCAACTTTATTTTTCAATCTCTCAAAAAACACAGTAAAAAAAAACGAGAAAAGCTGTTTTTACCAGTATTTAAGCCAGCTTTGGAAACCAAATTATTGGACGGGAACGATTTACAGATTATACGTATTTATACTTACGTCATATTTAAATAAATGAGGAGAATGTATGGACGACTTAGAATTAAAAGGTAACTGGAACCAGATCAAAGGTGAGCTAAAGAAAAAATACGGCGACCTGACCGATGATGATCTGACGTATGTGGAAGGTGAAGACGATGCTATGCTCGGCCGCCTTCAGGAAAGGCTGGGTAAAACCAAAAAAGAGATTGCTTCTGAAATCAGGAAGTTTCTCGAAGAGTAGATAAAAAAATGGTCACAACGACCCGAAAATGTGTAATTCAGCTAAATTAGCCTAACTACTATTAACCGATTTAAAATTATGAGATTGTCAAAATTAAGCAGCTTTCTACCCATTGTAGCCATTTTAATTTCATCGCTTCTGCTCATTCAGTGTGGAAATGGTGAAGACGACAGCGCATGGGAAGAAGAGCGCGATAATATGATCGAAAATCTTGAAGAACTACGCGATGATATTGATGATGAGCTTGATGAACTGCAGACCAGAATGGACCGTGCCGGCGATGAAGCCGGAGATGACTGGGAAGCAGCTTACGAAGAGCTCACGGGTCAGCGCGATGACGTAGACCGTGCAATTAGTGATGTTGAAAGCGCAACTTCCGATACCTGGGAAAGCGTAAGAGACAACACAAGCAGTCTGTATGATGACATCACGTCACGCCTCAGCGACTGGAGAGATTCCATGAGCGATATGGCCGATGACCTGAGCGATGAACTTGAAGAAGTCAACGACTAATAAATAGCAGAGCTTCATAAAACGTTTTTTGTCCCATAAGACAAAATAGTCCCCCTGAAAGGCAGCCCTAACCCGGTTGCCTTTTTTGTTTAATCAGCTTTTATGAGCGCATATTATCAAGGAGAAACCGATTTTTTGTTATATTTGAGCTGTAATACAGCATCAAATTATTTTTTGTTCATTACAAGAAGGCTCAGATAAATCAACGGGTTTGTCCGGAATCGATGCCGTCATAAAAAATCTTCAGCACCCACCAGCCGGCGGGTATCAGGACTTCGGTTTTTGTGAGGAGGAAAAGACGGACAATCAAACAGTTTTGCACGCCTTCCATAACTTACTTAGATCTATGCCTCGACCAACAACACCTCAGGAAGTATTGCAGGCTTTTAAAGAAGGAAACCAGCGCTTTGTAGATGGAAATCTTCAGCGCCGTGAATTTGTGAAAGAAATTCAGGAAACCTGCAATGAGCAGCA
This sequence comes from Balneolia bacterium, assembly GCA_022565795.1. Taxonomy (GTDB): domain Bacteria; phylum Bacteroidota; class Rhodothermia; order Balneolales; family Cyclonatronaceae; genus Cyclonatronum. Next base: position 4,058 of record JAIUMA010000090.1, read on the forward strand.
CCCCTTTGCTATTGTATTGAGCTGTATCGACAGCCGCGTTCCCGTCGAAACCGTATTTGATATGCGAATCGGCGAGCTCTTTAGTACCAGACTGGCCGGAAACGTTGTGAATGAAGATGTGCTAGGCGGTATGGAGTTTGCCACAAACTTCTCCGATGCACAGTGCGTGCTTGTTATGGGTCACACCAAATGCGGTGCGGTTAAAGGCGCCGTTGCGGATGTTGAGTATGGAAACCTCACCGCTCTGGTCAAGAAAATCAAGCCGGCTGTTGAGCAGGCAAAATCCTCAGACACTGAAGGACTGGAGCCGGGAAGTGATGCATTCACCGATCTCGTTGGCAAAATTAACGTGGAGAAAGCCGTAGAGTATATTCGCGAAAACAGCCCCGAGCTTCGAAAGAAGGAAGAAAGCGGTGAAATCGTGATTTGCGGAGCTATGTATGATATTTCTAACGGAAAAGTTACGTTCTTCGATAACTGAAAAAACCTTAGAAATACGTTATCAATAGGAAAAAGGGCGCTTAGGCGCCCTTTTTTGTTGGAGAAAATCCGCTATCGATTCCGTAAAAATCGTATTTCGTGTAGAACAGCAGGAGTGTTACGGCTATCGCATAGATCAAAATATTGGCAACCGTACCGAAGTTCTGTAGCAGTATCTGACCAAAAGCCAGGCTTATCAGAAGGGCTCCCATTCCTACAAGTGCCCAGCGGGTTTTCCAGCCGAGTATAAGCATGATACCAACTACAGCCTCAACCAATAGAATAACAATAGCATAAACATAGACAAATGGCCCGGGTAGAATAGTCTCTGAAAAATTATTGGCCATACCGCTGGCAAAAGCATCTATGTCGGGCAGCCTTACCAGGCTACGGCCCAGCATATTCACACCAAGCATTACACGAAGCAGGGCAAAGCCAAGCTGCTTATCTGTCTCATCATTGGGGTTTAAAGACATAATGGAAGTATCCTCTGCAAAGTTTAATTAGTATCTGTTCATTGGTTAAACCATATGCGTCCAATTGAGTTAGCTTAACGCCCGAATGATAGTTACGGTTCATTTACAGGTCTTCAAAAAGCTGTTCCCGTTCACTCTCCGAAGCTATTCTATTAAATTTCAATAATTTTTGACACAGTTCTGATTATACATCCGCATCACAGTACAGAACCCTTGATTACAAAATGGACTGATAGAGACCCACGACACCAATGCTTTTTCAAACCCTTATTTTGGGTTTGCACCTTAAAAAGCCAAGCCATCCGGAACAGTCCCGGATGGCTTTTTTTATTAGCATCGTACTCATAAATCCATTGTGGTTCTGCAACTAAGCCGGTTTTCCTGATAGAAGTGACTGTCGCCTAATCCGAGTAAGTAAGTCAGACTATCCGGTCAGGATCGCTCAGGTCAGGCAGAGGGCCTCGATAGCCAAAGATGCGCTTCAGCCATTTGCCGAGGGCGGGCGTCTGATTTTTTATATACCACTGATCGGCCGCTCTTCTGGCCCCAAGCGCGTAGCTTGGATACGGATAAATCGTATCAGCCATCTGCCGCAGGCTTATCCCGTTTCGCATGGCCAGCGCATACTGACTAACAAGCTCGCCGCCTTGCTCACCCAATATATCGGCTCCAAGAATCTTACCGGAAAACTTCTTAGCATATACTTTTATCCAGCCCGTAGTCGCCTCATCAGTTATAGCCCGGTCGATTTTGCTATAGGGAAACCGGTAGACTTGATAAGAGACCCCCTTTTGATCCAGTTCGCTTCGGGTAGCGCCAACATGTCCCAGCTCCGGGGAAGTGTACGTGACCCACGGAAGATGTTTGGCATCTATTTTCATTGGGAATTTGAGCAGCGCGTTCGTAACAGCAACCTTAGCCATATGTTCTGACATATGCGTAAACTGAAACATTCCTGTTACATCCCCGGCCGCGTAAATATGGCGCACATTCGTCCGGCACCTGTTGTTCACCTGAACACCTGTCCGGTCGAATTTTACGCCGGCTGCCTCCAGATTCAGCCGGTCCGCATTGCTAACCCGCCCGGTTGCCACAAGCAGCTTTTCGGCGTTCAGGGTGATGGGTTCCCCGTTTTTTTCCACCGCTACCACAACCGAACTTTCATTGCCTTTTACGGACTTCACGCTGCTTTCCAGCTGAAATAAAACGCCTTCCTTTTCAAGCTCCTGCTGCAGGATAACGGCAAGCTCTTCATCATCTTTTGACAAAATGCGGTCATTCATATCCACAACGGTAATCTGAGTGCCCATCCGCTGAAACGCCTGAGCCATCTCCGTACCAATCGGTCCTCCACCGATAATGATCATGCTCTCCGGTCTTTCGGTAATCTCAAAAAGCGTGTGATTAGTGAAGTGCGGCGTCTCTTTCAATCCGGGTATAGGTGGCACCATAGCCCGGCTGCCGGCTGCAATCAGAAAATAGCGGCTGGAGACCTCTCTCGATGAACCATCGGGCTGCGTTACAATAACGGTGTGATCATCCTTAAACACGGCTTCACCCTCCTGCACTTCTACACCCATGTTCCGGAAAATATCCGGATGATCAGCATCATTATAGACTTCTTCACGAATACGGTTGAGCGTTTGGGAAACCTCTTTGAAATCCGGCTCTTTTCCGCTCAGCTTTGCTTTTTTAGCCAGGTTGAGCATTATTTTGCTCGGCACGCAGCCGTACCAGGTGCAGTCGCCGCCCAGCTTGTGCTTTTCAATCATCATGGTTTTGGCCCCGAAGCTGGCGCCCATACCGGAGGAGGTCAGCCCGGAAGCGCCGCCTCCTATCACCACCAGATCATACTCGTAAGAACGGCCCATCACTTTTAAACTCCCAAATTTTTAGATGATCGTATGTTTTGTGCGGTCCCGGCACTTTTCTGTTCAGCTTCAAGCAGATCATCGATTTGCTGCTGTTCGATTTCGGCCTTTTTGGACCTCACCTTTTTCAGCGTACTGTAGACCGCATAGATTATAATAGCAACAATAAACACATACACCCAAAGCGGCACATTTTCTCCCGCAACTATTAAATAAACATACGCAGAAACCGCACAGGCACAGGCCATAAGCACCGGGCCGGCAACCGATTTACCGTTCTTGAGGTTTTTCACCAGCCAGGCGATAGCCAGCCAGAAAAAAGGAACGGCCCCAACATATATGCTGCCAAAAATAACCGGATTAACGCCATAGGGCTCACCCAGAGCCATAAACCAGTCAATAAAAGATTCCCAGTAACTTATCATAAGAGATTCAACCAAGTTCAGGTATTAACGGTTCACATGTTTCATGCTTCATAATAAACATCTGCCCAGCTTCATATTGATATTCAGGCATCAATTCAGGATCTGTTTAACAGGGATATTTTTGGCCACATATCATGGTATTCAAAATATTTTCAATCTATTGATTTTATTACCAACTCATCAGATGCAGTTGCTATATTAATGAACGAATTATTACCTGTACCAGATTAAGAACCTCAGAAAGCCTGCATCTGTTTTAGTCCCCCATTAATACGGCGGCCTTTTACTCCTCAATTCTATATTATCTGTCAGTATGAAAAAAATAGTACTTCTGCTCTGCTTAGGAATTTTGTTTGCACTTCCGGACATGGCATCCGCCCAGTTTTCCGGCAACAGTTTTCACGAGCGAAATGATTTTCTTCTCACCAGCCCCGGGGCCATGAAGTTCGGGCTCTACGGCTACGACAACCCGGCCCTGCTTGGGTATATCGAACAGCCCGATCTGCTCTTTCAGTTTTCTGATCAGGGTGGGTTCACCGATTTTAACCGCTTTGGCATCTTTACCGCCAATCCGCTTTTCGGGTTTTCGGCCGTCTTCAACGAGCTTGGCCCGGCCAGCTTTCGCTCCTACTCGATTGGTGCTGGTTTTGGAAACGAGCGGGGCGCCATCGGCTACTCCTTCAACTGGTATGGTGGTAACGCGGGCGATTTTGGGCTGGAAAATCACATCACCGTTGGTACCATTACGCGACCAAACCGCTATTTTTCCCTCGGTCTGATGGGATCATTTTCGGTCGAAAGCAATGATTACGAAGGCGTTGTGGATATGGCTGTTCGTCCGCTGGGCACGCCTGCCGTGGCGCTGTTCGGCGACTACGCCGTGCAGCGAAACGTAGCCATCGAAAACGGAACCTGGAGTACAGGTCTGGCTTTTGAGCCTCTTGCAGGCGTACGGTTAACCGGTCGCTACATTCATGATTTTGGCGTAACAGCTGGCGTTCAGTTTAGCTTCGGCCGCGCCGGCGTTAGCGCGCAGTCGCATTTTGACACCGATATTAATCAGCAGTTCAACACCTACGGCATTCGCATCGGTGCCTACGACCGTAACGTAATCGACACGTATTCCAGCCCAAGAGATACCTATCTGAACCTCTCCCTGCGCGGGCCAATGGCCTACCAGAACCGGCGCTTTTTCGACAACAGAAACACCCTTCGCGGCACGCTGGAAACCATCCGGGATGCCCGTAATGATCCCCGCATCGGAGGCATCGTAATAAACACAACCGGTATGGCCATTTCATCGGCAATGATCTGGGAGATACGCGAGGAGCTGCAGCAGTTCCGTGACAGCGGCAAAAAGGTGGTCGTTTATGTGGAGCGCGGCGGCATGAGCACGCTTCACCTGGCTTCTGTGGCCGACTACGTGGTGATGGATCCGTTTGGCGGCATGAGCATCACCGGTTACGGAACAAGCACTACCTATCTCAAAGACCTGCTCGATCACTACGGAATCGGCGTGGATGAATTCCGCGAAATGACCCATAAATCGGCTTTCGAAACCTTTGCCCGCAGCGAAGGTTCCGAAGAAGACCGGGAGCAGCGCGAAGACCTCATCAACGGATACTACGAGGTAACCCGAAACGACGTTATGGCCGGACGCGGACTTTCCGAAGAAGAATTCGATAACCTCATCAATCGTGGACTTTCCCTGCTGCCCGAAGATCTGGTTGAAGCCGGAATTGTAGACACGCTGGCGCGATCAACCGAAATAAATGACATCATTCGCGAGCTGGAAGGCAGGCGCATGGGTCGTACCGGAAGCAGCGGACTTCTGGCGAATCTGATGCCAAACGATAATTTCTGGGGACCAAAGCCGGAAATTGCCATCATTTATGCTATTGGCGGCACAACGACCGAAGGCGGCATTCAGGCACGAAGGCTGGCTTCAGACATTCGTGCAGCACGTAATAACAGCAACGTTAAAGCCGTAATCCTTCGCGCCGATTCACCCGGAGGTGATCCGCTGGCCTCCGACCTGGTAGCCGAAGAGCTCCGCAAAACCATGGAAGAAAAGCCGGTTATCGTATCAATGGGTAACGTGGCGGCTTCTGGCGGCTACTGGATTTCCATGTATTCCGACACCATCATTGCCGTTCCGAACACCGTGACCGGATCCATAGGCGTTATTTCCGGCTGGTTTTATGATGATGGTCTCAGTGATCGTCTGCGGCTCAATTATCGTACTGTATCCAGAGGAGAATCGGCCGACCTGATGGGCGGCCCGGTTCTTCCGCTGATCGGACTCGGGCTGCCGGGAAGGAACCTGACTGAGTCTGAGCGGGAAGGCCTTATAAACCGCATGCTTGTGCTCTACGATCAGTTCATTGAAAAAGTGGCTGAAGGACGTGATATGGAAGAAGATGAAGTAAGAGCCGTTGCCGAAGGCCGCGTCTGGACCGGAATACAGGCACAGGAAAACGGCCTTGTGGATGAGCTGGGCAGCCTCAGCTTTGCCATTGCCCTGGCCTTGGATAGAGCGGGAATGAGTATGGATGAGCCCTACCAGATAACCGAGCGCCCAACTCCGTCAGCTTTCGATATTTTTGATATTCTGCCCGTACCTTCATTGATCCGTGCTCAGTTTTCAACTGAAGAAGAAATCATGAGCGACCCGATGGTAGACTATCTTAAGATGATGATCGAAAACAACGGCTATCCGTCCGTGGCGCTGCCAATAGAGTACTATCAGCTTATTTACCAATTAACGAAATAGGAACTGAAGTGGTATTAGATTAGGACGCAGATTTGCGCAGAGTACACGCAGATTTACGCAAAGCAGCATAAGTTCCAGGCGGGTATAAACCCAACTTTGCGTAAATCCGCGCCATAATTTGCGCGACTCTGTGTCCTGAATTCTATATCCATCCTCTTCGGCGAAAGAAGTAGAGCATCCCAAGCGACACCAGCAGCATGA
>JAIUMA010000091.1 GCA_022565795.1 Balneolia bacterium
TCGAAAAACTTTTTGCCTGATTACCCGCTACTCCCCAAGAAATTTACTTGACCCAAAAAAGACTCTTGGCTAACTTCGTCGAAATTCATAAGAAAAACATTTTCTAGCTCTAAGACTATTTGTTCATAATCATAATGCTTGTTGCTAGGTAATGTCCAGTAATCTGACGACAATACCGAATGATGTATGTGTTCAGCCATTTTTATCAAACCGCTACTACTTTCGAGCATTTTGGGAATTTCATCTGAATTGTCTAAGTAAAGTTTTTGAATTGCTTGGTTGTGAAGCTCTCCTATGTTATCGATAAATGAGATTTCCTCATCAGAATATGTAGCAACTACTTCACTGCTTGAGATTGGATTATCATTATCTTAACAAGAAGTTAAAATTAACACAAAAAAGGAAAGGGCTATAATTTTTGCCATTGTAGATTATTTAAAGTTATTAAGTTTAAGTGTAACTTAAACCTAACACTTGCTTCTTGTAAATACAAGTATTTAATGTTTTAAAAACTGTTGGCGTGCAGTATGTTATGATTTTCTCGACTATTTTTTGAAAATATAGTTTATTATTTAGCGTCTTGAATATAATAATGGTTAAAATTTTAACCATTACTGAAAGTAATAGACGAGTAAAAAAATCGGCGAATTATAAACTAGCTCACAAAACCTCTTTCAAATAACGACCGGTATGGCTTTTAGGGTTTTTAACCAGCTCTTCGGGTGTGGATGCCGCGACAAGGGTGCCGCCGCCGTAGCCACCTTCCGGGCCGATGTCGATGATGTGGTCCGCGCTTTTAATTACATCCAGATTGTGCTCGATGATAATGACCGAGTTGCCGTTTTCGATTAGGCGGTTGAAGCTGGTTAGCAGTCGCTTCACGTCGTCGAAATGGAGGCCGGTCGTTGGTTCATCAAAAAAGTAAAGGGTGTGACCACTGTCGTTAAACGAGAGGAATCGGGCCAGCTTCACGCGCTGTGCTTCTCCACCGCTCAATGTTGTGCCGCTTTGTCCTAAACGCAGGTAGCCAAGGCCCACATCCTCCATCACCTGAAGTCGTGAGGTGATGCTGTTTTCATCAACAAAGAACTCGAGTGCTTCGGAAATCGACATCTCAAGCACGTCGTGAATATTCTTGCCGCGATATTCCACCTGAAGCAAATCCTTGCGATACCGCTTGCCGTTGCACACTTCGCACGGCAGCACGATATCGGCCAGAAACTGCATCTCAATGGTCTGAGTGCCTTCACCCTGACATGCCTCACAGCGGCCTCCAGGTTTATTGAAGGAGAAGTCACCGGCGTTAAAGCCCATAATCTTTGACTGACGCGTACCGGCAAATACGTCGCGGATGCCGTCGAACGCCTTGGTATACGTGGCCGGATTCGAGCGCGATGAACGCCCGATGGGCGTCTGGTCCACCATCTCAACTTTGTCGATATGGTGAATACCGTCCAGCTTTTTGTAGCGCCCGACTTTTCCGCTGTAGCTGCCCAGCTCTTTCTGGATGCCGGCGTACAGCGTGTGATGCGCAAGCGTCGATTTTCCCGAGCCGCTCACACCTGTTACAACGGTCATTACATCTAGCGGGAAGTCAACGTCGATATGCTTGAGGTTGTGCTCGGATGCTCCGCGAAGCTTCAGCCAACGATTTGCCGTGCGTCGCTTTTTGGGAAGCGGAATCTCATCCTTGTTGCTGAGGTAGCGCCCTGTGAGCGTCTTTGAGTTTTTGAGCTCTTCATACTTCCCGGTGAACACCACTTCACCACCATGAATACCGGCGTGCGGACCAATATCGATGATGTTATCGGCCGCTTTCATCATCTCCGGATCGTGTTCGACCACGATTACAGTATTTCCGATATCGCGGAGGGTCTTCAGAATGCCAATCAGGCGGGTGTTGTCGCGCGGATGCAGTCCGATGGTTGGCTCATCAAGAACATAGAGACTGCCGATAAGCGAGCTTCCCAACGAATTGGCCAGGCTGATGCGCTGCGCCTCACCGCCGCTAAGAGTATTTGTAAGGCGATCAAGCGTGAGGTATTCCAGCCCCACATCATTCAGGTATTTCAGGCGCTTGCGGATTTCATATAAAATCTGGCTGGCCACGCCCTGCTCATACTCCGTGAGCGAGAGCTCCTCGAAAAACTCATGTGCGTGCTGAATGGTCATTTCGCAGACTTCACCGATGTGCAGCCCGCCGACTTTCACGTTTAGCGCATCTTTACGAATCCTGAATCCGTCGCACTGCGGGCAGCGGCTGTAGCCGCGATATCGGGCATAGAAAATCCGCATGTGCATCTTGTAAAACTCATTCTTGATGCCTTCAAAAAACTTGTGAACCCCGACGTACTCATCCTTTCCTTTCCAGATTATATCCTTCATCTCGCGGCTTAATTCGCGGTAGGGCGTATCAATCGGAAGCTGATGACGTGCGCAAACCTGAATGAGATCCTTCAGATTATCCACAAAACGTGGACTGTTGAATGGCGCGATCACGCCGCCGCGAATGGTTTCGTCGTAATCAGGAATTACACGGTCCTCGTCAATGCCGGTTACGCGACCAAAGCCTTCGCAGCTCTTGCACGCCCCGAACGGATTGTTGAACGAAAACATTTGTGGGGTTGGCTCTTCAAAGGTGATGCCATCCAGCTCGAATTTGTCTGAAAAGACGAATTCCTCTCCGCCCCGGACACGGATGTAGCAGGTGCCGAAACCTTCACGAAAGACCGTTTCAATAGAGTCGGCCATGCGGCTGCGGACGTCCCTGTCGTCTTTAAGGGCAAGACGATCCACAAGAACGCGGTGCACGTTCCGCTTAACCTGTTGCGGCTTCACCTCGTCACGGCTGAGGTCAATGATGGACTCATCACCCGTGAGGATTCGTGTGAAGCCTTTTTCTTTAAGCACGTTAAGCTCATCGGTCACCTTCTGGTCGCGGGTCGGAATGCCGAAGAGCACGTAGAACTTGGTGTTTTCCTCCAGCTGGCTAAAGAGGTCGTCGATTACGGTGAAGGGATTTTCCTTGCGGACTTCCCGGCCCGAAACCGGGGAGATGGTTCTGCCGATTCGGGCGAACATCAGGCGGCAGTAGTCGTAAATTTCGGTCGTTGTTCCAACCGTAGAGCGCGGGTTGGAGGTGGTGTTTTTCTGCTGAATGGCCATGGCCGGCGAAATGCCCTGTATGAAATCTACATCGGGCTTATCCATGCGCTCCAGAAACTGCCGTGCGTAGCTCGAAAGGCTTTCCACGTAGCGGCGCTGTCCTTCGGCATAGATGGTGTCGAACGCAAGGCTGGATTTACCCGAACCCGAAACGCCGGTAATAACGGTGAGCTTGTTCCGGGGAATGGAGACATCAATGTTCTTGAGGTTATGAACCCGCGCACCCTTGATGACGAGCGGGCGCTCCATAACAGCTTTAACGGCTGCGCTTTTGCCATTACCGGCGGTCGCGGCTTTTTCATTCACATTTTGCGTATCTGGCTTCATCCTATCAGGAACATGGGTTCATCTAAAATCATTCTGAGCAACCAAAGATACAAAAAGCAGAGAGCCGCTGTGGGGGGAATTGTGAATGGTGAATGGTGAATGGTGAATTTTGAATTAATCTGTGAAAATCTGCGCCGTAATCTGTGTTAATCTGCGTCCACCAAAAACCGCATTTAGATTCTCTTGCAACAATCCCGACCTGGCTGAGGTATAAACAGCGCGCTATCCGTTGGTTGTTTTTTTTGTATCATGTATATGATTCTTATTGAAAATCATCACAAACGACACATTTACTTATTATAATCAGACTCTTAAAAATGGCGAAAATGCCTGCTGCATCTGGGAAAATAGTTTCTCTTTTTGGGATTATCCTATCAAGTATATTGATGATATCCTGCGGAATTTTCGGCTCTGATAGTGAACCTGTCGTGGATATCGACCCAAGTTTCGAATGTACCAACGCCGAGGAAGATACCTGGAGTTATCTCGGAATTCCAAAAGAAATCATTTTGTCAATAGCTATAAATCCGCAAAATGCCGGACATGTATTGGTGGGGACTTCAGGTAATGCTAGTGCCGGAACCCAGGGTAAAATATATATGAGCACCGATTGTGGGGAGAATTGGGAACAGGTTTGGGAGGGTGGAACCATAGAAGAAATCCATTTTGATCCGAAATCTCCCAATGTGGTCTATGCTAATCCCCATGGTATAATCCGCAGCACTGATTCGGGAAAAAGCTGGTCGGATCGTAGCAATGGGTTAACGGAGTACCTTTCATTTACTTCCTCAGTTACCACTTTTGCAATTGATCCGGACCAGCCCCGAAGACTTTATGCGGGCACGGCAAATCAGGGTGGTGGACTCATTTTTTATACAAATAATGCCGGGACCTCATGGCAACTAATACCGGCTCATGAAGAAGATGGGTCAGATGATGGGATGTTCAGGAATGCGGTGGCTTTTATCGAAACCGATCCGGTAAATCCCGGTCATGTGTATGTCGGCAACGGACCGATTATGCGCAGCACCGACCGGGGCGTAACCTGGGAAACACTGCGCGAAACGGACTCCAACGTGATTTACACGATGGCCTTTAGCACAGATCATTCTAAAATTTATGCGATGAACACATGGAGGGGGTTTTATGAGTTTGATTTGCCCGACGGCCCCTGGACATTTACTCCTTATCCTGATTCTCTTGAAGGTACTTTCATTAACAGTATTATTGATACGGATCTGGTTGAGGGAATTTTACTTGGGACAGGTAAAGGTGTGATGAGAAGACATAACGATGAGTACTTTAGTATGGTTGATAACTTACCAATTGAACATACAAGGGCTCTACATCTAAATAAACAAAATTTGTATGTAGCATCGAGCCACGTAGACTACCTTGATATTCCGGGCGGAATATATGTTAGAAGGCTCGAATGATGTTTTGAGTTCTATCCTGGGCCAAGTAAAACACGGTTAACTATCTGCGTACCGAGCGCAGCGATTCCCACGAAGTGAAAATCTGCGCCGTAATCTGTGTTAATCTGCGTCCTTCAAAAAGTGTCGATCAACCCCCGAAAACTCTTTCCCACAGGAACGCTGCGCACACTCCCCCGAATTGTTTATTTTAGAATAAATTCATTTTTAAAACTAAACGACTATCGCCCTGGAGCCTATTTCAAGCATGAGCAAAAGCGAAACAAAAGAAAAAGCAAACATCACTCTTACCAACAGCCTCGTAGCTGAGCAGCTCGAAGAAACCGCAACCTATCTGCGTCTGGCCGGTGCCAACGATTTCAAGGCGATAGCGTTCGACCGCGCGGCCAGAACCATCGAAGGGCTGGATGAGGACATCAACGACATCATCCGTGATGAAAAACTCACCGATATAAAAGGAATCGGCAAGTCCATTGCACAGGATATCTACAAAATGGCCGAACTCGGCGAGATTCCGGCGCTTACAGACCTCAAGCAGCAAGTCCCCGAAGGATTGGTGAACTGGCTCAATATTTCAGGTCTTGGTCCTAAAAAAATCTACAAAATTCACAAAGAGCTGGGCATAACCGAGATAGGAGAACTCCGAGAGAAGTGTGAAGACGGCTCGGTGGCTGCGCTGAGCGGCATGGGGAAGAAATCTGCAGAGAAAATCCTGAAATCAATCGACTGGATGGAGCAGTTTTCTGAACGCTGCCGCCTTGATGAAGCCATGGCTATCGCCGACCGCATGTACAACGCCCTGAAAGATCTGGATGGCGTACAGCAGATTGATGTTGCCGGTTCCCTTCGCCGCCGCGCGGAAACCATCGGCGATATCGATATCCTTATTGCAGCCGACAAACAGGCTGCCCCCAAAATATTTGACACCTTTACAAATCTTGACTCTGTGATGGAGGTTCTGGGCAAAGGTGACACAAAGTCGTCAGTTCGTACATCCGAGGGGAGACAGGTCGATTTAAGAATTGTAGAGCCTCAGCAGTTCGCTGCAGCGCTGATGTACTTCACCGGAAGCAAGGAACATAACGTTGGCATGAGGCAGCGCGCCCGTGACAAAAAACTGACACTAAATGAGTATGGGCTTTTTCAGATGGATGAGTCCGGCAACACCGATTTTGATAAGCCGGTAAAAACGACTACTGAGGAAGATATCTATAAGGAGCTCGGCCTGGGGTTTGTGCCACCTGAGCTGCGTGAGGATCGCGGGGAGTTTGCCTTTTTCGAAAAGCACTCGCTGGATGAGGCAAAGCTGCTCGAAGAGAAAGACATCAAAGGAATTTTGCACGCCCACAGCACCTGGAGCGACGGGAAAAAGTCGATTCTGGAAATGGCTGAAGCCTGTATGGAGCGGGGTTACGAGTATCTCGGCATCACCGACCACTCCAAAACGGCTGCTTATGCTGGCGGACTCACTATCGAGCAGGTGAAACAGCAGTGGGAGGAAATCGAGGAGCTCAACAAGCGCTTTAAGGAGGAAGGGAAAAATTTCCGGATTTTTAAAGGAATCGAGTCCGATATGCTTCAGGATGGAAGCCTGGACTATCCCGAGGAAATCCTTGAGGGCTTCGATTTTGTGATTGCATCACTTCACGCGTCGCTCGATATGCCGCCGGAGCAGATGCTCGAGCGCTACACTCGTGCCATCGAAAATCCGCACACCCGCATTGTGGGTCACCCGACCGCCCGCCTGCTTTTGAAGCGTGATGGCTCCAAGGTAGACATCAACAGGATGATTGAACTGGCTGCCGAACACAACACCGCTATTGAGATAAACGCAAGCCCGTGGCGCCTGGACATAGACTGGAGATACGGTCAAAAAGCTAAAAAAGAGGGAATGATGACAGCTATATGTCCCGATGCTCATGATATACCGGGAATAGACGATGTTAAATATGGAGTTGCCATCGCCAGAAAGGGCTGGTTCAGCAAAGACCGCGTAATCAACACCATGTCTGCCGATGAGCTGGAGAAATGGTTTAATAAAAAATTGTGAATTGAAGGACGCAGAGTTTCGCATATTATCCCGCAGATTCACGCAAATAAATTATTTTTGTTTATGCACCCGCATAATGAACACCACATACACCGTGTAGAAACGCACACGGTGTAGAGACTCAGTGCCCTGCGTCTAAGAATTTGGCAATAAATAAATTCACCATTCACCATTTAAAATTGCGAGCGGAGCGAGCCCCCATGCACATCGAATCATTCCGACAATTTTGCCTCACATTTCCCGGGGCGGAAGAATCCCTCCCGTTTGATGACAACACCCTGTGTTTCAAGGTGATGGGCAAGATATTCGCCATTTGCGACATCATGGAATTCGAGAGCATCAATCTGAAATGCGATCCGGAAAAGGCTATTCAGCTTCGGGAGGAGTTCGAAGGCGTCGTGCCCGGGTATCACATGAATAAAAAGCACTGGAACACCGTGATGATGGACCATTCCATCCCGGATGATCTGGTCCGGGAGTGGATAGCAGAATCCTATGACCTTGTAGTGAAAGGTCTCACCAAAAAACAGCGGGATCAGCTAAGCATGTCGTCATAAAGACATCTGGTAAAGACGCAGTGCTCTGCGTCTCAGTGCTCTGCGTCTCAGTGCTCAAAACTCACGTCAGAGATAAGTCTCGTAACTCCAACGGCGTCATAGACTCCTGAGCTGTTTTCCACAGGAGAGGGTGGCGGATCCTGGGCGCGCATGTCGCCGCTCATGCGGTAGAGACCAACGGCGAACACAAGAGAGACGAGCAGAGTGATAACTAAAAGTACAATCATAGCTGAATGCATGAAGTTAGTAGGAACTCCGTAGCGGTTTTGCCTCAGGATCACAATAATGGCCACGGCGGCCGAAACAGCGACAAAGACGAAAAAAGCGATAATCAGCCAGACGCTTTCGAGCTCAATGGCCGCAATGGCCGAGAAAGAAATGAGAGGTGTTAATATCATGGTAATCTGCTCGGGTTACATTTTGCGCTAAAGGTACACAATTATGAGGTATGTCGGAAAAAGGTTTAAGCTTTGAGGGAATGTATCCTTATAAACAATTGTTGTAAAAGCGATATGCATTATTTATAATGCGGTGATGCGCTGAAGTGCCAAATAAATTTTACCTGCAAAGCCACTTTAATAAATTATTTGAAAGTTGTGGCTGGCAGGTGCAGCTATGCGGGCATAATGAATTATTGAATAACAGATGTGAGAAAAGTACCGCGAAAGCGGTCAGCGCGGGCTGCAGTATTAGAATTGCAGCATCAAAAACAGGCAGTGCGATAGTTGTCTGATCAACCAAAATGCTAATGTTCATCACTACCATATGACACCATTTGAAAATCCGGTGCTTGATACAATTATCAAGGAGATGCCGGAAATAGTAGAATTAAATAAGGGCATGAGGGAGATTTTGCTGGCCAATCTGGCCATGCTGGGCGAAATTCCCGCACCAACATTCAACGAAGAAAACCGAATCAGGCTGCTGCTCGACCGCTTTACGGAGCTGGGCCTGAGCAAAACCACCATAGATGAGGTCGGAAACGGCGTGGCCGTAATAGAAGGCAGTGGCGGCGAGAAAAATATTATGCTGGTTGCCCATGCCGATACTATTGTGCCGGAAACGGTTAATCATACCTATACCATCAATCCGGAAGAAGTTGTAGGTCCGGGCGTAGGCGATAACAGCCTTGGCGTTGCTGTACTTGCAACACTGCCGTACATTCTCGAAAAGATGGACTACAAGCCGGTGAACAATATCACCCTGCTTGCCGGAACACGAAGCCTGGGCCGTGGAAACCTGGAAGGACTTCGGTTCTTTCTGGAAAACAGCAAGCTGCCCGTGAGCTACGGCGTATGCGTTGAGGGTGTCCGTCTCGGGCGCCTGAGCCACAAAGGAATTGGAATGCTTCGCGGCGACATCACATGTCGTATTCCGGAGCAGTACGACTGGTCGCGCTTTGGCTCATCGAGCGCTATTCTTACGCTGAATGAGGTTATCAACAAGATTAACGATATTCGTCTGCCCAAAAGGCCCAAAAGCAGTGTGATAATGGGCTCGATTGAAGGCGGCAACTCATACAACACCATCACGACCTACGCCCGCCTGAAGTTTGAGATTCGCTCTGAGTCAGCCGAGCTCACCCGTGAGATTGCCGACCGTATTGAAGAAATTACAACCGAGGTAACATCGGGCCACAGCGAAGACGTCGAGCTGGATATATTTGCACGGCGAGAGCCCGGTGGTATTCCGTTTTCGCATCCGCTGGTACGGTCAACCCGGCGTATTATTGAATCACTGGGCGTGGAGCCGAGGCTGGCGCCTTCCACTTCGGAATTGGCCGCATTTATCGATAAAGGAATTCCTGCCGTTACGCTTGGCATCACGGATGGAGTTCGTGCAGGCGACCAACAGGAGTCCATACAGATTGAGCCGATTTATAAAGGCCTGGCGCAGCTAATCGCAACTATTAAAGCTATTGACGGAGGCGTTTGTGAGTAATATTGATAAATGGATTAAGAAAAATACGTACCACCACTCAGATTTCTGGGACCTTAAGAAAATGGTGGAGGAGAAAGAGAAGCAGAATCTGAAAATCTCGCTTTGTTTACCAACTCTCAACGAGGAAGAAACCATCGGTAAAGAGGTCGTCCTCTTCCGTTCGGAGCTGATGAGCCGCTATCCGCTGCTCGATGAGATTGCTGTAATCGATTCCGGTTCAACCGATAAAACACTGGAAATAGCCAGCTCTTTCGGAGCCGATACCTACCTGGCGGATGACATCCTTCCGAATATCGAAAAGAAAAAAGGGAAAGGTGAAAACCTCTGGAAGTCGATTTATCAGCTTGAAGGCGACATCATTGTGTATGTGGATGCCGATATCAAGAATATCCATCCGCGTTTTGCCTACGGCCTTCTCGGGCCGCTCATTTACCGGCCGGAAGTTCAGTATGTGAAGGGCTTCTACGACAGGCCGCTCACGCTCTCAAACGTTACCCGCCCCTCAGGCGGTGGCCGCGTTACTGAAATTCTTACGCGACCGCTATTCTCGCTGTTTTTCCCTGAACTCACGGCCATCATTCAGCCGCTATCGGGTGAGTATGCCGTGAGGCGTAAAGTGCTTGAGGAAATCGCGTTTCCAATTGGTTACGGCGTAGAGACGTCTCACCTGCTCGACGTTTACGGCAAATACGGCATGGAAGCATTCGCCCAGTCCGACCTTGATCAGCGTATCCACGATAATAAATCAACCCGCGATCTGGGTAAG
>JAIUMA010000092.1 GCA_022565795.1 Balneolia bacterium
TGTTTTGATAAAATAAATTCTCGCTGTTGGTTGCTAAGGAATTTGTAAGCATTAACATCGCAAATCGCGAAAGCATACGACTTAGAGTAGAGAATTGAGTTTTCCATGATTGAGGGATTAATGAATTTGAGCTGAGTTGACTTGACTTGCATATAGATTCATTAACCGTGAAAACCTTACAGAAAGACTATAGAAATCTGAAAAATACTGTTTACTGTTAACTGTCAACTATATGTCATGATGGTAAAAAAAACTTTCATAGGACTAATCATTCTGGTAATCTCTGGAATAGAAGTAGCCCATGCCCAGGATTTTACCTACGGTGGTTACGTTCAGGCTTTACCTCTCAGAATTTCCGCCGAGCTGCCGGAGCCTTTTGGTGAGGAGGTATTTTGGGAGTATCGTCTGCAGAGCCGTTTGGAGCTGCGATGGTTGGCCACGGATAATCTGGAGTTCAACGCGCAGGGCCGCGCCCGTTTGTTTGCTGGTGATCTGGTACAGGATATTCCGGGCTACGCTTCGGTGATTGATACCGACGACGGCTATGTAAACCTCTCCTGGATGGCCGTCGAGACTGATGACGTGCTGCTTCATCTTATTCCGGATCGTTTGTATGCGGACTGGACAGCCGGCGACTGGAATATCCGGGCCGGACGGCAAAGAGTGAACTGGGGCATCAACACCATCACCAATCCTAACGATCTGTTTAATATCTACTCCATCTACGAATTCGACTATCCCGAGCGGCCGGGAACCGATGCTATTCGGGTACGCTACTATCTCGACTGGGCTTCACGTATTGAATTTGCCGCTGCGCCATCAAGGCACGGAATCCGGCAAAGCGTGTATGCGGGCATGTACGGATTCAACACCCGGGGCTACGATGTGCAGCTGATCACCGGATACTACCAGAACCGGTTCGCTCTGGGCGGAGGATGGGCCGGCAGCATTTCGGATACCGGTTTTAAAGGCGAGGTGATGGGGTTTTATGATGCGGAAACGCCCGAATCCGGTGATCGTGAAGCCAGCGTGGTTGCAGCGGTATCTGCCGACCATATGTTGGATAGCGGATTGTTTGTGATAACTGAAGGCCTCTACAACAGCCGCGGCGGACTGGAGGAGTTCGGGCTACTGGGTCAGCCGCTTTCAGCCGATAATCCTTCCATTTCCACCTGGCAGCTGAGCGGTATCTTTCAATATCAGTTTACGCCTCTATTTAACGGAAGCCTTTCGGCCATCTGGTATCCGGATGAAAATGGGATGTTCCTTTCGCCCTCGGTCGACTACAGCCTCACCCAAAACACAGACGCCATGCTGCTGGCCCAGTTCTTTCTCGGCGCGGATGATTCACCCCTAAGTAACGCCGGAAACGTAATAGCGCTGTCGGTAAAGTGGAATTTTTAGGGGTGCTTTGCGTGAAAACAAAAAAAGCCGGCCTCTGTGGGAGACCGGCTTTCGATATTGCTTTGCTTTAACTAACGAAGACTGCTCAGCGCTTTTACTTAATCAGCATCATTTGTCTTGTTTGTACGGAGCCTTCAAAACCTAAGCGGTACATGTACACGCCGGAAGAAAGGTTTGAAGCATCGAAGCTAACGGTATGCGAACCGGCACTTTGTGTTCCTCTAACCAGAGTAGCGACCCGCTGTCCCATCACGTTGAATACTTCCAGGGATACATCGCCACTGGCCGGGATGCTGTACGCAATGTTCGTGGTCGGGTTGAACGGGTTCGGATAGTTCTGGCTCAGCTCAAATTTAGCCGGAGTTTCTATCGGTTCAGTCGAAACGGTGCCTTCACGGTACACATACAGGTTGGCGATGTACACTACATCAAGGTTTGATGTAATCACGAATTGTGCCACGTCGCCGCGAACTGCGTTGGGCGCATTGATAGGCGACCATGAGTCGAGGGGAATGTCTACGGTAACCCAAACGCCCTGCTCATCAAGCGGTGGATTTGATGCGTTATTCAGAGAGTATTCGAAAGCAGATACTTCACCATCGGTTCCGCCCCACTCAGAAAACTTCAGGTTAAGTGATTTGTCCAGAGTTTCGTTAGCTGTCCAGAAGTTCATGTGGAAGTGCGTCATTTCAGACATATTCTGTCTGTTGCTCTGGAAGTCGATGCCGATGAAGTTGGTGAAGTCGATACGCATGGCGGTGGTTCCGTCGATTGTAACAAACTCAAAATCTGAATCGTCCCAGTCGGCAGAGTAAGTGTCCACTTCAATATCGGTATAGGCATCACTTATAATTGAAATTACATCCTGCGCATTTCTGTCCGGCTGAGATGGTGCTCCCTGGCCGGGAATAGAACCAATGTATGTAATCGTATACGTCCACTCGTTTTCACCGTTCTCAGATACGACATCAACTGAAGCTACGCCCGGGATTCCGACTGCCTGATTGATGGTTACCGTGGCGTTTTCATTGGTAGGCGTTGCAAGGGTGATTTGCGGAACTTCGGTAGCGCCCGCGGGAAGATCAAGGGTGTAGGTACGCAATTCAGGATCGAAACCTGCAATGGTTTCGCCTTCGATTTGGAGATCGCTTAAAGAAGCGTCGTTTTCGGAAGTGGATGCGACTTTCCAGAAGTAGATATTATCCAGGTAGATATCAAACGGAGTTGTGTTTGCAGAACCGTCTGCATTAAACTGACCGTCGAACTTTAGCTGGAAAACAGACTGCATCGTCATACCGGTAAACGCTGACATTGGAATATTTACGCTGTTCCAGGATCCGGGCGTAACGGGAACTTCAACAAGAACTTCACTTGGGCCGGTTCCGCTGTTATCAACAGGCGTAAATTTAACCATTCGGTTAGTACCCTCTGCAACCCAGATATCCACATGGAAATATTCCATGTTGGATGCATTAACCGGATTTCCAGCGAAATCGGTACCCTGATAGTTGAAGTTGGGGTAGGCCAGAATGACCTGTCCGGTGCCGGGATCGAACTGCGTATTTACCTGGTTGTGGCCGGTTTGGCCCCAGTTTGGATCGTAGTTGATACCGCTGATATTTTCGTATGTCGCGCCATAAAAAGAGATGACGTCTTCAGGAGCCCAGTCTTCCGGAGCTTCAGGATTCGTTACGGGTGACTGCGCAAAGCCGGCAGAGGCTATGAACAGAAACAGGAAGGATAGTAAAAATGATTTCATTGCTATGTGGTTTTGATGTACTGAATATGGTGATTGAAGGAAAATGATTGTTTCCGTTTTTTTACCTGAGTGTTATCTCCAAAAACTCAGGCTCCCAACTTTTTTTGAGCAGCAAGGTTTGTAACGGTTTCCTAAAGCACAATTCTTTTCAGACAATTGCCGGTACCTTAAACCAGCGCTCACTTAGATATAACAATGTTTTGAAGGTTTTTTTACAAAAAATCTTATATGTATTAAAACAAAGGGAGGCGTAATCAATTTAGTGATATTGCAGTTCACTGCAAACTAATTTCAAACTGTGAAATTAAATTTTACCAAAATGTGCAGCATGTATCAGGCCGTCGTCTGCGCGTACCTTGGCATTCTCTGCGCCTGCCCTCAGGTGAAGCCCTTCTAAGTTCGAAAAAACCACCGCGGGGTTCACCTGAAGACTGCAAAGGTTTTGGTGATTAAGGAGAGGGTTTTATTGTCCTGTGTATAAACTTAGGATTAAATTTATGCTAAACTAGGTATTAAGGGAATTGATGGTGTCGTAAAATTGTAAACTCATTATATCCAGACATCCTCATAACCAGCTGTCTTATGTGCAATCCATACCACTCTATCCCAAAGCTGTTGATTAAAAGTGCGCTATTGTTACTCCTTACAGCACTTTCACTTACCTCCACACATCTCTATGCCCAGGTGCTTCCGGTCATAAATCCGGAGTCACTAGAAGCAACGCTTGCGGCAAATGAGCAGGAGACGGTTTTTTTTACAATTACCAACAGCAGCTCTGATGATCTGCCGTTTCTATTCCCCGGATTTGAGACCACGCAGCGCCCGGCTGTGCTGCACTCCGATCTGTCCTCTCGTTTTACACAAAGGCTCGACATGGAGCCAGATGAAACCGAACTGTTTACCCGCAGCACCCTGCAAGCCTGGCTTGACGGCGAACTTGATAACCCGGATACCGAGCAGCAGCGAATCATAAATGAATTTGAATCCCGTGAAACTACTTCTGCCCTGCCGTCTGAAGGCCTGCAGTCATCTAACGGATTTCCTGTTACCTTCGAAGAGCTGCAGCTCGAGGGCAACGAGTTTGTGCTTTATTCTGAGACGCCCATTTCGGGAACCTTTACCGGCTACAGCGCAGACTTCGTGCTCGATGGCGGCCATGGAGCGGTTTGGACCAACGATTTAGCTATTGTAATTGCGACTACCCCCAATCTGGAAACGGCAGAAATTGTGCTTCAGCTGGGCGGAAACTTCCAGGCTTTTAATCCCGCCAGGCCATATATACAGTGGCAGGGTGGAAACGCCGCAAACCCCGTTCAGGAGCAGGCAAACTTCGATCAAGCCTTCGAGCTGGATAACGTATATGTCTGGGTGGCCAACGGCTGGTGGGATGACGCCGGCCAGTGGTCGGGTGAAGTAATTCTGGAAGGCATCAACTCGCAGCCTTCGTATATCAGCTCGGTACAGCCCGCAGCCGGAACTCTGTCACCGGGACAGACTGTAGATGTGGAAGCTGTTTTCAGCTCAGGCGAAAGGCTTTCCGGACTATATGAAGATGTACTGCTTCTGATGAGCGGTGAAGGAGAAATCGAAATTCCTACAGCTCTAACCGTTGCGGGAGTGCCTTCGGCGTCTGTAAGTCCTGCTTCACTGGATTTCGGTGATGTATTTATAGGTGATGTCTCAACGCTTAACATCACCCTGACAAATACCGGAAATGATGTGTTAACAGCTGAAAACTTTAGCATCGACAACCCGCTTTTTAGCGTAGATGCCGGTACGTTAAGCATTCCGCCATTTAGCTCGGCCACGGTAGCTGTTTCGTTCGAGCCTGCCGATGCCGTCACCGAAACCGGTACGCTGAGCTTCAGCACAAACGATCCGGAAAATCCTTCTTTAAGCGTTGAGCTAAGCGGATCCGGAGACTTCACGCCCCTCATTGCGGTGGACCCCGAAAGCCTGGAGATTAGTATTGTGGCCGGTGATACCGGTAGTACCGTATTCACCATCTCCAACACCGGTGAGGGAAACCTCAGCTTTTCAATCCCTCCGTTTGATTCACAGCAGCAGCTGCTGCGCGGCCGTGCCGGGGCAGTAAAGCAGGATCCTGCGGCCAAGCTGCCGACAGAAGAATACATGAACGCCCGTTCCCTTATTCATGCGTTCGAGAGCGGCCGAATAGATGAACTGCCCGATTTCGTTGCTGCGCTCCTGCAGCAGGAGCGCTATGCAGAAGAAAACGATGAAGTAACAGTGCTTCACAATCCTGAATTGCAGGACGAAGGCTCATTCGTCATCACCCTTGATAGCTTTAGTCCCGCTCCGGGTGAATTCACTCTGGCATCGGGACCTTTAAGCGGTGATATACAGCAAATCGTGGCTGATTTTGTGCTAACAGAAAACGACAGCCCGACCTTTGCGTCAGATCTTACCCTGCTGTTTTCAGACACCCCAAACCCGGATTTTAGTGATCCCTCGGCCTTTTTTCTGCAGCTTGGAGGGAAAGATATCTATTCAGATCCGTTCTTCCCCTGGTATACGGGCTTCAGCTCCGAACCCGGAACACCCGTACATGTAGCGCTTAATTTTGACGTAGACGTGCCTGTGGAAAACATTTATCTGTTTGTTGGTCATGGCTTTGCCGCCGGCGGGCCGGCCGTATGGGATGGCTCAATAAGCATCATCGGGCTTGAATCCGCTGAGCCGCTGTTGGTAAGCGGTGCGAGTCCTGCAAGCGGGCTGATTCCAGGTGGCGGGTCACAGGAGATTGAGCTCGATATTAACGCTGCGGAGCTTGTTGCTGGCACATACGGAGATATTCTGAACATCACGAGTAACGATCCGATTAACCCAATGGTTATCCTGCCTCTCACTCTTAACGTAAGCGGGATGCCGGTGGCTGATCTGCTATCGCCGGAACTTCCGTTCGGAGAGGTGCCCGAGCAAACTTCAGAAACGCTGAGCTCCCTGATTCTCAACACGGGAACCGACGCGCTGGAGCTCACCAATTTTGTTATCGACAACCCCGATTACACCATTGAAGAAAGCGCGTTTAGCGTGCCCCCAAACACCGCGCTTCCGGTAGCGGTAACGTTCACGCCTCAGGAAGTTGGTTCGAGCACGGGCAGCATCACCTTTGAAACAAATGACACCGATAACCCGCAGTTGGAAGTACTCTTGCAGGGTGAAGGCGTGGCTCGTGCGGTCGCTGCCGTTAGTCCGCTTTCCTTTGAGGTGGTAGCCGATGCTGGTGATACAAGCACGGCTGAAATCGAAATTTCGAACAGCGGAAGCGGTGTGCTTAGCTACAGCTTTCCACGGTTCGGGAATGAAGAAAGAATGCCGAATGTCGTAAGACTCGATGAAAATGTTTCTGAACTCAGAACAAACCGCATCAGTCTGCCGGCGTTGGTTGCAAATGATGCAAACCTCCTGGCCATAAGCGACCGGCTAATGCTGGCCCAGTACAATGCCGGATTGCTCAACGAATCTCATGCCGAGGCGGTTGAGCTCGCAAAAGAACGGTTGTTCGGAGATTCAGGTGCTGCAGAAGCTGAAGAAAACCTGCAGCAGCAGCCTGCCGGCTCATCAGACGGATTTGTGATCGAAATGGATGGCTTCACCGCTTTCGGGGGCGAATTTACCCGCGTAAGCGAAGCGTTGAGCGGAAGCCTTGAGAGCATAACAGGCGATTTTGTACTTAACGAAGCCTCCGGCATAACGTGGGCCAGCGACCTTACGGTGCTGATAACCTCAACGCCCGAATTTCCGGAACACGGAGGCGATGAAGTGCTGCTGCAAATTGGCGGAACGATCGACTATGTAACATCTGGCGTGCGATTAAGCTGGATAGGCGGCAACAGCTCGGTGCCGGGAACACCTATTGAGACAACCCGCGTTTTTGACACTCCGCTGGAGCTTACCGACGTATATGTCTGGATTGGCAACGGATGGGTGCCCCATGAATTCGGCGTGTGGTCAGGTGAAGTGATACTGAACGGACTTGGTTCTTCAGCTGAGTTTTTCACAGATGCTGATCCTGTGAGCGGAACCGTAGAGCCGGGAAGTTCTGAAACCGTAACGCTTACTGTGTCAACCCTGGACCTGATTTCGGGCACATTCACCGATCAGCTGCTGCTGCTCACCAACGATCCTTCGAATCCGCAGTTTGTCATAAATGGCGAGTTAACCGTTCTTGGTGAACCCGACCTCGTAGCCGGAGACGATGAGCTCGATTTTGGCACCATTTTCACCGGGACCGAACGTACGCTAAGCGTAGTACTTTCCAATCCGGGCACCGATGTGGCCGAAATCACGTCTGTAAGCATAAGCGGAGAGGCGTTTTCAACCCAGGCTCAGCCCTTTTCGCTGCCTGCGGGAAGCAGCGCATCGGTAAACATTACCTTTGGGGCCAGTGAAGAAGGCACGTTCAGCGGCGAACTGCTGGTTGAAAGCAACTCGGTTTCGGGTGATGTAACCGTTGCGCTTAGCGGCGCCACAGCTCAGCCCGGCATCCTGACGGTAGACACAACGCCGCTTGATTTTGAGCTGCCTCAAAATGAGTTCACAACGAGCACCATCACCCTTTCGAATACTGGCGCAGCCGACCTCGAGTACAATCTGCTTTCGGTTCGAATGCCGGACGGGAGCGAGCGGCCGGTACATCAAAACGGAGCTGATGCTGGAGCGGGCAGTGATAACCCTGCGGTGGTAATGCTTGGAGATTTCGTTCAGGCGCAGCAGGGCCTCAACAGCAGTCCCGTGTTCAGAAATGGTTCAAATGGAAGCGAAGCGCTGTTTAATGATCTCGAAGTAATTTGGGAGCAGGAGGCAAGCACTACCAACGGAATCGTAAGCACCCGAATCGCAAATCAGGGCTTTGGAATCTACTCTTCAGATGACTTTTTTATTGATGGTCTGGCCGCCATTCGTGTTATTAGCACCGAAGGCTTCCTGAATCTGGGAGCCTCATTTGAAGATTATATTACGGCGGTACTTTTCGAAATCTATGAAGACAGCAACGGAAAGCCGGCTGGCCATCCGGATGGCGGAGGTGAGGAGGCTGTATTTAGCTACACGGCCGAATTTGGCAGCGATGAGCTAACGGTTGAAGGTACAGACCCGGACAACGGCGGGCATGTTGCCACACGCGTGTCGCTCGATCTTCAGCAGGCAATTGGTGATGATCTGCAGCTCGGCGATGGCCGCTACTGGCTGGTTATCGCCCCGCAAACCAGCGACCAGAATTTCCTGTGGTACCAGTCTGTAAGCAGTCAGGGGCAGGATGATGCTCAAATAATTGACCCATCCGACTTTTTCCATTTTGGAATAACAGAATGGTCGGCTTTGCTGCCAATTACCGGGGAGGGTAATCTGGCGTTCAGGCTGGAAGGCACCATGCTGAATTTTCTTTCGGCCAGTCCGGGTCAGGGGCTGATTGTTCCCGGGGACTCTGAGGATATAACCTTAACAGTAGACGCCACAGACCTGATGCCAGGTGAATACCAGGTGAGCCTGCGGATATCAACCAACTCACCGGCTACGCCTATGGCTGAAATACCGGTTACGCTTGTGGTAACAGAGTCTGAAAGCGGCCTGCGCTGGGCAAATCTGATGTTTCCAAACGCTGTTGAAATCGAGCAGGGCGAGGATTTTGCAACGCATGGTATGGTGAAGGCAATGGAGGATGAGCTGCTGCTTTCCGAAGCGCCGATTCGGATGTGGGTGGGTTTTCACACGGAAAACAAGCATCCCGGTTTATGGGGTAACGACGTCTGGGTAGAAGGGTCGTTCTACGAGCTGCATGAGCAGGAGAATGCGGCCGAGTTCGCCGCAACGGCCGGCGGACATTTGGAGTCCGGCGAGTACTTCTTCGCCACACGCTTCCAGCTGGATGAAAACAGCTACGTTTACGGTGGCTACCACGAAGAGGGCGGCGGCTTTTGGAACGAGACCGATAACGTCTCGGGCAGGGTGATTGTAACGGCGCCAACGTCAACTGATCCGGAAATTGATATACCGCTGGCATTCGAGCTGCGCCAAAACTATCCGAATCCGTTTAACCCGACAACAAACATCTCGTACGCGCTGCCTGAAGCGGCAAACGTTACGCTCGAAGTGTTCAACATGCTGGGGCAGCGTCTGGAAGTACTTGTAAACGGACAGCAGAACGCCGGCGTCTACACGGTTACCTTCGATGCAGGCCGCTACTCAAGCGGGATGTACATCTATCGGATTACCGCCGGAAACCTGGTGCAGTCTCGCAAGATGATGCTCCTCAAATAGAGTAAAGTCGCTGCCCTCCCAGTTTTGAATGGTGAAGGTGAATTAGTGAATTGATTCAAAAAAGAATATGCCACAGGTTCATATTATACCTGTCATTTAACATTAAACACTTAAAATAACTGCTGTCCGTGGAAAGACAATTCAAGCTTCCATATATCTTTCCAAGACCCTGTCTGCCGGCCAGACAGGGTCTTGGGGATGCGGCATGGGTTTGGATTTGTTTTCACTATAAAAAAGCTCCAAAATTCAATGAAGGCCACTTCCTTAAGCACAATTGAAGTTTCCCGGACAACAATGATTGTGAATGTTGAATCATTGTTGTCCGGGGAAAGTATTTTAGTTGTTTTGATTTCTATTCTGGCTGTAAGGTGAAACCTACCAGTACTGTTAGGCAGGCAGTAAAAAGGCAGGCACTAAAAACCACCAAGTTTGATAATTGCCTCCAATAAATCGGGCCTTGGAAAAAAATGGCGTAAAGAACCGCAGCGGAGTGGAGCGTTAAAAAAGAAACCACACCGCTGAGGAACGACTAAAATTATTCTGAGAGTTGGGGAGCTTTGGTTTCTTTTAGCGGAACGCAGTACAGCCTGCCCCGACACTT
>JAIUMA010000093.1 GCA_022565795.1 Balneolia bacterium
TAAAATCGACCCCTGTTTAGTTTCAAAGGTAATAGTTTGGTTCGATTCAGTTTTTTCCCGGACAACAGTGATTCAAAAACCAACACTACCCTGGCATCGCTCCAAACAGCTGCCATCTACCCGCAAACCATTCAACACTCGATGCGAGGCGCCTCTCCTAAGGCTGATTCGTCCATTGCTGAACAATCGGCAGTCTGCGGCCGCTTCCGAAGGCTTTTGAGCTTACACGAAGTCCCGGCGCTGCCTGTCTCCTTTTGTATTCGTTGAGGTCAACCAGACGCAGTACGCGTTTCACTACGTCATCATTACCCAGTTCTTCAACGATTTCATCGCGGCTCATCTGGCGCTCAATATAGCGAAGCAGAATACTGTCCAGAAGGTCATAATCCGGCAGGGAGTCAGAATCTTTTTGATCCGGCCTCAGCTCAGCGCTTGGCGGCTTGGTGATGATATCGTTCGGAATCACCTCTTTGCCGTAATACGACTCATTAAGCCAGCGGCAAATAGCGTAGACCTCAGTTTTGTAGACATCAGAAAGAACCGACAAGCCGCCCGCCATATCTCCGTAAAGCGTGCAGTAGCCCACCGCCATTTCAGATTTATTCCCGGTATTGAGCAGAATGTGGCCAAACTTATTGGAGATGGCCATCAGCAGCACGCCACGGCTGCGGCTCTGAATGTTCTCTTCAGCAACGCCAAACTCCGTGTTTTCAAACAGCGGCTGAAGCTGCTTCAGAAACCCATCATAAAGAGGCGAAACGGCGATTTCTTCAAAGTTGATGCCCAGATTTGCGGCCAGCTTTTCGGAGTCGGATACACTTCCAGCCGATGAAAATTCTGAAGGCATGGTTACAGCCATCACGTTTTCAGGACCCAGCGCTTCGGCGGCAATTACCGCGACCAGAGCCGAATCGATTCCTCCGCTCAAACCAAGCAGGGCTTTGCCGGAAAATGATGTTTTTTTGAGATAGTCTTTAAGCCCAAGCACCAGTGCTTTAAACAAACGCTCTTCCTTACCCGGTATATCAGCCTGTATTGGTTCTGATGCAGTGGCTTCCACAATACCATTCTCTTTCTGAAGCTCGATATCGATATAGCCTTCTTCGAAAAGCGGCATTCGGCTTATAATCTTGCCGTTACCATCCATGTACATGCTGTCGCCGTCGAAGATGAGCTCTGTATTGGCACCGGCCTGGTTTACGTAAACAATCGGCAGATCCAGCTCCGCAGCATGATTTCTAAGCATCTGAGCCCGCAGTTCAGGCTTCTTCCGCGTAAACGGAGATGCAGAAATATTGATTAAAACTTCCGCGCCGGCTTTCTTCTGATCTGCCGCCGGACTTCGGTCATATACGTGATAAATCACTTCGTTCTCGTTGTTCCAGATGTCCTCACAAATGGTAACCCCGAAACGTATACCGTACAGCTCGAAAGGCTCTGAGCCATCACCCGGCTCGAAATACCTGAACTCATCGAATACATCGTAGGTCGGGAGCAGGATTTTATGGGTTATGTGCATCACCTTTCCGTTTTTCGCCAGTATGGCCGCATTAAACAAAGGTCTTCCTTTCCCCTCGGGATTACGCACCGGCGCGCCAATCATGAGCGCGGTTTCTCCGGTTTGGGAAGCCAGCGACCCGACGTACTTCTCTATCGAGCTGATAAAATCTTTCCGCTCCAGTAAATCCATCGGCGGGTAGCCGCAGATGCTCAGCTCCGGAAAAATAACCAGATCGACGCCATCACCGGCGGCCTGAGTGTAGAACGTAAGAATTTTTTCTGCGTTTCCGGCAATATCACCCACAACCGGATTGAGCTGTACTAACCTGATTTTCATTATATTTTTATAGTATTCGGGACGTATAATCCAGGAATCGTTTAAGAATAGGTATCGTTGAGGAAACCCCGCGCTGAAAACACGCGTTCGGCTTTTTCACCAATAACAACCAGAGAACCAACCAGCGTCATGTACGAACAAGACATCCGGCCGGTAACCATAGAGCGCATCGAAAAAGAGCAGCTTCATCTTATTGATGCCCTCAATTACGAGCTGTTTCGGGAGCGCCGGATCATTAACCGTACGGATCATGATTTCCTGGTTATTTTAACTGCAAAAGTACAGGATATACCGGTCGGATTCAAAATTGGATACGGCAGAAAAAACGGCGAGTTCTATTCAGCAAAAGGCGGCGTTCTCCCTAACTACCGACGCCAAAAGCTCGCTGAACGCATGCTGGACGAAATGATAGAAATCGCCACGGCCCATCAGTTCAGCACTTTCACCTACGACACCTTCCCAAACAACCATCCGGGCATGCTCATTCTCGGCCTTAACAAAGGATTCAAAGTAAGCTACACGGGCTACAATACCCGATACAGCGACTATCAGGTTACCCTCACCCTTCCTTTAAACCCGGAAAACTGAATCAACTTCTTGAACTCCGACACTCAAGATTAAGCGTAGCGCCTTGCTATAGGTTCTGAAGCACATCGCCGAACTCTTTGTTCATCTCGATGAAGCGGTTGGCCACTTTTCCCATAAATTCGTCTGTTACCGCCGCTTTTAAATCATCCGGGCTGTTTACCATGCTTTCATCGATCTTGTAGGACTGTTCGTATGGGCCGGCCTCAAACTTCACGATGTATTTGTTGTTCCACAGAAAAATGGTGATGAGCATCTGAGGATGCGGAATTCGGCCAATGGTTCGCATAGTAGATTTTTAAGTTGCTACAGCTGTTTATGAATGTATGATAGCATCAATCCTGTCGAACAGCGCCCTTAGCCTCACCGAGGTGATTCCGGCGTAGATAAGGGCACCGATTACAAAAACAAGATTGATGCCCTGAAAGAAAACGAGCAGAAAAAACGAGATGATGGCGCTGTCGATCATAAGCTGACCCACCAATACCTTGATTGCTACACTATCCGGTTTCCTGCTTGCCCACCAGCCGAGCGTAACGCTCAGGATGAGCAGCGGCATGGCTACAAACAGCAAAAAGTTGAACATAATTCTACGTTTTTTTCAAGATGATGGCTTCTGTAACGCAACCGGCACTTATTGTTTCACAAAGCGAAGAGGCATCTCATCGGCAGAGAGGATTTCCCGGCGGTGTTCGGAAATGAACTTCGGGAACACGTTGAGGTTATCCATCATGGAGTCATCGAACCAGCCGATATCTTCAAGCATTTGCGATGAAGCCGGTATTTCAGGATCGCTTCCCAGCCGCATCTCACCAGAGAGGATTTCGCAACGGAAGTAATACTCCAGCGCATGCCAGCGATTGTTGATGTACTCAGATACAAAAACCAGCTCACGGCTTTTTACGCTGAGGCCGGTCTCTTCACGTACCTCGCGCTCGACCGCCTCTTCCAAAGATTCACCGAACGAGATTCCACCTCCGGGAGGCATCCAGAACGGCTCCGGGCGGGTCGGCGCGTTAATTTTAACAAGCAAAAGCCGATGATTCCTCACCACGAGTCCGCACGCTCTTGCGCGCACTTTTCCGGTAAACGGATTATCTGCTTTTGAACTCATCTATAGCTTTTGGCTTTTTTCACCAACCAGCTCGACTGCTGCTTTTACAAAATCGACAAACAATGGCTGTGGCGCTATCACTTTGCTTTTCAGCTCGGGGTGGAATTGAACCCCCACAAACCACGGGTGATCCTTGATTTCAACAATTTCAACAAGGTCACGTTCCGGGTTGACGCCCGACATCACCAGCCCGCCCTTCTCGAGCTCCTCCCGGTATTTGTTATTCAGCTCAAAACGATGCCTGTGACGCTCATGAATCAGATCTTCGCCATAAGCTTTCCGGGCTTTTGTACCTTTTTTGATGGCGCAATCATACAGGCCAAGACGCATAGTGCCGCCCGTCTCCAAATTTTCCTTTTGATCTTCCATGATGTCAATTACCGGGAAAGGCGTCTCCGGATCGAACTCCGTGCTGTTCGCACCAGCCATGCCGCATACGTTTCTGGCAAACTCGATTACTGAGCACTGCATGCCCAGACAGATTCCGAGGAACGGAATTTTGTTTTCCCGCGCAAACTTAACCGACGTAATTTTACCCTGTATTCCTCTGTGGCCAAAGCCGGGCGCTACGAGAACGGCATTCAGTCCAGCGAGTTTCTTATCAACGTTTTCCGGAGTGATTTCATCGCTTTGTATCCATGAAATCTCCACCTTAGTGTCGTTCATCGCACCGGCGTGAATGAGTGACTCTACAATAGAAATGTAGGCGTCGTGATGCTCCACGTACTTTCCGATAAGACCAACTTTAATTTTCTTGCGCGGATATTTCACTGCTTTAACAAAGCTGTTCCATTTATCCAGCACAGGCTCGTCTTTGCACTTCAGGCTCAGCTTTTCTATAACGCGTTTGTCGAGACCTTCATCGAGCATAAGCAACGGCACTTCGTATATCGATTCAGCATCGATAGAGGCAATCACATCTTCCACTTCCACATTACAGAACTGCGCTATTTTCGTTCTGATGCCAGATTCCAAAGGTACTTCTGCCCTGCAAACCAAAATATCGGGCTGAAGGCCAATTTCGTAAATCGTTTTAACCGAGTGCTGAGTTGGCTTGGTTTTGAGCTCGCCGGCAGCCTTCAGATACGGAACAAGGGTGAGGTGAATCGACAGCGTATTCTTTTTGCCGATATCGAAACGGAGCTGGCGCATCGCCTCGATGTACGGCAGTCCCTCAATATCGCCCACAGTGCCGCCAACTTCCACGATAACGACATCATATTTGCCGCTTTCACCAAGCGAAAGTACGCGCGATTTAATTTCATCGGTGATGTGCGGGATTACCTGAACCGTTTTGCCAAGGTAAGCTCCCTGCCGCTCTTTGGTGATGACATCGTAGTAAATACGACCGGTGGTAACGTTGTTCTCCTGAGAAGTGGTGATGCCAAGAAAACGCTCGTAATGACCCAGATCGAGGTCGGTTTCGGCGCCGTCGTCGGTTACGAACACTTCCCCGTGCTCATAGGGGTTCATCGTACCCGGATCGACGTTAATGTAGGGATCAAGTTTCTGAATCGTAACGGATAAACCTCTGGCTTCAAGAAGTTTACCCAAGGAAGCACATATAATACCTTTGCCCAGTGAAGACGTAACTCCACCAGTTACTATAATGTATTTGGTAGACATGGTTTGCGGATGGGTTGAGTGAGGATTCAGCCCGAAAAGATAGCAAAAATGCTATAATTACATGTCATTATTCTCAGCGAGTTTTGAATCAATCCAGCTGGTAGCCTCTTTCAGCTGCTTTCGCTGATAGGCGTAAAAAAGAACGTTTATTATGAAGAAAACAATGATGAGATTGAACCATAACGTACTCAGCTGGGTGATGTCGTAGTAGAAGCTGATGGAGAAAAAAACGACGAAGCCAAAATTCAGAAGCATCATCACCAGTACTTTTTTGAACTTGGAACTCAGCTTCTCTTTTTTCTCCCGCAAAGACAACCCCTCTGCGCTCTGGCCGAGCTGAATAGCAATAAACGTTTTGATGCGTTCTTCCGCGGCGCTGGTGCTGTTATCTTGTTGTGTTGCGTTTCTTTCTGTGGTTGTGTTCATCAGCCTTAAGTGATTCTTATTTTACGTGTCCTTTTAGTTGCGTGTAAACGCTAATTCTTATCATTAATCGCCCGTTCAATAGCGTCCCTTGCCAGATCCTGCGTGCTTCTCCTGCTGTTAAAGACCTCATACACCTGATACACACCAAGCATCGTTACCACGCAACCCAGCAGGCTGAGAAAAGCAGCCAGCCAAATCGGCTGCACCAAATTCAGGATGGCTACCATGGTTACTATAGCACCGAGCACGGTCTGCGCAACACCGCTTATTATGTAGAACAAATTGACTGATTTAGCTTTTTTGGAAAGCTTCACCAGAAAAGATCGGTTGCGGTGTGTTTGACCGGTTTTCATGCCGGTTTGTTGTGGTAGTTTAGGATGTTGCATATCAACGCCGGGTAAGAACAGAGATTGGGTTGGGAATTATGTAAATTACGTAATTCACGTAACAATATTTTGAATCTTACTATATACATGTCTGAAAACAACGAATATATCTATGGCATTCACCCTGTAGAAGAAGCGCTAAATAATCCGGATGT
This sequence comes from Balneolia bacterium, assembly GCA_022565795.1. GTDB lineage: Bacteria > Bacteroidota > Rhodothermia > Balneolales > Cyclonatronaceae > Cyclonatronum. Next base: position 6,130 of record JAIUMA010000093.1, read on the forward strand.
GGGAGTCGAAAAAATCTTTGTACGCCAGGGATTACGTTCCGGAGCCTATGGGAAAATTTCGGAACTGGCTTCTGCCCGCCGCGTGCCTTTAGTTACCATACCCGGAAAAAAGCTGTATGAATTGGTTGGCAAAGTAAACGATCAGGGCATCGTGGCCCAGCTTTCGGGCGTAGCCTATACCGAATTGGAAGACTGGATTGAGACGAGCGATTTTTCAGACAATCCCTTTGTTGTTGTACTCTCCGAAATTGAGGATACCCATAATTTCGGAGCTATCCTCCGAAGCGCCGCTGCAGCCGGCGCCGCGGCCGTAATTGTGCCAAAACATCGCCAAGCCCCGGTAAACGCGACCGTTTACAAGACCTCTGCAGGCACGGCCGGCAAAATACCGATTATCCGCGTCACCAACATCAACCAAAGCATTGAGCTGCTGAAAGAGCACGGCTTCTGGTTTGCCGCCCTCGAAGGCACAAGCGACAAAACCATATGGGATGAAAAGTACAATGCTCCAATGGGCATCGTGGTTGGAAGCGAAGGAAGCGGAATACGCCAAAAAACAGCAGAGCTATGTGATTTCAGGCTCTCTATTCCTATGCAAAATAACGTGGAATCCCTTAATGCATCCGTAAGCGCCGCGCTTGTGATGTTCGAAATTCAAAGAAGGAAGCTGGGGCTGGGGTGAGGCGAAGTTTGTTTTTTGATTTTGTATATCAGATATCAGATATCTGATATACAATATGCGATTTTTGAATTGAACGGTGAGTGGTGATGCAATATCTAATTCGCATTAAACCGCGCCAATTTGTGTGAATTCGCGTCCCGTTTTTAGACCTGTTTGCAACAGCGCAGCCATAAGCGCGCATTCCCTCAAACAGCCTTTAACTGGCTCTGTATTGCCCGCTCACCCTAGAATACGACTCCAATAAAAAAGAGCTGCCCGAATAAACGAAGCAGCTCTTTTAATTTTAATCAGCCTGAGTGAAGTTTCAACAATTACTTCTCAATCAGGGCATTTTCATCATATAGCCTACGCCATGGAGCGTAACTAGGTAGCGCGGATCATCGGGATGCATTTCAATTTTTGAACGCAGTTTTGAAATGTGGACATCAACCGTTCTGGTATTAGTACTGTACTCGTATCTCCATACGTGCTCCAGCAGCGTATCACGGGATACCGGTTCGTTGGAGTTAGCAACCAGGAAGCGAATCAGCTCGACTTCACGGGTGGTTAGCTCAATCTCTTTGTCCGGACGAATAACTTTGCTTTCATTTAGCTGAACACGTACATCACCAAGATTTACCATATCGATCGGGCCTGGCTTGCTGTAGGTATTCACACGACGGAGACGTGCCTGAATGCGGGCAAGAAGCTCCTTCACTCCGAACGGCTTAGTCATGTAGTCATCGGCACCAATATTCAGGCCGGTAACCTTATCAATCTCCTGATCCCTTGCGGTAAGCATAATGATCGGAAAGTTCAGTTTCATTTCGCGCACCTTTTTGCAGACTTCGAAACCACTCATACCTGGAAGCATGATGTCGAGCAGCATAAGGTCTGGCTGGAACTCAGGCACTTTGGCAATTGCATCGTTACCACTCTCTACGATAGCAACTTCGTAACCTTCATTTTCGAGGGTATCACGCAGTGTGAAAACGAGACTCGGCTCATCTTCCACGATTAGGATTCTTTTTCTAGACATACTCTGGTTTAGTTTCTTTTTGATCAATTGCTTTGCCATTTGGAGAAAATTGTAGTTCGTTATCAGCTACCGGGAAGGAAACGGTAAATGTAGATCCTTCTCCGTATGTACTCCTGAGACTAATCTTCCCGCCATTTCTCTCGGTGAGGTTTTTTACTATAGACAGGCCTAATCCGTGGCCCTTTGTACGTGCAGTTAGGGTATCTTCAACCCTGTAAAATTTGTCGAAAATAAGCTTTTGTGATGCAGCAGGAATACCTGTGCCATGATCTTCCACATCAACAAATACGCGCTTGTTTTCAGCATAAACCCGAACACCAAGATATTTCTCGTCGGGCGAATATTTAACAGCATTTTCAATCAAATTGCCAAAAATGGTCTCAAAACTGTTCTGATCGACCATTACTACCGGGATTTGATCGTCAATTTTTAAATCGATGTTAACTCCTTTTTGCAACAGGTAACTTTCCTGCTCGGCTATATATTGCCTTACTAATTCGTTGAGCCTGAGAGCCGATGGCTTGAGGATAAGCTGACCCGCTTCATTTTTTGCTACATCAAGAAGTTTTTCAATCATCCTGCGAAGCCTCAGAGACTCATTATAAATGTGCTGACCATACGACTCCAGTCGTTCGGGAGTGGTAACCCGTCCATCTGCTAAATTCTCGCCCGCAGCCTGCATAACGGCAAGAGGTGTTTTAAGCTCATGGGTTACATTGGCTAAGAACGACGCCTGACGCATACTTAGTTCCCTTTCCCGCTGTGCTGTAACGTACATAAAAACCAAACTGCCCAAAAGCAAAAATACAGCCACCGCCAGAAGGCTGATATTTCTTATAAATGAGGCCTTCGAAGCCGCCACTTCAGGCGTTTCAAAATACCTCATCTTAATATTCCAGTCTTCAAGCATGTTCGGGAATCGCTGTATATAGTCCCACCCGTCCCGCGAAAAGCTCTCGAGATTTACGGTGTTGGACGCAACCATTTCCCGGCGGCTCCAGTCATCCAGCCAGATTGATACGCCGGATTCCTCGAAACTCCCAAAACGGAGATTGATTTCAGAACCGATGATGTCATTCGCAAGGTATTCACGGTTAATCTCAAGGGTAAGATATCCCACTACCTCCCTTACTTCCGGATTGAACAGGGCCATTGTGAGCGTGCGATAAGAATCGAATATGTTTCGGACCGGCCATTTATACTCAGGTGCCAGAACGTTCATTCGGGTTTTAGCCATGCTGAAGCCATCGCAAACTACGCTCGGAACGTCGCGGGTAATGGTGAAGTCGCTCTGAGAGTGGTCAAAGAAAAGGATTTCCTCGTTCTGGTTGCACGGATCCTGATCGGGGTAGATAAAATAGGCCGACTTATAAAGAGGGTCTTCGTTCACATTTGAAAGAATATCATACATTTGCACGGGTATCCCCTCTTGCGCTTCCCGCATCCGCCTGAACTCATTCATATCCGTGCGCCACAGCTCATTTACGGGACGCAACATACGCGCGCGAACACCGAGCACCATGTCCTCCAGCTGTTCCCTTTGCTTCTCGACAGAAGAGTCTACCGCGCTAACGTGAAGCGAATATAGCGAGTACAAATTCATGCCTGTTAAAGCAAGAATTGCCACTATACCCATGGCAAGCAGCGCAACTCTGAAGCGGGAATATTTCTTCATTTTAGTTTTAATAATTTGCTTTTAACGGTCCTGAAGCTATGAATTTACAAAATATATTTTACAATTCCCCATCATCACAAAACGTATGATTTCTGCTTTTACATATGCACCTAAAGCCAGTCAGGTTTTAAAGTGCAAAGAATTGCATCTCAAAACAGGTAGAGACGGAAGTTTAAAATTGAAAACGCAAAGGTCAGGTCTCAAATTTTTGACCACACTGATTTTGAGTTTCAATTCAAAGGGAATGATGCAGTGCTTAAACCAGCGATTATTCGTAAGGCAGAAGACTTCGATTAACCAAAGTTGCCGAATTATTGGTGTACGGGGAAGTTGAATTATCCTCATGAAATTGGACTTAATTGAATTTGGAAGCATTTT
>JAIUMA010000094.1 GCA_022565795.1 Balneolia bacterium
GTCAGTGTGATCGGTGGTTCTCCGGATTAACAGATGCTGATTCTTTGGCGCTTACGACCGAATCAACGCGGTTCTATGCGGTGTCGGGCAGAACCTGCGCATGCTCCTCAAGGTCTTCCGGGCCTTGTTGCACCCGGCGAAAATAATCGTTGAAAAAGTGATCGATTTTGCCCGTATTGCAGCCATTTTTGATCACATCAGGCACATAATCGGGCTACCGGAAAACCGCTATGCGGTGTCATTCTGAGTGACCCCGGTTTTGCATGGTCAACCACTTACCGAAAAAGTAGGAGCCGTATGCGTTAGTAGCGCCCGTACGGATCTGTGCAGGGGGTGCCCAGTAATGGGCATTCCTACTGCGACCGATGGATGGCTCCGAAATAGGTTTGACTGAAACCATGCTATCAAACCCAGTGACTAAGCGGGATAATGTCAACAACCTGTTAGTTATCAAACGCCTTTAAAGCTGCAGCGGACCCAAAAAGCTCCAAATGAACCTGCGCTCGGGTAACTCCGGTATATATAAGTTCCGGCATAGAGACGGTTGAGGCATCCAGAACAAGCAGTACTACAGGACTTTCCATACCTTTGAAACGGCGTATGGTTTCTACGACGACTGAGCCTGTTTTCGGGGTCTCTGAATTGGTCACAGAATACTTGCCAATTTGTGCTTTCGACGGGCCGGCAATGGTCTCTATGGTCTTCATGTCAGGGCATAGAATGGCAATTTGCTCAGCGGGAATGCCCTCTGAGTTAATCAGGGTGCCAACCCTTTCATTGAGCAGGGTTTTAAGGCTGGTCTCTTTCTGTAATGGGTTTCGCTTTATTGCATTGCCATCGGGTCCGATACATCGCACTACATTCCCTTTGTAATAGGGTTCGGCTTGCTTGAATATACTTTTGGTGTTTCTGAAATTCCGCCTCAATGCATGCTTAGCTACCGGCAAGCTGCGTATGTAGGCGGAGCTGCCTGACATGACATTCTGGTTATCGTCGTAAAATATGTATAAAACGCCATTCTCAGCGTCTTTTACGCACACTTCCAATGCGGCTAACCAGTCTTCGTGAAAGTCTTGGCCTTCATCAATGATGACAGCGTCGTACTCTTCTATTTCAGCTTCTACGAAGTTATCGACAAGCTCAACTGGTGCTTCATCCGGCGCGATGTCAGCGTCGTTATTCCCTGCCTTCATGGCAACATACTTGCTAAACGCGTGAAAATGGCTAGCCGTAATAAGAGGTTCCCGGGACATTTTAGCTTTTATGTGACAGCCTAGGGGTTTGTTAAAGCACAGCAGCAAGGTCCGCTTACCTTCCTCTGCAAGCATTTTAGCCTTTTCCATCGCCAGAATAGTTTTACCGGTGCCCGCCGCACCTGATATTGCCATGCGATGGTTTTCTTCCATTTCTGTGAGAATAAAAATCTGCTCATTGGTTTTCAGAAGAATATCTTTCATATCATCGCGCACATGGGAGTTGAGCCTGACTCTCAGCAATATCCGTTTTGCAAGCATATCATCAAGAGCGCGTAAGCCTGCCTCTCCAAGCGGCGCAGTATTGCCTTCCTGTTCCTCTGCGGCGCTGAAACGGCTCGTTACCCATGCGTCCAGGTTGTTCATATCCCCTTCAAATGCGAACAGTTTTAACGGCATATCTGGCCGGAAACCCCGGGCGGGGCGGTCGACATGCGGCAGTATGACTCCATGACGCATACATATATAAGCGGATTTCCATTGCGGAGCGTCTTTAAGCTTCTGAAGTATGTGGTGCTTACTGGTTCGTGCCTGGTTCACCGGGTTCTTAATTGTCCGGCAGATATGGTGGCGGTCAGTACTTTTCCACGTATTATCTGCAGCTAGCTCAACACGGCCTCCTTTCACTTCGATGACCAGAATACCCTTTTCAGCGTGTGCGACTACGAAATCCGCTTCACCATCGATTTCTTCACCATCACTTTTAGTACCCAACCAGGGGCTGGAGTAATACACGTGATACTGACTATCTAATTGCTCTTTCAGAGCATCGTATACCAGTACTTCAGATGAGCGCATCGGGTCTCGTACTACATCTGCGGGCAGCGAAGGGGGAAACATTTTAGCCATTAGCCGTGCTCCGGCGTGAGTAAGTCATGGAAAAAACCAATACTTCTGTCCTCTGGCGTGCCAACCAGCATAGCCCTGTCCAAGAACCGGTTGAAATCTTCACAACAGGTTTCCGGTACCAGTAAACAGCTGTGACAAGTCGCCAGGCTGGTGCCCTCGGTTGCGCTGGCCAGACCATTGATACACAACGGGTCTGAGGAACACCATTCACTCGCCCGGATAGCTTCATGGAACATTGGTGCAAACCGGGCGGCTTCGCCCTGCCGTTGAAGGCCACCGAGCGTGCCATCTGAGTCGCTCGTCGCGGTAAATATCATTAAACCGGCCATTGGTTTATCTCCTTCACCAAGGTAGAGTCTTTCACGTAAAGAAGCCGATGAGTAGCCGCATTGCAGACTGAGTTGCTTCATAAGCACATGGGCTAATGAATGGATTAGCAGAAAACGCGCACTTAACCCGGTAGACGGGGTAAACATATTATCGTTGTCAGGGTTCATGACCCGGCTTTCATGGTACTTGGTTATCTGCTCGGCTCTTGCCTGGACCTGGGGCATGCTTTCCCAGTGCCGTAGCCTTTCTGTACTCAGGATTATGAATATGCCTTCTCCCCGGTTATCTACGGCAGGTAACCAGCCAAGATTTTTGGCCGACAGATATTGAGTCCGAACCGGGAATTTTGAACCCGGGGCGGGCTCTATCCGGGTAAATCCCTTCAGAGCTCGAATTTCTCTTAAACTAACCACCCGTTGCATGAGCTCAATATGCGGCAAGGTTTCAGGCACTGTCACAGAGCGGACTTCAAATTCTGTGCCTTTGTTAGTATGTGCAGCAGCAGCTACCATGAACTGGCGATACTCGTCCCAGCGCAGGTTTCCGCTACTGGCTTTTTCTGCCTCAGCAATTTTAGATTCGACGAGTTGAATGAAGTCTTCTTTACTCACTCCACCGGCATCTTCTTCTAACTGCCCCCAAAACATATCCACGTATTGCGCTCTTTGCTCTGGCGTTTGGATCGTTTTTATCTCATTCCAGCGGTAGCCCAGGCGTTGTATGACCTCTTCTGACCAGGGTGGTATGACCAGGGCGGAATCCATGACAGGGAAGTAAAGATTAGAGGCACCACGCTGCATGGTTTTCATCTTCTGTTTACAATCGGCTTCTCTGGGCTCGGCTAACCATGGGCGATTACCGGTGCACCGAAGTCCCTCGAAGGCTTCAGGTGAGAAGGCACCATCCATAGAACGGCTCTGCTTACATTTAGGACATGATAACACTAACCCTGAAAGACCCGGGCCTTCTGACTTCAGCTTAAACTTCTTAGAATTCCGGCAAGTACCATTCAGCCCGTGAATCCAGAAATTCCAGGGGAAGTCATTCAGGTGACCATTCGGGCAGGCGGTGACAAAACGTACAGGCACTGCATACACTTTGTGATTGTCCTGACGCTTTTCTGAACAGGCTGGACAGTGCCTTGCCGGGTCACCAACAGCACCTGCCCATTTTTTAGCCGGCTTTAATTCGCTACATTGAGGGCACTGAAGCCAACCCGGGAAGCGAACCCCCACGACTGGAACGATGCCCTCATCTGCAGTTTCACCCTCTTTTGAATCGGGCGCGATCGGCGGTTGCCGAAAATGCGATACCTGAAGTTTTTCGGCAAGCCTGGGTTCATTCATGCGCTTAAGGTCTTGTGGCGAACCGCCTACTTCTTTAAGTCGCTTTTCCCACTGTTCAATTCCAGCCGTTACCATAGAAACGGAAGCACCGGAGCCCGGCACGCGAAAATCAACGACAGCACCGGGACCGTAATTCATTATGACGTTACTTTGGCGAATCTTACCAACTTCATTCCTAGCCATTTAATCGCTCCTTAACCGCTCTTCCAACACAAACAATGTACCGGGTTCGACGTTTCGCATTGAGTTTGGTGTGGGTGTGGCCCGGCCGTAATAGCCGCCCTTACGAGCCTTAAGTTCCGCTGCTTTTTCTGCTGAAATCATTAAGCTTGTATTATGACCTCCGAAATTATCTTGCCAGTAGTTCTTCAGATCGGGGCCGTTAGCTATCCAGCTCTCCAGGAAAAGTTCCAGAGAATTTTGCACATTCAGTGCTTCTTCAGGGTCAATCTGTTCTGCGCGCTCAGTGATTTCCTCGATGAAGCTTTCTAATTCATCCCGGTAGTTTACAACCGAGTTCGGATTTTCATTTAATCCGGCAATTAAATGACGAGATAAAATCACTAACGCAGCATGCAATGCTTTTTGTCTGGCCCTCGGCGCAAATGGAGTCAAACTCGTGGCTTCAACATCTTTATACAACGCCATATGCCATGTTTTGAAGGATTCAAAATGGGATCGATCTCTTGCTTTGGCATTATTATAAAGCGATAGCACCAAGCCACCCGGGCCACCGCGACGACGGCCCACACGGCTGGTAGCCTGAATGTATTCAGCAATGCCCTTAGGCTGGCCATTGACCACCATAATGCCAAGGCGAGAGACATCGACCCCTACACTGATCATGTTACTGGCAAGTACGCTGTCACACGCACCGTCTTCGGTGCATTTTTTATCCAACTGATTCAGATACTCTTTAATTTCTGAGGAACTGACACGACTGGTCAATTCCATTATTTCAGTAAGGGTTCTTGGCTCTTCGCCTCTGCGGCTTGCATAGTCGGCTAAGGAAGCAATGACGTCGTCTTGCATCAAAACTAATGCCCCCCCTAACTCACGCAAAGAGTTGAAGTAAGTGACCATAGTCCAGAAATCATCCCGAATTTCATCACTTACGTCCTGTGATGACACAGCCTGTAACAAGCTGGCGGTAACAGCCTGCAAAGTGAATTTCGCTGACCGCCCTGCTGTCGTTACCCCGGCATATATCCGGCCGGGGTCTGTCTCATCTTCTACGGCAAACCCCGAATTTCTGGCATCCAGCATTGGCGGTGGGAACAAGCAGGTTTTCCGATCAAACAGAGCTGATATCTGACTCGAAGCCTGTCGGATAGTCGCTGTCGAGGCAATAATTTTTGGTCGGCTAGCCCCATTCGAACAGAGCTTATCAATAGCTATTTCATACAAGCCTGTCATCGTCCCGAGAGGGCCGGATATCAGATGTAACTCATCCTGAATAATGAGCTCAGGTGCCCGGTACTGAGTTCCTCTTCCAAATAACTTTCCCGTATTTTTGTTTCTGGAGACCTGGGCAAACTTATCAATGGTGCCAATAATCAGCGAAGGTAAATGATGATATACATACTCATCCACGGTCCAGACAGGTAATGGGGCACTATGCCAAAGACAACTCTCATCTGAGCAACGAGCTTCAACCTGTTTACCATTTGCGCCCGATGCCCACTTGAGCAGCTTCGTCTTGTGTTTAGGGCAGTAATTTAACTGTTTAGGGCTGCTTTTGGCGTTTGAGTCATTTAGCGCTGCACGGGCATCTCTATTATTATTTGGCGTTGTGTCTGAGCCGACCCATAATCCGATCGAAAACGGGGTTTCACCCAGGTTCGCATCCGTGTTTCGATCATTAAACACTTGCCTGATGTATTCACAGGAGCAGATCAACGCGGTCGCTCTTTGGAATTGCTGTACTGTCAACAGTCGGAGTGTATAACGCATAAAACTGGTTACACCCGCACCGTGATCGCCAAAACGTAGCCTGCGAAGAAACATGTTAAAGGCAACTAAACCCAGGTAAGCTTCGGTTTTTCCACCACCAGTCGGGAACCAAAGTAAGTCCGCAACATCCCGGTCCTGGTGCTTTTCGTTAGCTAATGATTCGAGCGTTAGCAAAATAAAGCCTAGCTGAAAAGGCCTCCAAGTGAGCGGTTTATCATCTTCCGGAGCAGCCCATTGCCTTTGCATCATAATTGCTTTGTTGGCCAGCCGAAACGCCAGTTCTACTTGCTCATCACTTTCAATTAACTTCACCGTAGACAACATTCGTTGTGCTACACCATCTGCATTATCCAGGTGCTTTAACGCTTGTTTTTTTACATCCTCAGAAAGTTTATTGACTTCAGTATAGAGGCTGTTACACCATTTTTTATATAAATCAGGTAGTTCCCTTAACCCTTTGGTTAGTTCACGACCTTTAGATTCAGCTAACCATTTGGTACTGAGCAGACCGGCGGATGCGAGGGGTTTAAATTCAGATACACCCTCGGCACTCATTGCCTTAACTTGGCTTTGAGGCATCCAACTCATTGAAACGCTCACTACTGTGTTATTTTTAATCTGCCAATCCGCCGAACATGTATGACCAGTCGCATACTCTTTAACATTTCGATAAATCAGTGCATTTACTTTGGTGTCTTCATCAATAGCATTTGCAGTCAGCGGCCTTGCTTTAAAGGTTGTACCCTCTTCACATGAGATAATAAGATTGGTTTGAAAGAAGGAGCGTTCTTCACTGAGGTCACGCTCATACTCTTCAGGGTTCTTATTTGAATTAATAAGCGCAACAGTAACCAGATAGTCATTTTCATTAATTTTGCTGCGGCGTATATGTACCGATAAACCCTTTTCGCCTGTATCTTTTGGGCTAATATCAAGCGTTGGATTTAAAAGCTTAATATTATTAATGATCTTGCTTACTGGAATTCTTTGCCATTCTTTTTTAGGTATCATCGCCTCAGCATTCTGATCTTGGCCATCGTCAGACCTTAGCTCGGAAGCATCTCGTTCGACTTTCTCATATTTTGCAGCAGATATTTCTATGCGAATTTCTGGTGGAGCGTCCAATCGTGAAACGACAAATGAAATTCCTGCACTCGCTGGTTTTTTGATGGTCGCTAGTGACACTTCGTCGTCTGAAGTATCTCCTTCCTCCTGGTATCCACTGCCCTCTGTTTGTAGTTGATCAGCATCCTCTTCATTCATTTCGGCCTTTTGAGGAAAAAGAATACCCGTAAGATAATAATCAGTTGGGTACGATATCAACTTTTCATCGTCCTGAAGCGGCCCTATCAGGTCTTCATGAAGCCGCTTCAGCAAAATATCCTTATCTCTCATTTTCATCACCTAGTGGAAATTTATTGTTGGAAACCCGGATATTACCGGGGCAAGGATGATACCGCTATGACACCATGGCTCAGGGAGCTGACTTCTTTGCGCTTCAGGGATGACAACTGTGGTTACACCGATCATTTTCACATATTTTATTTTCTGCTGTGGATACCCTTTACAGTTCGATACATTCTTTGAAATACGCTTTCCAATATCAAACAGCTCACGAGTGAAATTGGTACTCATGAGTGCGATTACATCCTCTGCTTCTGACCTTAGCTCGCTTCTTTTAGTGTCCTGACAATAGATGATGTGTAGTTTTTCCACATTGTCTTTTCGGGACCAAAGCCAACCTTGTTGTTGTTTTGGAGCTAAAGTATTTTTAGGATTAACAACACTGGAGTAATTAATGTCACCTGCTATTCCAATTTGAACCATCTTTTTATTCTTTCCGGTCTTAACCCACTTAAAAACCCGCCCAGATTTAAGAGTGCTAGCAAATGTCTTGTTGCCTAGCCCTACTTTTAAGACTTTTTTCGCTCTTGTCGCACCAACATAAAGTACCCGGCACTCCTCCTCTATCTCGTAATCTTCTTTTCTAAAGTCGTCATTATTGCTATCAATAAAATCATCAGCCGGTAACATCAAATGTACTTTGTCAGCTTCACGCCCTTTTGAGGAATGTATTGTGCTCAATACAGGTCCTTCAAAGTCTTGTTCATCTACCAGAATATCTATAGGGGGTCGGTCTCTTTTAAGAACTTCTCTTAGTTGCGCAATTGAAATTTTTCCGCCACTTAAACCGACAACATCAACTAATTTTTCCCATGCCTGTTTAGATTCCAAAGAATCAAGCCCAACCAGCTCAGACCACCGGTTCGAAAAAGTTTCAAAGTTAATATAATCTTGTACAAAGGACGAAAAGATGCGACCAATCCATGGATATATCACACTTGGAGCACCCGACAAGCGGAGCTTATGTTGCACTTTTTCACGCCAGAGGTAAGCAGAGTTCATTAATACCTCTGCCTTGGTCCGGTATAGAACAAGAGTTCCGGATTGACCCGAGAGTTTTTCCTTTTCCGGTGACGAGCATTTATCGTGTGCACAGCTTTCAATAAAAGATTTGATAGATTTCCATTTTTCTGTTTTTGATCTATTACCGTCCTTAAGCAGCTTACGACCTTCGAGGAACAGTTTTATCAGCCGTTCATCTTTAGTTCTGTATATCTTCATCAGATCTACTTGTTCAAATCCGGGCAGATCCGACTCATTTAGCTGAGCGAGAAGAGTTTCATCCTGAGACGAACTTTTAGAACCATGCTCCATTGTAAAGCCATAAATTGCTTGTGCGCTATCAGCAAAAACCGAAACACCGCAGATTTCATTCAAATTTTTAATTAATTCGATAATTAATTCGGATCGCGCTCCGACAAGGTCTTGGCCTTCATCAATTAAAACGTGCTCAAATTCATCAAGATAGTCTAATATTACCGGATCGCGGGCTCTTAGTTTTTCTAAAAAGCTCGATAAATTCTCATCATAAGAGTAAAATAGTTTTTCTCTATCTTCATCTGAAGTTCCAGAGAGGGCTTGCCATGTAAAAGAGTCAAGCGTACACATTTGAACACCCACAACTGATTCAGGATTTTCGGCATAGGATTGAATTCTTTCGCGTAACTCTTTTATTGCAGTTCGGGTAAAGCTGATTAACAGGATTTTGCTGGCTTCCAGGTCGGCATATTCAATCAGGTGGGCTACCCGAGCACAGGCCACTGCAGTTTTACCGCTACCCGGCCCCGCTTCGATCAGCCGGTATTCTGACTCATTGATCTCTATAACTGTCCTTTGATGAACATCCCAACTAACTTCTTCAATTGCTGCTGATATTGGGCCCTTCGCCGTAGATAAATTATCGGTATCCGCACCTTGGCTCGGTGTCTGGGATTTTGGCTGGCACTCATCCCTCAGGCGCCATTCATAGGCTTCATTCATTTCGAATATGGATGAGTTTTTATATAGCATTCGGTTTATTACTGTAGTACTAGTATTAAAATCACGTGCAATGAATTTCGCCTTGGAATCGGGATTTTTGTTCAAATAGAGAATTAATTTTGCTCTTTCTGTAAAATAGCCCTCGGTTTCGTTATTCATTAATCAATCCTTTAATTCCCAAGCATAAACTATTTCGAGCTGCGCAATACCCGCCATAGTTTATGATAGAGCTCACAACAATCACTAATCTAGCACCCATTGGTTGCTTGTCAATTTAAAACAATAAATAATCATTCTGACTCTACCCCAAGATTTCGGTCCATTTAAAACTGGAAAGAGTTATAGTCATTTCTAGTGTATGGAAGCAGGCTGATGAGATGGCGTATCCTCCTCTGTTGGTTGCCCCCTCTGTCAAGCTAGGGAGCCTCTGAATTAATCGCCGATTCACGGTAAAATCCAACCATCGCCCAT
>JAIUMA010000095.1 GCA_022565795.1 Balneolia bacterium
GGAATATGAATATGCACCTGGTGAGACCTTTTCCTACTCCAACATGGCCTATATGTTGCTTGGCTATCTGGTTGAAGAATTGTCGGGAACCGATTTTGATGCGTTCATAAGTGAACGAATTGCCCAGCCAATTGGCATGAACATGACCATGCGCGTAGTGCCGGAAGGTGGCGGCTATATGCTTGCTGAAGGCAGCGCATTCGGCGAGCCCGCTGCTTCATGGCACTTCGACGAACTCCGGGGCCTGGGCGAGCTACGCAGCACAACCAACGATATGATTCGCTATCTGATGGCTCATTCAGGAAAGCTGAACTATGCATATGCAGATGTTGTCCAAAAATCACACCAAGCTGTCTATGAAATGCGGGAGGGGCGTTCGATGTCACCGGGCTGGTTTGTTTACATGATGGAGGATGGTGAGAAGATAGTGGGCCATGGAGGCGGAACCGGCGGTTATCGTTCTTTTGCGGCATTCAGCGCCGAAACCGGACGGGCTGCTGTGGTGCTTACCAACTCCAATACGGAAGTTGCGGATATCGCCATGAACCTTATAAATACAACGTTCCCGTTGCGTGAGATGCCGGTTTATGATGAGCTCGATTCTGCTATAGCCAGCGCGATTGTTGGTATATACGTCAACGAGCAAATCGGAGCCATGTCGATTACGCATGAGGAGGGTGTTATACGTGGAAGGATTCAGGGTCAGCCCGCTCTGCCGATTGAATTTGTTGAAGGTTTTACTTTCCGCAATGCCGGCGTGGGCGCGGTAATTGAGTTTAAAGAGCCCGAGAATGGTTTGTCGGCTGCGTTCACCCTGAAGCAGGGCGGCATGGAATTTGAGTTCACCCGTACCGATGAGGCTCCCTCAGAGCCGGAAGTCATAGAGATGAGCAGGGAAGAGCTTGAGGAGTATACCGGACATTTCGATTCGAATATTGGCCTCAGCTACGAAATAAGCGCAGCTGACGGCTACCTGTCGGCTCGAATAATTGGTCAGCCGTTTGCCTCTGTCTACCCGGAGGGCGACGATCGTTTCTTCTACCGTGCGGTACCGGCAAGCATGGTGTTTAGCCGGGGCGAAAACGGTGATGTGGTTTCGGTAACGCTCTATCAGGGCGGGCAGGAAATTTCGTTTTCGAAACGGTCTGAATAGCAGCTTGATCCATCTAAAGCAGAGGTTCAGCATGCATTCCTGATTTCTTTTAAAATGTTCGTATATTTGGAAGATGCAGTCAGCCCGGTAACGAGGCTTGTCTGCAGGCTGCATTCCACAGAGCCGGGAAAAAGATGGTCTGCGGAGCCGAAGCGCTACCGCATACTAAAATGACCGGCTGTGGGTTATGTAACCGCCCCGCTGCTCTGCAAGGTTGACTTGAGACAGCTGGATTTTGGTCATTTACTACGCTTTATACGAGACGATTTTATATGAATATCGAGATGTTTAAGTCCAAGCTGCACATGCTTACGGTTACGGAAGCGGAGCTCTATTATGAGGGCAGCGTTACTATAGACGAAGACCTGCTCGAGGCCGGAAATCTCCTGCCTTACGAGAAAGTGCAGATTGTGAACGTAAACAACGGATCACGCATAGAAACCTATACCATTCCGGGTCCACGCGGAAGCAAGGTCGTATGCCTCAACGGTCCCGCTGCCCGCCTTACGGCAGTAGGCGATAGGATAATCGTCATTTCATACGCCACCATGACGCCCGAGGAAGCCAAAGATCATAAACCCCACACCGTGATCATGGGCAAAGACAACGAAATCAAAAAAGTTATCCGCGACTCCGTTTACCGCCAAAACTACGCCGAAGAAGTAGGATTAGACGGGTTTTGATTTGTCAAGTTTAATCAGATTTTCGAAAGTATTATTTAAAAAAGCCCGGTGCATTAAGATATGTATCGGGCTTTTGTGTTGGTGGGGCAGGCATATGAGTACTTTGAATTAGGATGCGTAGGATTTAATGATTTCGAGGATGTCGGGGTGGTTTAGCAGATCGGAGTTTGATTCTGGTTTCGATGCAGTAGAAAAGTAATCCTTTTCGATCCTTAAATCCACTTAATCCTAATTCAAAAAAGAAAAAAGTTAAATCCTGTGACTGGGAAAATTAATAGCGCATTACGCATATATTTAAAATATTTAGCAGATTTAGTTTGTTAGTGTTGAATGAATATTCGGGATTCAATATGAAATACGAGGCTATTACACATGAGATTATCGGATGCGCAATGAAGGTGCATCGGCAACTCGGTTGCGGGTTTCAGGAAGTTATCTACCAGCGTGCCCTGAACATAGAGATGAAGAAAAAGAAGCTGCGTTTTGCTAAGGAAATGGATATGCCTGTTTTGTATGATGGCATAGAAATTGGGACACGCAGGGTAGACTTTTTTGTCGAAAAGAAGATAATGGTAGAAATAAAAGCACAGGTAAAGCTCGAAAAAGTACACCTTGCACAGGCGATGAACTACTGCCAAATGTACAATTTGCCCGTCGGGTTGCTCCTCAACTTTGGTGCTCAAAGCCTTGAATTTAAGCGGGTATATAATTTGAGCCACCCGGAGAATAAAGATTACAAAAAAAGCATATGAACCGCATTATTCCTGATATGACGACCAAAATCCGGGCACTTTGAATTAGGATGGGTAGGATTTAATGATCTTGTGGATTGTCGGGGTTGTTAAGAATATTGGAGTTATAATCTGTTCCCAGTGCTACAGAAAAGAAATCCTTTTGATCCGTAAATCCACAGAATCCTAATTCAGATACACCGCATGCCGTCCAATAAAAAAAAACCGGTACATCTTTCGATGCACGGGCTTTTCTTATATCTGTACCGGCGGTCGGAGTCGAACCGACACTTCTTGCGAAACACGAGTTTGAGTCGTGCGCGTCTACCAATTCCGCCACGCCGGCAGATTGCAGATAGTTGAATCTGGCAGGCCTTAAATATACGGGCTGTTGACCGAAAAGAAAATGATGATTTACCCGAAAATACGCCGCTTCCTGAGGGGATCCCGGCTGCATTATTTTTGGGGATTCGGATAGGCTGATGCCGTTCGGAATTGGAAAATATGTTGAGATTAGATGCGGATTCCCCTCAAAATGCCGCGAAAAACCACGTTTAAACCTAATATTAAGCGTTTGTACATCATGGGGTTAATGAGTGTTTCATTCCCATCTTCAAAAAAAATAAAATAACCCTTGATTTGATTAGTTGTTAGTGTGTAGATTTAGACATGAATTTAAATCACGATAAGACATACCGGAATCAAACCTGCTGTTGCGGACAGCATCTCATGCGAATGTGCATGTGTATGTGCGCTTCACCGGGTCCGCTTGTCATGCCGTGATTTAAAGGTTCTTTGAATCTTACTCTTATCAAGAAAGGCAGAGGGATCAGGCCCTGTGAAGCCTTAGCAACCGTTTCGGTGAAAACCGGAAGTCAGGTGCTAAATCCTGCCCAGTTTCGGTTTAATTACCGGATTCGGGAAAGATGAGAAAGCAGGTTATTTTTGACTGCTGCTTGTTATAAGCAGCTTTGTTTTTAAAAGCCTCTTCCGAACTTTCCCGGAAGAGGCTTTTTTGTTTCTTCCGGCGCAGGATTTCAGACTTGACAAGAGCAAGCCTCAAGCTCAATAAAAAAATAAAGTCATTCTTAGCTGAAATCCGATTATGAAATCAACCTTTGGAAGCTGGTACAGTAAAAAAGTCTACGCCACGCCCGAACTCGCAAAAGAGACCGGCGAGGTGGAGGAGCTTCTCGAGCAGGTGAAGACCATCGCCATTGTGGGCATTTCATCCAACCCAACGAAGGACAGCCATTTTGTGGGTCGCTATCTGCAGCAGGCCGGATACAAAATTGTTCCGGTAAACCCGGGAGCAGAAACTATCCTGGGTGAAACTTCCTACCCAAGCCTCAGCGACATTCCTTTCCCGGTTGACGTAATCGATGTATTCCGCCGTCCCGACCACATTCCCGCCGTGGTTGAGGAAGCCATCACCCTTTCCCCAAAAATCATCTGGCTGCAGCTGGGCACCGGTACTCATAACGAATTGATAAAGCCGCTTGAGGATAAAAATATCCGTCTCATTCAAAACCGGTGCATCAAGGTGGATCATCAGTTTTTGATTCGTCCTAAAGCCGAAGCCGCCGCCAGCAGCTAATTATTCAACATCTTCTATCTAAATAACGACTAACCTAACACAGATAAAGCCATGAGTAACGACAAAACACCACGTAACTACAAGTTCGAAACGCTCCAGCTACACGCGGGGCAGGAGCCGGATTCGGCAACCAACTCGAGGGCCGTTCCGATTTATCAAACCACCTCTTATGTATTTGATGACACCGAACATGCCGCAACCCTGTTTGCGTTAAAAGACTTCGGTAATATCTACTCGCGCATCATGAATCCGACCAACGATGTGTTCGAAAAGCGCGTCGCGGCTCTTGAGGGCGGCGCTGCTGCAGTAGCAACATCATCCGGACAGGCCGCGCAGTTTTTGGCCATCAGCACCATTGCTCAGGCCGGGGATAACATCGTATCGACCAGCAATCTGTACGGCGGAACATACAATCAGTTTAAGGTTGCACTGCCGAGGCTTGGCATTAACGTAAAGTTTGTGCCGGAAGACAGCCCGGAAGCTTTTGAGGCTGCCATCGATGAGAACACAAAAGCCATTTATGTTGAGTCGCTCGGCAACCCAAAAGGGAACGTGCCAGACTTTGAAGGCCTAAGCGCTGTGGCTCAGCGGAACGGGATTCCGCTTATCGTGGACAACACCTTCGGAGCCGGCGGCGCCATCTGCCGCCCGATTGATCACGGTGCTAACATTGTCGTGGAGTCGGCCACTAAGTGGATCGGCGGACACGGAACCTCCGTAGGCGGCTTGCTCGTGGATGCCGGAAACTTCAACTGGGGCAATGGCAAGTTTCCTTTGTTTTCCGAGCCTTCACCGGGCTACCACGGCCTGAACTTCTGGGAGGTGTTTGGTGATGGCGGCCCGTTTGGCAACATCGCCTTTGCGATTCGCGCGCGCGTCGAGGGATTGCGTGATTTCGGAGCCTCCCAGTCACCTTTTAACAGCTTCCTGCTGCTTCAGGGGCTGGAAACGCTCTCGCTTCGTATCGAGCGCCATACCGAAAACGCGCTTAAGCTGGCCAAGTGGCTGGAAGCGCATGATGCAGTGGAGTGGGTGAGCTATGCTGGTCTTGAGGATCATCCGTACCACGAACTGGCCAAAAAGTATCTGCAGCCAAACCGTTTCGGAGCCGTGCTTACATTCGGCGTGAAGGGCGGGTATGAGGCGGCAAAAAGCTTCATCGAAAACCTGGAGCTGGTAAGCCATGTGGCCAACGTGGGCGACGCCAAAACGCTGGTGATTCATCCGTCGTCTACCACGCACCAGCAGCTGAACGCCGAAGAGCAGGCGAGCAGTGGTGTGAAAGAAGACCTGATCCGCGTATCGGTTGGCCTTGAACATATCGATGACATCACCCTTGATTTCGAGGAAGCTTTTAAGTCAATCGCAGTATTGGCGTGAACGTAGTTGAATCAGTCAAATCATATCAATAAACCCTCTGTGGCCGCTCTCTGACCGGAGCGGCCGCTATTCATTACACAAAACAATTCACACACAGAAGAACATGCAGCCAATTGCAGATTCCGTATACAACCATCTTCTTGGTTTTGTAACCGAGGCCGGGAAGCGACTCCCGCAGCTGGATATTGCGTGGAAATCGTGGGGGAAGCTCAGCCCGGAGCGGGATAATGTAATCCTCATTTGCCACGCCCTCACGGGCCATGCTGATGCCGGGGAATGGTTCTCGGGTTTGTTTAAGGGTGATGGCATCATCAACCTGAACGAACATTTTGTGCTCTGCATGAACGTGCCTGGAAGCTGCTACGGCTCCACCGGTCCTCAGTCCGTCAATCCTGAAACCGGCAGGCGCTACGGAGCAGATTTTCCGGTGTTCAGCATTCGCGATATGGTTCGTGCACAGCAGCTGGTGCTCGACCACATGGGCGTAAATGAGATACAGCTGGTGATTGGCGGCTCCATGGGCGGCATGCAGGCACTGGAGTTCGCCTACATGGACGACAGGGTGAAGGCGGCAGCGGTCGTGGCGGCTCCCGGACGGCATGAAGCATGGGCGGTTGGCATAAGCGAAGCCCAAAGACTGACGATCAAGGCCGATGCGCGCTGGAATGGTGGAAATTACGAGCCTGCCAACGGACCGGTTGATGGCATCAAAGCAGCTCGTGCGATGGCTATGCTCACTTATCGTGCGCATGCTCAGTATAACGAGCGCTTCGGCAGAGATCAAAGGGAAGACGGGCTGCCTCAGGTGGCGTCTTATCTGCAGTATCAGGGTGATAAATTAGCCGGGCGTTTTGATGCACTGACCTATATTCGCCTCACCGAAGCGATGGATACGCATGATATCGGCCGCGGTCGTGGAGGATTTGAAGAGGCGCTCACCAATATAGATGTGCCCGTTCTTGTAGTCGGAATTGATTCCGACCTGCTCTATCCACCGGTTGAGCAGCACAAGCTGGCATCTTTACTGCCAAAAGGCTCCTATCGGGAGCTGAAATCAGCCTACGGGCACGACGGCTTTTTGATTGAGTTTGAAAAGCTCAACAGCATATTAAAAAACTGGACAGATCAACTTCCACAATCATTTTTTTCAAAAAGGATAGCAGTATGAAACAGGGGAACCAGTCATTTAAACGTGAAGCAGTTTACAACCAAAAACCATTTTCCAAACCCGTAGAGCGGGCCGATGTATTTGTGGCCGGTATCGGTACGGTAGGCGGCGAACTCCTTCGGCAAATCGAGCCGGGCTCGGAGCTGTCGCACGAGTTTCGTCTCATAGGTTTTTGCAACAGCAAGCTGGCGCTAATTAATGAGACCGGTGTGCAGCAAACGGCTTTTGTGAGCAGCGCTCTGAATCCAAGGCCAGTATTTGCCACGCGATGGGATAAGCTCATTGAGCAGCTTGTAGCTATTCGCAAGCGCAATGGTCAGAATTTAATTTTTGTAGACGCTACGGGATCTCGTGAAGTGGCTCTGCTTTACACCAGGCTTCTGGACACTGGCATACACGTGGTTACGCCGAGCAAGCTCGCCAATACCATGCCGCAGCGCTATTTCGACGAACTGGTAAAACTACGCGAAAACGGAGCTCTTTTCCGCTACGAGGCGGCCGCCGGAGCCGGACTGCCGGTAGTACAAACCATCCGCACCATGATGCAAAACGGGGATGATATCCTCAAAATAAGCGGGGTGTTGTCGGGGACCATGACCTATCTTTTTGGTCAGCTGGAGAACGGGGTTTCGTTCAGTAAGGCGGTGAAGCTGGCTTACGAAGCCGGATATACGGAGCCCGATCCGCGCGATGATTTGTCCGGCGAGGATGTAGCCCGAAAATGCCTGATTCTGGCGCGAACGGCCGGCTATCGTCTGGACCGTGAATCCTTCGAAGCGGAGGACCAAACGCCCTCAGCGCTCAAAAATGTAAACCTGGACGACTTCTTCAAAGGCCTGGAAGAGCATGATGCCTTCTGGGAGCAAAAAGTGGCCAAAGCCAAAGAAAAAGGCTGCGTGCTCCGCTATGTAGGAACCGTAGAGCGGACTGGCATAAGCGTAGGCGTGGAAGCCGTACCTGCCAACTCACCCCTCGGTTCGCTCAGAGGTGCGGACAATCAGGTTAGCATCAAAAGCCGGTATTACAATCAGTCCCCCTTAATTATTCAGGGCCCCGGCGCCGGGAGTGAAGTTACGGCTCAGGGCGTACTGGCGGATATGCGGGATGTGCTCCGTTAACGCGGAAATTTTGAATGGTGAATTTTGAATGGTGAATTAAATTCCTGGGTAACTAGGTATTACAGGTTATAAAGAGAAGCCGGATATTTTTGATACCTGATACCTGATACCTGATACCTGATACCTGACACTTGAAAAAGAAGTCTCGGCGCCGCTATGATGCGGTTGCCGGGTTTTCTTCTTTTATACACCATCAAGAGTTTATTATCGTTAAACAGAAAAATTAATTACTTTTCAGCTATGAAGACGTTAATGATAAACATACCGAATACTGCAGATATCGATGACAAAGAGGCAAAAATGTCATTGGCGTCTAAATTATATGAAAGAGGGAAACTTACACTCGGACAAGCTGCTGAACTTGCAGGTTACTCGAAAGAAACATTTATGGAACTGCTTGCTGACTACAATGTATCTCTGATCAATTATCCTGCAGACGAACTTGATGAAGATATAAAAAATGCCCACCGTCATAGTATCTGACACAAGTTGCCTGATTCTATTCTATAAAATCAGAGAGCTTGATCTTCTGAAAAAGCTCTTTGGTAAAATTCATATCACAGATGCAGTTTTAAAAGAGTTTAATCAAAAGGTTCCGGATTGGATTGAAGTCGTCGAGCTAACAACGGAATTACAAAAAGGTTTATCAAGCTATTTAGACAAAGGCGAAGCCACTGCAATTTCATTGGCTGCCGAACATGAAAATTCTCTTTTAATCATTGATGAAATCAAAGGAAGGAAAGCAGCGAAAGAGTTGGGTATTTCAGTTACTGGTTCACTCGGTGTGTTGGTTACAGCCATAAACAAAGGACATATTCAGACTGTTAAACCACTCATAGGTAAAATCCGTAAAACGAGTTTTCGAATTTCGGAAGAATTAATTGAGCAAGTACTTGATAAAGTTAATGAGTCCTGAAAAAGGCTATTCGCAACGATAACAAGCGCTTCAACACGGACTTGTCCACTCATTGCTCATCTTGAAAATTATGAGAATTGCATGAAGTCCAGCTTTTAAGCACTTTTACAGCCAGTAATGGCAAAACCGCTTAAATGCGAACCGTTAGCACGCCAAATCCCAAATTGTGAATCATCTTACTTTTGTTGTCTTCTTTACGATCTTGTTCTTTGTTCATTCTCAGTGTCTTGCCCAAAATACTGTTGAGAGAGCTGAGATTTTTGCACCGCAAATTGATGTGGTTGATTCTCTTGTGATTAAAGGAGCGAATAAACACATTCGGGCATTATCTACCGGATCAGCTAATGGAACGATTGGTGGGAATGATGTTGAGTTTAAAATCCCGATTTCTGAGGATACATATTTAGCATCGTTGTTCTTGGCGGAGACAGATTCTACTCTGATATTTTTATATGAAGAATCAATCACCACTCATTCTTCGACTCACTTTGTTATTTATGGCAAACAGCAAATGAATCTGATCACGAAAGAAGATATTTACGCTTTTTATTTTGAGAGAACCCTACTTTAAAGGCCATTTTATGTATTTAATGACTTTAGGTTTTGTTGGAAAATATGACTTAAAAGAAAATAAGTACCTTTGGGCACATTCAGAGGTAGTGTTCAACCAAGTGTGTCATGACATTGCTGACGGGGGCTAGCCCCC
>JAIUMA010000096.1 GCA_022565795.1 Balneolia bacterium
CTTCGATTTAGAAGCTACTCAACTGATTCAGAAGTAAAGGGGTTCATCTATGGACTAGGATTAAAATCGACCACTGTTTGGTTTCAAAGATAATAGTTTGGTTCGATTCAGTTTTTACCGGACAAAAGTGATTGTTAATTCAACTGTTGACACTGTTGACACTGTGGCCCTGACGCCCAGACATACTGTCCCAATTTATCCGTATTTTACGCGATTCCACTTTTTTATATCTCAAAATACGCCGACTGCAACCCCGCTATGACCTACCTGACCGTTGAAAATCTTTCCAAGTCCTACGGCATTAAGCCGCTTTTTGAGGGCATCACCTTTGGCATGTCGAAAGGTGATAAAACCGCTCTGGTGGCACCCAACGGAACCGGAAAATCAACTCTGCTGAAGGTGATCGGCGGCAAGGAAACGCCCGACGGCGGAGAGGTAATACTGCGTAACGGCATTCGCACGGCTTTTCTGGAGCAGGAGCCGCAATTGGATGATTCCCTCACCATACGGGAATATATCGCCCGGGCCGATTCCGACACGGCCGCGGTGGTGCAGCGTTATGAGAAAGCGGTGCAGGATCAGACCGACAACTACTCCGATCAGACGCAGCAGGCCTTCGACAAGGCATTGGCCGATATGGAGGCCATAGGCGCCTGGGACTACGAGCAGCGGATGCAGAGCATTCTGAGTAAGCTGGATCTGCACGATTTGGATCAGCCTGTGTCCACGCTCTCAGGTGGGGAGCGCAAGCGCGTGGCCCTGGCTTTTGTGCTGATCGAAAACCCGGACCTGCTCCTGCTGGATGAGCCCACAAACCATCTCGACGTAGAAATGATCGAGTGGCTGGAGGGCTATCTGGCCAAGAGCACCATCACCCTGCTGATGGTAACGCACGATAGATATTTTCTGGACCGCGTGTGCAACCACATTATCGAAATCGACGGCGGCAAGCTCTATCATCATAAGGGAAACTACCAGTACTATCTGGAGAAAAAAGCCGAGCGCCAGGAAATCGAGCAGGTTGAAATCGGCAAGGCGGGTCAGCTCTACAAGAAGGAACTCGACTGGATGCGCCGTTCGCCTAAGGCCCGGACAACCAAATCAAAATCCCGTATCGACCGCTTTTACGACACCGAGAAAAAGGCGAAGCAAAAAACGGACGACACCGAAATGCGCCTCGAGGTGAACATGACCCGCATGGGCACCAAAATCATGGAGCTGGAAAATGTCTCCAAACGGTTTGAAAACACCATCATCCTGAACGACTTTTCGTACGAGTTTCAGCGGGGAGAGCGGATCGGCATCATCGGTAGAAACGGAGTCGGCAAAAGTACCTTTCTGAATATCCTCACGGGTGATGAGCCCTTCGATTCCGGCACTATGGATACCGGAACGACCATTGTGTACGGCCACTACAAGCAGAAAGGCCTCGAGCTGGACGAGGAGATGCGCGTAATTGATGTGATTAAAGAGATCGCCGAGTTCATACAGCTGGCTGACGGCAACCGGATATCGGCCTCGCAGTTTCTCGAGCACTTCATGTTTCCGGGCAAAATGCAGTACACGCCCGTGGGTAAGCTGAGCGGAGGCGAGCGCCGCCGTCTGGGCCTGATGATGGTGCTCATCAAAAATCCAAACTTCCTCATACTGGATGAGCCGACCAACGATCTCGATCTCGTTACCATGCAGAAGCTGGAAGAGTTTCTGCTGGGCTACCCGGGCTGCCTCATTATCGTATCGCATGATCGCTTCTTCATGGACAAGCTGGTGCAGCACTACTTTGTATTCGAGGGTGATGGCGTTGTGCGCGATTTCAACGGCAGCTACCGCGAATACCGCGAGATGAAAAGTGAAGCCGAAGCCGAAGAGCGGGCCGAAAAAACAAGGGAGCGTGAAGCGGCAAAGATGAAGTCAGCCGCGCCTGCATCAACAGTCGCTGCGACTCCGAAAAAAGCCGATGGTGCCGGACTAAGCTACAAAGAGCGCAAAGAATACAGCAAGCTCGAAAAGGAAATTGAAAAGCTCGAAAAAGAGAAATCAGAGCTCGAAAAAGCCATGAGCAAAAGCGGCCTCAGCCCCGAAAAAGTGCAGGAATACTCCTACACCTACGCCGAACTCGAGCGCGACATCGAAGAAAAAGAGCTCCGCTGGATGGAGCTGGCTGAAAGGTCCGGGGAAGTTTGATATCTGATTGTTGATATGTGAAGTGCGAATGGGAGGACGCAGAGGAACGCAGATTATGTCGCAGATTTTCGCAAAGGTTTTGAGTGTTGGATGCTGGGTTACTATACGAGGCAGGTATTTACCATCCATGAAATCGCAATCTTTTGTGAATTGGTAGAACCCCGTTGGGGTCTCTTGTTCATAAATACCCGTACGATTTGATTAACAAATAGCAATAAGCAATAACCATAATCAATGCTGGTTTTGATGCTGCAATCCAACCCAACCAGCTTATCCTTCACTTGCACCTATCTGCGGCCCGGATCAGAGCACGAAGTCATAAACCCAGCCCGAAACGTATCACAAAAATCACTTAATCAGAGGAATCACAGTTCTGCAGATAAAGTACAAAGCGGTGCAGAAGTGTTGTAAATTTGTGTATTATGTGAGGGTATTGAATTGCATCATAATACAGCTTACAGCATTCTTGTATCCTTATTGTCTGCTGAGAGAATTTCAGTTGAATATAATGCCATTGTACTGTAGAGAAAGGCTTTTAACAACCGACTGAGCTGGTGTTGTTAATGCCGGTATAATAAAAAGTTTTTTTTGGAAGCAGAGTTGATGACTTTTTTTGTGACAAAAGAGGGGGCACAAAGCGGCTTTTTGAGAAGCTCCACGTAATTCATCAATGAAATCTCAGTTGGAATATATTATATGACCAAGCCACAAAAAACAGCTCTTACCGCTTTCCTGCTGGCTATGCTTGTGACCCAGGTTTTTACCTGGATTTTTTATGAACGCGACCGGGAGAATGAATACCTGATCGTGCAGCAGGAGGCTGAGAACGTTGCATCCAGAATTAATGAAGTCCTGAACAGCAGCATCCGGGCCACAAAAACGCTGGCCTTCCTCATCGAAAATGATCTGATGACTGATGAGCTTTTTAACAGCCTTTCAGCGCAGCTTTTGGCCGGTAACGCACCAATGGACGCCCTTCAGCTGGTTGAAGGCAGCTTCATCACCCAAACCTATCCGCTTGAGGGTAATGAGGCAACAATTGGCTATGAAGTGCTGGCCGATAGCGTCCATTTAAGGGAGGCCATGGAGGCTCTGGAGCGCAGACAGCTGTATTTTGACGGACCGTTCAACCTGAGGCAGGGCGGACGAGGGGTTGTTGGCAGGCTGCCCGTGCTTAAAGATGATGACTACTGGGGGTTTACCGCCAGCTTGATTCGGGTGGAAACGTTTATAGACGCCATCGGCCTGAACCGTTCGGGCAGGGATGATATTTTTAAATACCAGATTATTAAGCGCGGGGCTGATTCGGAATACGGACAGTTTTTTGGTGAACTGGAAGGATATGATGAGGGCGTATATTACAGGAAGTTTATCCCAATGGGAGACTGGTATGTGTATGTAAGACTGCGCGATTCCGGGCAGCTGTTTTCGCTGATCCTGCTGTCGCTTTTTGGACTAATACTCAGCAGCACAATTGCGATGTTTACCTACAACCTCTCCGCGCAGCCGGAAAAGCTTCAGCGGCAGGTTGATGAAAAAACCCGGGATCTGGAACAGCTCAACCGTGAAATTCAGGAGCATGTTAAAGAGCTGGAGATTTCAAATCAGGAGCTCGAACAGTTTGCATATATTGCATCGCACGACCTTCAGGAGCCCCTCCGAATGATAACTTCGTTCATCGGCCGTCTAAGGGAGAAGTATGGGGACCGGCTGGATGAAAAAGGCCTGGTCTACCTCGGTTTTGCCAGTGACGGCGCGGTGAGGATGAGGCGCATCATTCTGGACCTGCTGGAATATTCCCGCGTGGGCAGGGAAGAAGACAGCATACGTGAAATCGATCTCAACAGCGTGCTGGCCGATTACAAGAGCATGCACAGACGCATCATAAGTGAAAAAAAGGCAGAAATAACCCATGATGAGCTGCCGGTAATTACCCACTACCCGGCGCCGGTTACCATCATCTTCGGTAATCTGATTGATAACGCGCTTAAGTACAGTAAACCCGGCGTTCCGCCCCGTATCCATATTGCGGCTGCCGATAAAGGGGAGCACCTGGAATTTTCCATCAGGGACAACGGTATAGGAATCGAAGAAGAGTATCACGGCAAGATTTTCCTGATTTTCAACCGGCTGCACGCGCGGGACGTCTATGAGGGTTCTGGAATCGGACTGGCCACTATCAAGAAAATTATGGGCAATCTGAATGAAAGAATCTGGCTCGAATCGGTCCCCGGGGAGGGGAGCACCTTCTACTTTACCCTGAAGAAAAAGCTTTAAGCAGCACTAACCGATTTTTGGATAGCAGTTCTGGGAAACGGCATTTTAGTGAGCTATTCACAGCTTTTTTCCAAGATTTATCACAAACAGCAAGTGTCCAAAGTTTGTGCATCATGATGAGACCTAACCCTTGCCAAATTGCCTTCTTTGCAGTAGATTAAAATCTAATACAAACATTATTAATTGATTATTGTTCAGAGCTGATTCGACCCTGAATGCAGCTTTTGAGAGCTTTTCATCACACTATTTGATCCACTGATTATGACTGATATTGATATTGCGCAGCGCGTGCAGCTAAAAGATATTCGTGAAGTAGCTGCAAACTGGAATATTGATGAGGACGACCTCATCCTTTACGGAAAACACAAAGCCAAACTCCCGCTTCGGCTGATTACAAGAGAAAAGGAGAAGCAGGGTAAACTTATTCTGGTATCGGCCATATCTCCCACCCCGGCCGGAGAGGGCAAAACAACGGTTTCAATCGGGCTGTCGGAAGCCATGAATCGAATTGGCAAACAGACGATGCCGGTGCTTCGTGAACCCTCACTGGGTCCGGTATTCGGCATGAAGGGTGGCGCTACGGGCGGTGGCTACTCGCAGGTGCTTCCGATGGAAGACATCAACCTTCACTTTACCGGTGATTTTTCCGCCATCGAAAAAGCCCATAACCTGCTTGCGGCCCTCATTGACAACAACCTGCAGCAGCAGTCGGGCAACCTGAATATCGATCCGCGTACCGTACACTGGAAAAGGGTGATGGATATGAACGACCGCTCCCTGCGCCGAATTGTGACCGGCCTTGGAGGTACCACCTACGGCATTCCCCGCGAGACAGGTTTTGATATTACGGCCGCATCGGAAATTATGGCCATTTTGTGCCTGGCTGAGGACCTTGAGGACCTCAAGCGCCGATTCGACAATATTTTTATCGGGTTCACTTTCGATGGTAAGCCGGTTTATGCCCGTGACCTCAACGCAACCGGGGCCATGGCTACGCTCATGAAAGACGCAATCCGTCCGAATCTGGTGCAGACCATTGAGGGCAATCCGGCTATTATACATGGCGGCCCTTTTGCGAACATCGCCCAGGGAACAAACTCGGTTATCGCTACCCGGATGGGTCTGTCGCTATCTGACTATACCGTAACCGAGGCCGGATTCGGATTCGATTTGGGCGCGGAGAAGTTCTTCGACATCAAGTGCCGTGCGGCCGGACTGGCGCCTCAGGTCGTGGTTTTGGTCGCAACGGTCAGGGCCCTGAAGTATCACGGCGGGGCACCAATGGATGAGCTTCGCAAAGAGAGCGTGACCCGCGTAAAAGCCGGGCTCCCGAATCTGGAAAAGCATCTGGAAAACATAGGTCATTTCGGGGTGCCTGCGGTAATCGCGATCAACCGGTTCGAAACCGATACGGAAGCTGAGATTCAGGCGATCAAGGATCATTTTGCCGGAAAAAACGTGGAAATCCATGATGCCAGCGTCTGGGCTGAAGGAGGAAAAGGAGGCGAATCACTCGCTCGGGCGGTTGCTAAACTAGCCGATGAAAACGGCCGTATCTTCAAGCCGCTCTATGAAAACGAGTGGAGCGTAGAGCAGAAAGTCGAGAAAGTCTGCAAAACCGTGTACGGCGCCAGCGCCATCGACTACAGCATGCAGGCCAAAAAAGACCTGCGTAAAATTGCTGAGCTTGGCCTCGATAAGCTGCCCGTCTGTATCGCCAAAACCCAAAAATCACTCTCCGATAACCCTGCGCTGCTGGGGCGGCCAAAAGATTTTGTAGTAACCATCCGTGAAATTGAAATCGCAGCCGGTGCTGGATTTCTCATACCGATAACCGGAACAATCGTACGCATGCCGGGTCTGCCCAACAATCCGGCAGCAGAACGAATAGACATCGATAAAGAGGGTAAAATAACAGGGCTTTTTTAGAAAGCTAATAAACCGGTGATTTTCCACTTTTCGGGCATGCCTGAAAAGCAGTGACACATTTACGTGAATGCTGCCGGAAAAACTGCGTCTGTGTAACAGGCCGAAACATTTTTACGAATGTTACGTCCGAATTACATAATTTAGGGCAAAGCGGAAGGACTGCAATAATATGGCTTTGTGTAGTAAGAATCCGCTTCTATCCCCATATGAAGTCGTGCAAAACACCTGGTTTTGTAACGCTTTCTAAAGACATCATCTGAACAAATATATAGAAAAGGAACACAATGGATTGGAATTCGGAAACGCTGGTAGTCATTTTTCAGGTAATCGTTGCGCTCGGAATTGTTAACGTATGGATACTCCGGTTTAACAAATCAACGACGTACAGGGGCGGAAGTGCGGAAAGTATGAAGGAGGAGTTCGAAGCCTACGGACTTTCCGAAACCATCATGAAGCTGGTCGGCTTTTTTAAGCTATCCTTCGCCGCCCTTTTGATTGTGGGTATTTGGTATCCTATAGTAGTAGTACCAGCCGCCGCAGGAATGTCGCTGCTTATGATAGGCGCCCTGCTGATGCACGTAAAAATCGGCGATGAGCCGATTAAATCACTGCCGGCTCTGCTTATGCTGGTGATGTGCGGCTTCATCGTGTTCATGGCCTGACTAAGCAGGAGGAAAGAGCGTGTCAATTAAAATAGAGCTCGGGAAAAAGCACAAAAATGACAGTTTTGGCGGCTTAGGCAGCATGCTTTCCATCCGCGATATTCGCAATATTGATGTGTCTTCACTGCCGGCCGAGCACGTCGTAAAAGGTCAGCGATTCGGCGGCTGGTTTATGATGATTTTTGCCCTGGTTTGGGGCGGCGTGCCGACATTTATATTCCTTCTGGAGCTCAGCTCCGGCGATATGGAGCCAATGATGTATTTACTGCTGTTATTCGGTCTGATTGGCATAGGGCTTTTCCTTGGCGGACTCAATACGGCAATTACGAATGAAGTCATCAAAATCGACAACAATACCGTTTCATTCAACAAGAAAACACTGTTTAATCATACGGTTTGGACTGAGCCAAAGTCGAGATACAAAGGAGTTAGAGCATGGACGGAACACCGCTCGGGTGGGAAAAACCAATCATCCTATACCATGTATTTTGTTGAACTCTATCACGACGATAAGAAAAAGCGGGTGCTTCTATTTGAATCACGGGCTCCTAAAGATTTCCGGGCTACGTTCGAAAAGTTCAGTCGTGACCTCAATCTTCCGGCTCTGGAGGGTCACGGAGATGAGCTCATCGCACGGGATGCCTCCGACCTAGATAAATCAGTAAGAGAACTGGCTGCCGAGGGCAAAATTGACGTGGACTTTGATCCGTCCCGTCGTCCGCCGGAAGGTGTGGAGGCATCTATGCAGGATGGTAAGCTCAGGATTAAACTTCCGCCCGCTCCAATAGATCCGGTTGCGTCTGGTGTAGGCCTTTTTTTTGTGATAATTCTTACGGGTGCCGGGCTGTTTGCCGACGAGGCACCTCGCTTTTTGGTTGTGGTAGCCGCCGGTATTTTCATGTTTCTTCTCTCCATGATTATCTATAACTATAAAGCACCAAAAATTGTGGCCATCGGCAGAGATCGCGTGCTTTACTACCGGGAGGCGCCATGGGGTGACACCGCGGGCGACTATATCAAAACTGATGAAATCGAAAGCGTCTACGTGGGTAAGGAACATGAAAATCAGGGCCGAAAAGGCGTGATGCTGGTATCCGACAAAAAGCGCATCAAACTGGGTGAAGGGCTCCCGGATGAAACGCTCAACTGGCTCCGAAGCTGCGTGCTGGGCATCATCACGCGCTGATAAGCTTCACGGTGAGAACGCTTTAGGAATGTTAAGTAGCTATTACTCTGTTGATTCCGGTACAAAGAAGACGAGAATAAACTACAGAGGAGCATATCATGAGTCACAAAAAAGAAGATTCAGTACAAAAGCCCAAAAGCGGAATAGACCGTAAATCATTTATCAAAAACGGCGGAGCGGGACTGGCCGCAATGGCCGCAGGAGGGTTTTTAGGTCTAGGAAAGCCGCAGTCTGCAAAAGCTGCCGACCATCACCAAACCAATAGCCCGGGCATGTTCGAGGATAAAGTTGTGCTGATAACCGGGGCAACATCAGGAATTGGAGCAGCTGCGGCCAGAGAATTTGCCAAAGAAGGGGCTAAAGTCTTTTTCTGCGGAAGAAGAGAAAATCTGGGAGCAGAAGTACAGAATGAAATAAGGGAAGCAGGCGGACAAGCCATTTATATGAAGGCCGATGTTCGTGAAGAAGAGCAGGTCAAAGCATTTGTGCAGGCCTGTAAAGACGAGTGGGGTCGAATTGACATAGCCTTCAACAATGCGGGAATTGAGGGCCCGAGAGGCGACTTTGATGAAGTTGCCATGGGCGGAACCATGGGATACGACGATCTGATCAAAACCAACGTGAATGGGGTGATGTACTCCATGCGGTATCAGCTGCCGGTTATGCGGGAACAGGGTGAGGGGGTAATTGTGAACGTTGGCTCCATGCTTTCACATCGCGGCTCATCGGTTTGGGGTGCCTATGCGGCCTCTAAACATGCGGTTATCGGAATGACGCGCTCCGCAGCATCAGCAAATGCAGGCCACGGAATACGTGTGCTCAGCCTTTCACCGGGCGGAACCCGTACGGAGCTGCTGCGCCGCTTTGTGGGTGGTAGCCTCGATAATGCCGGTGCCAACAGCCCGATGGGCCGGATTGCAGAGCCTGAAGAGGTCGCCAGAGTTATGATGAGCATGTGTCTGGCCCAAAATCTGTTCCTCAACGGAGACGACGTAAAAGCCGACGGAGCCAGCTCGGCCTAAGCCGGGCGGCAGGTTTTTCGTCTGATATTTGTGTAGTGTGATGTGATGCATTTACATGCATTTCGAAGATTGAGTGCGAATCCAAACTCCATGATTCAGAGCCCGTGCACATAAATCTGCGCAGCGTCTTCTTTTTAAATAGCATTTCATTG
>JAIUMA010000097.1 GCA_022565795.1 Balneolia bacterium
ACATAGACCAAATCATTTAGGGTGATGTCGAAGTTGCCCAGTTCGGCCTGAACGCCCATATCGACTGAAAAGATTACCAACCGGCTTTCGTCCAAATTTGGCTCGGAATCGTACCATTGTGTGCCGTCGAACCAGCCGTCTGAGTTACGTATAAGATTATCGGTTTGATTCTCAGCACCATCATTAAAAATGACCCGGTTAAAATTCACCGGGATATCATAGCTGTACCAAATTGAGCCTTCCTCCGGCAGAGTCATGGCTTCACCCGGCCAGGGCAGATACTCACCGCCGTCAGATTCAAAAGCGTATGCATTCACGTTCGCCCAGCTGCCAGGGTTGTTGTAGTACACGGTAAAAGTCTCACTCGCCGGTACGGTTACTGAGATGGTTTCATCAACAATCACATCAATCTGAGCTCCGGCAGTATTGCGCAGATCTGCGTTTGAAATCGTGAATATTGCTTCACCTGCTGAAGCGCCGGGAAGGGTCATAAAGTCTAAGGTGATTACAGAACCCGCGCCATCACCGCTTCCTGAGGTTCTCGCCACGCTTGCTCCGATCGTAGCCGGAGCGATTACGTCGGCAATCTGAAGGGGATTTACTCCCATTAATTCACCAGCAGAAACTCCTGTGAAGCTGAAACGGCTTTCATCATAACTAACTTCAAGGCCGTAATAAAAAAGGGCCGACGCTTCTGAGGCAGTGAATGTAATACTAAAGGGCTGACCTGCTTCCGGAGCCGGATTGCTTAATTCAATGTCCAGATTTATTTGTGCAAATGCCGATGCCGATATAAAAAGCATCAAAATTAAGGCTGCCGCCCTTAGGGTACACTTTTGAATCATAACAGTACGGGTTTTATTGTGCAATAAACTTTTAAATGCTTCATGGAGCACAAAGCGAATCATATGAAAGCGCTTACATTTTAAAATAATAAAATTCCCGTAATATCCTTTATGGATCTGCTTATTTTTTTACAGGGAGTCTATATTGGCCTTTCAGTCAATTCAGATACGATTCACCCTTGAAACTGCAACGCTTCATAGTAGCCACCGCTGAAATAAAGCTACGTGTTAAGCGCTTTCTTTTTCTCTGACTCAAAAGCCTCATTAAACAGTTTAGCAAAGCCTGCGGGGTTACTCATGAGCACGGCGTCTGAGGCTACGCCAATCCTCACCCTGTTATCATAGCTTATTAAGCTTATTCCCAGACCAAGCTGACCCGATTTTGGGACCCAAAACATGATGTCTTCCATCTCGCTTCCGGCCAGATAAAGCTTTCGTTTAGGTCCGGGCACGTTGGTTACAACTGCCGTGCACTTTCTGCTGAGGAACGATATGACCGTTTTCTCGACCAGCAGCGGAAGCTTCCCGATAAGTCGAAGCACTCCAAACGCAACCATGGCCTCTCCTGAAGCTTTTATCTCGTTCATCTCTTTTTGGATGATGCGCAAACGTTCTTCAGGTTCTTCAACACCAATAGGGAGCTTAAGAAATATAAGCCCGAACCGGTTTCCCGTTGATGTTGTATCAGATTCGGTACGTAGATTCACAGGCATCGTAATTCCTGTATTGTCGTACCTACTCAGATCTTTACCTTCCGATACCAGATAATGCCTAAGTGCATTACACGCAAGCCAAAGCATTATATCGTTAATAGTAACACGGTGAGCACTAGCCAGCTGTTTAACTTCATCCAATGATATCGATTCCGACCAGGCCGCCTGCTTCTTGTGCTGAAGCGCACCTTTGAGAGATGTTGGCGTATCTGAAGGCATCATCACAAATTTGTACAACGCCTTAATTATTCGACCGGCACCATCAATTAGCTCGGCGGCAGCTCCGGACTTTCTTCTGTGGCTATTACGTTTTTTAGGCTGGTATTCCAGATGAGGCTGAAAATACGCTCCTCCCGGACTTACGGTAGCAAGCGACAGTAAAATCCGTACAAGGGCAATACCGTCCGCAATACAATGGTGGAGTTTAGCCACAAGTGTGCATGAACCGTTATGAGATACCAGGTGCATTTCCCATAAGGGCCTTGCAAAATCGAGCGGATTACTCATTACATGACCAACATAATCCTGCACCGTTTCAAACCGGTCATCATCGTCCAGCCGAATTTGTTTTACGTGATAGTTGAGGTCAGGATTCCGAACGGATTCCCAAATTGGAATAGTTTCCCGGTTAACCACACGCTGAGTGAACCGATCGTAAACCAGAAGACGTGCTTCCAAAAGCTTTTTGAACGTCTCATAGTCCGGAGCCGGGTTTAGCCTTAGCATACCCGTGATAACCATTTGGTTGGCATCCTGCTCCATCCGCAGCCAGGCCGAGTCGGCGCCTGACATTACTTCGGTTTGATACTGACCGGCTGTTTGAGAATTAGAGTTCACTAAAAGACATCGGTTTTGCTTCGCATTTTATGGAAACGCGCTCCTGAACGTATGCGCCCTGCAAGATAC
This sequence comes from Balneolia bacterium, assembly GCA_022565795.1. Taxonomy (GTDB): domain Bacteria; phylum Bacteroidota; class Rhodothermia; order Balneolales; family Cyclonatronaceae; genus Cyclonatronum. The sequence goes on from JAIUMA010000097.1 coordinate 2,465, forward strand.
GGAACACCCAACAGGAAAAGCTCAACAGATGCAGAATTAAATTTTACGAATCATTGTAAGAGTCACATCATCCTTCAAATCCACAATGTTGGACTTACGGATGAAAGAATCCAATACCGCATCGAGCGAATATTCCTCTTTGATGAAATTTGTTTCCACAGCACTTTTGAGGATTTCGAAGCTTTCAGCCTTTCCTTTTTTTGCCAGTGCTTCAGATAAACCGTCGCAGAAAGTGAGAATTGCGTCACCTTTTTCGAGTTTGAAGTTTACATCGATGAAAGTGCTTTCCGGCTTAGCGCCGAGAATGTTCTTCTCATCCGGCTGAATGTCGATTACCTGCTGCGTAAGGGCCCGGTAGAGCATGAGAGGGTATTTAAGAGTATTTGTAACAGTAAGGTTACTCTTTTTAGGATCCAAAAGCATCAAAGCAAGCGAGCAGTGCGCCTGGCTTACCTGCTCATCGTCGTACACCAGACTGTTGAGTTCGTTCAAAATCGTTGAGGTCTCGATGTCGCTTCCATTGCCGTTAGCAGACGTAAATGAGCGGATGGTGGAACGAACGTAGGCAGCATAAGCCTGGGCATATACCCAAGCTTCCCATTTCTTGCCATCAACATCGCCAACTACGGTAAGAAGATTATCCCCTATTTTGGTAAAGTCTATAAACTCACCGCCTGGTAAACCCTCATTATTCCTGCTGAACATCGCAATTTCAAAGCCTTTGACCTCTGGCGCAGCTCCCTGACCTCTCAGAGTTGCAGAAACCTTGGCAGCTTCACCCAAAACTTTAGACTCGAACTGCTCCCGCTTACGCAGCACGTTCTGAAGTTTGTTCACAACAACCAATGCACCATCTGTTTTGGGAATAAAGTCATCGGCATCCAGCCCTATTCCTTTGATGATATTGTTTTCGTTATTAAATGCGGAAAGAAACAAAAATGGGATTTCGTAAAGGTCTTCGCTCATTTTGAGAATTTCACGAAATTCAAATCCGTCGAGCTCCGGCATCATAATGTCGCTAATAATGGCATCAGGTCTAACCTTGCTTAATACTTCAAGGGCATCTTTTCCATTATTTGCGTTTAATACCTCAAAACCGGCTTTTTTAAGGGCAAATCCAAACAATGTCTGCATCGACATCTCGTCTTCAACAAGCAAAACGGTCTGATTCTTCTTGGTCATAGGAATAGAATTAACGGGTGTATTAGTAAAGGTTCTGCAGGGATAAGGCTGCACTCTTTTGATGCCGGGAAAAGCATCTTACGTTTCGTACTGCGATAAACTTTTTCGAAGCTGGCAAAACGCTGAATAGTAAAAGCACAATAAGTTTCTTTTTTGAAGCCCGATTATATATTGCTGCTCCAAAGCCCTGGCAAATGTTGTCTATAAAAGTGAGTATGTTGTTTGGTATCGGATTGAAGAGGAAAAAAAGCGGATAATCTCTTGTGAAATCAGCTTGATTAACATCATAGGCGCGTCGTTTATCGGCACAGCCATACTTGAAATGACATATCCCTAAGCACCTGTTAATAGCTAACTTTTTCTTCATGCCCCTCAGTCAGATATAATCGTATTAGTACCGTATTATATTAGCTTTATTGCAATTGATTTGCAACCATAATACTTTAATTATGGTTATTTATATAAAACAAACTAATTTCAACGTGCTAAACAGACCGTAACCTATTAAATGCCAAATAATAAGATGACACCGAAAAAGCATACAGACGCACTTGAACAGGCTATTCAACACGGACTAACGAAATCAGAAGCGGAACGCCAGCTCGGTCTTTTTCAGGAAGGTCTTCCAAAACTGAAGCTCGAAAGGCCTGCTATCACCGGCGACGGCATTCTGCAATGCAACGAAGATAAAAAGAATCAGGCAATTAAGCGTTACAAAAAAGTGCTAAAAAACAATGAATTAAAGGTGATGAAGTTTGTGCCCGCATCTGGTGCGGCATCACGCATGTTCAGAGATTTGGAAACGCTGCTCAACACAAATAGCGCCATCGATGATGCTACGCTTGAGGGTGATTCTAAGCCGGCCGCAGCTGGAAAAAAGTTCATCAGGAACATTACTTCTTTTGCTTTTTGGGATGCGCTCAAAACAACACTTTCTCATGATGGCATTATTGCGGATGAGCTGCTTAAAAATGGCGAATATCGCCCTTTAATTGAATACACACTTACCGACAAAGGCCTCAACTACTCTGCGATGCCCAAAGCGCTGATTGATTTTCATAAGAACAACGCATCCGGTAAGGTTAGAACATCGCTAGACGAGCACTTCGCCGAAGGGGCACTTTATGCTCTCAACAGCGATGGTGAAGTACACCTTCACTTTACGGTTTCTCCCGAGTTTGATGATGCCATCAATGCACGAATCGACACTTTAAAGAAGGCGTATGCGTCTGAAGGTGTTCATTTTTCGATAGCTTTATCGCACCAGCAGCCTTCAACAGATACAATGGCTGTAGATATGGATAACAAGCCTTTTGAAGACGAAAATGGCAGAATACTCTTTCGGCCGGGAGGTCACGGGGCGCTTATTGAAAACCTGAACCGCCTGAATGCCGATGTGGCTTTTATCAAAAACATTGACAATGTAGTGCCTGACTCTCTCAAGGACGACACCGTAGAATGGAAACAGGTTTTGGGGGGAATACTTATCGACCTACGTGAAAAGCTTTTCAGCTTCAGAGCCAGTTTGATAAAAGATAAGGGTAAAGTAAATCCCGATGAATTTGCAGCTTTTTGTGTAAATGAGCTGAACCTGAGCCTGCCTGAGGATTTCAACTCTCAGAATGATGATACAAAAGCTGAACTACTGCTTAAGCTGACAAACCGGCCCATCCGGGTTTGTGGAATGGTGAAAAATGAAGGTGAACCCGGCGGTGGGCCGTTTTGGGTTAAGAAAAAATCCTATGTGAACAAGCTTCAGATAGTTGAGTCTTCACAGATTGATCAAAATGACGATGAGCAGCTGGCGATTCTTAAGCAATCCACGCACTTCAATCCAGTAGATATCGTGTGTTCACTAACCAACGATAGTGGCCAGCCTTTTGACTTAAATTCCTATGTTGATGAAGAAACCGCATTTATCGCTAACAAATCATACGACGGGCGCAATCTGAAAGCCCTTGAGCGTCCGGGTCTATGGAACGGAGGCATGGCGGGATGGATAACCATATTTGTAGAGGTTCCGATTAGTACATTCAATCCGGTGAAAGTCGTAAATGATCTATTGCGTAAACACCATCAGGATTAACTAATCCACAGCGCAAACAGTCGGTTGACAGCCATGAAGCCGGTATTTGGAGGAATCTTCTTCCAGTGCCGGCTTCTTAGTTTTCTGAGGTTGAATCAGAAGCCTCTTCTGCTAAAGGTCGTGCAGCTCTCCTGTATATTTCAATCATGTTCTCCGGAACAGGCTTAACAACTGTTTTACTCCCAGCTGATGCTCCGAACTTATTAGTAACGAACTCCCTTACCTGATCAGTAAAAACGACCACTGAAACCGCTCTGGCTACAGCCTTAGGCTGAACCCATTTTCGGTAGAGCGATGTAATAATACCCATATTTTGGCTTTCCAGAACGGTTAATACCAGAGCCACTCCGGGATCAAGCGGAGCAGTTCCGCTCGTGCAATGCAAAACATCCGGCTTGTATTTCTGAATAGCGGCAGGAAGAGCAACCTGTTCCCAGAATGCATCCGTAACGGACTGTAGTTTTGCAATCGTCACTTTTTCAGAGCTGCTTATACATTCATCTTTCCCGGGCCTAACAAATATGATGAACTCAAATCCTTCTGAATTTAAGTCAACCAGTTTACGGATGAACTCCCCGGCTTTTTGTGCTGCTTCTGGTTTATTCCGGCTGAACAAGTGCTGTGCTTCTATGCCGACTTTAATTCTCATTGGGGCTCAATCGAATTTTATTTGGATTGGAGAACGTCTTCGTAGGCCTAATTAACTACAACTTTTTCGTTTGTGCAAGTGAGTCCCGGATAACGAACAGTAGTTCATCCGGTTTAAAAGGCTTTGTAAGGCACTTTAAAGCACCGGCTTCGATTGCCTTTGCTGCTTCGTTTTGAAGCACGCTTCCCGAAAGTATAATTATCGGAACGTCAATAAGAGCTTCCACTGTGCGAATATACTTCGTTAGTTCAAGACCGCCTGTAACAGGCATGTTCATGTCTGCAACTATTACATCAGGTTTTTCGCCTTTCTGCAGGCGGCCGACCGCGTCTTTGCCGTCTGTCATAGCTATCACGTTGAAATATCGTTTCAGGTAAAACTCCAGGAGTTTCCTCACGCTTAATTCGTCATCAACTATCCATACTGTAATATCAGCATGCTCTGCCATAGGCTAGTTCAAAGTCGATCAGCTGGACGTACTTAGCTGACCGCGGAGCTCCTCATTAGCCTGATTGATAATCCCAATCAACTTCGAATGAAGAGCCAAGATGCCGGCCATATCCTCACCAGCTTTGGCTTTGAGCTCGATTTCCTGCAAAAAGTACTTCTCGGGATTGATACCTACATAGCCCAAAACAGGCTTCATTTTGTGAGCTGCTCTGGCTACTATTTCGAAGTCATTTTGGTCGATTCCTTCGCGTATGGAGTCGAGATGCCCGTCTGACTGATCGATAAATAGATTTATCATCTCATCCATAAATTCTTTATTTCCATCCGACACGTTCCGGAGGTACGACAAATCTGTTATTGAACCCATTTCATCTGATTGCTTGATCATTTCCATCGTGTACTATCCCTTGATATTACTTGCCCATAAATTTAAATGCAGTAAACGTACAGTCTTTATGATTCGTTTGATCCTGCAAGCCTAACATTTTAAAACCCTTAGTTAGGCTTTATTGTAGGCCCCAATATAGCAACTTCCCAGACGTTAATTTCTCTTAATTTACCTGCTGTCAAATCTGGGTGAAATTAGCTTCCGGATATTTTATTCAACGTTTTTTTATTCTCCCTTAAATTTAATATCGGTATTATAATTTAAACTGTTAACTTTTTCGACGGTACGCTCAGTCACTCTAAGCTACGTTTTAATTTTATAAACCTGAAACGTTTAGTCGGTTTCAGCTGGTTCTGCTATTACATTTTAAATATTAACACACAGGATTACAATGAGTAAAAAAGTAGCGGTAATCGGAAGCGGTTTCGGCGGACTTGGCGCTGCTGCCCGGCTTCTGGCGCGTGGTTTTGATGTAGAAGTTTTCGAAAAGAGAGACAAGCCCGGCGGACGTGCGTATGTGTATGAAGTAAACGGATTCAAGTTTGATGGCGGCCCCACCGTAATCACCGCTCCGTTTATGTTCGACGATATTTTTGCCGCAGCAGGCCGCAAGCGTGAAAACTACATTAAATTCGTACCCTGCCAGCCGTTTTATCGCATTTTTAACCATGAGGGACGTTTTTTCGATTACAACAGCGATGAAGCCTTTACGCTGGAACAAATCGGTAACTGGAACGAGAATGACAAACAAGGCTACCTCGACTTCCTATCTACTACCAAAGCTATTTTTGATAAAGGCTTCACCGAATTGGCCGATGTACCTTTTCTGAAGTTCACCGACATGTTGAAGGTTGCCCCGGATTTAATCAAACTCCAATCCTATAAGAGTGTCTACAAATACGTATCTCAGTTTATTGAGAATGATTTCCTAAGACGCTGCTTCTCCTTCCACCCGCTTCTGGTAGGCGGTAATCCGTTCGATACAACCTCAATTTATGCTATGATTCACTATCTGGAGCGCGAGTGGGGAGTGCACTACGCAATGGGTGGTACTGGTGAAATTGTGAAGGGCATGGTAAACCTGATCGAAGATTTGGGCGGGAAAGTCCACTTGAATGCAGAGGTTGATGAAATCCTCATACAAAATCGCAAGGCATCCGGTATACGACTCAAAGACGGCAGCGTGTTCGAAGCTGATGCGGTAGTTTCCAACGCGGATGTGCCCTTCACCTATCGCAACCTCATAAAAGAGGAAAACCGCAAAAAATATACAAACAAGAAGCTCGACCGCATGCACTATAGCATGTCTCTTTTTGTGATTTACTTTGGTACCAAGAAACGCTATCTCGATACTGAGCTAAAGCACCACAACATCATTCTTGGTGAGCGTTATAAAGGATTGCTAAAGGATATCTTCCACGAGAAAACGCTCTCTGAAGATTTTTCGCTCTATCTGCACATGCCAACCATTACCGACGACACCATTGCTCCTGAAGGCTGCGAGTCGTTTTACGTGCTATCTCCGGTTCCCCACCTTGATTCAGGAACCGACTGGACCAAAGCGGCTAAGCCATACCGCGATGCCATCATGCAGTTTCTTGAAGACAACTACCTCCCTGATCTGCAGGAGAACATTGTGGCCGAGCACTACATCGATCCGATTCACTTCGAGAAAGACCTCAACAGCTTTAAGGGATCAGCCTTTTCCGTTGAGCCTCTGCTTACACAGTCTGCCTGGTTCAGACCTCACAACAGAAGTGAAGAGTGCGACAACCTTTACTTTGTAGGTGCAGGAACACACCCCGGTGCGGGGCTTCCGGGCGTATTATCATCATCGAAAATTGCAGAGAAGCTTCTAACCGGCGAAATAGCTTGATTTGATGCAACATACAGATAAAAAAAGGGGCTCTGAGTAATCAGCGCCCCTTTTTTATTTTATACTTAAAAGCAGATTTACTTAAACGAAGCCTGAAGCTTTTCCCAGTCAGCGAGGAATTTTTCCAGACCGCTGTCTGTAAGCGGG
>JAIUMA010000098.1 GCA_022565795.1 Balneolia bacterium
ATATTTAACCTTTTGTGGTTTTTAGTGCGTTCCTTTTTAGTGTTTCTCCTCACCGCAAGTATAGTTTCTCCGGACACCAATGATAAATAATTAACAATAAAAAATGAAGACGGGGCAGCAGTGAGTAACTCTGTGCAGTAATCCGTTACCTTCCGGCGTTGCTAATAAAAAAAACTTATTCAGGGTTCGGATTAATTAGAGACAATCTTCATAGTTAGTGGTTTTTGGCGCTTTCTTTTTTTGTGTTTCTCTTCTCAGCTCGAATCGTATCCCGAGGTTTAAAAACTATCTCGGGACAACCATTCAAAAACCAAATCTCAAAATTGGACCTTAGTTCCGTCGCCCAATCGGACTGTCGGTACGTTCGAGCTGGTTTACGCCCGGCAGCATTTGAATAAGGCTGCGCATTTGGGAGTCGTTAATTCGCAGCGAGAACATATAAAAGGTGAAGTCACCAAACGGATTCCATTCGAAACTCATCGTCCAGCAGTGCAGGTTTCTGTCTACCGCAAATCGGGATGGGGTGAGCTCGCGTTCAAGGAAATCGAAGCCGATTGAAGTCCGCAGATTCCAGCCCTCGGTTAGTCTGAACTGCACGTTATCGGCATTTAGCACCGCCGTTCGTCTCTGGTTATCGAAGTTGACAAACCGCCAGGTGTAGGAGAATCGCAGAGATGCAGACCATGGCACGTTGAATTGTGGAACCGGATCTATATTCCATTTCGGATCGACTCCCCGGAATAAGGTCTGATCGTACGGGTCGTAGAACCTTGGGTAGTACATTGGCCCCGGCTGCACGCGCAGGCCGCCCTGACCTCCGCTGATGCTCGTACTCGCGTTTATATTGTAGCTGGTGAGGCGGGCAAAACGGCCGGAGTTCTCCCACAAGTACTCATCAATGGCAATGCCAAGCGAATCCTGTGCATAGAAACTGAAGGCAGCGCTTGCGTTAATGCGGATATTTTGAAGAATATTCGACGAAAAATTCAGGTTCAGATCGCTCAGGTTGAACTGCTCGGCAGCAAAGTTGTAGCTCACGTTTGCGCTGAAGTTATCAATCAGGCGGAGAACGCGCTCATTGGTTTCTCCGGTTGAGTCCCGGCGTACCTGCTTGGTTTCCAGAATGTTGGCCAGACTGAATGAGACCGACCGTGACTCACCCGCGCCGGGTCCGCCCAGAATGCCGCGCTCAAAAATCGAGTACTGACGCGTATTACCGAGCGTGTCGGTCTGTACCTCGCGAAAATAGCCCCAGAAATCACCGGTGAAATCGGGCTGGTAGCTAAACGAGACCGTGGGGCGTATGGTGTGGCGAAACCCTTCAAACGAGCCGATTTTAGCCTGAGAAATACCGTAAATAGCGGTGTTAAAATTCAGAGAAGTGTTGAACGTTCTGGCTGCAGCAAATCCGCGCTCGATGCGGTCTTCGGTGGTGTTGGTTTCCGGATTGAAGTCCTTCCTGATGGTCTCCGGATACCAGAATTCATTAACTCTCGCATTGGCCGTGATGTTCAGGTATTCGTTGGTTGTAAGCTGGGTTGTGAGGTCGGCCCGCTGTGATAATCCATAGCGGATGTGGCCAATATCGCCCGTGGCCTCACGGTAGTCGGAAGGAGAAAAGAGCGCCTCAAACCAGTTGATCCCGGCCGCCGGATTACCGTCCTGATCCAGTATAGGATTAAAGTTGAAGCGCGATGAAAACTGACCGCCATACGAAAGACTCAGCGTTTCGTACCAGCGCTGACTCCCGGAACGGCGCCGTTCAAACGGATTGAAGCGGCGAAAGCTGTAGTTCGCGTTTGGCCCCTGAAACTGCACCTGATTGTTGGCAAAATTCTGCGACTGCTGCATGGAAACCCCAAGGGTATAGATCCCGTCCGGCTGACGGTAGTTATACGACATCCGGGAGCTGGTCGTGGTCTCGGCCCGCTCATTAATATCGTAGGAGTTTCGCTGGTAGTAGTCGCTCGTTCTCAGGTTGATGTTGGCCGAAAGGTTCGCATACGGATTAATCGTCTGCTGATGCTGTACTTCCAACCGGCTGTTCACGATTCGGGTGAAGTCCGGGTCGGTAGATTCCAAACCGCGTTCACGCGAGTATCCCAGACGAATAGAGCCTCTGTAGCGGTCGCGCCTGGCATAGTTCGTGGTACCGTCAACAAAGTAGGTCCCGGAGGTGTATAGATTAGTACTCAGCGTTCCGGTTAAATAATCGTTGAAATACTGAAACCAGCCAATGTTTTCCATGCCAAGACCGCGGGTAGCCTGATCCTGAAACGCCAGTCTGGGCGTGAGCAGACCAGAGCGCCGCTGCTGAAGCTGGTTCGGCAGATAGCCAAACGGAAAAATCATCGGATAGGGGATGTCCAGAAAATAGAGCTGAGCCCCGGTGAAGAAGATTTCATCATCGTTAACCACCTTCATGCGCCGCGCGCGAATGTAGTAGTGCGGGTGATCGAGATCGCAGGTGGAATAAATGGCGTCTTCAATAAACACCACGTGCGGAGCCGGTGCCTTAATGGCCGTGCCGGTTAGCGAGCCCTGATCAATATTGACAGTGGCAACATCAAACTTGCCTTTTTCGGTAACGAAATTAAACATGATGCGCCGGCTCTCGATGGTTTCCCCGTCGCGGGTAAGACGCGGCATGCTGAGCGTATCGACCGGGGCGGCAAACTCACCTTTTCTCTTAATCCACTCCATGAAAAGGGGTGTGGCGTTCGTGGTATCGAGCGGAACGCGGCGGGCTTCGGCTGTGGCAAGGTTTTCCTCAAGATCGAGGGTGATGCTTCCCGCTGCAAGCTGTCCTGAGGGATGCTCGACCTTGGCGTTTCCGTACAGAAAAGCAATCTGCTGATTATCCAGACGAATGATGAGTGAGTCCCTTGCCGTAAACGTGATGATGTCGTCTACACCACCTCCGCCGCCCTGGGCCTGAGGTGAAGCAGATGGCGTTGGCGGGGTAAAAGCATCCGGCTCATCCGGAAAACGAAGGGTGTCCTGTTCCGCAGCGCCTTCAGGCAGTTGGGGCGTCTGCGGTAGTGGAAGCGTATCGGCAGCGACTGTATCTGCCGGGTTTTCGGGTGATGGCACCGAGACCGTATCGGCCGGAATGATGAACATACGCGAAACCAGCCTTTCGGATGACGCAAACGAATGCTGCGAAATAGCACCCAGGCTGAGGACGAGCACGAGTGCCATCACCCTGCAAAGAAACGCAAAAACAGAATGCGTGGCTCGTTGATTCGTGCGACCTTTACCCGACACCCGGGGGGAATTGGCAATAATCCGCAATTTCCTTGAGTTTTCGGGCATGGGAGGGCCGCCGGAGGGGATCAGAGATTTTCGAGTGCGAGAGTACCGGCTCCGAGAAGGGCGGCTTCGTTGCCCAGAAGTTCCGGAATGATTTCAAAATCGGTTCGGAACGGAGGCATCAGGCGCTCCATAGCGGCTTTGAAAGCAGGCTTCAGGATGAGGTCGCCGGCCTGAGAAACGCCGCCGCTGATGATGTACTTGCGCACATCGAGTACGTGGGCATAATTCACAATCGCGTAGCCAAGCATACGGCCGGCATCGGCCAGAATATCGATAGCCAGCTGATTGCCCCGGTTTGCCGCTTCGGTAAGATGCAGCGGCTCCAGCTTTTTGAAGTCGCCGCTGAACTGCTTGTAGAGATCATTTTCGGGGTGTTTTTCGATTTCGTGCGCGGCTCGTTTACTCATGAATCGCTGCCCCAGGTAGGCCTCAATAGCGCCGGGAACGGTGCTGTTGCACTCAGCTCCCTGATAATCGATGGATACGTGGCCAAGCTCGCCGGCCGCGCCCGTTGCTCCGCGGAAAATCTTGTTGTCGATAATGATGCCGCCACCAACGCCGGTTCCAAGCGTGATCATAATGAAATTCTCGAACGGGCGACCCGAACCGTAGCGGGCGGATCCAAGTGCCATCAGATTGGCGTCGTTTTCGACCAGGCACTTCAGTCCGGTTCGTTTAGTGATTTCATCAGCAAGCGGAACCACATCCCAGCCCGGAAGATTGGGCGGATTCTGAACGGATTTGCGGTCGAGGCTGATCATGCCCGGAGCGCCGATACCGACTCCGGCTACATCATCTTTTACTTCGGCCGATACTTCCGTGGCTACACGTCCCAGACGGTCGAGGGTGGCCTCAAGGCCGGAATCTGCGTCGGTTGGTACCGAAATCTGCTTAAGTATGCCTTTTTCGCGATGGACAAGCGCGGCTTTGATATTTGTGCCGCCAAGGTCGATACCTACAGATAACATCATAAAATAGAGCTAAAAAATGATCGGTTGAGTGCGGGAGGCCGGTCAGAACTGATGTGATGACCGGTGAAGAATAGAATATGCTGTGAAACTATGATTGATGCCAGACTGATGGCAACAGCTTACCTTTCACGAATCTGATAGATAACCTCGCCCGGCTTACGCATTCCGTAGTCCTCACGCGCGATTCGCTCCAGATAAGAGGAGTCGGTTTGAAGCGCATCGATGCGGGCTTCAAGCTCTCTGGTCTCTTCCTTGAGCTGCTCAATCCGGTTTTCCAGCGCGGCTTTTTCGCTGTTAAGCTGGTAGCGGGTGAGCATGCTGTAATTATCCAAAAAACCGAACCAAAGCACCAGAAAGCCTATGAGGATACTGATGAGAAACGATTTTTTCCACCGGAGTGGATTTAAAAACTGGTAATCTGCCATGGTGTACAGTGTGGTCGTAACGTGAGAAGGAAGAATGTCCGCCGGATGACGAAATCGGATACTTCTGCCTAGCGTTTAAAAATAGCAGTTAAGCGTCAAACCTGAAAGAAGGCATTTTTGTTCGCCAAAAGCCTCCGAGCAATCCGAAAAATCACGAAGCCTTAAGGCGAAAATTTTAAATTTTGAGTTTTAAATGGGGAGAATTAACAATAAGCAATTAACAATAAACAATGATATGGGGCAAGAGCGAGTAATCTGCCTGATAAAAAACTGTGTAACTCTGTGTGTACACTGCGCAACTCTGTGCTACAAAAACAATGAACGCCCGAATTTGCCCCGTATTAATCCCGTTAATTCGCTGGACAAAAAATAATTTTATAAATTACTTCAGCCGTCATCATCACGTTAGAAAAGTTATGATCCGACAAAATTCGATTACTTTCATCAATCTTGTGCTGTTGATGCTCTTTCTGGCATCCTGCGCCGGAGCTTCATCTTCTGCAGATTCTCCGGAAACGGCTATAACTACCGCATCGGCGGATACCTCCACCGTGGAGTGGATGGAGGTCTATTTCAACATGCCTGCCGATACCACCTTTTCGCGCGGCGGAATAACGGTAAACGACTCCCACGATCTCATATCGACTTTGGTTGACCTTATCGATGAGGCGAAATACAGCGTGGATCTGGCGATTTACGATTTTCAGAACCATCTCGTTGGTGAGGCGCTTGTACGGGCAAGGGAGCGCGGATTGCGGGTGAGAGTGATAGTCGATTACGCCAACCGGACCAACAATCCGAGGTTTAACGAGCCCATGTGGGAGATGCTGCGCGAGGGCGACATCATTACCATGGACGACAGCGGCACCATTTTCTGGCCCGACGGGCGCACCGAAACGAACCGGATTACCGGAGCAGGTTCGTTTATGCACCACAAATTCGCCGTGATTGACGCCGTCAGCCCGGATCCGGATGATTTCTACACCTGGGCCGGCTCGATGAATATCACCTATACCGGGCCGTACAATACCAACCTCACCTTTGTGATTAAGGACAGCGGCATCACTAAGGCCTTCGAGGAAGAGTTCGAAATGATGTGGGGCAGCAGCGGCGATGAGCCGAATCCGTCCCGCGCCCGCTTCAAGCGTGACAAGCGAAACGTGTCTCAAAACATCTTTTGGGTAGATGAAACCAAGGTCGAGCTCTACTTCTCGCCCATGAACCGTGACCGCAGCCGCCCGAGCGTGAGCGACCGCATTGTGGAGCTGATTGAAACCGAAGTGGATCATGATATGGCGTTCGTGGCATTCGCCATCACCCCAACAATTCCGATTAGTCAGGCCATCTGGCAAAAAAGCGCTGATCCGGACATCATCCTGAACGGAGTGATTGACCGCTCCTTTTACGGCCGCTACCGGAATCAGGGAGAGATTTGGGCGAGTCCTGAAGCGCGCATTCTGGGGCGGAGCATCATGCCGGGCCGCGAATTGCGCAAGCTTCATCATAAAACGCTTATACTCGACGCCTTGAACGAAGACCCCGATGACACAGCTATCGTAATCAGCGGCTCGTACAACTTCTCGGCCGCCGCGGAAAACTCAAATGATGAGTACGTTTTCATGATCCATTCTGATGAGATAGCTAATCAGTTTATACAGGACTTTATGGGAATCAAGTCACGGGCGAGGGGAGACACAGAGCCGCCTGTGCCCGCTCTCGATCCCGAGCAGTGGTATCGCGTGGCCAGCGTGGTTGATGCGCAGATTATCGAGGTGGAATTAAGCCCGAATCTTCGCTATCCGATCAGCCTGCTTGGTGTCGATGCACCGCGGATGTTCGCGGGACCCGACAGCTCTCACTATCACGCAGGAGCATCAAAAGCGTATCTGGAAGAGATTCTGGAAGGCCGTGAAGTCCGCATGACCGGCGTTGGCGGCGTTCGTCCGACGGACCGCTATCAGCGCTACTATGCCTACGTAAACGCCCGCGATGCTGATGGGAACGAGATTGCCGTTAACCGGAAAATGCTTCAGTACGGCATGGCGGACTACTCGCGATTCTATCTGCAGCATCCCGATTCGATACAGGTCTACAGAAATTTGGTTGATGAAGCCAGGGCCGCCGGACTCAACCAGTGGGCCAATCCAGAGCTGGTGAAAACCAGGGTTCCGCGTCATCAGGAATCGGCTGATGTAAGCGCTGCGCCCGAGTTCCCGATCAACATCAACACCGCCAGCGAAGACGAGCTCACGGCCCTCCCCAACATAGGCCCGGCCAGAGCCCGCGCCATCATCGAATACCGCGAAACCAACGGTCCGTTCCGCAGCGTGGAAGATCTCGGGAACATAAGGGGAATAGGCCCGGTAACTGTGGAGAATTTGAGGGCATTGGTGGAGATTTGAGGTCGGATTAGGACACCATCGTCATCATCATAATAACCACTCGATGGGCAGTTTTGAGAGCAGACGAATCCCGAAAAGCTGAAGCGACCCGGTGTTGGGCTCGCGGGTATGAATAGTCTTGCCGTTATCTTGCTGCTCAATCCAGTTGAGACGTTCTTTGTCGCTGAGGACCACTTCATAGGCACGCTTCGGAACCCTGTTTTTAAAAACGCTCTGAACCTCCGAAACGAACTCCGGGCTTTCGATTACCACGCCCATCTCGGTGTTTAGGTGAATTGAGCGTGGATCGAAGTTAAACGAGCCGATAAAGAGCCGCTGGCCGTCGACAGCAAAGGTTTTGGCATGAAGACTCGAGCCCGAGGAGCCCAGTGGTCCGGCCTTCTCCTTGGTGCCGGCGCCTGACTCATCGGCGGTTCGTTTCATTTCAAAAAGCCGGATTCCGCTTTTCAGCATGGCCGGGCGACGCTTTTCGTAGCCCGCATGCACAATTTTCACATCCGTGGCATCAAGCGAGTTAGTGAGAATCCTGATGTCGATGCCGTCAAGGCTCATTCTGCTGAACGCCTTAACTCCGGCTTTGGTGGGTACAAAGTAGGATGATACGAGCAGGATTTGAGCTTGCGGTTTACCCAGCGCCTCACGAAGCTGAAGTGCGAGCATATCTTTTGAGCGGGTTTTGTTGAGTACTTTTGAGGGCGGATCGCTGACCAGCTTGACGGGTGACCACTGCATCTCAAGGCTGTCGTTCAGAATATTCTTCAAAAAATCGGATTCCCGGATGATATCAACAAAGGTTCGCGCATCGGGATTTTGCTCGACCTCAGAGGCGCGGTTGAGCAGGTAGTTGTACTCGGTCGTATGATCGCCCTTCACGATCTGCTGAATCGGAACCGAAAGCTGATGATTCCAGTAGCTGTTGAAGTCAGCCGAGATATCGCCCACAACCGGGCCGGCAAGGAGCACGTCCAGGTCAGAAAAAAGCACGCCTGCTCCGGCGCCGAAATATTCATCCCCAACGTTTCGCCCGCCCACGATAGAAAGCTGATTGTCGGCGGTAAAAGACTTGTTGTGCATCCGGCGGTTGAGGCGGCCAAAGTTCAACAGAAGCCCGGCCCGCTTCGGCCACCGGAAAGGGAAGGGATTGAACAGCCTGACCTCGATATTATCGTGATGATGAAGAGCCAGAAGAAAGTCATCCAGCCCGTTGATACCGTTATCGTCGAGCAGTAGTCTCACCCTCACGCCCCGGTCGGCGGCATTAAGCAGGGTTTTGAGCATCAGCGTGCCGGTGAGGTCATTCTTCCAGATGTAGTATTGCAGGTCCAGTGTCTTCTCGGCCGTTTGGGCCAGAGTTGCGCGGGAGGCAAAAGCATCGTGCGCATCACGCAGCGGATAAACGCCGCTCAGGCCCGGATGCGTGCGCACGGCATTCCTCAGCTTCCGCCCGATAAAGGTAGACACCGCCTCTTCATCGTGAAGCACATTCGTAACCGGCCGCTCCTTTCGGTACGGGAAAAAATATCGCTTGGCTGCCATGGGAATAGATAGGGAGGATCGGGGTAAGGCGCAAGGGGGTACCCACCTCGTTCAGTGTCATAACTTTATATTAGTCAGCTGTCATTTTCTTTATAGTCAGAGCTCTATTTACCAGCCTTATCTATACCATCGGACAGGTTGTTGGAATATAACTATTGGCTGAAAACAAAAAGGGGTTGACTACATTTCTGTAATCAGCCCTTTAATGCGATCCGGAAAGCCTGCTCCGACCCATCGGAGGGACTCGAACCCTCGACCTTCCCGATGCATCGGGACAGGCGTTCTAACCAACTGAACTACCGGATTAAGTTTTAACTGATTAATTCAAATATCAGAACAAAAATAAAAATCCCCCAAACAAAAAAAGCCAACCACAATTAAGTGACTGGCTTCTAATGCGATCCGGAAGGGACTCGAACCCTCGACCTCCTGCGTGACAGGCAGGCGTTCT
>JAIUMA010000099.1 GCA_022565795.1 Balneolia bacterium
CGATTGAGAGTTTTAGTATGATTAATAGTAATAATAATACACAATGTCGCAATTCCACATAGGTACGATTGAGAGGGTTCTGCATCCCTCCTAAAATAGGCTTTTATTTGCTTTAATCAAGATTTATTCAACTCCTTAAGGGAAGCCAAATCTGTCTATCTCATCTCTGATTAATAGTTTCCCCCAATAACCAGCCTCCCGATCAATAAAATCAATACCTTGATAGCCTAATTTAAAAAACGAGATGGACAGATGTAAAAAATGGCTATATAATGCACTATGCAGCGATTTTGAATAAAGTGTCGATTCTGACTAATTGGTTGCAGCTTCAGCAACGTGAGTTAGACAGATTGCCCCTTCCACATTGTCTTTAAATGCCGTTTTTTTATTAGCTTTTCCGGCAGAACCAATTTTACTGACGGTTTTTATTTAAGTGCTAAATATGTTGTTAGCAGCATTAGTTTTTCATCATATCCGCCTTTAACCGAGCGGGGTTCGACGTAGGTATATTTTTGATTTTTGTTGTAAAAGCATCCAAGTTCCGCCCCGGGCTCATCAGTTTCAAGCAGCCATATATCCTGCCAGTCGTGTTCAAGGAAACCGGTTATCTTCACTCCGGCTTTTTCACAGCATTTTGAAATGAAGGCTGCCATACGTTTTATCCGCTCTGTGTTAGGGTAGACAATTGTTTGTAAGTCAGCTTCAGAGGCAGCCCTATTCCCATTATCCCGAAATGCTGCATTTTGCACGCAAGCGATAAGCTCGTCTGTGTCGATAGTGTCGGAAAAGCTTTTTTTACCACTAATTTGTGGTTTCAACAGTTTAGCAGTGTAGAGCATATCCCATTGGCAAACCGCATTATTTTCTTTAACTAAAGTATTCCTAATCCTGTAATGCATCTTTTCTGTTTCAAGTTTGTAACCCAGAACTTCTGCTTCTTCACCCATACGCTGGAGAGCAGGCTTGAGAAAGGAAAACTCCTCGGAAGAAGCATCAGCAGCATTGGGATTCTTTACTCCTGTAGTCTCTGGTGGTACGGGCAAACGTTTTCTTTTAAGCACGGCGACCTGATTCACAACAAATCCCGATAATGCATCCGAAAATACCGGGTTTATCACCCATAGTTTTCCCGATGACCGAGTAACGGCCGTATATGCCCAGCGCAAAAAGGCTTTACTGTATACTCCGGCCTGATGGTCAAAATCGACGATTACATGTTCCCATTCTCCACCCTGTGCTTTATGGCAGGTTATCGCATAGCCATAGCGTACTTTCAAACATGTATAGTAGGGGTTCTCTTTCTTAAACGTAGAAAAATCCAGACCTTTATTGTCTTCCCGGTATTGGCTTTGGCATAAAACGTATAAGGCTGCATTAATCAGATGATCGTCATCGTCGCTTAAGCTGTTCTCTAATACTTTTACCGACAGCTTTAAGTTTGGGTACTGAGAATGACGTATGCCAAGGTCTCTGAAAACGAGATCCTTACGAATCCCTTTACGCTGCCGGTAGTTAAATAG
Organism: Balneolia bacterium; assembly: GCA_022565795.1. Lineage (GTDB taxonomy): Bacteria > Bacteroidota > Rhodothermia > Balneolales > Cyclonatronaceae > Cyclonatronum. The sequence goes on from JAIUMA010000099.1 coordinate 1,521, forward strand.
TACGGAGTGCACCTCCCGCCTGGTCGATACGGTTTCTGCTTTAATAAGATCACCGTTCATCAGCAGAACATCTTTACTGTAGTTGTTCTGGGTTACCATAAGCAGTTCACCTGGCTCAATTTTCTGTTTAAACAGGCCTAACGCAGCGCGTATTTCCTCGTTTACTGCCATAGTTGCTTTATTTGTATGGCATATCCAAATTGAACGAGGGAAATCTGTGTTCCTAATATCTCTGGCATAAGAAATACGAAGTGCACCCGTATCGGCTTCTAACACCTGCTCTCCGTCGGCACCAATATGCACGCTGTCGGGTATAGCCTTAATAATTTGGTTGCGCAAGCCGGTTGCCAGCTTCAATACGGAGTTATTCTGCTGCTGCCGCACGACTTCACTTAGAGTTGTACTTTCTACCCTCAGGTTAAATTCCTGAGCCAGGCTAAGCCTGTCGAGGGCAGGACTAAAATTCATATCTACAGGTGGCAGCTGCGCGTTGTCACCAACGAAGATTAGTTTACGGTTGGTTCCCTGAAGGTCTGCAAATGATAGTAGATCAAATAAAAGCCTGCCGCTGCCAAACCGGAATACTTCATTATTACCCGAAGTATCAGAAACCATAGAAGCTTCATCAATTATATAGACTGTATTATCGGGGTCATCATTTTCCGTGAGTTTAAAATCGATGAGATATGCATCCTTGCTTGTGAGCTCTTCATTTACAAAACCGTAGATGGCTCGATGTATTGTACTGGCCTTATGCCCTGTTCTACTACCAAGGATCCTTGCTGCACGACCGGTAGGTGCCATAAGTACCGTTTTGCGGCGTGAAGCCAGAAGATACTCCACTACATATTTCATTAAATACGTTTTACCAGTACCCGCATAGCCGTTTAAAACGAATGCATTCGCAGAGGATGTCGTAAAAAAGCGCAGAATCTTCTGAAACGCCTCTTGCTGTGTGGATGTAAGCCCGGAAGTTAAGAAAGGTGTCGTCATATATTTCTAATAAATTTAAGCCTTCTGGTAAATAACATTATGCCCAAAACATTCAAAACATCTCTTAAGCGCTTTAAATCAAAAACAAGAATAAATAGCTCTTAGGCGGTAATAAAACAATTATCGTACTGTTTTTTGATCCGGATAAACATAGCAAAATTCATACTTCACGAATGACTAAACTTATCATAAGCTGGTGTCTAAACCTCACTTTTCTGCTTTTTAAACCGCAGTGAACGTTTTTTCTTACCGGGTTTTCTTCGTGGCCGACTGAGCCCCGGATCATTTTTGAGATGAGACAATACGCCTTCCCTTCTCATTTGTACCGCAGCAGCTGTATTCCACTCACTAACCTGGTTTGCTCTGTTGGATTGAAACACGATAATACTATCATATTTAGTATTAACCATATTAAGCAACCCGTCATACATAATGGCAACCTGGCTTTCGGTAAGAAAACCGGCAAAGACAGATCGTTGCCTGTGCTCCAGCCACTGGCGCAGGTATTTCATTACTTTAGCACAACGTGATTTATGGACATCATAAACAACTACAATAAACATATCTTCACCACCATATCCTGAATGAAACATAATCCTGATCTCCCAACAAATGTTTTACGAGTTTATATCCTTCAAGACGAATTAACCTCCTATAACTAACCGAACGCCCAAGCGACCTGTGCTTTATGGTTTTGTTCATTCGGTGTTCAAAAGCACGAATAACCTTTACCCGGCCCTCTGGCAGCAGCATACAGCCATTTAGAGATTCGTCGAAATCAGAGGCTTTTAGCTGCTTTTTATTCAACAGACTAATAACAAGACCCTCAACCAGAAGTGGTCTGAAAATTTCGGCCATATCCCACGCCAACGGGAAACGTTTTCTGCCGGGCTGATGCAAAAACCCAACAAGAGGATTGAGCTGTGTTCTGTACAGTTCACTTATGATAGCCGCGTAGAGCATACTGTTTAAGTATGAGATTAATGCATTAACGGGATTGTTAGGAGGATTATAGGTTCTGTTTCCCATACTAAACTCAGGTGTTATACGCCGGTCTAAAAACTCGTAGTATACTCTTCTGATACTTCCTTCAATGCCGAGTAGCGTGTCTACCGATTTTGCTTCGTTCAAGAGCGATACCTGAAGCTTCCAGCCATCCAGTAAATCATCATACTGGCCGGATTTGCGCTGTTCCCTCATTATTGCACTATGCATATTATGAAACGCACCAGCGAGCATTTCTCTGGCTAAAGCAACACGATCTTTATCGGCGGCAAAGTGCATAAACTGGGCCTGCTGTATCTTGCCGTTCGGAATAGGCTCTTTGGGCCAGTAAGAACCTGTATAGCCTCCAAAAAAATTGTATGTATGCAGCGGTATATGCTTTTCAGCAAGGAAATTTAGCAAAGCTGTATTAAGCCTCACCGAGCTGTAGGCATGGATACTTTCTACCCGCTCTACCGGTACAAAACGAGGTGCACCGTTCCACCAGGCGTCTTCTTCAGGAAGAGGAAACTCGTCGGCCAGCTCACGGGCAATTTTTTCACCAGGGAAAGGATCACGTTCTGAATTTCCAAAAGGCAGTAATCCAAGCGTATTGTCTTTTCGTTTGAGCGTTACCGGCTCAAATATGTAAAAAGCTGATTTAGGCATATTCTTACTAAAGTTTCTGAGATAAGTTAATTTTTTAAATACGTTTAAGCTGAGTTTGAATGAATAGCGCAGGCAAACCTTGGGGCTTGACCAAACCAAAGCTTAATTTTTAGATTTAAAAAGCTGCCGCCGGGCAGGCAGGACTGTAGAAACCTCTCCCGGCGGGCAGCCTGGTCCGGGCATTTAGCTGTAGCAAAATGCCTGGTATGAACACCGTCTGCATACAGCAGAGGACGGATCCTTAGCTGCTGGCATACTTTCCTTTTCAAGATCGCCGAGCAGTACGGCTGCGTTTCTCTCCAGCCTTATACAGAAATCAGGATCATCAGAATCTGCACAAATCGCATAAATACCACTGTCAATTTCTCCATGCTCCAGACCAAATTCGTTGGCAAGAGCGGCTGCATCGGCTCCAAAAGAAGACTGGTACCAAAGCTGCAGCTCAGCCCCTTTAACACCAAGTTGATCCAGTTCCTGCCGGATGGCCCAAACCTGGTACAGGTGTGTTGGATGAGGAGTGCCGCTTTTAAACTCTATACCGAGCTGATCTTCTGCTATCCAGGCGTCCATTCTGGACCCGGATGGCAGTCTTGCCTCATAAACCCAGCCGCTATCATCCCAAGAAATACCATAGATATAATCTTTGAGACTAGTAGCTCTTGCGAGTTCCATCACCTCGTCGAAAGCTTCTACATGGTTAGCTTTCAGCCAGAGGCGACGGCCACAGTAGATGCCTTCAACAAGAAGCGATGGCGGAATATAGTCGGGACGTATCATCTGAAAGCACCTCCTATAGCAACCGCTGGGATTTACGTTTCACACGGTTGAGGCCCTTCACGTTTTTATAGGCCGTAATTATCGTACCCGGAGAATCAGCTGCAGTTACCACCATCAGGTGTTTAATGCGGCCCATTGTATGCGGGTCGACCCATGGTGGCACATCTTTACCACGCAGGAAGTAAAACCGAAGGCCCTGCCGGTGAACCAATTTGCCGTAATCTATGGCGACCCGGATTTGGTCGGTTGTTATACCGCGCTGTGCTACCCGCGTTTTTGCATGGTCGGTAAAGGTTATACTAAGCGGTTGAGTATCAAAGGTTGTTTGTGTCATGGCTATTCACCCTGCGAATTGAAATTGGTTACAGTTAAAATGAATGAAGAAATGCAGCCAATCTGGCTCTTCCTCCTCAACTGTACCCAATTTCGGGATTCTTACCGGGGTGATGTGCTTAGGTAACGTTACAAGCCGTTACGGTAGGCTTAGCGGCTGTGTAACCCAACAATGGTTAAATCTTCCCCACATATGACCTCGACATATTTCCCAGTACGCTTTTCGCAACTGCTACTCTGAGTCCTGATCATCAAGACCGAGTCGCTCCGCATCCTCATCGTGCAACCCCGTTATTCGGCATCTGTCGGCAGGCACCGGTACTTTATTTAATTTTCTCACAGCTTTTCTGGCAGACCCACTTTCTACCCATAGGTGGTCTGTACTTAGATTCAGCCCCGGGTTTTCCGAAAGGAATAAGCGTAATGCTGAAACCAGCTGAGATTTTTGTTTACTGTAGGATTTTCGCAGGGGCTCGTCATTTTCATCATGCCAATACTCATAATCTCTCCACTCATCACGCTCGTTGAAGTCTTCAATTGAGATCCTTCTCAATTTTAAATCGGCCCCGGCATAGTTTCCTTCGACCGCCGTTCTGTAAAAAACTGACATGGCGTTTCGTCTCTCCTCTTCTTTTACAATATCATGCCAGCTTATATCATAAGGCTTGCCCTGTTCTTTATTTAACCATACATAAGTGGCTAGCATTGCGAGCTGCCTGGGTTCCAATTTGCATAGGTGTTCTTTTCCATTTATATAAAGGCCGCTTTCCTGACCATTTAAATGAATATGTAAATCATGCACGGGATACTCATCAGCAGAAAGCAGTCTTGAATCTGCCTCAGCAATAAGCTCTCCAAAGCTTTTAGAATAGTCCAGATGCTTGCTCAGATAAGATCGCAGCCTTATATACGGAATATCAATCAGATCTATTTTTGCATTTTTACTGTCATACGTTCCGATCACATCTCCACTTAAGCTGGTTAGATGATGTTCTGCTGATTCTCTTGTAGGAAAATAAAAACTCCGGATGCGTTCGAATGGCTCATTTACAAGAAGATGGATGAGGCGGTCGTCTCTTCTGCTGTATAATTGCATAGCAGACATAATATGAGAGCTCATTGTTTTCCGCCCTCCTGAAAGCAGGGCAAAAACACGTTTGTCCGGGACAGTCGTGTGCATTCGTACAACCTGCTGTATAGCCGAAGCCATACGCTGGTCTTCTTCCCTGCTACGGATATCATCCAGAAAACCCCCTTTGCCATCAGCAACGGCTTTTATCTCATGGAGTGCCGGAAGCCTTACAGAAAACGGATCAATATCTAATTCCTTGCAAAGGGCGAGCCACTGTCCCTGGCTTCCAAAGAGTTTTTTCTTTAACAAATCGGCTCCATGGTTAGTGGTAATTATCTCTATTTCCACAACTGGCCAAAAGCCATTTTTATGCAGTGCATAGACCGCTTCTGTGAGAACCGCCGGAGACGAACCAATGGTTGCAATAAGTGTGATGGGTTTGGAATCAGACATTAAAGCAAAGCTAAAAGATTATTTTGAAGTTAAATTGGTGCATATTCCCTGAATCTTACAAATGAAAAGGTTCGTCTGATTTGTGTATCAGAGATTTGTTCTGCATCCCGTTTGGTTGTACTGCAATAAACTTTGTACCCTGCTCTTTGCAGTCTGGCAACAAGTGCATGGCAAAAGCTGTGCTCTCCCATTACATGTACCGCTACAGGATTTATGGCTTTTATAGCCACGAAGCTTTGTTCAACCAGCAGCAGAACTTCAACTGTACCAGCTGAAGGGTCTATAACCGGGTGTTTTAAATCTTTGACCTCCCCAAAAAGTCTGATGGCTTCACTAAGTTGGTCCTCAGGCCAGAAAGAAGATGGGTGGTTGGAAAGATTCAATAGCATGGTTTCACTGTAGTTTACTCAAGAAAGCTCTAATCCCCGGCTGTCGGGGATTAGCTTGTGTGCAATCAAAAAATCTTCTATATCGTTAACGATACGTTTAGCATTGCCGATGAGGGATTTAGCCGCTTTAGGATCTTTTCGAATACCAGCATGATTCACGTCGTTTCGCGCTTCGCCTGCCAGTCTCATAATAGTTGCCGCAGGCTTTTCCCACTCTTCCTCAGGCCCAATCAGTGACTTTTTTTCAATTGAATTAAGCCTGTATGAAACACCATTACGTATATTCTCATCCAACGGATCTTGCTTATGCAGGATCGCAGCCGCTCCGATTAAAAGTTCAGTAGAAAGCGTGAGACACTGCTGATGTTTACCTACCTTCAGGTAGTATCTGCACATGTTAATCATAGCAACCATCCCTGCAGATGTAAAAAGCGCTTCATTTCCTGAAGCAGCGTCAGGAAACTGAAGCCCATTAAGCTCTATCTTTAAGGATTCCATGATAGCGGCTAAAGGCTTGGTTTGGCTTATATTTTCCAAATCATTCCTTAGGTCTTCAGCAAAGCCCACCAGACGATTGGCTATGCTGCCAACCTGCCCGGCTCTTACTAAAGAGAGATTATCCATTAACTCGCTCAAGGCTGTTCCGGTATTCGCGAGCTTTTGAGCTTTGTAAGCCTGATCGCCCTTATAGGTCTGCTGATGGTATTTTTTCATGATGTCGGCCAAATCCCGCGCATCACCCTTTTCTGTAAAACGCCTGATCGCAAAAGACCAGTCAATGATCTCAAGAAATGACGTGATGTCCAGAATTTCATTTTGATCAGCTCCTTCTTCAAACAAGCCGTAGCAAATTTTTTTCACGGTAATCTGCTTCTGAAACCTGAGATAAACAATAACCGCAAGAGCGAGCATCGGCTGTATGCGGAATCCATGCGTTACGTCGAAAACAAGTTCAGAACCGGAAGGAACGGTCTCCGAAATCTTTGCAAACATCCCCCACATCTCTTCGGTGGATTTTCCCTCGTCAACATCAACAAACTCACGTTCTTCAAACCCCTCCCGAATAAGTGCCGAACCATGCTTTTCACGGGCAGCTTTTGTAACAAATACATAATGTTCACCCGGTTCAAAATGCTTACGGATTGCTGATTGTACAAAACGAGTAGAAGAAGGCTTTGAATAACCCATCGTTGTTCTTTGGTTTATTTTTCGTGGCTGAAT
>JAIUMA010000100.1 GCA_022565795.1 Balneolia bacterium
CTGGTCTGTGATTGAAGGCGACGAAATGGTCGATAACGGCGAAGGCGTATTCACATTCACTTATGAAGTGTTTGGTGAAGCCGGCGATACAGCCGAATACAAGTACTACATACTTGCCGGCGATGGCCGTGAGCTGCCAAACGACGGCTGGGAAAGCGATGATGTTGGAGAAGGTGGCACGAACAACCGCCTGGTTGAGCTGATTGGCGAAGACCAGACGCTTGATGTGGTATTCTTCAATAACATCATGGACGTAAGTCTGGATCCGGATAGCGATCTGCCAAGAGAATTTGCTCTCAACCAGAACTATCCTAACCCGTTCAACCCAACGACCAATATTGAGTACGCACTGCCTGAGGCAGCTAATGTAACCCTCGAGGTATTCAACCTTCAGGGACAGCGCGTGGCAACTTTGGTTAACGGACAGCAAAGTGCAGGTACGCACACGGTGACCTTCGATGCAAATCGACTGGCCTCAGGTGTATATCTGTACCGCATACAAGCGGGAAGCTTCTCTCAGGTTCAGAAAATGATGCTTGTGAAGTAAGCAACACGCACACAAATTATGTTACGCCAGCGGTTTAACCTGCTGGTGTAACATTCTTTAACTTTTTAAATCCCGCTGGCGCAATGCGTTAGCGGGATTTTTTTTGTTGTAAAGAGTATTTAATTATCTGAGTGAGCTAATGCGAACGACATTTTAATTCCCTATTGTTAACCACTTCACAATGAAGGCCCCAAAAAAGGGACTGTTAAATCAATCATAAAAGAACTGAACATGATAAATACGATACAAATGCGTAACGGACTTATTGCTTTGTTTGTGTTTCTTCTTTTGCCGTTTTCGGCTCTGAAGGCACAATACACAAGTCCGGGCGACAACCTCACCCTTTCCCTCTCCGACCTGGTTGAACTCTCCGATGGAGTGGTTACTCAGGATGAAGATGGATTTATAATTAATGAAGACATAATAATTGCACTTACCGACGTGCTCGAAATTACGGACCCAGCCCTTGTGCGCGTGGCCTCCGGTGTTCGTCTTGAGTTTCAGGGAAACTTCATTTCTGATCCGGTATCCGGCCATGTAACCTTCACGGCAGCCGATACCACCTCTTCTGAGATGAATTTCCGCGGATTCCGATTTGAAGATTCTGAGCAGGTAGTGTTCAGAAACACTACAGTGAAATATGGCGGCGGAATTCAGCTTATTGGAGCTCAGGCAGAGTTCGATCAGTGTATTATTCGTAATAATGGCACGTCTAATGTTACCGGCGGATCCATCACATACAGCAACACCAGCCCGATTATTAATGAGTGCTTGTTCCTGGAAAATACAGCTCCTGCTGTGGGATCAGGTGCCAACGTATTTGGCTCGCCGCAGATTACAAACAACACCATTATCTCAAATACGATGAATAACCAGAACAGGCCCCAGCTCAACCTGGGCCCTGGTGTGGCTGGTGATACGCTTCGTATTGAGAATAACTATATCGAAGGGTTTAATGATATGGCGGGTGGTATTGCCATAAGCAACCTCTTTGGTGCAGGAAGCAATATTCTCGTTGTTGTAAGAAATAACATGGTAGTGAACAACCGCTTCGGCTACACGCAGATAGGGAACGGTATTAATTCGTTTATTGAAGACAATGTTTTTGAGGACAACAATATCCAGAATAATCCAAATCTGGGTGGTAGTGGTCTCAACTTTATAGCTGCTAACGAGTCAAGCAGCTCAACAATCCGCAGGAATACTATTTCCGGAAACCTATGGGGAATTACCTCACAAATGGGAGATGCCGGCTCGGGTTCTGCAACATCCCTCAACCTCGGCACTGAAGAAGATCCAGGCGGAAACGTCTTTTTCGGCAACGGAAATGGTGGCGTCACCTATGCTTTCTTCAATAACACACCTGTTGACCATAACGCCATTGGAAACTATTGGGGCGACAATACCACAGAATTTGCTGAAAGCGTAATCTTCCATCAGCCTGATAACTCCAGCTACGGCCTGGTAACCTACGAGCCGATTAATACGCTGAATCCTGAGTTCGAGAGCTTCGTATTCCTGGCAGAAAACAACCCTTCACTCGATGAAGACCTTGAAGGTGACTTTGACAGCGAAAGCGGTGAAATCCGCTTTGAGGTAGCTGCCGGTACCGATATCTCAAGCCTGCTCCCTACAGCCGAAGTTGCCCTTGGGGTAACTTCCGACACTGAGCTTGATGCTGTTCAGAACTTCACAAGTCCGGTTGTTTATACGCTTTCTGTTCCGCATAGCGATGAGCAGGAATGGACGGTGATTGTGGAAGTGGCTGAAGAAGAGCCGGCCCTGGTGCAGCTTATCCACAACGCTGCCGATCCGGCTGCTGAATTCGTGGATGTATTTGTGAATGATGAAGCCTTCCTCGAGGATTTTGCCTACGGAACAGCTACTCCGTTCGTTGAAGTGCCGTCAGGTGTTGAGCTCAACATAGAAGTTCGCCCGGCAGGAACGGAAACCGCCGTTTTTGCTCAGACCTACGTGCTGGAAGCTGGCCTCAACTACATCATCAACGCTGTTGGCGTTGCCGATCCGGGCGCATTTGCTCCGAACCCCGATGGAAATGATACCGGACTCGATCTTGTGGTTCTTGCCGATACACGTACAGAATCCGTCAGTGAAGATAACTTCGACTTCGTAGTGCTCCACGCAGTAACAGATGCCCCCGCGGTGGATGTTCGCGCAGGAGAATCGCTTTTGGTTGATGGTGCTGCTTACGGCGACATCACAGATTACCTCAGCGTGGCAGCAGATGTGTATGTGCTCGATATCCTTCCCGCAGGTACCGACACGCCGCTTGTTTCATACACGGCTGACCTGAGCCCGTTTGCGGGTCAGAGCGCGGTTATTGCAGCACGAGGATTCCTCAATCCTGCAGGTAATCAGGACGGGCCAGGGTTCGAGCTGGTAGTTGTGCTTGCCAGCGGTGAGGTCATCACCCTGCAGGAGCCCGTAAGCACCGAGCCGGGTATCGACGGACCGGTTGAGTTTGCTCTCAATCAGAACTATCCGAACCCGTTCAACCCGACCACAAACATCAGCTTCAGCCTTCCTGAGGCAGACGATGTGAGTCTTGAGGTGTTCAACGTTCAGGGTCAGCGCGTAGCTACGCTGGTTAACGGCAGCCGTTCAGCCGGAGCGCATACCGTAACCTTCGATGCCACTCATCTGGCATCCGGTATTTACCTCTACCGCCTGCAAAGCGGCAGCCAGGTACAAACCATGAAAATGATGCTGGTGAAATAGAAAGTAATACAGTGAGCAGTAATCAGTAATCAGTAAACAGTTAAGGCTGGCCTGGATATATCCGGGTCAGCCTTTTTTTGTGTCAGGTAAACTATTTACAAATAGCATCATTTGAATTATTTACATTCGGGAATGGTGCTCCTGTAATTATTCAGTCAAACAAAATGCCTTCCATGGTTTTACGATACTCCGCCTGAAAGGATTGTGAAACTGATTGCCCTACAGAAAGCAACCATATCTCAATACCAAACGACGAATACAGCTACCTAACTACTAAGGACTATGAAACAAAACCGATACCCCGGGGGTGAAGCGTCTACTTTGTCCCGCTATAGAAATGTGTTATGCTTTGCAATAGCACTCATGTTAATTCACCTCATATCCCCGACTGCCGATGCTCAGCTTCAGCAGCAGGTATTCCACCCCGAGACCGGAGAACCTGTGCCGGCCTTTCGCGGTGATGCTGATCAGCTAAGCACGTGGACAGACCGAACTGTCGCTACGGGCGAAGCCACACTGGCCAACAGCGAAATGGAGCTCCTCAACTACCTGCCGGGCGGTACCAGCCGGACGGGTACAATTTCGGGCGACTTTGCCTACTTCAACGACGGACCACTGATGGTGATTGTCGACCTGAGCGGTGCCACACCTCAAAGAAGAGGTCAGGTGCAGTTCAGCGGACTGGTGAGCGAGGTAGTGGTACAGGATGATATGGCTTATGTGGCCGTTCGGAATCCGGGGGGTGGTTTTTATGCCGTTGACATCTCCGACAAGGACAATCCAACTGTTACGGGCTCGTTTACCGCGCGTGCCGGCTTTACGGTTGAAGTTCAGGGTGATGACGCTTTTATCGGTCACGGAACCCAGGGATTCACCCGTCTGGATATCACCGATACCGCAAACCCCGTAATGGTAGAGTACATTACCGCAAGCGGATCTGCAAACGGAATGGCCATAGATGGTGACTTCCTCTACGTGGCATTCGGAGCTGCCGGGCTGCGTATTTATGACATCAGCGATGCGGAAGAAGTTGCGCTGGCATCAACAATCGATACCGGTGGTTTTGTGAATAACGCAGCTGTGGTTGAAGACCTGCTTTATGTTTCCTGGGCATCCGGCTTTTCCATATATGATGTGAGCGATCGTGAATCACCAGCAGCGCTGGGTTCGTATACGGCCGGTGGCGTTGTCTATGGCTCCAGTGTTGTCGACGATATTGCTTACCTTTCCGGCAGCTTTGGGCTACGGATTATCGATGTAAGTGACCCTTCATCCATAGCTGTAGTTAGTACTAACACTCCGGGCGTGCAGTCCTCGCTTGATACATTCTCAGACGGAAACCTAGCAGTGGTATCCAGCCGCTTCTTTGGCCTTAACGTGGTTGACGTAACCGACCCTTCATCACCTGCCCTTCTGGGACGCACGGACAACCTCGGATTTGCCTACAAGGTCTTCATCCAGGATGATCTCCTTTTTGTGATGGATATTGCCGGTAAGCTTACAACCTTCGATATCAGTAATCCGGCTGAGGCGGTACAGCTTTCGCTTATCGAAATCACGCCCAACTCGGAAAATATTTTCGTAAAGGATAATCTGGTCTACATAGCGGATTCAGATGGTGGCGTGGGTAAGGTTACGGTTATCGACGTCACCGACCCTTCAAATCCGGAAGTAGTTAACACGCAGAGCCTGGGAGCCCAAACCTTCGGGGTAGATGTCGTGGATGATCGCTTGTATACTGCTTCTGCTTTTGGCGGATTATTTATTTTCGATCGGGACGATGAAGGCGACCTTACGCAAATCTCCTCGCTTCCCACAGGAAATCTCGCCTATTATGTGCGTAAAAAGGATAATCTGGCGCTTATTGCCAACTTTGGCGGGGGCTTGTTCGTAGCCGATATTTCGGATGAATCGAGCCCGGAGCAAGCCGGTGCGCTGGTAACAGGTCAGCTGGTACAGTCGATGGATTTCCGCGCAGGAGAAGATCGCGTTGCCCTTGCCGACGGAAACAACGGCATCACCATTGTTGATATCAGCGATCCGGCTTCGCCGGTTAACCTTGGGAGCCAGTCCGTGGCCAATAACGGCCGTGATGTGCGCATCCAGCAAAACTATCTCTACGCTGCCGCAGAGTTTTTCGGTATACGTCAGTACGAGGCCGAAGACCTAACCAGTATGACCGAAATCTCAGCCTTTGATACCGTAGACCGCGTAACCGGCCTTGCCGTACAGGAAGGTCTTCTCGCCGGTGCCGGTGCCGAAGGCGGTGTGTATCTCTTTTCCATACCGTTTGAAGGCGACGAGCCCGATCCGGATCCTGAGTTTGCACAGGTACAGATTATCCACAGCGTTGCCGACCCTGCCGCAGCATTAGTTGACTTCTATGTAGATGGGGAGCTTCAAATCGAAAATATTGCTTATGGTACTGCCACACCCTATCTGGAAGTGGAAGCCGGAGTAACCTACGAGATGGAAATCCGTGCGGCAGGAACAGAAACTGTGCTTATCAGCGGAACAATCACTCCTGAAGCTGATAAGGTTTACAGCATCACGGCTACAGGCGTGGGTAACGTTTCCGACTTCGCAGAAAACCCGGACGGGCGAGATATTTCCGCTCAGCTTCTCGTAGTCGAAGATGCCCGTATGGAGGCAGAGGAAGAGTCTAATGTCGAATTCTATGTAATCCATGCGTCTACAGATGCGCCTGCGGTAGATGTGAGAACCGGAGAGGTTCTATTGGTTGATGGTGCTGCCTTTGGCGACGCTACCGGATACCTGGGTGTAGCTCCCGATTCCTACCTTCTCGAGATATATTTGGCCGGAACCGAAGTTCTAATCGCTGAATTCACCGCAGACCTGAGCACACTTGCGGGCGAATCTGCGGTGGTTCTTGCGCGTGGGTTTGTAGACCCTGCAGCTAACCAGGACGGACCGGGCTTCGAGCTGGTAGCCGTGCTTGCATCCGGAGAAGTGGTGGTGTTTGAGAATGTAACCAGCACCGAGCCGGGTATCGAAGCGCCGATTACGTTCGCCTTAAGCCAGAACTACCCGAACCCGTTCAACCCGACCACAAACATCAGCTTCAGCCTTCCTGAGGCAGGTGATGTGAGCCTTGAGGTGTTTAACGTTCAGGGTCAGCGTGTGGCCACGCTGGTTAACGGAAGCCGTTCAGCCGGAGCACATACCGTAACCTTCGATGCCGCTCATCTGGCATCCGGTATCTACCTCTACCGCCTGCAAAGCGGCAGTCAGGTTCAAACCATGAAAATGATGCTGGTGAAATAGACACTGCTGCATTGAGCGGTAATCAGTAAACAGTTAAGGCTGGCCTGGATGTATCCGGGTCAGCCTTTTTTATTAATGTGATACGGCTTAGCGAACAGTGCCGGATATTTGGCCAAGCAGATTAACAGTTGCCTCAGGTGCCTATATCCCGCTATTCTGGTTGACTCCGTGCCTTTTTAAGGCTAATTGACTTCATCGCCAATATGATTCACTGTAAGACTCAGGGACTGTAATATTACACGAATAAAAGTTAGTTTTACATTATTGAATAGAAAACGGTTTTATTACAGTCAGTTTAAAGATTCATTGCATTTGGGCGAATTATTCGATGTAATTAAATATGATCAATAATAAAATATTCCCATAAAAAGCTGATACTAATGCGTTTAGTTTATCCTGAAACTACTTACGTTTTTTTAAAAGTATAAATTGATATTATTTAATATATATTTATAACCATTTTTATCAATACCATAGGCTGTGCGCAGAAGTAAAAAATGGCTTAATTCTTTCAATTAAGGCGATTTTGAAATAGATTAGTTGCCACGTCAACAATCAACTAATCGAGGTCAATTAATATGATTAAGAAGATACTTGTCTTCTCAGCCTCTGTGTTAATTCTGGGCCTGCTTACTGCAGGAAATGTGTTAGCGCAGACGGGAAGTTTATCAGGTACGATTACGGATGCGGGTACAGGAGATGAACTCCTTGGTGCCACTGTCCTGATCACTGAACTTGAAAGAGGAGCTCCTACAAATCTGCAGGGAGTTTATAGAGTAGAAAATATACCTGTCGGTACATACAATGTTCGCTTTTCCTATGTAGGTTACCGTACACAGGTAGTAGAAATAACAATTTCAGAAGGTGAGAATACCTACAACGCAGAGCTGCGTGCCGATGCTACCGGTCGTGAGGAAGTGGTTGTAACGGGTATTGCATCTGCCACCTCCAGAGAGATTGCCGAAGTTGCTGTAGGTCGTGTAAATGCAGGCGATTTTACTGAGGCGACATCATTCCAGGATCTGTCGCAGCTAATCGGTGGCCGTGTTGCTGGTGTAGGTGTACAGCCTTCAGGGGGTACAGTCGGTGCAGGCGTTCGTTTTAACATGCGCGCAGGCGGTGGTCTCGGCGGAGACGGACAGCCACTTATCTTTGTTGATGGTATCCGTATTGATAACTCTCAGATTGCCGGACCGGGCCGTGGTGGCCAGGGTACAGGAACGCTGGCTGATATCAACATGGAAGAGGTTGAGTCTATTGATATACTCAGAGGACCAGCTGCAGCAGCGCTTTACGGAACCAGTGGTTCAAACGGTGTTGTTTTGATTACAACTAAGCGTGGTTCAGCGCTGGGCGCAGAGGGCGGCCTTAGTGTAAACGTGCGCACTACCCGTGGTGTAAGCGAGTTTGCACGTGAAAGCCAGACTTCGGCATTTCTATCTGAGGAGTCTATCAATAATGTTTTCACTAATGGTTTGCTTGAGCAGTACAGTATTAATGCACAGGGTGGTTCTGAGTTCATTCGATACTACACCTCATACGATCAGCGTCTGGAAGAAGGTATTCTGCCGCGTAACTACATGGATCGTCAGA
>JAIUMA010000101.1 GCA_022565795.1 Balneolia bacterium
GAAGTGCCACAAATTAGACCCGAGTATCCGTAATAGAAGAAAGCTTTGAAGGTTTCGAGGGTCGGTTTGAAATATGTTTCAAAGCCTCATGAATGGCTCTTTTTCCCAGATATGAAGCGTGTTTTTGGATTATATCTGATTGTTGGCCCTCTGGAACTACTGCTACCTAATCACCTTAATTCTTCGAGCCGTTTTTTACATGACTTTTTACCCCGGGTGGATTGTAATTCGCTTCCGGAGGCGGGCGGACTAAAGTCGCTACATACAATCCACCCGGGCCTGCCTAGCCGGCAGACAGGGTCTTCGGGATGTAATGGGGTTTACTTTTGTTTTCACTATAAAAAGGGCTTCTAAATTCAATCAAGACCACTTTCATGAGGTCAATTCAACTTCCCCGGACACCAATGATTGTGAATTGTGAATTCTTTCAGTTTGCACCTTCACATTTTTACTGAAGTATACTAAATGCTTTTCAGCGCCCCGGATGATTTCCATTTCGAACCTTATTAAACTTTTTTCAGCGAACTTTCGGGTTTCCGGGCTTGGTGTCCTGAACGAGATGGCGGTGTCGGTGGTTTTAGATTACATATCATTTAATTCAATCCTCCTATGCCCGCATATATTCATCAAATAGCAACAGACGTCCCCGAAACTACCTACAGTCGTGAAACGGCCCGGGATTTTATGAAAGAGCACGTTGCTGACCGGGACGCGCTCAAGCGCATCCTCCACCGCGTTTACGCCATGTCGGATATCGACAAAAGACACAGCGTGATCGAGGAGCTGCAGGACGGAAAAAGCGGCATTTTCTTTGACGGTGATACAAACACATTCCTAAGCCCAACCACCGGTCAGCGAAACGACCTTTATACCCGCGAGGCAAAAAAAATCTACACCCGTCTGGCTCAGAAAACGCTGGATGAATCTGCTTTTAATAAGGAAGACATCACCCACGTCATCACTGTTTCGTGTACCGGATTCTTTGCTCCCGGCCCGGATTATTTTGTGGTAAAAGCCCTGGGGCTATCACCTTCAACACGCCGCTATCACCTTGGTTTTATGGGATGCTATGCCGCTTTTCCAGCGCTCAAGATGGCTGAGTCAATCTGTGTCGAACAGCCTGATGCTGTGGTTCTGGTGGTTACGCTTGAGCTGTGCACCATTCATCTTCAGCAAAAAACCGATATGGATGCGCTCATCTCTGCGTCTGTCTTTGCAGATGGCGCCGCTTCAGCCATTGTTAGCGCGCGTGAGCCTGAACACGGCCGGCCCGCGTACCGCATTAACGGGCTTCACACAGCGCTCACGCCTCAGGGTGAGGAAGACATGGCGTGGACCATTGGCGATTCCGGCTTCGATATGGTGCTATCAACCTATATTCCGGACATCATCGAGGCCAACCTGAACAATCTTCTCGAGCCTCTTCTGGGTGAAGGGTTCGATCCCGGACAATTTGGCTACTGGGCCGTACATCCGGGGGGAAGAGCCATACTCGATAAGGTACACAATGCGCTTGAGCTGAGAGATGAAGCCATTGCTCCTTCGCGTGAGGTCCTTCGCAATTATGGCAACATGAGCAGCGCCACCATTTTGTTTGTACTCAAAAATATTCTGTATCATTCTCCTCCCACGGATAAGCCCGTAATAGGAATGGCATTCGGGCCGGGACTGACCGTGGAGACCGGATTTTTTGAAGCCATCAACGCAAAACCGAAACACTCGAACACTTTCACAGAACCGCATGCAGCTACTCCTGCCTGAGCGCGATACAACTTCCACCGAACTTATGGATCAGCCGGACTGCAGCCCTCAAAAGCTGGAGAACACCTACCGGCAGTTCAGAACCATCAACAGGTTTCTATCGGGCTGGGACCTGCTTTTTCACACCCATATCGCGCCACGCTGTACGGACCCGAAACGAACATACTACCTGCTGGACATAGGTTTTGGCGGTGGTGATGTTCCTGCGCGTCTGGACGCTTTAGCCAGAGAATACGACATAGACCTGCACATCACTGCAATCGATACAGACGCACGGGCCGTGGCCTACGCAAAGGATAACATCAGGCTGGCAAACGTGCATTTCAGGCAGGCCAGCGAGCAGGAGCTGATCAACGAAAACCGGATTTTTGATTTCATCATCTCTAACCATTTGGTGCATCATCTCGACGAAAACCAGCTCATCCGCCTGCTTGAGAACACTGAATCGCTGAATGACGGACTGCTGCTTTTTAATGATCTCCGCCGGAGCCCAATTTCCTGGTTGCTGTTCAACGCACTAACCCTTTTCACCTTCAGAAAATCATTTATTCGCTACGACGGTCTGCTGTCCATTCGCAGAAGCTACCGGCCTGATGAACTCCGCGACAAACTTCCCGAAGGATTTGAGGTCGAGTCGTTCCCGCCTTTCCGGATGATTATTAAACGAGAGAAGGTACGCGATGCTGAAGAGGGATAAGCCGAACCTAAGCAACGTTAAACCAGTTTTAATTGCCGGAGCAGGCCCCACAGGGCTTCTGCTCGGAATCATGCTGGCCATGCGCGATGTCCCCTTCCGCATTTTTGAGCCCCGCGATTCCGTCTCGCAGCATTCCCGCTCGATTGGCATCCACCCGCCTTCCCTTGCTCTTTTTAAGGAAATCAATCTGCTTGATGCGTTTATCGAAAAAGGGAATCAAATCAAACGCGGCCGCGCTTTTGTGAATCATGATTCTATCGGGAACATAGCGATTTCAAAGCTGGAGCATCCTCATCCTTTCATTCTGACGCTCTCACAGCAGATTACCGAAGAGATCCTCGAACAGCGCCTGCTGGAGCTTGCACCGGATTCCCTCACCCGGGGTCGGGCCGTGAGTGACTTCACCCGAAACAAAAACGGTGTTGAGCTTATTTTAGATGATGGCACCCAAGTCGCAGGCAGCTATTTGGTTGGAGCCGACGGCAAAAACAGCACCGTCCGGGAGAAATCAGGCATTGAATTCATGGGCGGTACCTACCCTGATTTTTATGTGATGGGCGACTTCGAAGAAAACATTGATTCACGCGACGAAGCGCGGGTTTTCCTAACCAGCAAAGGGTTGGTTGAGTCTTTTCCCCATGGGAAAAATCTGCGAAGATGGGTGATAAAAACAGATGAAAAAATTGATCAGCCCGAAGCCGAATGGATTGCCAGGGAAGCTTCAGAGCGTACCGGAACCGCACCTGATCCGAATACCTGCAGCATGCTCAGCTCATTCGGAGTACAAAGGCTTACGGCTGATGCCTTCATCAAACGAAGAGTGATTCTTGCGGGTGATGCCGCGCACGTGGTAAGCCCGATCGGCGGACAAGGCATGAATCTAGGCTGGTTCGACGCGGCGTTGCTTGCCGGCTTGCTACCCGACGTTCTTAATCCGGAGAAGCCACGCCCGAAGCTTTTGCACAGCTACGAATATCGCAGAAACCGCGCAGCCTACACGGCAGCTCAACGAGCGGAATTCAACCTCAAAACCGGTCGCGCATTTTCACCTACATCTGCCTGGCTTAAAAAGCTGATGGTCCGTGCTATGCTCACCCCACCTGCACGCGGTATTCTCCTCAAAAAATTCACCATGGACGGGCTGGACTGATGAACTCTGATATCTGATTATTGATATACGATATGCGAATTTTTCGATGCGGTATTACCAATCTAAAAAGAAATCCGGCATCCGGCATCCGGCAAATTGAAATCTTGGGAGGAAGTTTCCAACGAAACACCCCTCACCAGGAATCAACACTAAATCAATTCACCATTCACAATTTTTTTAATCATCAATTGGATTGAGGGCGTTTGTGTAGGGAAGAAAAATGAAGGCGTCATACCGTTCGGTCATTTGGGTTCCGACGTAGTTTTGTCGTGCGTCGTTTGCCGGGCTGTAAACTACCCCTATCGCCCGGTGTGGAATACGCTGCGCAAAATCCTCAGCGGCCTGCGCTGCGCTGAAATCCAGCCAGACGGGCTCCTGCGTGATGGAATAAATGGCTGCTTCGAAGCTATCCGGCTGTGCATCGGGGATGGTCATGTTTTCGCGACGCCCCTCCCACTGTGCGCCGGCCTTTACCTGTCCGGAGTAGGTTCCGAATCCGAGCGCAAAAACCTGATCCCTGCCGAATTCCTGTCGCGCAAGCTGACCAATGTTGTGCATGCCCACATCACCCATATCCATTGCTCGTGCGTCACCAATATGTGTGTTGTGTGCCCAGGCAATCCCGCGTGACTCTTCACCGTAGAATCCTAACAGCGCGGAGAGTGTTGCGTTGAAATTTGTGGCGCGTTCATTCCACGAAAACGGACCCTGCTGAAGCATTCCACGCAGGTGAAGGTCAGCCTGACGCACTACCCGTGCGTGCTGCTTCACTCCGAACCAGCGCTCATCACTTAGCCCGCGCGGCTTATCGCTTTGATTAAGCTGCTGCACCATTTCATTGATGTCACTGCCGCAGTGCTCTCCCGTACGCTGCACGCTCGTGAGGTAGGCACGCTGATCACCGCCGAAACGCCTCATGCAGTGTGTGGCTACACGTACAGCAGTGCCTGCATCACCATCGAGAACATCGGTGTAGTTTCTCAGGTATTCCACAGACTCCTGCCAGCCGTACACATCCATGCCATAAAAACCGGCTTTTACAGCATCATCAGGCAGGTTGTCGTTCCAGTTGCGCATCCACTCGACAAGTTCCAGCACCTCTTCATTATTCCACATCCATCCCGGCCAGCGCGTAAAATTCGACAGCGCCTCACGAGCTGACTCTGGTGCTCCAGGCTTATTTTTTACGTAGAGGTTCACCATCCATGCAGCATCCCAATCGCCTTCAACCACCACAAAATTGTATCCGTGATGCTCAATCAGCTCTTTACTCAGTCCGGCGCGTATGCTGTAGTATTCCGATGTTCCGTGGCTGGCTTCACCGAGCAGCACCGCGCGGCGTCCATCTGCAAGAGCTGCCAGTTCGGAAATGCTCTCACTGGTGAAATCGAACATGTAGGATGGTCGCTCCGCATCGGTATTTCGTTCTGAAGCCTGGGCTGAAAACGTAGTGGAAAATATCAGGAGAAGTATAAACAGCAGGTTTTTTGTTGAATAGCGCATAGGGCAAAATTTTTATAATTGTTTGTAAAAAAGCGAAGGGTAAAAACGGCGCATTTGGTCAATTTGAACAAAGATACTTCGGCGATGCTGGTTTCGACTTCCGCCGGTGGTCGGAGTAGACCCGCATCTCCACCAGCCTTCATTGTTTGTTGATATCTATTATACTTCGATGTGTACCCTGAGCGGAGTCGAAGGGTGCAGATTAAGATTTCTAACCTTTTGTGCGGAAAGCGCCGGATATATTGAGGTCATATTAACCTTTTGTGTTTTTTGCACCTGCCTGTCTTCGCCGCGGCAGACAGGCTTTAATTTTTAGTGTTTATCTTCACTGCCAGAACTGAAATCATGGCTACTCCAAAATAAGAAAGCCCCCGAAACGAGCAAACGTCGCGGAGGCTTTCATCATACAGTTACATCCGGCATATACCGGAGATCATTTACTTAAAATCAGTACTTCACGCTGCAGCCATACGGGCGGGTAGTCGCTGTGGCAACTTCCTCACCGGCCATGGAAGCAGTTAGGGCAGCAACCACATAATTTTCCGCACCTTCAATATCGGCCGGATTAGCACTTGGGTTACTGTCGATGGCGCCATCATACACGAGCACACCATCAGGATTGATTACAAACATGTGCGGCGTCGTGCGCGCGTTGTACATACGACCCACATCACCCGGCTCATCGATAAGTACGGCCGTAGCTCTTACGCTTTTTTCTTCCATGGAAGCGTTGATTTCATCAGGTGTCTGGTAGCCCTGCTCGCCTTCACGGGATGAAATGATTGATAGCCATACAACGCCCTGCTCGGTGTAATATTCCTGCAGACGCTGCATCTCGCCAGCACCGTAGAATTTCCGGACGAACGGACACTCGTGGTTGAGCCACTCAAGTACAACGTGCTGACCACGGAAATCGTCGAGACTGTGGGAGTTTCCGTTGGAATCTACCAGCGTAAAAATCGGAGCTGGTTGACCAACCTGCGCCTGAGCATCAGACGAAGCGGTTTCTGTAGCCGTGGTGCCGTTCCATGCCCAGAGTGCCAGGCCAAGGAGTGCGATAAAAAGTGCTAATCGTTTCATAACAGATAGGATTTTGTATGATGGGTTAGGTATTTGAAAATTGAGATTCTTAATGGGATGCGTTAATATCCAAAGCTCTTACACCGGACTTCGTTCGAATAACCAGTACACCGCTGAGCTCTGATAGCGTTCCCGAAGCGTATCTGGACTGCCTTAGCTTCACCCAGAGCGCATCATCGGCAAGCTGAGCCTCCTGCGGCGCCGACGGCTCAATCATGTCGTCTTTGTAGCCATAAAAGGTGATGGCATCCGGATTAAAATCACCAAGTGAAGCAAGATCGCCGGTAAGGCGGAGCAATACGTTGCCTTCATCAACCGTGAATGCCGGCTCAAGCACGTGATCCGTTTCGGGAAGCTTCTCCTTAAAACGGGCAACGAGAGCAGAATTATCAGAATGGTACTCCGTTTCAGAACCCACCTCCACGGTGATGGTATGCTCCTCGAAAGCGGGTAAACAAACTTTTTCACAAACCAGGTACTCCAAACTGGCAGTGAGCTCATAACTTCCGGCTTCAAGATCAGCATCTGCCGAAAAAGGTACGATAAGCAGGGTTTCGAGCTTGTAGCCATGAGTAATCAAGTGCTCTTCCTGAAAAGTTTCGGGCCATGGCCAGAGAATGTCGCCGGTTTCGAACCCATCGGCACCGCTCCAGCTAACTCTTGCCGGAATGCCGGAATCTCCGGGATTTTTCCAATAGGTGTGCCAGCCTTCCTCAATTACCATATGAAAACCGAGCGTGGCGGTATCACCCGGTGAAATCACGCTGGTATCGGAAATCAGCGTCACATCTACGTGATCTGAGCCCGGACTTGGCTGAGCATGGAGTACCGCAGCCGTAAGAAGCAGACCAAGCGTAGTGAAAAATGAGATAATTTGGTTCATAAGTAGAAATAAAAACAGTGAATAAGTAAGAAAATAACCTTTCCCATTACTTATTTGTTCGGCCAACCAAAATTATAGCTATTAAATCGTAGGATTGAAATTAATTTTTATTTAAAATATTTTAATATTCACTGGGAATCAGTTTGCGAAGCTTATGTATATTCTTGATTTTACTTGCAAAGACACAAATGTGTAATTGGCCGGTGATCATTTTCACGTATGCAGAACCCTTAAAGGCAGTGAGCAGATAATCCAGCACAGGATTAATAACTGCCAGGAGCAGGAGCAAGTTTTAGTAAAGCAAGTATTGTACTGTAGAATGAAATCAACCAAACGAAATAATGTGGTTCGGTTCGGCAGTGGTGAGCAGACTTTGATGTTTGCCCATGGCTATGGATGCGACCATCAAATGTGGCGACTCATCACCCCGGCTTTCGAAAGCGATTATAGGATTGTATTATTTGATCATACCGGCTCCGGCAATTCCGATGAGTCTGCTTATGATTTCAACAAGTACAGTTCGCTAAGAGGCTATGCCGATGATATCATAGAGATATGTGAAGAGCATGATTTAAGCAGCGTTATTTTCGTCGGACACTCTGTAAGCAGTATGATTGGGGTTCTGGCATCAATAAAGAGGCCCGATTTGTTTTCAAAGCTAATACTGATCGGTCCGTCTCCCTGCTATATAAATGATGGTTCATACAAGGGTGGATTCTCGCAGGAAGACATAAACGACATGGTTGAAACTCTTGAGAATAACTACCTGGGCTGGTCGAGCCATATTACGCCTGTAATTACCGGCGAAGCGAATTCGGCTGAAGAGTTGAAAAACAGCTTTTGCCGCATGAATCCGCGA
>JAIUMA010000102.1 GCA_022565795.1 Balneolia bacterium
AAATGCAGCAAGGTGAGTTCGGCTAAATAAAACGGCGATCGAGTTTCGTTGTGGTCTAAGATCCCGTCTGGATGGTTTTACAGCCGCAAATTGAGTTAGATTAGTATTTCCCCGAGACCCCAATGATTCACAACTCACCATTTCAAATCACAGCCCATCATTTAACCAAAGAAAAGAGGCTGGTCTTCTTCCGGAACTGGTACTCTCAGTAAAGCTCCGGAAGTCAAACGACCAGCCTCTTGAATAGCAGATTTGCTGAGTTATTTCAGCCTACTTAAACTCGTACTCCTTTGGTGGTTCCATTCCGTGCAGGTGCCGCACAAAATAGTCCCAGGTACGGCGCAGTTTGTACGATTCGTTAGCATAGCCGTGATTTCTGTTCGGCATTACAATCAAATCAAAGTCCTTGTTGTGAGCGATAAGCGCATCAATCACCTGCTTTGTTGTGTTCGGGTGCACATTGTTGTCGAGCGTACCGTACGAAAGCAGTAGGTGTCCGCTCAGGTTTTCGACCTGAAGCTGAAGCGCCTGATTGGTGAAAGATGTTGTTCCGTCCTCAAACTCTTCAAACGGCCCCTGGAATTTCTCGCCCCAGTAGAACGTATAGCCAGCATTGTCCATGTTTCCGGCACCGGCAACGCCAACCTTGAAGAAATCCGGGTGGTTAAACATGGCAGCGGCTGTGGCAAATCCACCGCCTGAGTGACCATACATTCCCGCGCGGTCGATATCAATGAAATCATAGCGTTCAGCAAGCTGCTGCATGGCCGCAATCTGATCCGGCAGACCGTTATCAGACATATCGCCGTAATAGGCCGTGTGGAAAGAACGGCTGCGCATTGGCGTTCCGAGCGCATCAATTTGAACTACGATGAAGCCCAGCTCGGCAAGCGCCTGCGCCTGACCCCGTCTGCTGTGTGCAAATCCTCGCGTCCCAACGCTTCCAACCTGCGGACCCGGGTAAATCGAGTTGATAATCGGATACTGTTTTGCGGGGTCAAAGTTCGAGGGCTTAAACATCAGGCCGTAGATATCGGTCTCGCCGTCGCGGGCTTTTGCGCTGAACGGAGTCGGGAAATTCCAGCCTGCATCGAGCAGTCTCGAAATGTCGGCTTCCTCAAGCGTCATCAGGATTTCGCCGAATCCGTCTCGTAGCACGGTTACCGGCTCCCGATCCATTCTGGAGAAGGTATCAACATAGAAGGTAGCATCCGGTGACATGCTCACGCGGTGATGTCCCTCATCAGGCGTGTGAAGCTTTAGCCCCGTGCCATCGAGTCCGATAGAGTACAAATACTCTTCGTAGGGATCACGGTCCGGATCCATGCCAACGCCGGTGAACCAAACCCTTCCGGCATCCGTGTCGAGCCGAACGATATCAGATACGTTCCACTCTCCTTCGGTTATGCTGTTGATGAGAACACCGGTCTCAATATCGTGCAGATAGAGATGTCCCCATTCCGGCTGACGCGTAAACCAGATAAAAGTGCCTTCATGATACATCACTCTCCAGTTTGGCACCCCGCGCGAGTTAAGATTTGTTTCAATAAACAGTTCGTCGCGCTCATGATAAATATCGCGAACTTCACCTGTTTCCAGATCAGCTATACGGAGCGTAACCTCTTTGTAGTCGCGTGATGTCGATACAAAAGCGAGCTTTCTGTTATCATCAATAAACTGATTATCGGCCCAGTCTCTTCCGCGGGTGAGGCCGCAGCAGTTTGAGGTGCGCTGATGATCTGGCTCCATATTGAGTCGAACCATACTGCGGTTTTCAACATCGATAACCACCCGGTGATGCATTGGCGCATCCTCATCACCCGGAAGCATATACGGCCATGATATCAGCTCCGGACGACCGTCGGCCGTACGAAGCATGTGCATCTCTCCGACCTTGCGCTCATCGAGCTGGTAGGTCGAAATCATATGCCCGGTACGTGACCATTTAAGAATCGGACGGTCTGAGTTTGTCCAGCCCTGCGAATCAGTTGCATAACCGAAGCGGTACTCCCCGTCTTCGGTAAGCTGGATGTCATCACCCGATTCCATATCGCGAACCCAAAGATTCCAGTCCTGAATGTAAGCCGCATATCGGCCGTCGGGCGAGGTGATGCTGTTTCGAGGCGTACTGACATCATTTCCGGAGTCCTGCAGTGCGGTAAGCTGATACGTTTCACGATCCATGGCCCATTTTTCACCATCGTACTCGAATGACATAAGCGCTCCATCTTCCAGAACTTCAATTCTGGAAATACGCAGCTCTTCCGGTGCTATGGCATCAGCCTCATCACCCTGAGCAATGCTCAGCATCTGAGCAAGTCGGTTGGCATCAAAAAGCGGTGTCTTGTACTGTTCAGCTGCATCCACCAGGTAATAGTCCGGGCCCTCGGGCGTGTTCACACTGTACCAGAAGAGAGAGTCACTTACCCAGTTGGTATTCACGCTGGTGCGAAAAACGAGACCGGCGACGTTCCGGCTGAGCATCGCGTCGGCACGCTCATAGAGCGCTTCGTCGAATGGCTGAGGCTGGTAGACAACGCGTTCCTCAACTACAACCTCAGGCTCTGAGGGTACAGAAGTTGTACTGCAAGCAGCAGCAAGCAGTCCGGCACCGGACAGGATGACGGCAGCTTTTAAAGCATTATTTGATAACAGTTTCATCTTAGTCAGTTATGCGATTGATATTTGTAATAAAATGATGATTTGAAGAATCCGAAGATTACTTCAGATAGCGCTCGAACCAGTCGTGCAGCTCTTTGTACCAGAATATGGAGTTGTTCGGACGCAGTATCCAGTGGTTTTCGTCCGGATAATAAACCAGGCGCGCATCCAGGCCTTTGCCTTTATAGACACCGTAGACCTCAAGCCCCTGAAGCACCGGCACGCGGAAATCCTGTTCCCCGTGAATCACCAGCATAGGTGTTTCAAAATTTTCAGCGAACATAGCGGGGTTCCACTCAAGCATGCTTTCGAGTCCATCCCAGGGCGCACCGCTGTAGGCTGCAACCCGGTGTGCGGTTACATCAGAAGCGAACTGCCCCATAATGTTATAAACACCGGCGTGATTCACCAGTGCGGCAAAGCGATTGGTATGACCCGCAATCCAGCTTACCAGGTATCCGCCGTAGCTGCCGCCTGCCGCCGCCATGCGATTTTCATCCACATAGCCGCGCTCTATCATAAAATCAGCGGCTTTCATTACGTCGCGGAACGGCTTATCGGCATGCGCCCCGTGTATGGACTCGGTAAACTCCTGACCAAAGCTGGATGAACCGTGAAAGTTAGGCAGCGCTACAACATAGCCCGGCTCGGCGAAAAGATGTGAATTCCAGCGATAGTGGAACTGATCACCAAATATTCCGTGTGGACCGCCATGAATCATCATCACAAGCGGATACTCTTTTGAATCATCGAAATCCGGAGGGTAAACTATGAACATCTGAACATCAGCTCCGTCGGCTCCCTGATAGGTTACGTTTTTAACTTCACCAAGAGCCAGATTGCTGAGCCGGTCCTCGTTCACGCGGGTAAGCTGCTGAAGGTCTCTGCCGTTTGTGCGAATGCTATAAATCTCATCCGGCGCTGACATATTGTTGTGAGTAAAAACGAGGCGATTGCTGCCCAGTACGCGCGGGGCACCGTTAGTTCCCGCTCTGAAAACTTCAGTAACCTCACCTCCACCGGCGGGAATTGAAAACAGGCTGGTTTTAGCTCTGTCCTGCGCATGAAAGTAAATAGTCCTTCCGTTGCTGCTGTAGATCCAGTTGGAGAAACTCATATCGATATGTTCAGTCAGCACTTCTCTGTTCCCTGTTGAGCGCTCATAGCGAACCAGACGAACATTATCAGCATAGAAATCGGTGCGAGTCTGCTTGCCGTACATGATGTACCGGCCATCCGGGCTGTAAACCGGATTCAGATCGTTTGCGGGGTTGTGCGTGGTGATATTCTCCTTCACCCCGCTTCCGTCTGTATTGACCAGAAAAATATCGTAGTTCAGGTACTCATATGGCTCGGGTTCGCTGTTTGCGGAAACCGCAATTTCACTTCCGTCGGGTGAGATGTCGTAGGAAGGAGCGCCCATCATTGCAAAATGCCGACGAGAGTCCGGCATCAAATCGGTCACATCACCATTTAGATCAGTTGAGAAAAGTCTCGGGTAGAGCCCGTCGGTCAGCCAGCGATCCCAGTGACGATACATACGGTTTTCGGTAACGCGGGCGGTTACTCTTGTATCGCGCATGCTGCGTATCAGCTCTTCATGCTTATCCCAATCGCCCTCATAGTCCGGATGAACGGTTGCCGAAAACGCCAGTTTGTCGCCCGATGGAAACCATTTTGGAGCCGATACGGCTACAGGTAAATCGGTAATCTGCTTCGCTTCCCCGCCATAAACCGGAATCACGTACAGCTGAGCAGGTCCGCCGGCTCTGCGGGACGTAAAAGCCAGATAGCGACTATCCGGGCTGAACACAGGATTTGATTCTGAACCGTGCTGCGTAAACTGCCGCTGATCCAATCCGTCAGCGTTCATCAGGTGGATGGTTGTGTGCGCCGCATCGGTATCCAAATTATACGAAGTACGGGTGAAGGCAATAAGGGTGCCGTCCGGTGAAGGCGTTACGTTTCCAACGCGCTCCATTTCCCACATGGACTCAGCGGTGATGGGCTCCTGAGCCGAAGCAACAGAGGAGAATCCCGCTACAGCTGAAATCAGGATGAGCAGTATCGATTTTCTAAGCATAAGTAAGCGTTCGTTTGTATTGATATGTTTGATCTGTTTCTAAACTCATGATTCCCTAGCTGAACCAAAAACGGGTTTCTACCAGCTTCTGCATTCCGTAAAATACCAGGTTCGAATTTACTTTAGCATTTCGCTCAATTCGTTTGGCCAGCCAGTCACCGTCACCTCCGGTCATGTACAAATCAGCGAGATTATCGTACCGGCGTATTAATCCGTCGACTGCAGATACAAAAGCGCCTGAAAGTCCCCAGCGAACCGAGTCTTCTGTATTTTTGCCCGGCCATTTCATTGGTATATCCCGAACCACTCTGGGCAAGGCCGGAGCATACTGCTGAAGCGACTTTTCCCAAAGGGAAATTCCTGGCATGATTACTCCTCCCCTGTAGTTTCCGGTATCGTCCATATAGTCGATCGTACAGGCTGTACCGGCGTCTACTACAATTACGGCTTTTCCTGCAAGTGCTCTGGCCCCGAGGCAAGCCATGTAGCGATCCATCCCGAGAGATGAAGGCGTTTCATAGTCCAGTGTTTTGGCAGGAACATCATCAATGGTAAGCCATTTCAGGATCTTTTCATCACCAAGGGACTCGTTGATGGCACTAGTGGCTTCTTTGACAACAGAGATCCCGACGGTTTGCTTGCCCATACGCTTGATCCATTCGCCGGCCTCACGTGCGTTTTCTGTTTCAGTGCGGTAGCTTTCCTGCCAGCTGTTACCGCTCCAGGTCTTAATTTTGATAGTAGTATTACCAATGTCGAGGTAGTTCATGAGTTTTATCGCCAGCAAAAAGTTATAAATGATCTAATCGGGTGTTCGCCTGCCGTGGAGACGCCCCCGCCAATATAAGAAACAAGCAAATACGGGGTGGAAAAATCATACTTTAGAAGTTTACGCTTTGCAACAGATGAGGTTAAACGAAACATCCGTCTGATGATGTTATACAGCCATATCACCAGTTAAAATTAACGAATCATAAATACGACTTTATATGGACATTTCACAGAAAAAGGCCATCATAACAGGAGCAAGTAGCGGTATTGGAGCAGCATTCAGCAGAGCAATCGTGGCTAAAGGGGGTATCGTCTACGGGATCGCACGCAGAGAGGACAGGCTGAATGAGCTGAAGAAAGAGCTGGGCGACGCGTTTCACCCAGTCGTGCTTGACATTACTGATGAGGCCGGAGTAAGCACATGGGTCGATCAAACCTTTTCTGCTGACAACACACCAGATATCCTGATTAACAACGCAGGCCTCGGAAAGTTTGGCAATATCGATGAGCTGTCCCTCGATGACTGGCACACTATGATGAATGTGAACCTCAACGGAGTATTCTACATCACCCGTAAACTGGTTCCGTTATTTAAAGAAAATGAGAGCCACACGCACATTATCAATATTGCTTCGGTTGCGGGACTTTTGGGTAATCCCAAGATTTCGGGTTATAACGCAACAAAATTCGGACTGAGGGGATTTTCCGAAGCTTTATTCAAAGAGCTCCGTTATGATAAAATTAAAGTGACCTGTGTATATCCGGGCTCTATAGCCACCGAGTTTTTCGCCAATGCTGGTTCATCAACCCACGACCATATGATGCGGTCCGAAGATGTAGCCGATACTATCGTTCACATTCTCGAAACCCCGGACAATTTCCTGATTGATGAAATCACCCTGCGCCCGCTCATCCCTAAAGCACAGAACTAAGGAAGGTTGATATCTGATATGCGATATGCGATTTGGTTCTTGGCAAGTCGTAAACCGCCGAACCTCCCTATCGTCATTTCGAGCGCGGCTCATTTGCAGGGGAATTCATAAATCACCCTGTGGTATTCCAATCTAAACAAACAGCCGAAGCATCATGCGAGAAATCTCATTTGGCCGAATCGTCCTGTAAAGCTATCCGAAGAACATTTGGGTGGTAGGTCTGGTGGCGTTGATGACCATCACGATTAAGCGGGCGAAGGAGATTTTTCGCGATACGATTGAGGCATCAAAAGCTACTCCACTCACCAGCCGCTGATAATCCATCCCAATCACATCATACTGCTCAAAATGACCGTATTGGCGTACGGGAAGAGGGATTTGAAGTCTGATATCTGATATCTGATATTCGATATAAGATATGTGATTTGATTCTTGGCAAGTCGTAAACCACCAAACCTCCCTACCGTCATTTCGAACGCGGCTAAGCTGACAGGGAACCCTAAAACCACAAATCGAAACCCAACAAACAGCCGAAGCATCATGTGAGAAATCTCCTTTGGTCGAATCAACCTGTAAGCTCGTCCGAAGAACATTTGGGTGGTAGTCCTGGTGGCATTGTTGACCATCACGGTTAAGCGGGCGAAGGAGATTTTTCGCGATGCGATTGAGGCATCAAAAGCTACTCCACTCACCAGCCGCTGATAATCCACCCCAATCACATCATACTGCTCAAAATGACCGTATTGGGGTACGAGGTTATGTTGATATAAAAAGAATTCTGATACCTGATACCTGATTTACAATTTTAGATATTCAGTTTGATCTCTATAATAGCAATTAAAAAATACCCCGTAGGGGTTACAAATGGGTAGAAAGATCAATAAAATAAATTATGGCCCGAGTAACAATGCTGCTGAAATCGCAACAGATACCGAGGGCCAATGAGCGTAATCCATAAATAGCATCGTAAGCAGAAGGACACAGGCATGCTTCGCAGCCTCAGTCAGTCCTGCCGGGTTTACCTCACCCCAACCCCTCTCCTTGAATTTTAGGATTGGTTATACACGGATTCTTATGCAGGAGAGGGGCTTTGTTTGAGGTTGTTTAACTATTGCCAGTCGATGCAGGCTGTGGTTATTTACGTGTTGGACAGAACGTGTCGTAAACAAAATCCCAAGCACTTGATACGAGATGTCTCGACTCCATTCCACCGCCTGACGGCGGTGTCATTCCGCTCGACATGACAGGGCCGGCCTCCGCTATTAAGGTTAGGCGGCGCAAA
>JAIUMA010000103.1 GCA_022565795.1 Balneolia bacterium
AAATTATTGAACATCTAGGCACTATTCCGGTTCTGTTAGAGGCAGGCGCTTGAGGACATATGTCCGGAATCTGGCTTTGGGCGTATCACACTAATCACTTAAATCATAAGAATCACAGTTCATTCTTTTACGATTTGAGGCTCAAAATCGTATCTTCAGTTCCCGGCCGGATTGGTCATCTAATTTTTCAATTTCAGCAGCAGATTTTTACACCACATGCGCACATTTAAGCTCGAATCAGATTCCTCAACCGATGTAAACCAGGCCGATAAAGCCGCTGAGCTCCTGAAAGGGCTGAATCCCAATCAGGCCAAAGCCGTAGCGCATGGCGACGGTCCGCTGCTTATCATTGCCGGTGCCGGTAGCGGTAAGACCCGGGTGCTCACCTACCGGATTGCGCATTTGCTGGCTCAGAAAAAGGCCAACCCATGGAATATTCTTTCGCTCACGTTTACCAATAAGGCCGCTGCTGAGATGCGCGAGCGAATTCATAAGCTGATTGGTCCGCCGGCGGAAAAGCTGTGGATGGGTACGTTTCACTCGATCTTTTCCAGAATTCTGCGCATGGAGGCCGAAAAAATTGGCTTCGAATCCAGCTTCAGTATTTACGATTCAGACGACAGCGAACGAATGGTGAAAGGTATCCTGAAGGAGATGGGGCTTGAGCCGCGTGAGGTAAAGCCGCGTGATATTCGCTTTCGCATCAGCGGGGCCAAGAATCAGCTGGTGAATCCGCGGGAGTATGCCGATAAGTTTGTGAGCAGCTCGCTCGACGATGTTGCGGCTCAGGTCTACCCAATCTATCTGAACCGCCTGAAGCAAAGCAACGCCATGGATTTCGATGATCTGCTCATCCTCCCGATCGAGCTTTTTGAAAAGCATCCGGCCGTGCTTGAGAAGTATCAGGATTACTTCCGCTATGTGCTGATTGATGAGTATCAGGATACGAATCATGCGCAGTACAAAGTGGCGCGCATGCTGGCCAGTAAATACAAAAATATTACGGTTGTGGGTGATGACGCGCAGAGTATTTACTCTTTCCGTGGTGCGGATATCTCCAATATTCTGAATTTTAAGACCGACTATCCGGATGCGGTTGAGATCCCGCTCGAGCAAAACTATCGCTCGACACAGGCTATCTTGAAATGCGCCGATTCCATCATCAAAAAGAATAAAAACCAGCTTGATAAAACGCTCTGGACGGAAAACATGCAGGGTGATCCCGTCATTCTGCTGGAGAATTTTGATGAGTATGATGAAGCCAACCGGGTAGCGAGCAAACTGCACGAGCACAAGCTGAAGAAGGGCTACAGCAATAATGATTTTGCTATCCTCTACCGCACCAATTATCAGTCGAGGGTGTATGAGGACGTAATGCGCCGTAAAGGAATCAACTACCAGCTGGTGGGCGGGGTGTCGTTCTATCAGCGTAAGGAGATTAAGGATGTTATTGCCTACCTCAGGCTCCTGGTAAACCCGACGGATGAAGAAGGCCTGCTGCGCATCATCAATGAGCCGGCCCGCGGGATTGGTGACAAGTCGCTTCAGTCGTTGGTGCAGAATGCGCGGCAGAAGGGTGAACCGGTCTGGAACTCGCTGCTTAAGGTTGATGAGCTTGATATCTACAAGCCGGCCAAGGCGCGGATTAAAGATTTTGTGAACATCATCGAGGTGTGCCGGGAGAAGCTGAATGATGAGGATTCCACTATGGTGGATGTCACCCGCGAGCTGCTCGACCGTACGGGATATGTGAAGCAGTTTGTTGAGGAAAATACGCACGAGTCGCTCGGAAGGCGCGAAAACGTGATGGAGATGCTCAACGCCATCGCCCAGCATGAGGATGAACGTCCGGATGCGGATTTGAGCACCTTCCTGCAGGAGATCAGTTTATACTCAGATACAGACGGTTTTGATGAAACCCAGCCGGCCGTAACGCTAATGACGGTGCACGCGGCCAAAGGACTTGAATTTCCCGTCGTTTTTGTGGTAGGTTTGGAGGAGGAGCTGTTTCCGATTGGCGGAAGAAACGGAGAAGAGGCGGACTTTGAAGAGGAGAGACGCTTGTTTTATGTGGCCATCACCCGGGCCGAAAAAGAGCTTTATTTCAGCTATGCAAAATCGAGATCGAGATTCGGAGAGCAGAAACGCATGCTTCGGTCACGATTTCTGAATGAGGTTGATCCTTCAGTGGTAAGAACCGAGTCAGGCGCGACCATCCGCCAGAATGAGGACAACGAAACCGGCTCTACGCCAGGCGGGTTTGAGGTATCTTACGACTGGAGAAGGAGTCAGGCGGCGGCATCAGGACGGGGCAAAAGCGGTGGTGCAAAAAGCTCACGCGGAGGCTCGTCTCAGGCACCGCCGGCGAAAGCGAGCTACGACGGCATCACCTACGATATTGAAAGCCCTTCAGACCTTAGCGTAGGCGTAAAGGTATTCCATGATCGCTTCGGAGTCGGAAAAATAGTCGGGCGCGAAGGCGGCGGTCAGGACATGAAGCTTACCGTCTTCTTCAAAAAGTACGGCCAGAAAAAACTTATGATGCGCATGGCCAAGCTGAAGTTGATTAAAGATTGAGAGGGCGTGAGGGAGTAAGGGAGTAAGGCCTTCCGAATGTGAAATCTATTTTTGAGGGACACAGATTCACGCGGATTATAACACAGATTTTCGCGGAGGCTACAGCGCAAGAACTATCCTCGGGCCCTAATTCAACATTCACCATTCACCATTCACAATTTTTTCATCTAATACTTTGGAATGCTTTATGGCGTTGATGCATTGTATTGAATGAACACGGGGCAAAATTATTAGATTTGTGCAGTCGTGGTTTGGGAAGTGTAATTTGTGTATAATATAAATCGTGGTTGCAATAACTATTACCTGAATACAGATATGAGATATTTTAGCAGTCAGAGAAAACTTAAGGACGTTCTTAATGAGCTTTGGGCAGATCTCAAAGACAAGATTTTCGGGCCTGAGCCAAAATTGAAGCCCATTCCCGTACGAAATGAAAAGCGTTAATCGCTCAACTCTTTTCGACACACTATTTCTAAAGCCGTGATTTAGCCAATTAAATCACGGCTTTTTTGTTTAGATAGTCTCACCAAACGGATATTTCAGCAGGAAGTAAAACCACAATGGCATCAATTCTGCAATAATGGCACATCGTGTGGACTGTCTTTGCTAATTTGGCTGTAAGTAATAAATAATCTGCCCGTGTTATGACGAATTGTAAATGAATCTGCTTTTGGCGTTGTTATTGGTACGAACAGTACAAATTACAAAACTGACTTTTAGCCCGCGCTGTATTTCGATTCTAAAATCTGCCGCTGGCCCACACTTTACTGTTATCATACAATTATTATGAAAGATCGCATTTTTGATCCCAAAAACATCTTCGGAGACGAGAATTTCGACGATTTCGAGCAGGCGATACCGCTGCTTTCTGAAGAAGAAGAGCGCAAAATTACCGAATCGGGCATCCCTGAGTCGCTGCCCATTCTGCCCCTGAAAAACACCGTTTTGTTTCCCGGAGTGGTCATTCCGATAACCGTCGGGCGCGACCGCTCGCTTGAACTGGTGAAGACGGCCTACGAGTCTGATAAAATAATCGGGATCGTAAGCCAGAAAGATGCCGATCAGGAAGATCCGGGCATCGATGATCTTTACCACATTGGTACGGTAGCTCAGATTCTGAAGCTCATCAAGATGCCGGACGGCAGCAAGAGCATTGTGATACAGGGTAAGAGCGTATTCAAAGTGAATGAGTTCACCGAAACCGATCCTTACTTCAGGGCAAATGTAGAGCAGTTTCGGAATGTTCAGGATATGGAAGGCCTGGAGCTTCAGGGAGCTATTCGCTCGGTGAAGGAAACCGCAGCTCAGATTGTGAATAAATCACCAAATATTCCGTCTGAGGCTTCGATCGCCATCAACAACATAAAGAGTCCGACCTTTCTGCTGAACTTCATTTCGTCGAATCTGAACGTAAGTATTGAAGAGAAGCAGGGACTGCTGGAAACCCAGTCTTTCACACAGCGCCTGCAGAAAGTGATTGATTATCTCGAGAAAGAGCTTCAGGTTCTGGACGTGAGCGAGCAGATTCGTACGAAGGTAAAAACCGATATCGACGATCAGCAGCGGGATTTCTATCTGCGGCAGCAGCTCAAGGCTATACAGGAAGAGCTTGGTGAAGACAATGAGCAGCAGGAAGTTGAAAAGCTTCGTGCCAAGGCTATGGAGCGTAAGGATGAGTTCCCTGAGGCAGTGATGAAAACCATCAATAAGGAGCTCGATCGTCTGCAGCGCACACCGGCTCAGGCGCCGAATCACGGCATCATTATGAGCTATGTGGAGACGCTGATCGACCTGCCGTGGAACAAATTCACCGAAGATAAGCTCGATCTGAAAAAAGCTCGTGAAATTCTCGATGAGGATCACTACGGACTTGAAAAGGTGAAGAAGCGCATCATCGAATATCTGGCGGTGCTCAAGCTAAAAAAAGACATGAAGGCGCCGATTCTTTGTTTTTACGGCCCTCCGGGCGTAGGTAAAACCTCGTTAGGTAAATCCATTGCCCGATCTATCAATCGCGAGTTTTCCAGAATCAGTCTTGGTGGCCTGCGTGATGAGGCCGAAATTCGCGGTCACCGCCGTACCTATATCGGGGCGCTTCCGGGCCGCATCATACAGAACATGAAAAAGACCGGCTCCAGCAATCCGGTTATGATGCTGGATGAGATCGACAAGGTAGGTTCTGACTTCCGCGGAGATCCGACATCAGCGCTTCTTGAGGTGCTCGATCCGGAGCAGAACGACAGCTTCTACGACAACTATCTGGAGCTGGAGTATGATTTGAGCAAGGTACTCTTCATTGCCACGGCCAACTCGCTGGAAACCATACCAGCGCCGTTGCGTGATCGTATGGAGATAATTC
The DNA here is from genome assembly GCA_022565795.1 of Balneolia bacterium. Lineage (GTDB taxonomy): Bacteria > Bacteroidota > Rhodothermia > Balneolales > Cyclonatronaceae > Cyclonatronum. Next base: position 4,937 of record JAIUMA010000103.1, read on the forward strand.
CAATTAGCGGCTATACGCTTGAGGAAAAGACGGAAATCGCAAAAAAATATCTGATTCCGCGTCAAATTGAAGAGAATGGTCTGGACAAAAAGCAGATCACCTTTAATGAAGAGGCCATACATGCCGTAATCGATGGCTATACCCGTGAATCAGGCGTTCGTAACCTGAGCCGGGAAATTGGCTCATTAACGCGGAGCGTAGCTGCTCAGGTGGCCTCAGAAGAGATAAAGTCGAAGAAGATTTCAGCTAAAGCCGTAGAAGAGATTCTTGGCAAAAGGAAGTTCTTCAGCGATGTGGTTGAGCGAACCACCGTTCCCGGCGTATCTACCGGACTGGCATGGACGCCATACGGTGGCGATATTCTCTTTATTGAGGCCAGCGTTTCCAAGGGCTCCGGAAAGATACAGGTCACCGGTCAGCTTGGTGATGTAATGAAAGAATCAACCAGCCTGGCGGTTTCACATCTGAAAACCATTTCTGACGAGCTAAATATTCCTGCCAGTGCGTTTACCGAATGGGATCTTCACATTCACGTTCCGGCCGGGTCGGTTCCAAAAGACGGGCCAAGCGCCGGGGTTGCGATGCTTTCGGCAGTGGCCTCCATCTTCACGCAGCGTAAGGTTAAGAACACAATCGCTATGACCGGTGAAATCACTCTTAGGGGTGCAGTACTGCCCGTAGGCGGGATTAAGGAAAAGGTACTGGCTGCCAGAAGAGCGGGAATTGAAACCGTAATTCTTCCAAAGAAAAACGAAAAGGATGTAGACGAAATCGAGAAGGAAACCATTGAAGGTATAAAGTTCGTCTATTTGGAACGGATGGAAGATCTGCTGGGTTTTGTGCTTGAGAATGAGGAAGTACATGATCCTCAGCAGAAATTTAAATCCCGGAAAGAAAATAAAAAAGCCGAATCCGGAACGAATAACGGATCAGGCTTTGTTAAAGAAGAACATTAAATGACACCCTCATTTATTGGTACATTGAAGGATACATAAGCACATACAAAGGCCCCGGATTGATCTCCGGGGCTTTTTTTATTGGTGTCATTGCTTTCAATATAACGGAAAGATTTTACAAGTGCATTCTTTTTCTGCGATTAATCCCTAAATCGTATTCTCAAGTTAGCTATCTTATGCCCAATAGTGGCTCAACAGCATCAAAGGGCAGAACCTAACTATCAAAAAAACGGCATGCGAACCAGCAAAAAGGGAAAAGTAATTCAGTCAACCGGGAAATGGCATAAAGTACTTCCCGACGGCCAGACCGGAGATGATGCGCTGGTGATGTGCCAGCTTCCGGGCAAGTTCCGACTGAAGGAGCTGAAGCAAACCAATCCCGTGGCCGTAGGAGATGAGGTTACATTTTCCGTCCTGGACGACGGTAAAGGCCTCATTTCAGAAATTCATGACCGGCATAACAAGATAAGCCGGAAAGCCACCCACGGCCGCAAAGGAGAGCATATTCTGGTCTCAAATCTGGATCAGGCGTTTGTGGTGCAAGCCGTGAGGCAGCCGAAATTCAGAACGGGATTTATCGACCGTTTTTTGGTGTCTACGGAAGCGTATGGCATCACGCCTTACATCATCCTGAATAAAACCGATCTGGGTAAGGAGGAGGACGCTCCGGCCATTGGCGAAGCGCTGGACGTGTACACAAGCCTTGGTTACGAGGTGCTGCTTACCAGTATACATGATAAAGAATCGATTCAGGAGCTTTCAGACCTGATGAAGGGCAAAACCTCCGTATTTATCGGTCCCTCGGGAACCGGCAAAACAAGCCTGCTGAATGAAATACAGCCGGGCATTGACCGACGGGTGGGAGCGGTATCGGAATCATCGAATAAAGGAAAACATACAACCACATTCTCTGAGCTGATTCCGCTCGATTTTGGCGGGTTTCTTGCCGATACGCCCGGTATACGCGAGTTTGGCCTGGTCCATTTTGAGCCTGCGGAAATCGCGCTCTACTTCCCTGAAATGAAGGAGCTTCGGGAGCAGTGTCGCTTCTATAACTGCAGCCATCTTCACGAGCCGGGCTGCGCCGTTATGCAGGCCTTCGAAGAGCAAAAAATTGCGCCATCGCGCTACGAATCGTATATCAGCATGTACGAATCGGTAGAGGATGATGATCTGTCGGCCGGAAGCCGGAAAAGGGGATAGAGGGGAATGTTGAGTGTTGAGTGTGTTGAAATTTGTGTTAATCTGCGTCGTAATCTGTGACAATCTGCGTCCTAAACGAAATATAAAATAATGTCTAAAAAATTAAAGCCAATTAAGAGGATTACTGTTTACTGCGGGTCGTCGCCGGGTGAGGGGACGGCGTTTGCGGAGCATGCTGCGGAGCTGGGCCGGAAGCTGACTGAAGAGGGCATCACCCTGGTGTATGGCGGGGCCAAAGTCGGAATTATGGGCGTAATTGCGGACAGCATACTCGAGGCCGGTGGCGAGGTGATTGGCGTATTACCGCATTTTATGGTGAAGCGTGAAGTCGGGCATGAAGGCCTCACCAAACTGATTATGGTAGACACCATGCACGAGCGCAAAATGAAGATGTATGAACTGGCCGATGCGTTCATCACCCTTCCCGGCGGATTCGGAACCATGGAGGAGTTGTTCGAAATGCTCACCTGGGCGCAGCTTGGCCGGTAGTGTTCAACCAAGTGTGTCATGACATTGCTGACGGGGGCTAGCCCCCGTCA
>JAIUMA010000104.1 GCA_022565795.1 Balneolia bacterium
GCGCCAAAGACGTAATTCTAACGCATCCGGAGCGCTTCACCCCGTTTTCATTTCCGATTATGGTGGATCGACTGCGGGCGAAACTGAGCTCGGAGAAGCTGATGGATCGGATTGGGAGGTTGAAGCTGCAGGTGGAGAAATGAAATTGAACCTGCCTGCAGAAGGCAGGTAGTGAATTTTTGTCGATCCCTGAATTAGCTTAATAACTGACTGCTATTTACTTATTGCCTTATTTCACTGATTACCATCTTAAAAAGCCATCCCATCTGACCAAATGTCGAATGTGAGCCATGTTTCAAGCTCTGATGCGCGGGCGGGATTTCCTTTATAAAAATCGGTAACCATCTCGTTAAGATAGACTGTATTGTATAGCTGTTTCCTGTCGGTAACGGCCGTTTCAAGACGACTCATCACGTATTCCTGCATTTCTGTGAGGATGGCAACCTCAAATGTCGGTCCCGTAGGCTTATACTCTTTGAGTATTTTTGGTCGATAGTAGCTCAGAACTCCCTTCGGAAATTTGTACTCGAAACGACCTTTGATGAGAGGAAAATCAAGCAGCGATGCATTAGCGTTTTTGATGCTGCGGCGATAGAGCCGGCCGGCAATACACTCGCTTAGCGGCAGCCCTATAACCGCCTCGAGAACTTCCGGATCCGTGAACGGCAAACAGCAGTCGATATGCATATCAGTGCGTCGTTTATCGACTCCGCAGAACCAGGGCAACCTGGATTTCATGGATACCAGCTGAATAAACTGTGATTTAGAGTACTTTTGATACTCTTCCATCTGCATACCAAAAACCTTCATGTCATCCCTGTATCCCTGTCTGAGCCAGGTGCTAAATTCATCCGAGAATCCATTGAAACGGTTCCAGCCTAGCAGGCCCGTCATCACTGAAGTATCCCATTTCTTAAGTGTGTGATATGATTTAAGAAATAATTTTTTGGCATACTGCATCCGGCCTACTTCACCAAAGCTGCCATCAATCAGAGTAAAGCCCCGCGCGTAATCGACAATATCCCGTCCTCTAACAGCAAACGTACAGGGTATGAGGCCGTTTGTTTCCTTAACGTAATGCTCCATTTGCGGAATGTCATTGTCTGGCTGAAACGATTCGTATAAAATGGTATGCTTCAAGCCGAAATGAGCGGAGAGCTTCGATGCCATGGCCGAATCAGCATTGTCACCATAAGAAACCGTGCTGAAAGGCATTTGTTTCTGCATCATGCGGCACATCAGAAACCTTGAGTCAAGTCCTCCTGAAAGCGCCAGAAGCAACGGCTTATCCGCTTGATCTGCTATGACCGTATCAATTGCATCATTGAAGGTTTCAGCATCTACGCTTCCGCAGGCGGGAATTTCGAGATCGGAGTAACGTTGCGTTTCGGGTTTATCAATTTTGCCGTCTGTCTGCGGAAAAACCACTATTTCGCCCGGACCCGGACATAAAACTCCATCCAGTAATGAGGCTCCCGTCATCACATTTTGACCAAACCAACCTGCACCGGTTCTGGCCTGATACGCTTTAGTGTGACGCAATTCCGAGCGAACATACGCCATCGAATCTGAAATAACCGGCGTCTCATCCGTACTGCTCCTGAGAAAAATGCTCCCTGTACCGCACAGCGAGTTTGCAAGGATGATGTGCCCCGGGGTTATTGCAAGCAGCAAATAGCTACCACGGGTTTCCTGCTGAAATTTCTTCAGAACTTCACCTGCTTTTCCCGGATTGGTGTTCAGCTCCCTTTTTAGATTATCCTCAAGTTCTTCCCTAAGCCCGGAGCCACGATAGAACACTGCTGTGCTTTGTGCCTCTATCAGATTCCATCGGTCGGGTTTATAGCATACCGTAAACCTGCCAGCCACCACGGTTTCAAAACCGGTTTCATCATGAAACCCCTTTGAAGAGTGTGCCGAAACCGGATGAGTTTTTGCGGCTAAAGAAAATGGATGTTTAGGAGACATTGAGTGCGTTCAGACTAAATAGTTTAGTAAGTTTAACAGCTAAATTGGAATTTTGGCCGTAGGTAAAAACTACAAAAAAAACGCCCACCCTGTGATCCAGAGTGGGCGCAGCTGACTTCAATCTAAATTACAAATCAACATTTTCAGTAAGGAAAATATCTCTGGACGAATTGCCAACCTGAATCTGATAGGTTCCGGATTCCATAACCCATCTGAGCTCTTCCGGGTGATAGTAGGAGAAGGATGATTCATCCAGCTCAACTTCAATGGTTTTTGATTCGCCGGCCTCAAGATGCACTTTTTGAAAGCCTTTTAGCTCACGAATCGGGCGATCAACAGAGGCGTCTGGGGCGTGAACATAGACCTGAGCCACTTCAGCGCCTTCCCGGTCGCCCGTGTTGGTTACCGTAGCCCTCACGCGTACTTTGCTGCCATCAACAGAAAGATTGAGATCGGAGAACTCGAAGCTGGTATAGGAGAGGCCGAACCCGAACGGGAAAAAGACGTCTCTTTCATACGTGTCGAAGTAGCGATAGCCCACGTAAATACCCTCCGCGTAATCTACAGTGCCCTCACCGGGAAACTCGCCGATTGAGTGAGACGGATAATCTTCGTGCGAGTTGGCAAATGTCATCGGAAGCTTACCGGACGGGTTCACCTCACCAAAGAGGATTTCCGCAAGAGCGCGACCACCCTCCATCCCCGGATACCATGCATGTACGTAGGCACGGGTGTCGGGCAGCCAGTTTTCCATTTCCACGTTGCTGCCGCCCATAAGGACTACAGCCGTATTTTCATTTGCCGCGTTAATTCGCTGAATGAGCTCTTCCTGACCAAAAATGAGCTTCAGGTTGAGTTTATCGCGGGCTTCCGCATCGTAGGTACCTTCACCCCACGGCATGCCTTCATGACCGTGAATCCAGCCGCCTACAAAAATAACGGCATCGGCACGCTCAGCAAGCTCGATAGCTTCCTGCATCAGGCCTTCGTTTGCCGAACGGGCAAGCTCTACATCCCGCAGGTTTTCACGTGATTGCGAAGCCGCATCACCGCGGATATCTGAGAACAGGCTCTCATCGTAATAGGGTTCGTACCCTTCGGCATAAACGACTTCAACATCATCACCAACCAGATTCATGATGCCTTCCAGCGGCGTAATTTCATAGAGTGCAGGCACCTGAGAACTCCCTCCGCGCTCAGCGAACAGACGGGTTGCGTTATGGCCAATAACCGCGAGGGTACGGATTTCATTCTTCTCAAGAGGGAGAAGCCCGTCATTTTTAAGCAGCACAATGCCTTCACGCGCAACTTCAAGAGCTACCTGCTGATGCTCTTCCACATTTCTTTGTCCCGGCCCGTGATCCGTGAGCGCGGTGGTGCGGTACATCAGACGAAGGATACGGCGGACTTTATCATCCACATAGCTCTCGTCGATTTCACCGCTTTCAATCATTTCGAGCGCCGGGCGGGCCATGTAGAACTCTTCGTATACCGGATTATCAAAATCTCTGAGCAGCTCCGTACCCATTTCGATATCTGTTCCGAACAGCAATGCCTCACGTGTATCCTTAACCGAGGCCCAGTCGCTGATTACCACGCCGTCAAAACCCCATTCGCCTTTCAAAACTACATTATTGAGGTATTCATGATGCGTGGTGTACTGACCGTTAATTTTGTTGTACGCCCCCATGATGCTCCAGATGTCTCCGTCTTTAACCACAGCACGGAAAGCCGGGAAGTAGATTTCGTGAAGCGCGCGTTTGCTTATTTGCACGTCGATATTATGGCGATCCGTCTCCTGATTATTGGCTGCATAGTGCTTCGCATTGGCCGCGACGCCCTGGGCCTGAAGGCCTCTTACGTATCCCACGGCCATGGCTCCGGCTAAAAATGGATCTTCACCCATATACTCAAAATTGCGCCCGTTCAGTGGACTCCTGAGAATATTAATACCCGGCCCGAGCAGCACATTTTTGCCTCTCTCTTTGGCCTCGTTACCAAGCACTTCGCCATACCGGTACCCGAAATCCTGATTCCATGTAGACGCCAGCGAAATGCCAACGGGCAGGTAGGTCGACCGATCATCGTATCCTTCGAGCGCATGCCAACCCCGGCCGTGCTCGTGACGAACGCCGTGGGGACCGTCGGAAAATACGAGTTCAGGTATATTGAGGCGAGGCACTCCGCCCGATGTAAAGGATGAACTGGCGTGCAGCATCCCGATCTTTTCTTCAAGAGTCATAAGCGCGATGAGTGAATCGATTTTCGCTTCTGACACCTCGTTAGCGGCCGGCGAGGTTCCGGCGCCTTCATTGCCCGCATCACACGAGCTGAACAATACGCTTCCTGTTATTGCAACTAGCATAAATAGCACATTTCTCATAGTTCTGATCATCTTTTTTTATTTCATATCCCGGCATTTGTTCTTTAAAAGCAGGAATACCATTCGTGTCTGTATCAGAGTATATATAATGATTATGGAATGAAAATGCCATCAAAATCGGAGACTGAATCCATTCAGCCAGCCTTCGCCTTTACGATAATGCTTCTGAAGGTTGCACCGAGTTAATTAATACCAGGAATTTAAGTAAATGATTGGTTCTGCCGATAAAGGGACATACTTAGCAAACATTTTTAACAATAATGACAAAAACAATCAGTGAAAAATAACAACCTTACGTGGGCCGGTCTTTTCATAATGGTAGCCGTACCATTTTTAGTACTCTGGTTTTTTGGCTCAAGACCTGCATCTATTAACAAAATAGTCGAAGTAGGTAATCTGCTGGAAAATTCACCCAATAAGGTTGAGCTTGTTTTTTTTGGCTTTGTAGGCTGTGAATCTATCTGTCCCTCAGCTCTAACGAGAATTAGTGAAGCCTTAAAAATGGTTGATGCCGAAGATTCCGAACTGGCTGTAGGAGCATTATTTGCTGAAATCAATTACCACAGGGCCAGCAATATGGCTAGCAACTATGCAGCCGGAATCTCTGGATCTGGGCATAAACTGATAGGTGTGGATTTAAAGGAGCATGAAGTTCGTGAGCTCTCTCAAGTTTTTGGTTTGCGCATTATTAATAATGGCATGACAACCAGCGACATTCAGCATACTGACCACTTATTCGTACTACGTAAAGCAGACGAAAATTGGGTACTTGAAGCAGTATTACCTACAGCTACACCAGCTAATAAAATAAAAGAGACCCTCATAAGGGCTGCCAGATTCAGCTAAACTAATCATTTACTATCTATAGGGGATTAAAATGCAGGCAAATAATACTATATCTCAACTCTTCCCGGCTTACGACGATTCTCTCTCTGCAAGCGTTCAGGATTCCGTGTATGAGACCTTCGTATCGGCCGATAAGTTTATGCTCAAGCTTTTGGTGATGCATTGGATTGCAGCATCTACAATTGCAGGTATTGCGTATAATACCTATCTGCTTGGCTTTGTGGCCGGTGGTTTGGTTACAGGTATTGCATGGGCGGTATTCAGGGCTAATCCGGGCTCTTTGGCAAGCAGAATGACAATGGGTGCAGCATTTATGGCTTACTCTTTGATATTTATTCAGCAGCATATGGGGCTTACCGAGATGCACTTTCATATATTTGTGTCACTTGCCTTTTTAATAAGGTATAAAGATATAGCACCCGTTCTTGCTGCAGCATTAACAACTGCCATACACCACATTGTTTTTAATATAGCTCAAGATGCAGAGTTTGCAATAGCAAATATGCCCCTTCTCCTGTTTTCCGGCCGCTGTGGATGGGATCTTGTGGCAATACATGCAGGCTTCGTGGTCTTTGCAGTCCTTGTTTTCTCTTCTATCATTTTGATGCTAACTAAGGAATTCATCAAGAATGCAGAGGTCTTTAACATTATTGACCAACTTAAGATGTCAGCTGAGTTTACCTCGCAAGCGGCAGACTATATATCCGAGTCAGGACAAGAGCTGGCTATGAATGCAGCAGAAAGCAGCAACAATCTCGAGCGATCAAACGTTGCTGTCGAAAATATGAATACACAACTTGCGAATCTCAGCGAAAAGACATCTGGAGCCAGAGATAAGGTAAGTAAAATGGCTAGCGAAACTGTACGCATGGAGGACTCTGTTGAGGAACTGCTGAAATCGAGTCAAAATATTACAAGCATCATTAAAACCATCGATAGCATAGCCTCACAGACTAATATGCTTGCTCTGAATGCAGCCGTCGAGGCCGCACGTGCCGGTGAAGCTGGTGCAGGTTTTGCTGTTGTTACTGAAGAGGTAAGAATGCTTGCCCAAAAAACTGCTGAAGCGGCTGCCGATATAAGTCAGCTTATTCAGGACAATATGAATAAAGCTAAACAAGGAAGTGAAATCTCCTCACAAATTGCAGGTGAGATTAGGCAACTTGACGGTTGGATTGAAGAAGTTCACTCTGTTAGCTCCGAACAGCTGACGTATCTGCAGGAGTTGAAATCTATAAGCACAGATCTTGAACGCTCCACACAGAGCACGGCAACGAATGCGGAAAAAAATGCTTCAACTGCTGAAGAACTTCAAAGCCAGGTACATATGCTGCAGCAAGCCATCGATGAAATCAATGAGATGGTCGCAGGTAACGCAAATACTGTTCGTACTCAGGAGCAAGAGAATTTCAATCATACTTCAAAAAGTATTCATCACTCATATCACCATAAAGGTGCAGGGCATATGAACGGGAACGGATCTTCGAAATACAGGGTCAGTAATGGATATCACAATGGTAATGGAAACGGAGCAGGACAGAGTATTAAACCCGAGAAAGAGCATGTTAAAGCGATAAGCAAAATTAACTACGACCAAAATAACTAGTAGAATCGCGTAAAGCTAAAAACTGATTAGTTAATTATAAAAGGCATCCACAACTTTTGTAGTGGATGCCTTTTTCTTTGGGCCTCTATATTATTACATATGCACAATAATCAAACTCAATCTTCGAACCGAATTTTTCGGTGTTTAGGATGCGGTGGGTCAAAACCTTTTAGCCGAATATGTTCATCATATTCTGGAAAGTTTTTGTATATCTAGGCATCTCCTTCATAAGCATGTGGAGCTATTAGCAAGTCCCCGTTTTGACATAGTTGAATATCAACAAGCATCATAGTAGCATTAGTAAAACCATAAATTTGATCCAGATCCCAGATCTCCTCGCTTATAATTGCGGAGTTCTTTATTTCATCAGCATTAAAGTCCCAGAAGTGAGTACATTACCATGTCCCTCTGTTGATTCTCGCTGGTTTCTGAAAACAAGTAATTTATTATCATACTCGAATATGTAATGAGGCTCTACGTGAAATGATTCACTATTAAAGTTTACTGAAAAGACGGAAGCCCGTATATCCTTCCATGATAGCCGTTGAAAAAACGGTCAAATATTATTATTCGATCTTCAGAGCCTATTGTGAATGCGGATATCTCCTGAAATTCACCCGGCCCACGACCAGACCTGCCAATCGTATTCATACATCCCAGAACTATCGTATTTTCTGATTACCGGATTGTTGCTGTCTTTTATGTATATACTACTATTACTATCTGTTCTGATATGATAGTTTCCCAAAAAGTGTGTCTGGGGTAGCAAAAAAAAGTCTCCTTGCGTAG
>JAIUMA010000105.1 GCA_022565795.1 Balneolia bacterium
AGATGATGCTCGTGAAGTAAAACTTTGGTCTGTGAAAGGTGAATCGGGTCTTCGGACCTGATTCACTATCACCGGCTCCATCACACTACATTTACAGAAGGCGCCGTCCGGTTAATTTCGGGCGGCGCCTTTTTATTTTATTTTGTGACGTCACGACGCTTATGACAGCCTGATATTTTTATTCCAATCTAGGTTTAAAACGTTTAAACCTGAATTGCCGTAGTTGTTCAAAATTGCGCTTTTTGGGTATATTAAGGCATATTTTTGTTATTCACGTGCTGCAGCACCAACCCTTCAAACTAACGCATTTCGCATGACTGTTAAACAATCTATCGACGCAGGACAAGTACACAGTGTTCTTGGTCGCAGAATACTCGCTGATGGCTTCGATATGGTTCTGGACCTCGACAAAAGTGAAGGTCCTTACCTCTACGACTCCAAGTACAAAAAAAACTATCTCGACTTCTTTACCTTTTTCGCATCCAATCCTATAGGGATGAACCACCCGATGATGAAGGATGAAGACTTCATACGCAAGATTAGTAAAGTTGCCATCAACAACCCTTCAAATTCTGATGTCTACACTCTCGAAATGGCTGAGTTTGTAGATACGTTCGACCGCGTAGGCATACCTGATTATCTGCCCCATGCTTTCTTTGTAGCAGGCGGCGGGCTCGCCGTTGAAAACGCACTTAAAGTAGCTTTTGACTGGAAGGTTCAGAAAAACCGTAAGAAGGGTTACAGAGAAGAGAAAGGTCATAAGATTCTTCACTTCAACCAGGCATTTCACGGGCGTACCGGCTATACTATGTCGCTCACGAACACTGAGCCCGGCAAAGTAGCTATGTTCCCTAAATTCGACTGGCCGCGCATAAGTAATCCCAAAATGGTTTTCCCAATGAATGAGGAAAACACGCTGAGCGTTGTTGAAGCCGAAAACCTGGCCATATTGCAGGCTGAGCGCTATTTCGAAACGTATAAAGATGATATCGCAGCCATTATTCTTGAACCTATACAGGGTGAAGGCGGTGATAATCAGTTCCGGCCACAGTTCCATCAGGCTCTGCGCGACCTGGCTGATAAGTACGAAGCGCTTCTTATCTATGATGAGGTTCAGACCGGGGTTGGTCTTACCGGAAAATTCTGGTGCCATGAGCATTACGTGAAACCAGACATCATGGCCTTCGGTAAAAAAGCTCAGGTTTGCGGTATTCTGGCTGGCGAGCGCGTTGATGAAGTAAAAACAAACGTGTTCAACGTCTCTTCAAGAATTAACTCCACCTGGGGCGGCAATCTTGTTGACATGGTTCGTTTCCAGCGCTATCTCGAAATCATCGAGGCTGAAAACCTTGTTGACAATGCGGCCAATACGGGAGCCTATCTGCTCCAAAAGCTTGAAGCCTTTACTAAGGAGCACGAATACGTTACCAACGCTCGCGGCAAGGGCCTGATGTGCGCATTTGATTTCCCTGATCACCACTCCAGACAGGCTTTCACCGATGAATGCTACAATAACGGCCTGCTGATTCTTCAGTGCGGAACTCACTCTGTTCGTTTCCGTCCGCCCCTTACTGTAACCAATGATCATATCGATGAAGGAATGGCCATTATCGAGCGCTCTTACAAAGAAGCGGTTTCACGCTGCCCTGTTGTTCATATGCGCAACGTAAAGAAAAACGGTAAAGCGTAATTATGATGAGCTCCTGAATTGATTCAGATAAGCTTCACAAAGTAAAAAGCCCGGTATTTCGTTACACAATACCGGGCTTTTTTATGATTGCAGCTTGTTAATCGGTCTAAACCATTTGGTGGGAATCCGGCTGAATCACAATTTCGTTTAGTACAGAGTTGCCCGGCTGGTTGATTGCATAATAGATAGCCTTTGCAACCTCGTCGGTTGTAAGCATTTTATCGCGCTGTACCTTCATATCAATGATATCGCTGTCCCAGAACGGCGTATCGATACCTCCGAGATACATCAGCGTGAACTTAACGTTGCTGCGTTTGTGCTCGTCAACTAAGGCTTTGGTCATTCCGGTCACGGCAAACTTGCTGGCCGAGTAAACAGATGATCCGCGCATCACCGCTTTTCCAAGAATTCCAGGAATCATCACAATTTTACCGTTTTTTGCTTCAGCCATGTGCTTTAGCACTGAGCGGGTTACGAGAAAGGTACCGTACACGTTTACATCAATCACTTCTTTTGCACTTGAGGGCTCAACATCCAGTAGCGGCTTAATTACACCAAGTCCGAATGCGTTGATGAGTACATCAACCTTACCAAGTTCAGAAATGACATCATTTGTCATTTTTTCAACGGAATCGGCATCAGTTACGTCAACATCGATAACATAGGCTTCTCCACCGCTGCCATTAATTTCTTTTGCGGTACTTTCTGCTTTATCACGGTTACGGGCAGCCAGAACAATTTTTGCACCTGCTTTAGAAAATAGTTTTGCAGTCGAAGTTCCGACTCCACCGGAACCGCCAACTATTAATACAACCTGATCTTTCATAATGTTTTTTTTTGAGATTGGGATTTGCAGTTGACAACAGACCCGGCTGTCAATTTGTTCCTTTGGATGCTGGTTTTGCTCTGAACGTGAACTAAGAAAGTCTTGTTAGAAACGGCATATGAATAAAACAGAACAAATATCATTAAGCGACGGGGACATTTCCCGAATCATTGAAATGGCGTGGGAAGACCGTACCCCTTTTGAGGCCATTGAGTTCCAGTTCGGACTCAAGGAAAACGACGTCAGAGAATTGATGCGAACGCATATGAAGCGTTCCAGCTTCAAGATGTGGCGCAAACGCGTAAGCGGACGTACCACTAAACACCGTAAGCTACGCCACGACGACGTGATTCGATTTAAAGCCCCTGATCAGAAATAAAACCAGTAACATTATTTTCAAAAAAATTATGAGCAGAACATCAAAACTATTTGAGCCCCTCAAAATTGGCCGAACAGAGTTAAAAAACAGAATCGTAATGTCACCAATGACCCGTAACCGGGCCAACAACAATTCAGAAGCTCCTACCGAACTTCACCAGGAATATTATTCACAGCGAGCAGGCGCCGGCCTAATACTTAGTGAAGGCTCGCCCGTATCCAGAGCAGCACGGGGTTACATGTGGACAGCCGGTATTTTTAACCAGGATCAGATTGACGGCTGGAAAAAGGTGAATGCAAAAGTCCACGATGACGGCGGCATTATTTATTGCCAGATTTGGCATGTTGGCCGTGTTTCCCATTCGTATTTCCAGGACGGAGTCAAACCACTTGCACCAAGTGCTTTAAACGCCAACTCAAAAGCTTTTACCCCAAACGGATTTGAAGACACCTCAGATCCCAGGGAAATGACCAAAGATGATATTAATGAAGTCGTTGAGCAATTCCGTAAAGGGGCAGCTAATGCTATCGAGGCCGGTTTCGACGGTGTACAAATACACGGTGCGAACGGCTATCTGATTGAGCAGTTCCTTCATGATTCGGCCAATAAACGGGACGACGAATATGGCGGATCGATCGAAAACCGGGCCCGGTTCCTTTTTGAAATTATTGAAGCCGTAACCGATGAAATTGGTGCAGACCGAACATCACTGCGTCTTTCACCAAGCGGACTTGCTGCTACCCAAAATGACTCTGAGTCCCGTAAGCTCTATGAATATGTAATCAAGAAGCTCAATTCCTACAATCTGGCCTTTCTTGAACTTATGCAGGCCATCGCTCCGACAGATAATTATCCGCATCTGCCCAAAGAGGTTTTGGACACCTACCACGAATTCTACGATGGGGTACTGATGACAAATGGCGGGTACGACTACGAATCAGCTCACAAAGCTGTGGAGAGCGGAAAAGCACATTTGGTGTCATTTGCACGACCCTATATTGCCAACCCTGATCTGGCTGAACGGTTTCGCCAGAATGCTCCGCTGAATGAAGGGAATCCGGATACGTATTACGGTGGTGGCGCAGAAGGATATACAGACTACCCGTTTCTGGAAAAACAGCACGCCTGATTTCCAAAAACGGTTTTCAAAAACTAAAAGAGCCATCAGGTTTACCCGGTGGCTCTTTTGTTATTTATCCGCAGTTCGTACAAAAAACAAATTCTATTCGTGCCCCCATGGTGCGGGTGGGGCTTCAACAGCTTCCGTTAAGTCGAAATCCACGCGCCAGGACCACTCTCCGCCGCGGTGTGTTCCGTATACATACCGTTCTCCCGGCTCAATTATGATTCGCCATCCGCGGTAAATTCCCGTTTCTTCCGTTCGCTCAAACGAAATAAATTCCATCATGTTTGCATCTGGCTCGTTGTGCGTTGGACCGCCGTACATGGTAAAATCAGACTCACTCCCGTCCATTTCACGATGGTCATGACGCAAATCAATGCCATCTTCTGTACGGGTGAAGATCCATGTCCTTGAGCGATCCCACTCCCCTTCAGAAGTTTCAATATGGAAGGGCACCTTGATTACCCCATCTTCATCACACTCCCGGAAATGAACAATCAGAAGCTCATCTCCGTCCAACATGTCATCTCCTTCCGGCTCCAGGGTAAGACTCCCGGCATAGGCGTTTCCACATTCAGCCCGAAGATTATCCATAAACAGATCATAAACGGAAGCTTCTTCAACAGGCTCCATGCTCTCTCTGTCAGATAGTTCTCCATTACCACACGCGGTGATCAGCATAAGAGAAGCCATCAACACTACTAAATATATCTTATTCATTACGGTTAGTCCTGATTTACAATTAATAGAAGTTGCCGAAAACGAGCAAAACCCTTTTTACGGCAGTACATTTTCATTTGAAAAAATAGGTCCACCGGAGGATTATACCAAAAAGAAAAGGCTGCCGGAAAATCCGGCAGCCTTTTTTAATTACAGTTTTAAGATGGCAAAGGTTTTCATTCAGTGCTTTCGCTCTTTTTCTTTTCGTCTGCGTCTGAAGCTGATGTCTCGGTATCAGAGTCTGCATCCGGTTTCCCTTCGCCGTTTACAGCTGGTTTTGCTTCCGCTTCTTCGGATTTAGCTGCATCATTACCGTCTTTCTCTTCAGAGCCGTTAGTACTTTCAGCAGCTGCAGCTTTTTCTTCACTATTCTTTTTCTCAGCTTCAGCATCTTTTTTCTCAACGCTGGCTCTGCTGATCGGATAGTTTCCGTGAGGACGATCACCCAGCATCCTTACCAGGTCTTCGGAACCCAAAATTTCTTTTTCAAGCAGGGTCTCGGCCATAAGCGTCATCGTATCACGATGCTCAAGCAGAAGCTCTTTTGTACGCTTGTAGCAGTCTTCAACAATCTGTTTAATTTCCTCGTCTATTAGACGGGCGGTGTGCTCCGAGTACTTCTTGTTGAAACCGTACATACCGCCGTCGCTCTGCGAATCATAGTAGGAGATATTTCCAATCTTGTCGCTCATTCCGTATACGGTAACCATCGACATGGCCATATTTGTGATGCGCTCGAGGTCATTTTGTGCGCCTGTAGATACCCGCCCAAATACGATATCTTCAGCTACGCGTCCACCGAGAAGAGCACAAATGCGGTCAGACAGCTCTTCTTTGGTCATCAGAAAGCGGTCTTCTGTTGGTGTTTGAAGCGTGTAGCCAAGAGCTGCCAGTCCGCGCGGTACTATGGAGACCTTTAGTACCGGATCGGTATGTTCAAGAAACCAGCCTACAATAGCATGGCCCGACTCATGATAGGCCACAATCTTGCGCTCGTTCGGGCTGATGATCTTATTCTTCTTCTCAAGGCCGGCAACAACGCGCTCGATGGCATCCTGGAAATCAATCATTTCAACCTGAGATTTATTACGGCGGGCAGCCAGAAGTGCGGCTTCGTTGCACATGTTTGCAAGCTCAGCTCCGGCAAAACCGGGCGTCTGCGAAGCAAGCATATGCGCATCAATATCATCAGAAACTTTTATTTTGCCCATGTGCACCTTTAGTACCGCTTCGCGGCCTTTGAGGTCGGGGCGATCGATCAGAATCTGGCGGTCGAAACGGCCCGGGCGTAGCAGCGCTGAATCAAGAATATCTGCACGGTTAGTTGCCGCCATGATGATTACACCTTTCTCGGTGTTAAAACCATCCATTTCGGATAGCAGCTGATTAAGCGTGTTTTCGCGCTCATCGTTCGAGGCAGCCATTGCGTTTTTACCACGGCTGCGACCAATCGCATCAATCTCATCAATGAAAATGATACACGGCGCTTTTTCCTTTGCCTGCTTAAAAAGATCGCGAACCCTGGCAGCACCAACACCTACGAACATTTCAACGAAGTCAGAACCGCTGAGGCTGAAGAAAGGTACATCAGCTTCGCCTGCCGTTGCCTTGGCCATTAGCGTCTTTCCGGTACCCGGAGGGCCTACAAGTAGAACACCTTTAGGAATGTTACCCCCGAGTGTAGAGAATTTCTTCGGATTTCTCAGGAATTCAACAACTTCTTCGACCTCTTCTTTAGCTTCTTCTAGTCCGGCGACATCCTTAAATGTAACCTTGTTTTCACTCTGCTTGTCGTAGAGCGCTGCCTTGTTCTTTCCAATGTTCAGTACCTGTTGACCTGGGTTCATTCGCTTGAATATGAAAATCCAGAACAGGATGATGAGACCTATAGGAATAAGCCAGATAAACAGACTTCCGAACCAGTTTTCATCAATTCGGGCATCATAGGCTACTCCGTGCTCGTCGAGAAGAGGGCGTAACTCATCGCCCTCTATCATTGTCGCGGTAAACTTATTTCCGGCATCCGGGCTTGATGCCAGCCATCTCGGGTTTTCTTCATCAGGAAGTCGGCCAACATGACCAGCATCGACTGCAGACTGGCGGTAGACACCTTCAATCTGCACGCCGTTCACGATGGTTACTTTCTCTACCCAGCCCTGCTGCACATGATTTAAGAATTCGCTGTACTCCACACGTGTAGAGTGATCCTGAGAAAAAGCGAAAATCTGAATAGTTATCAGACCGACGAGTATAGCAACATAAATCCAAATGGGAAAACGGGGCCCTTTTGGCTTTTGATCGTCTTTTGGTGTCTCGTTAGACTTTTTTTCTGACATTAACCGAAAAAATTGTTGAAATATAGAATACTATGAGTACTGAACGCGCTCTTCCGCGTAATAATTGCGGTGAGACGCGTTGTTTTGCTTATGAATCAGCTTATCAATATACGAATACTTAAAGCCAAAAACTGACGCTTGCATTGCAACATTACAAGCCTGAAATGCATTCCTGTTTTGTCAACAGTGTCAACAGTGTCAACAGTGTCAACAGTGTCAACAGATAAGAAGATAGTTAGGACGGAGACTGTTCAATAAAGTGTGTCAAAATAGTTAATATTCCTAAGACACTTAATT
>JAIUMA010000106.1 GCA_022565795.1 Balneolia bacterium
TTTTCGCGATGCGATTGCGGCATCATAAGCTATTCAGCTTTACCGGCCGCTGATCAATCACCCCAAACAAATAATACCGCTCAAAATGACCGTATTGGGGTACTGGCAAGAAGGGATGAAGTCTGATATCTGATATGCGATTTGGTTGCTGCCTAGAGCTGCCAAACGGCCCTGAAAGGGCCCAATGTGCGTAGCCCCGGGTGATTGACCGAAGCGAAGGTCATGAACCCGGGGTAGCAGGTACAATTAAATATGGCCCGAAGATGAATGCCATAGAAATCGAGATGTTGACGAGGGCCAATGGCACTGATTACCTCAGGAACCTCTGTATGCACGCAAATACCAATCTGATTGGGATCACGGCGTCCAATGTTGTATAACCCAAATAATTGCGGAATGCCCGAATATCGCTCACCATTTGGCCTTAAATTGCACCGTTTTCAAAAAAATCTAAACAAACCGAAACTTCGAAACACAAACATCATCATGCTGGCATCTATTGATATTGGTACGAACACCGCTTTACTCCTTATTGCGCGGAGGGACGCGGCGGGTAATCTTGAAATCATCCGGGAGGAGCAGCGGGTGCCGCGACTCGGGCGCGGCGTTGATGCGGACAGAACCCTTCACCCCGACAGTATGGGCCGGGTGATTGAGGCGCTGAAGGAGTATAAAACCATGATTGAAGCCGCATCAGCGCGGTACGGGATTACAGAAATTACTCCTGTAGTTACGGCTACGAGCGCGGTCAGGGATGCTGCTAATCGTGATGAGTTTATGGCAATGGTGCTTGATGCTACCGGCTGGCAGATTCGTCTGCTCAGTGGTGATGAGGAGGCGACGGCAACGTTTAGTGGTGCGCTCGGGATGCTGCCGCTGAGGGTGAAACAGAGTTCGGATTACGCTTTGGTACTGGATATAGGAGGCGGTAGCACGGAAACAGCGTTTGGTACTTTTGCCGATGATGCCGTCCCCTCTGACTATCGGTCTGTTGATGCCGGATGCGTGCGATTTACGGAGCGCTATTTATCGGATGGGGGAGCGTCCAAAAGCGGGTCAATCGACGCCGAATCGGACTACTTGCCGAATGCTGAACAAATCGAAGCCTGCCAAAAAGCTGCCATTGAGGCATTCGGGGGAATTGCCGGCATCTCGAATATGGTGCGTAAAGAGCGTCAGGAGGGGAAGAAGATAGCCGTTGTGGGGGTTGCAGGTACGGTAACCTCACTCGCTTACATGCATTTGGGGCTTAAGGAGCCCTACAGCAGTGAAGTGATAAACGGCACGGTTCTGAAGGCTACGGATATTCAGTCATGGCTAGACAAATTGTCGGGGATGAGCCCAAAAGAGATGACGGATAGATGGCCGGAGGTGATGAGCGGCCGGGCGGATATTGTGCTGGCAGGATTGATTATCCTGAACAGCTTTATGAAATTAATGGAAGCAGATAGTCTTGTCGTATCGACGGGTGGGATAAGGCATGGGGTTGTTTGAAGTCTGATATCTGATATGCGATATACGATTTGTTCTTTCCTCATTTCAATTTATCAGAGCCCTGCCTACTTCGTTACGGCAGGCAGGCACGAGATGGGATGGTGTAGGTATGAAAAAGGGGCCGAGGGCTAACGACAAGAAGCTCGTCGAAAAGCCAATCCCGTGGTGGCTTAAAACTCCCCGGTTTCGCTAAAGCCAGTTACGGGGCTGTATCAATTACCGTCAGATAAAGCAGACGGCAATTGATAGAAGACTTTGAAATCTGATATTAGATAGTTGATATGGAATCCTAATCTGCGCTTTCATACGTAATTGCTCATGGGTTCTTATTGCTGTCCGGGGAAACTATACTGGCGGCAATGAGAAACACTAAAAAGGAAAACACTAAAAACCACTAATGGTTGAATATGCTCTCAATAAAACCGGTCGATGGGAAAAAATAGCATAGGTCGCTTCGCTTGAGGTTTTGAGTTCTGGGTGTTGAGTCCCCCGTCCTCCATTGTGGATGCATGTGTTGTTGCCATCTGCCATCGTGGATTCATGTATTGTCGCAAGCCGCCATTGTTGATTCATGCATTGTTGCCGGGCGCCATCTTGGATACATGTATTGTCCCCCGGGCGCTATAGTGGATGCATGGATTGTTGCCAGCCGGTCATCTTGGATGCATGCATTGTTGCCGTCTGCCATCGTGGATGCATGGATTGTTGCCGGGCGCCATCGCGGATCAGGGGCAATGCATGCATTGCCCCTGCCCCACGGGCGGAAACAGATTTCAGGCTGCATCACCTTTTCAGGTATCGGACTTTTGTCTTTTGTCTTTCGACCTTGGTCTTTTGTCCAATCACTGTTCTACTGATTACTGATAAAAATCAACGCAGTGTCGGTTTCTTCGGCCAGGGCGATGGGGATGGGACCGAATGCCCTTTGCTCAGGGCCGGGTTTGCCGAGGCCCATAATCACCAGATCATGTTCTTTTGTTTGTCGAATGAGCTCCCCCTTCACGTCGTCGGTTTCTACGAGCAGTGTTTGGGTCTGACCCGGGATGATGCGGCCTGCAAAGCGATCGAGGTTTTTGCGGATGGCCTCTCGCCTGGTTTCTGTGGTTCCGGGCGGCAAAATATTCAAAAAGGTGATTTCGGGCTGAATCGTCCGCCATAGCGTGGCTGCTATCCTGGCGCGCAGCCGGTCGTGACTTGCCTGACCCGCCACGGGAATCAGAACCTTTTTGACCTCCGTAATTTTCCATCCGCTGTAGGGCTGACGAAAAACAACCACATCACACTTTACTTTTTTGACCAGCTTCTCCAGGTTCTGCGTAGTTTGCAGCTCGCTGAAGCTGCTCAGTCCAAGCAGCATGCTCCTGCAGTTGTGCACTTTCACCACGCGTTCGATTTCCTCCCACGGCTCGTTTGCGATAGTAGTAAGGGCGTCCGGACGCAGGCCGCTGTCGAAGGAGGCCATCAGTGCCTGCTGCATGGCTTTGCGGTTGTTGTCGAGCCGAAGGATGATGTCCTCCCGGTCTTTGCCCGGCGTAACAATGGAAAGCAGCAATACGCGACCGACCACAGGAGGAGCCAGGGCGTTGGCCACAAACACCATGGACTCCGCGTTGGCCGGGTTGGATATCGGTAAAAGTACCAAAGGACTCAGACCTCTCAGCCTGAGCAGCTCCGGATCCAGGGCCTCTTCAGAAGCATCAATAACTCTTGCCCGTTTGACAAAGAAAGAGACGAACAGCACGGCTCCGATAAGCAGCCAGATCAGCGATATGATTCCGGCTGCAGGTTCAGCAACGGCCTGGAACAGCGCAAGGGCAATACAGGCCGTCATGCCGATCAGTGGAAGCCACGGATATAAAGGCACTCGGAAGGTGTCGCTTTTGCCAAAGCTGCGTTTCCGCATCAGCATCATTATGGCATGACCCAGTGCGAAGGTGATGAGGAAGATGAGGGATGATGCAGCACCTGCAGCGGCTACATCGGGCAGGATGAGGATGAGTGCGCCTACGATGGCGCAGGTCACCAGAATAGCGGTTACGGGCGTGCCGAATCGTTTATCGACATAAGAGAGGCTGTAGTGAAGCGTACGGTCGCGGGCCATGGCCATAGCGACGCGGGAGGCCGCAAAAAGATTGGCCTGGAGTGCTGATAGCATGGCCAGAATACCGGCCACTATGACCAGCCAGAATCCGAATGCACCGAGATAGTTCTGGGCGGCTATGGCAATAACGGTTTCGGGATTTGCGGCGCTTACTTCAGCGATCGATTGATCCGGCTGCATGCCCACGGTCATCACAACGAACAACAGGGGCAGGTAGATGGCCATACCTACGGCTATGGTTGCAACCATAGCTTTGGGTATCGTCTTTTCGGGCTTTTTGATTTCACCCGCTGCCGAACCAATGAGATCGAATCCCTGCAGAGCGATGAAGGTGTAGCCCATGGCCGCTACGAGTCCGGTGAATCCGCCGGAGAAAAAGGGGCGAAAGCTTTCACGGACTTCAGAAATGGGCGTTTGAACAAAAGCTGCGAGTCCGCCGGCGATAAGGATGGCAAATACGGACAGCTTGCCGATATTGGCAAGAGCGCCTCCGCTGCCGCTGGTTCGGGTGAGGCGAAAGGCATAGAAAATAAGCGAAAGAAGGGCTAATACGGTCGGAAACCCACTGAAGCTCATCAGCGTCTCGACGGTTGAGCCGGGAATTTGCTCAATGGCAAATATGGCAAATGCACCAAATCCGAGGGCGTACAGCACCGCAGCTACAAGGGAGGCAAACCAAACTACCCATCCGACTCCGAAGGCTACCTGCACGGTCAGCGCTTTCTTGGCGTAGGTGTAGGTGCCGCCTGACTGCGGGTTAGCCGCGGCCATTTCAGCAAAGGAGAGCGCGGTGATGAGCGCAATGACGCCGTTGAGGGTAAAGGCCAGTATCGCAGACGGACCGCTGACCGCAAATGCAACCCCGGCCAGGGCCAGAATCCCACCCCCAACCATCGCGCCTACACCGATGCCGGTGGCGCCTATGAAGCCTATGGTGCGGTTTGTAGGTGGTTTCTCAGTTGATGGCATTTTCAGGACGCAGAGTTTCGCAGATTACGCGCAAAGTAACGCAGTTTATTCCCAGCCAAAATAAATACTTCTTAGTGTTTTTACTGTTTTCTTTTTTAGTGGTTCCCCTTCAAACCCTTCTTTGTGCCTTTCTGAACTTTGTGGTTCAAACTAAACTAACTTCGATACGCTTTTTTGCCTTTGGCCAGCTCTTCGGGCAGGGGGGAGTCCTCATCAATGTCGAGGCAGCGGAGGGTTTGCTCGTCTTCCAGCTTATAACGCAGGCCGGATTCGGGGCAGGTCATTATGCCGTCTGGGTCTGGGTTTTTGAGGGGATGACCGTGGCGGCTCATCCAGCCTTTCTGCCGGCCGGGGGTACCCATGATCAGGGCGTAGTCGGGTACGTCTTTGGTGACCACCGCGCCGGCTGCTACAAAGCAGTAACGGCCCAGGGTGACGCCACATACCACCGTTGCGTTGGCTCCTATGGTTGCGCCGCGGCGAATCAGCGTTTTTTCGTAGAGGCTCCGGCGGTTGACCTGCGAGCGGGGGTTACTAACGTTGGTCAGTACGCAGCTGGGGCCCAGAAAAACATCATCCTCTATGGTCGTGCCGGTGTAGACCGAGACGTTGTTTTGAATTTTGACGCCATCACCAATTACAACATCATTACCAATATTCACATTCTGGCCTAAAACGCAGTTCCTGCCTATAACAGCTCCGCTCTGCACATGACTGAAATGCCAGATTTTGGTCCCCTCACCGATGGTGCAGGGCTCATCTATGTAGGCGGATTCGTGAATCACTTGTGACTGTTTAAAGGTGAATTTTAAGGCGGCGTGCGTGCAGCAGATGGTTGAATTTGTTTATAATAGCTTTCTTTGTAACACTATGTATAATGCTTTGAAGCAATCTGAATATACCTAAAGTAAAGTTTTAGTTCGAAGTGTTCTTTTTATAAAAACTGGCTGCAAAATTGAAAGATAAACGGGTAATCTGAGTTTGAGGCTATCTGTAATTAGAGTCGTATTGTATAAAATAGGTTGTGTTCACTTTTAGGCCAAACTTTCAGTTATTACCGCATAAGCTGATGATTTGATACACTCTTTGCTGTAAATGTCACTTCGGATGGCATTGCTATGCGAAAACCGATTTTAATCTGTAAGCTGCCTTTGTGCTTCCTCTGCGGCGGCGCGCTCTCTGGCCAGGGCGTCCTGCTCGCGGAGCCAGCTTCTCCAGCGGGCGACCTCACGCTGATGCTCGGCGTAGGTGCGGGAGAAGTTATGATACCCCTCAGGATTGGCAACCATGAAGATGTAGTCGTTTTCTTCGGGCTCAATGACCGCGCGTATTGAGCTGATGGCGGGATTGGTTATCGGACCAGGCGGTAGTCCGTTTATGCGGTAGGTGTTGTAGGGGTGATTCACCCTATAGTCCCTTACCGTCAGTCGTCCCCGTCGGTTGAGGGCGTAGGCTACAGTTGGGTCCGCCTGAAGACGCATCGGACGGTTCAGCCGGTTTAGGTAGAGTCCGGCTATGCGGGGTTTTTCAGAGTCGTAGCGCGCCTCGAGCTCCACGATGGATGCCAGGGTGATGATTTCGTCCAGCGTGAAATTTCTGCCCACGCTACCGCTTTCAATCTGCTCCATGTAGGGTGACATCGCCCGGTCGAATTCGGTGAGCATACGGCGCACAAACGCCTCGGGCGTCGTGGTCCAGAACATCTCGTAGGTGTTGGCTATCATTCGGCCGAACAGCAGGTGCGGCTCTATACCGAGCTCATCTCTGATCCAGGCGCTGTCGGTCATTACAGCGCGGAGCTCATCGGAACCAAAGCGGAACTGGGTCGGCACCCGGTTGAAAAAGCGCTCATAAGTCTGACCCGGCTGAATCACAATGCGTCCCGCATCTTCCTCACCGCGCAGCATGCGTCCCAACAGCGATGCGTAGGATTCCCCCTCGTTAATTACATAGCGACCCGGACGTACAGAGCGGATATTCAGCTGATCGCTGGCCCACAACAGGTGGTCTGGGTTGAACAGGATTTGGGGCGTTGACGTGACCAGCAGGGTGGTTTCTGGCTCCGGTGACTCTGCTATTGAGGGAGTGAGGGGGAGAGAGGGTGACGGGGGAATGGTTGTATCAGGCTGATCGGGTTGAGGCGACGCTAGTGGAGAGGGAGAGAGTGAGGGACCGAGGGATGGAGGTTCGGGTTCCTGTGCAGTAGCTGTAATTTCAGGTGAAACGGTGGGAGACAGGGCCGCAATAAACTCCACAATATCCATGGCCTCATAAATCAGCAGCACGGCTGAATCACCCTCTGACGGCACAAAGCCCGTATCCTTATTCAGCCGGTGATCTCTGGTGATGTAGGTCAGCAGAAAAAACGCGGTAAACAGGGTGATGAGGGATGCTATGAAAAGTTTGTTGGGCAATTTGGAATGTTAAGTGTTGAGTTTTGAGTGTTAAATTGGTCGGGGTTGGACTGCTATTTACCCATCAAGTCACTTAAAGATGGTTTCGAAGAATTAACGGTGCGAAAGGTAGCAAATTTTGTAGTTAAGGGGTAACGGGTTGGTGTGAATGTGTGTAATAATGTGTGATGAAAGGTGATGAAAGGTGATGAACTGTGATTATTGTGATTTTAATGATGGGCTATGATTTGTGATG
>JAIUMA010000107.1 GCA_022565795.1 Balneolia bacterium
AACCGCCGACACACGGATTTTCAGTCCGTTGCTCTACCGACTGAGCTACAGTCCCCTTCATCAGAGAGCACCAAATATAAGGTGTTTTACAGCTGAATGAAAGCTGATTTTTTACTTTTTCAAATCCATTTCCTGCAGCAAGTTTTTATATCAAACGATATCAACAACCTATCGGGCAGCTACAGTCAACAAAAATTATTCCGCCTCTACTTTCAACCGTTCACTGTTCACCTTTCACCCAACCGGCTCGCTCATCAGATACAGCGGATCAACGCCGAACACCAGCAACACGGCCAGCAGCACCGCCACCATTATGGAAAACATGATGAGCTTCATCAGCACCAGGATTTTATCCTCACGTGTTTTTAGTGATCGCGGAACCGGATACCCCAGCTTACGCATCAGAACAGTGGATAAAAATGAGCTCGATATAAATACAATGACCAGTATAATCAGATTGATGGCTACCATAGTGTCCCATTCCCCGCTTGTGCGGAAATCGTAATGTCTTAAGTTTTTGAATGGTTTGATGAAGCCTTAAGATACCAATTCAAACAATAAAGCCCGACTAATGGATATGGTGGAGTATGGATGCTTGCTCAAACCGGGTTCCGCATGCAGATATGTCCTTACGGAAGTTGACCATTATCATGATAAATTATTGGGACATTGGGAATTGGCAATTGTCAATTCATTATTGCTCATTAATCCCCTATCACCTGTATAATGTCACCTGACCATGCCTAAAACATGTAGCCGATTCCGGTGTAGAGTCTCCAGGATTCATTGGAGAAGCCCAGATCACCGCGGATGATGAAGTCGCGGTTGAACAGCGCCACGGCGCCACCCAGTCCGGCCGTGGCCTTGATGTTATGTATCCAGTCCAACTCAAAAGGATGCACATAAAGAGCTCCGGCATCCGTAAAGAGCTGCCCGCCGACCTCCATGCGCAGGGCAGGTATTTCGAACAGCCAGGTTCGAAGCTCCAGATTGGCGACCATGCTGCCATAATCACGGAAGCGCTCCAGCACATAGCCGCGCAGCGTGTGCTCGCCTCCCAGCGTGGAAAGCTCGTAATAGGGCGATCGGGCCAGAATCTGCTCACCGCTGAAGCGTGCAGCTACGACCACATCGGTAATGAAATAAAACTGCTGATAGGCCGAAACCGAGCCACGCAGTTTACCAAGTGACATTTCGTTACCAAGCTGCGAAGGAAAAAATTCCACACCAAGGGCAAAGGTGTGTCCGGTCGTGGGTCTGAAAACATCGTTTCGGAAATCGCCCATCAGCCCAATACTGAACGATTGCCGGAATCCGCCTTCGTATCCCCTCGGACTCAAATCTTCCAGAAGGGTATCATCGATATCATAATTTTCGATATAGCCTATGCGTGCGCCGGCTGTAAGCTCTACCCGGCTGGCTGCACCGGAGTCACCAAGCCTTACACCATACTCACCGCTCAAATCCATGAAGAGTCGGGAATATTTATTAAAATCACCCTCATTAAAAACCGTGGAGCCGCCGCGGCCAAAAAAGTAGGCCGATGTCATTTGCCGGGCCTCTGCCGTTACGGTTAAACGGTGGACATCCGTAAAACGCTCCTCAAGGGAGGTACGGGCTGAAAACCCTTCATTCAAATAGATATTTCCGCTCACGCGATAAAGCCTCTTGATGCGGTCACCTCCGTTCAGCTGATGAAACTGATACAATCCGCCAACACCCATACCCGAATCGGTTGAATAGCTGAGGGTGGGTAGCAAACCCTGACGAATTTCATCATCCTGAGACTGAGCTTCGGCTGCAGCAACTGAACTCATCACCATAAAAACAACAAGACATAGCGAAGCCACTAACGCTCTTACATGCGAACCGAGTGATCTTACTTGCTCCGGTAATATATTTTTGATGTTACGCATGAACCTACTTGTCCTAAAACAGGTTCGGTTCAGGAAATCTTGAGCGTGCCCTCTTCTTCGAGCTGTTCCAGCGTGGCAATGGCATGACGAAAATGGGGAATTACGATGCTGCCGCCAACTACCAGCGCAACGTTCATTGCGTCGACAATTTCGGCTTTGGTCCACTCTGCTTTAGCACATTGCTCCAGATGGTAATCGATGCAGTCGTTACAGCGAAGCACAGCCGAGGCAACAAGGCCCAAAAGTTCTTTGGTTTTGCCGTCAAGCTCGCCATCGCGGTAGGTGTTTGTATCCAGGTTAAAAAACCGCTTGACTCCAAGATGATCCAGATTCAGAATCTTTTCATTCATTTGGCTTCGTTCCTGTCGAAACGCATCGAGTTTACTCATGCTCAGTCTTTCCTGCTTCCGTGTTTGTGATCTCTGCTGTATATCATTTTGACACACAGATTGCCGGTATTCGTAGATTGAGCTGATAAATGGGGCTCAATAACTTCCGGATTTTTTACTTGCTCTTTTCGGGCTTGCTCCCGTAATTAAAATGAAAGGGGCGCAATTGCTTAGGTAATACCTATGGAACGTGATGCGCCTGTAAATCATTTATTTAAGAAAATACTCAAAGTACCATTGATAACTTTAACTATTAAAATTTTCTAATGAAAGCGCAAAAGACGATTACAAAAGAAATTCAGCACATCGGCGCGACAGAATATACGGTTCAGATCGACCTGATGATTCCCAAAGGCTATTCAATTGTTTCTCCGCGACATGCTAACAGACTGCATATTTCCTACGAGCATGAAGAAAAACCCGGCGAGCAGCAAAGCCACATCATTCGCGAAAATCCGGTCTTTCCGATAGGCATTCCAGTCCGCAGCAAGGGTGAAGATGCGGTAATTCTAATCGACTACGAGTTCATTTATGTGAAGGATGATGCGCCTGATAACGAACTTAAAACGCACATTCAATATCAGTTGCCCGTACATATCGAAGACTCCGGCAAGGATGAAATCTTCCTGAGTGATCATTTGCCGCTCGACGAGCTATAGCAGCAGCCCAAATAACTTAAGCACCGGCATTTCGGCATCAACCAGCTGAATAGTTATCGAAATGGCTGATTTTGCTCCGCGCAGAATCAGCCATTTTTTATTATTTTAGGACTTTGTAAGCGGTTACATCGACCTTCAACGACATCATCATCAAAATCCTTCAATAATGAAAAAACCCAAGCTGAGTTTCTGGCAAATCTGGAACATGAGTTTCGGATTTCTTGGAATTCAATTCGGATTCGCCCTTCAGAACGCCAACGTTAGCCGCATTTTTGAAACCCTGGGGGCCGATGTTTCACAAATACCTATTCTCTGGATTGCCGCACCCGTAACCGGCCTTATTGTGCAGCCGATTGTGGGTTATCTGAGCGACAATACCTGGAACAGCTTCGGCCGCAGAAGGCCCTTTTTCCTGATTGGTGCCATTCTGGCCTCGGCGGCCCTGTTTATCATGCCCAACTCCCCCTATCTGTGGATAGCAGCCGGTATGCTATGGATTCTGGACGCATCGATCAACATCACCATGGAGCCGTTCCGCGCGTTCGTGGGCGACATGCTCCCCTCCGAGCAGCGCACCAAGGGATTCGCCATGCAGTCTTTTTTCATCGGGATTGCCGCTTTTGTGGGTTCCTTCCTCCCGTGGATGATGACCAACTGGTTCGGTATTTCCAACACCGCTCCAGAAGGGATGATACCCGACTCTGTGAAGTTCTCCTTCTATTTTGGCGGCATCATCTTTTTCCTTGCGGTGATGTGGACCATCTACAAAACCAAGGAGTACAGCCCCGAAGAGCTAAAAGCCTTTGAAGAATACGAGAAGCAGAAACACGGAATTGAAGAAAAGGTAGAAAAACCGAAGGTAGCACCTGAAGCGATGGCCGACTCCAAGATGAAGCATGGTCCGCTGCTGGTTACATTCGGAACCTTGCTATCTGCCGTCGTTTATGTGCAGCAGTACGCACAGGAACTCTACATCCTTACCGTTGGAATCGCGTTAATTGGCGTCGTGCTCGTTATTGCCGGACTGATGCAGCGTCGGGGCAGTGAAAATGGCCTGGTTGTTGTTTTTGATGACCTCTACATGATGCCAAAAACCATGAAGCAGCTGGCCGTGGTGCAGTTTTTCTCCTGGTTCGCGCTTTTTGCTATGTGGATCTATACCACCTCAGCCGTAACCAGCCACATCTACGACATGCAGATGGATGCCATTGAGGTAGCCGAGCTCACCGAGGCCGGCGCGTTGCTGGAAACGCAGACCGATGCCGACTGGTTCGACCGCCTTGGCCGCGTTCAGGGGGATCTGGCCACCTATCGCGCCCAGATTGATGCGGGTCAGAGCAACGTAACCTCCAGCATGCGCGTAGTGACTTTCTTTCTTGAGGAAGGCCGCGTGGAGCTCACCGAAGGAACCCGAAACACGCTTCAGCGGATTGAGCAGGAGTACAATACCGGGGCCGACTGGGTGGGCGTTGCATTTGCCATTTACAACGGTTTCGCCGCGCTGGTCGCCTTTCTCCTTCCCGTGCTGGCGCGATTCACCAACCGGAAAACCACCCACGCCATCTGCCTGGTGGCAGGCGCAATCGGCCTCATTTCGATCTACTTTATGAATGCACCATGGATGATTTTGCTGGCCATGGTGGGCGTTGGTCTCGCATGGGCCAGCATTCTGTCGATGCCTTATGCAATTCTGGCCGGCTCGCTTCCGTCCGCGAAGATGGGAACCTATATGGGGATTTTTAACTTCTTCATCGTGCTTCCGCAAATTCTGGCCGCCTCTATACTGGGGTTCATCGTGGGATCCATATTCGGCAATCAGGCAATCTTTGCGCTGGTGCTTGGCGGCATCACCTGGATACTGGCAGCCGGCCTCACCTTCCTGGTAGACGATGTGGATGATCCGGATCAGCTGGAAAAATCTCCCGCCTGACCTGATATAACCCATTCTTTTTAAGCAGGGTGATGCGCTACCGGGCCGCATCACCCTGCTGTTTTATAGCCGGCCGCGGCACAGCCCAAAAACAGCCTCCAGGCCACACTCCCTGCTGGACTTTCATTCGATTCCAACGTATATTTAAAATCTGCACAAAAACGCACCTGCGTTTGCAACACTTAAGCGCCCGTAGCTCAGTTGGATAGAGCGTTAGATTCCGGTTCTAAAGGCCGGGGGTTCGACTCCCTCCGGGCGCACTTAATATAAAGCCCTGAATTGTAATTAGTTACGGTTCGGGGCTTTTTTTTTATGTCAGTACCCTGAGCAGAGCCGAAGAGGGGGTAAACCCAAAAGGCTCGAGGGACACAAAGGGACGATGCAAAACTAAGATCGTCACTATTGTCACACTTGTCCCACGAAAACAGCTATTTCTTCCTTCCTTCTTTTTGCGTCTATTCTGGCTTCAGTCATCCGTTAGATTAACACATCGAATTCTTTTGATTTAGACAATGAAAGTAGCATAGCAGAATTTATATATCCCCAACAATACGAAGATGCTGCTCACTCAAATCAACTTGCCACAAAAGGGAGTATGTGCTACATTAATAAATTCTTACATCATTCCAATGTGACCAATATTTAGTTTACATTCTATCAACCAATGCAAAATAAACCTCTGAAATCAATTCTAGATAGAGAAATGGGAGTGATTCAGTCAAACCTGTTGCACTCAAATTTGATTAATACTTCTGAAGATGTGGTTAATTATGGTTTAAACTTGATAATCAAATCTTATAATCAATCAAATTATGAGCTTCTTGACTCTATATTGATACTCAATTTTCTCAAAAATATAGTAAGTTTGCTTGATAGCTTATGTGAATTATCCAAAAGGGGTTGTCATTTAACCGCTCCGTATTTAGCAAGAGGTATTATTGAAAATACATTTTATTTATTCTGGATTTTAAAGAGCGACTCGACTAAACGAGCTGAATATTTTTATGTATTCCAACTTATCGAAGAACTAAGTACCGCAAGTCGGGTGGGGCAAAACCCTAGCTACTATCATGATCTATTTGAAAAAAGTGGTTTAACCAGAACGGAAGATTTTAGCAAGATATCACCGAGTGCTAATGAGCGAGTTTCAGAGATAAAAAATCACCTTGAAAATCATTTCTCAGATCTTTATAGAAAGTTTCAGGCCGAGAAACCAGCTAAATGGTATTCATTCAATAATGGTCCTAAAAGCCTCAAAGAACTTGCATCAGAAATAGGGAGTGATTCACACTATGAAATATTTTATAGAGACTTTTCCAAGGTGATACATTCAGCTGATCTTAAGTATAATTTAGAAATTTCTAGCAAGGGCGGAAGAATAATCCCGATAAGAGATTCAATACAATTAGGCGAAATGCTACATAAGTCCCTATCCTTTACATTTAAATCATACTTAAAGATTATCCACAAGTATATCCCTTTCGAACTTGAAAATTTCAGGAAAATTTATATACAAGACTGGCAGAGAAATTACACCCAAACTACAGTTTAAAAAAAATCGACACTTTTAGAAGGCTTTGAATAACCCATCGTTGTTCTTTGGTTTATTTTTCGTGGCTGAAT
>JAIUMA010000108.1 GCA_022565795.1 Balneolia bacterium
TACTCATATTGGACCCCATTCGGGGTCTTTGAAAGATACATGGAAGCTTGAATTGTCCGGGGAAAGTAATTTGAACCTCTCAGGGGTTTCGGATGCTTTGGCGATGCTGGTTTCGCCTCCGCTCAACAGCGTTCAAAGCTAAGAAATTTATTATACCTCTAAGCGCACCCTGAGCGGAGTCGAAGGGTGTGTTTAGCATCGCCGGATAAACGCATCGATATCTCAGAACCCCTCAGGGGTTTCCAATGCCGTCCAATTTATCCCGAAGTAGCTTTCCCATGCTGTTGCGCGGAAGTTTGCTAACCATGCGGATTTCCTTCGGGACTTTGAATGCCGGAAGGGACTTCTTTAATCTCGAAAGAATATCGTCTGGTTTGAGGCTGTCTGCTGGTGCGGCTGCAACCCACGCCACCATTTTTTGTCCCCAGATTTTATCAGGGAGGCCAAGAACGGCAACGTCAGTAACGGCCGGAAACGCCTTTCGGATAAACGACTCAATTTCCTGCGGATTAATATTTTCTCCGCCGCTTACAATCAGATCCGACCGCCTCATTTCAATATAGATCCAGCCGTCGGAATCGACCCGGCCGTAGTCGCCGGTGCAGAACCAGCCTTCGGTATCAAAGGCAGATTCAGGATTGGAGCGATGCAGGTATTCCGTTATGACTTGCGGTCCTTTCAGCCAGATGAGCCCGGCTTCTCCCGTGGCCACTTCTTTTCCTGATGTATCTCTAACTGCGATCCGGTGGTTCGGAAAAATCCTGCCGCTTGATGATGCGGGGTAATCCTTCACCTCTGAGGCGGGCACGGCTGCAATCTGTGCGCAGGTCTCGGTCATGCCGTAGCTTTTTACCAGCGGGATATTTTTGCTACGGGCTTCCGTTACCAGGCTATCTGCCGAGGGACCACCGCCAAGCAGCATAATCTTAAAAGAAGCATGAACCGCATGGTCGCCGCCGGCTTCCATAATTCTGATGAGCTGTGTTGGCACGACGGATGCAAAAGTGAGCGACTCGTTGGACTTCAACTGTGCGCACAGCATTTCGGTTGTAGAATTACGGCCGTCGACCACAGAGTTGCCATAAATCCAGGAGCGTAGCACCACGGAAGCCCCGCCTATATGGTTGAGCGGCAGGCATAAGAGCCAGGATTCGTCATTTGCCGGACGGGCGTTTACGGCTGCATTTCGCGCGGCCTCAAGCATCTGGGCGCGCTTCAGGCCGACAAGCTTGGGCGCTCCCGTGCTCCCCGAAGTAAATATGTAGCTGAATACTTTTTGGTCAGGAATGGATGATGGCAACGAATCGTGATTAAAAGCGGCACCAATGTCCTTCAGGTAGAGCTGTATAGCTTCCTGCCACTGATAGTCGACAGGCTGAAAAGCCTTAATGGATTCTGAACCAGTTTGAACGGCATCATGGGCGGGTGCTACACGAAAGGGCACGCCAACTCTCCAGCAGGCGGCTATTAGCTCGGGCGCCATGGTGTGATCTGCTGCAAACTGAAGCGGCTGATTCTCATCACCGGCATTGATTTTATGAAAATGAAGAACAACGGCGGCCAGTCGTACTATGCTCTCCCGGGTGGAACGCAGGCTGAGGATGCCATCACCCTTATCGGTAAAAATAAAGGGTGATGATACCGGGATATCAGAGCTTAATTTCATGGAGCAGTTCAGGCGATGTCTTCAGGGTTTTGCATGGCGTGATTTCTGAAACGTGATACGTCCCGTTTCGGATGAGGTCCTGGTCGGGCCACGGATCAGCTCCGTTGGCAAACATGCTCCCGGTGGCCAGTCCGTGCGCATGAGGCGCAAAACGAATCATTGAAGCCAGCTTTGCGGTGATGCGCCTCCCAACGCCTGACTCCAGCGATGTTGTAACCACAACCTTTACGCCGCTTCCTTCAGCCAGCTTGAGAATATCGATATATGCGGTAAGGGACCCGATGAGCATAGGCTTGATGATAAGCACATCGGCCATTTTATCCAGAATAAGTTTGCGGGCCTGCTGAAACGTACGCACCGACTCGTCGGCAGCAATAGGAATGAAGGTCTGATTCCTGAGCCACGCATCCGCATCATCGTCGCCCGGAGGCAGCGGCTGTTCGCAGTATTCGATATCGAGCGGCTGGAAGGCAATGAGCGCATCTTTGGCTGTATCCACATCCCACGCGCCGTTTGCATCGAGCCGGATATTGAGGGCGGGATAAGCTTCACGGACTTTGGCAATGGCCTCAAGCTCTTTAATAGTATCTGCGCCAACTTTGTATTTGAGCGTTTGGTAGCCTTCAGCGACGGCAGCCTTCGTAGCCTGAAGGATTTCGTCGGGTTCGCCAAGGCCAATGGCTTTGTTTATGTTGATGGATTTATGAGCGCGTCCCTCAGAAAGAAAGTGCTCCAGCCCGGTGTAGCTGAGGGATGCCTGACGCTCAAACCAGAGTGCAGAAAGCGCAAAGCGGAGCGAAGACGGGATTTCTTCCTCATATTTCGGCGGCTGTTCGGAAAGCAGCCATTTCTGCCAGTCGCCGGATGCGTCGCACCACTCTATGACCTCAGCCAGGGTCTCTGACGAAAAGCCGGGCAAAGGTGCTGCTTCCGACCAAAACGGAAAAGGCGCTTTTTCATCATGAAGCTCAAAAAGGATACCTTCGCGTTCGGCTATGTGATGGCCGGCCAGAACGAACGGTTTTTTAAAGGGAGCTTTGTAGGTGTAAATGCGGAGCTTCAAAAAGAAATAGTGTTAGAGTGATAGAAAAAGGTAACCAAAAACTGCCGGTAAGTCGCTTTGCTCCAGTTTTTAAATGTTGAATCTGTCTGCAGGCGAGGCTGTGTTGAGTTTTCGATGTGATCCGCGAAAATCCGGGCAGCAATCAGTTTCAATCTGTGAACGTATATGGTTGAAAACTGAGAAGCGGTAGTTCATGGACCGACATCTATTCAAAACTTAAAATTCAACATTCTAAATTCCTTTTATGCTCCGGCAACAAGTCCGGCAGCGAAGAAAATTCCAAATATGGCCATGAACTGGGCCGTGTGCTCCAGGGTTTCGTTGAGCTTGCGCTTGTCTTTCTCCTTCACCACGTTTCTGAATAAAACCACAGCCGGAAGCAGCAGTACCATTGGCAGCAGTATCGGCCAGCTGTAGCCTTCCTGTACAAAAAAGTGGGGCGGAATGGCAAATGTCAGCGCCAGCATCAGTCCGTATTCGGCCTTTAGCGCTTGTTCGCCAAAAAGTACGCCAAGAGTGCGTTTGCCTGTTTTCCGGTCTTCCTCTATATCGCGCAGGTTGTTGACGACCAGAATATTGGTGCAAAGCGCGCCAACGGCGATGGAGGCCCAGAATGCCTGGGCAGACCACTCAAACGCGTTGATGTAATACGTACCCATTACGGCGACGAAGCCAAAAAAGATGAATACAAAAACATCACCCAGTCCATTATACCCAAGTGGAAAAGGGCCGCCGGTGTAGGCAATACCAAATACAATCGAAAGCAGACCGATGAGCAGAATCGGCCAGCCTCCGTGAATTACAAGCAGCAGACCCAGCACAAAGGCGATTGCCATGGTGAAAATAGTGGCCCGAAGCATGGCTTCAGGTGAAATCAGTCCGTTTGCAGTAGCCCGTTTGAAGCCGATTCGTTTGGGTGTATCGGCTCCTTTTTTGAAGTCGAAATAGTCGTTGGCGAAGTTGGTTCCGATCTGAATCAAAAAAGCGCACACAAGTGCGATGGTGGTCGGAATCCAGAGAAATTGATCGTGTCCGTAAGCGAGGCTTCCACCAATAAGAACGGGCACAAACGCGGCTGCCAGCGTTTTGGGACGCATGGCTTCGATCCATACGCCAAACCCGGCTGCCGGGCGGCTTACAGAATCAGACGAAGAGGAATTCAATGCTTAAAAAAAGGTTAGGATGAAAAGTAAATCGCTGAAGCGGTATAAGATACCGAATCTGGCCGAAAAACATTCCTCAGCAAATTCCGGAATACTCACTCAACCTAAAGAAACAACCTATAAAAGCGCTTTTTATACCCGAAACCCCGATTTGTCCTTAATCTTATAAAGTTGTAATCATTGCATGCTTAAATTAATATGGTATTTTCAATTATTACCCTTATTATTGAACGCGCACTTCATCTTTTGACAACTACTTTTGAACCAAAATCACAACCACGACATTATTATGAGTAAGTCCTTTAAAAGATTCGATGCAATTGAGGCTGTAAAAGCTCCAAAAAACGGTATGGCCGGCTATGTGCCCGCCTCGTTTGATATTTCCCGGATTTTTGGCGAGAACGCTCTTCACATGAATGAGCTGAAAGACCGCCTTCCAAAACAAATCTGGAAAGAGCTGAAGAAAACCATCACCGAGAATGCCCCTCTGCACCCCGATGTAGCCGATGCCGTTGCCGTAGTTATGAAAAACTGGGCAACCGAGCGCGGCGCCACGCACTACACGCACTGGTTTCAGCCGCTTACCGGTTTTACAGCCGAGAAGCACGATAGTTTTATTACCCCGAATCAGGGCGGCGGTGCGGTTGCTGAGTTTTCCGGTAAAGAGCTTGTACAAGGTGAGCCGGATGCATCCAGCTTCCCGAGCGGAGGTCTGCGCCCTACGTTTGAGGCCCGCGGTTACACGGTATGGGATCCTACCTCCCCGGCCTTCATCATGGAAAACGAAAATGGCTCCACGCTGTGTATTCCTACCGCTTTTGCCTCATGGAAAGGTGAAGCGCTTGATCATAAAACGCCGCTGCTGCGCTCTACTGAGGCTATTAACAAGGCAGGACTTCGGGCTCTAGAGCTGTTCGGAATTGAAGCCAGACGCGTTACTTCTACCGTTGGTGCGGAGCAAGAGTACTTCCTCATTGACAAAGAATTTTTCTACCGTCGTCCGGACCTGGTAATGGCCGGCCGTTCGCTGTTCGGCGCCGTTCCGCCTAAAGGTCAGGAACTGGACGATCACTATTTTGGATCCATCGAGGATCGCGTACTTTCCTACATGCTGGATGTGGAGAAAGAACTCTACCGGTTGGGCGTGCCGGTGAAAACGCGCCATAACGAGGTAGCTCCGGGTCAGTACGAAATTGCCCCGATTTTTGAGACCTCTAACATAGCTGCCGATCACCAGCAGCTTACGATGATTGTGCTTCGCAAGATTGCACGTAAGTACGATCTGGTGTGTATGATGCACGAAAAGCCGTTTGCCGGCCTTAACGGCAGTGGTAAGCACACCAACTGGTCTGTAAGCACCACCGAAGGCCTCAACCTGCTTGAGCCGGGCAACGATCCGCACACCAACAAGCTGTTTCTGTTCTTTTGTACGGCCGTAATCCGCGCTGTTAATATGCATCAGGATCTGCTCCGTGCGGTGATTGCATCTGCAGGAAACGACCACAGACTCGGCGCTAATGAAGCCCCTCCGGCCGTAATTTCAATATTTCTGGGCGATCAGCTTGACGATGTTTATAATCAGCTGAAATCCGGCGAATTGAAATCGTCGAAAGATGGCGGGCTGCTTGGTCTGGGTACGCCTGTTCTGCCGCCGCTGCATAAACATGCCGGCGACCGTAACAGAACCTCTCCGTTTGCCTTTACAGGAAACAAGTTTGAGTTTCGGGCTGTGGGTTCGAATCAGTCCGTTTCCCTGCCCGTAACCGTACTGAACACGATTATGGCCGAATCGGTCGAATACATGTGCGAGCAGCTTGAGGATAAGCTCAAAAAAGATGATTTTGAAACGGCCCTGCGTAAAGTGCTCACCGACGTGACCAACGAAAATGCCAACATTCTGTTTAACGGCGACGGGTACTCGGAAGATTGGCAGGCAGAGGCTAAAAAGCGCGGCCTGCTTAACCTGAAGTCCACCATGGACGCGCTTCCGTATCTCAACAGCGAGAAAAACGTGAAGCTGTTTGAGAAGTACAAGGTGCTCAGCAAAGCCGAGCTCGACTCCCGTTTCGAAATTCTGGTGGGTCAGTACTTCATGAACATCAATATTGAAGGTGAAACTACGGCTTCGATGGTGCAGACTATGATTGTGCCTGCCGTTGTGCGCTACATCAACGAGCTGGCGGCTACGCTGGATCGTGGTGAGAAGCTGGGGCTGTCGATTGGCGGCACCAAGCGCGTGGCGCAGCACCTGTCTGAAGAGCTCGATAAGCTAATTGAAGCCAACGAGGAGCTGATTAAGCAAAACGCGGAATTAGGAGGCGATACCGAGCTTGAAAAAGCTGAGCATATGCGCAGCAATATCATTCCGGCCATGAATAAGGTACGGGACATAGCCGATGGTCTGGAGAAGTATGTGGCCGACGACTACTGGCCAATGCCGACCTACCGCGACATGCTTTTTGTGAAATAGGATTTTTTAATTAGCAATTAACAATAAGCAATGAACAATGAACAATGATGGGTTTGTAGAATAAGCCCGTCGGTTGTTCTGGAATTTA
>JAIUMA010000109.1 GCA_022565795.1 Balneolia bacterium
AAATTAAGTGTCTTAGGAATATTAACTATTTTGACACACTTTATTGAACAGTCTCGCTTGGCCTGCACCACAAGCCCATCGGACTGCTGAACACCGGCGGCTACTACAATCCGCTGCTCGAACTAACCAAGACCATGACCCAAAGCGGTTTCCTGAAAGAACTCTACAGCGAGATGCTGCTGCACAGCGACTCCACAACCGGTCTGCTCGAAAAGCTCAGAAACTACTCGCCTCCTTCCGTAGGCCGGGTCATGACAAAATCAAAAGTCTGAATAAATACCAAGACCACAAAAAATAGTGGTCTTTCCTTTTTCTTTTTTAGTGTTTAACCTTAAACTCTTTATACGATTAATAGTCTGATTACGGAACCAAAGGTGCCTTGACATGCCCAAAAAGCTGAAAAACCCCGAAGAGTGGAAAAATGAAATTATCTACTGCAGAAACGAAGTCCGCAGGCTGGTAGGATCGTATTCTGAGTCCGAGATGAACCAGCGGCCGAAACCGGACAGCTGGTCGGCGGCAGAGTGCATCGAGCACCTCAATCTAACG
This sequence comes from Balneolia bacterium, assembly GCA_022565795.1. Classification (GTDB taxonomy): domain Bacteria; phylum Bacteroidota; class Rhodothermia; order Balneolales; family Cyclonatronaceae; genus Cyclonatronum. The sequence goes on from JAIUMA010000109.1 coordinate 550, forward strand.
GCCGCGCTGATGGCGCCAAATCTGGAGAAGGCCGTCAAAAAAGCCAGGGAGCGCGGACGTACGGGAGCGCCGCCCTTTTACACCGGATGGGTGGGCAGCTGGTTCCTGGGCGGCTCCGGACCCAAAGGCAACCCTCTCCCCGCGCCGGGCAAATACAGGCCGGAAGGCAGCAGGGACAAAGCGGATTCCTCTACGTTGGACATTTCAAAAACGGCCGAAGAATTCGATCAGCTGCAGCAGCGCTGGCTGGACATCATTGAGGACGCCAACGGCCTGAAGCTGGATGCAGTCCGGGCGCCATCACCGGTAATTCCCCTGCTCCGTCTGAACGTAGCCACCTGGCTGCAGGGAATGCCCGGTCATCAGCTCCGCCACCTGCAGCAGATGCGCCGCGCGCTGGGTGATGCTGGTGATGAGGGTGAGAGTGATGTGGCGGATAATTAATTGAAAACGTTAGTTCAACTTGAAGAGGGTAGAGTACTTAATAGCTAAAAGCACAAACATTAGTGGTCTTTGTGACTTTCCTTTTTAGTGTTTACCTGTCAGCAGCCCAAAATACGCTTCTTTCGCTCATATAATTCTTTAAGATGATGGTAATTAGTTCGGTGCAGCTAAACCCCAAAAAAAATGGCCAATAATGAGGTAAATTAATTATAATTCCTTTGTAAGTCTCTGAAATAATAGAAGCCTTTCAGAAGCTAATTCCCAATATCATCTTAAGAAAACTAAACCCTGCGACTATGATGTCTTTCGTCACTCTGTTTTCGATCCTCTCAGGAGTGCTTTCCTTATCATTCATATTTTCAGATGATGAAAAAAGAACCATCCATTTGTCCAAAGACCTTGTCATCAATAATGAGGTGCTTATTGGTGATTTCCTGACTGACATCGCGGCAGGGGAGCAGGGGGAAATCGTTGTGGCGATGAATGACCTTGCTCAGGTTCGGGTTTTTAGCAAGGATGGAGAACTCGTTCAAACGTTTGGTCAGCGGGGTAGAGGGCCCGGCGATTTTCAGAACCTGATGAGCGTAAGTCTGCACTCGGGACTAATCTACGCGCTCGACGGAGGTGCAAACTCCAAAATAAACGTATTTGATCCGGCCGATCCGGACGCTGCTATAGCCATCGGGCTTCCACCGTTGCGTACAGAAACGGGCATCAATGTAGTTAATGATAAAATGCTGATTGATGACGAGCAGCTATTAATCACCTATCTGCCGGCAACTTCTAACAATAACATCGGCATGGAATTGACCTCATCATATTATCTTGTGAATACCTCGCATAGTGAAGATAAATCCCTGATTTTCGAATCGCCAGCCCGCGAGCGATATGTAGCCAGATCAGAAACAGGATTTGTGAATACCACAATGCCATTCGGACGTACCAATCATGTGGCAAGGCTCGGAAACCGGTTGTTTCATATGTGGACCGGCGATGCAGAAATACAGGTCTATGATATGGAAAGCTGGAATAACGTTGGCTCTATTTCCGTGGATGAGCTGGCTGACCCGATTGCGCTGGAAGAGAATGATTACAGGCAGCTATACAGAGAACGGCTTGGAATTGATTCTGAGGATGAATTGGAAGATTTATCAGCTCGCGCTGCAAATGATATGGGCCTGCAGATGAGCCTTGTGTCCGTAACGTCCATGATCGAAAACCGGGATAAGCTGCACGATACGTTCCCCGTGTATAACCGGCTGTTATCCTGCGGTAATTACTTGTGGATCACCGCCCCGCACGCCGACAGAAGCAAGCAGCACATCAAGCAGCTGGATGGAGACGGCAACGTACTTGCATCCGGAACCTTGCCGTCAAGCGTGGATGTGAAGGAAATCAAAAATGGCAAACTATACGGAACCGATCAGGATGATGACGGCTTCGGAACCGTCGTGAGGTATGAGATTGATATTCGGTGAATTTTTAGGGTAGTAGTTTGAACAAAAAACATATGATCGGCGAGTACCGAGGGCCAAAAGATCGATGTAATCGATAATCTATTTTGAAATTTAACCTGAACTGAGGGATTGAGCTAAGTATTCTGACAGTGAAAAATCCAAACATTGAATTTCAATTGGTTAGTTTGGGATTTAAAAAGTTGAATAAAAAAGTGTAACAAATACGGGTTTTGTGCATCATTATAATAGATAGGTTTATTATCTTGAATTATTCATTATAAATTTTATCATATTATGTCACAAGAGCATAAGATCAAAAGCTCACAAGAGCTGTCTAAGGCCGACTAGGTTCTTATTGGTAACCTAGCCAAAATCAATACAGTCAGCGAATGGGCGGCTGCATTGGGATATCAGAGCGAAAAAAAGTTTTCACGGAACTACAGAAATGAAAATGGTAAGCGCCCCAAGGCCGTAATAATTGAATCGAAGTTGAATCGTGCGCTCTGCTTGCTGAAGAATCATCCTGAAATGAGCTGTTATGAAATTGCTCGCGAAATCGGCAAACAGCATCACAATTAATCCGGTTTTACTTAACCACTTATTAACTCATCATGAACAAACATTTTGTTTTAATATTAATCATACTGGCATCCTGCACCTCTAATGTGCCGGATAACGAATTTTATAGTCAGTCACCATCTTCGTTAAGCGATATCATATTTGAGGAGGTTGATATGGAGACCATTGTAATGGATTCCATTTTATCTTCATTCGGTGGTCAGTTAGTTGTAACAGCAGAAGGGCTGAGTTTTATAGACTATAATTTTGGCTGGATGTTTAATTTTGATTCAGAAGGTACGTTTCTGGATAGAAGTCTTGGTGTAGGTCAGGGGCCACAAGAAATACCTGCAAGTGGAATCACGTTTTATAGCCCAATGGATGATGGCGGGCATTTATTTATTGGCAGCTCTTTTGATTTTTATACTTTTGATAAAGAGCTTGAGAGGCAACAAACAGGCAGAATTCGGTTTAAACAAGATAAGCCAACGGACTATTTGGCAGAAAATCCAACGCCTGAAGATCAGCGTTCCTATAATTTAGCGTACTACATAACAGATGCTAAAACAATCGGAATACATGCATTATTGCCATTAATAGGAGGCCCACCGGAATATACAAACTTCAGCATGGATACTGACTTGTTCGCTAAGGAGGCGCGTATTTTGGCCAGGATGAACCTTGAAACCGGAGAAATTGAAGATATTTTCGGCAGATATCCACCGTCATATTATGAGCGTCCTGAAAAAAGGCCTCTGTCTTATTTCTTCTTTGATCTGATTGATCAAGATACATTAGCCATCACTTTTGCGGCTGATCCGTTTATTCATCTTTTCACCCTTGATTTTGAACACATAGCATCATTCGGGATAGAAGGTCATGAGATGGATACAGACTATGAACTATTCACAGGCAATGCGGCTTCATTTGATCGCTTTATGGTAAACCAAATGAGGACCAAGGGTTTTTATAATTCTCTAAAGTACATTCCTGAAACGGGATTACTTTTCAGAGGATATTCCAAAGGAACTGATTCTGAAACCGATGGTATGCAGGTGTATAAAAACAACACATTAGTTGCGCATTTTGATGTTCCAAAGGGAATGCGCATTGCCGGATATGCAGCTCCCTGGTATTACAGCGATGCTGATGTTGATGAACGTAATGAAATAATGAAGACACACCGCTTTAAACTCGAATTTTAAATCCCTTATAAAATGAAATCTCTGTTAATTACTTTAGCTGTTGGTATCTTTTATTTGGTATTCTTGGCCAATGCCTGTAACGCTCATGGTCTAAATGACGCGGCCATAGAATCTTTAGATGGAAGCGAAAGTCCCCGTGATTTAAGAAGAGTGATGCGCGATATCTCCAGAGAGTATCAGCAGACTATAATGAAAACACCTTATGTTTCTCCAGCTGTATATGTAGAAAAAGCAAAATGTGCCAACAGCTATTGCATGTTTACAGAAGGAGAGGGGATTTTATATTCTGATGGGTACGACACGCTTATTGAGGTAGGTAACTTTACGTTCATATCCGAAATGCTCTATAAAAGTGACCGTACCGATGAATGGTATGAATATATGCCATACACAATGGCGATTTTCCCGGAATTATCCTCACGGTCAGATATACAACTAAATTCAGGTGCTCTATTTTCAGCATTTCGCTTTTTTGAAATTAACGGGCCGTTAACTGAATACAGGGATTTTAGCTATGAACGTGTTGAAGCAGAGGATGATCATTCACTTGCGGCTATTTCATTTGATTCATCACAGCGGGCAGGCGTTATTTATTATAATAGCGAGACCAATTTGCCAATGAAAATTGAATTAGAAAGAATACCTTTTTATTCAATTACGCATCAGCGCTGGGTAAGGGCTACCGGTTATGTGAATTTTGAACTATTTGAAAATAAGCTTTTTGTTACAGAGCTATTCTTTAATTACAAAAGAGAGGATATGGATTTCTACGCAGCTTTAAACGTTGATTCCCCGATAGACCATAATCTGGAACAGATGGATAAATATTTGCATTCTCGAATAAGGGCTAATATCAATAATCCGTTTATAGAAGAAATAACTGATTTAGAGCTGTTTGAATCGAATTTCGAAATTGTGAACATGGCAGACCTCCGGCGTGATCTTGAAATGGAGAAAAGCCTGGAAGAACAGTTTCAGGATAATTCTGGAGCACCTTTCTTTTATATGATACTTTCTGATGGCACGAAAACATTGGGACATGAGGGTGAAAAAATGTATGAAACCACAAGAGAATTCAGGGATCGGTTTGTAAGTAGGAGTAAGGAGGAGAGCTTTCAGCCAAAATTAAAAATACAGGATAGATGGAAGGACTTTGGCAAAGTACAAACGCGCACACCCTTAGTAGCTGAATATACGATGGTTAATAAAAGCGGAAACGTTGTAAATATTCTATCCGTAAATCCAGCCTGTGTGTTCAATAACTATGAAATCGATCAAAAAGCAATAGAGCCCGGTCAATCTGCCACATTATCTGTCTATTTAACGCCATCATTTAATGGGTATCTCAAGGAATATATCATCATAGAGACCGATACAGATGAACGTTTTTATAGTCTTGTTTTTGAAGCCGATATAGAATGAGATCATTATAGAAATGATTCTTGTAGGCTTTTATCTGATTCGGGGTATTACTTTTTATGACAAGCCCGAAGACGGGGAAATATCTTTTCGCAATATCTATCCATAGCGATTTCCCACCCCACAACTTTCGCAGTTCGATTCAAATTTAAAGACTATTAAGAAATTAGATTGGCATTCGATACATTTTAACCTTCGCGAATATACTTCGTGCACTTTGTGGTAAAGACTAATGGAGGTTGCTCAATGATAATGCGTTTCAGAGATTACATCCAACAATTTGTAAATCTCTAATCGGGCTTTTGATGCAGGGGTTGTTTTATGGTAAGGATGATGCGGGTTCATTCAAATCATATGATTAAGCGTACGCTATTCTAAACTACTCTTCAAGTTAAGCGCTGATGAAATACGGCAAAAATATTTGGGATCAGGTAAAATGAGATCGAATACATACTTTAGCATATTTTGTTCTTAATTTTTTGGCTTATAAAACATTGAAGTTCAATTGGTTAGTTTGGGTTTAAAAAAGTTGAATAAAAAAGTGTAACAAATACGGGTTTCGTGCATCATTACTTTAGATAGGTTTATCATCTTGAATCACTCATTATAA
>JAIUMA010000110.1 GCA_022565795.1 Balneolia bacterium
AAATCAAATGATCTCAACGATTATCTCAACAAAAGTTATCGATAAAAAATAATGATAAAACGCTCTCTGGAAGAACATGCTGTGCAATTGAAAATAGCAGAAGAGTAATGGGCGAATTAAAGAATAAATATCAACTCTGTTAAGTTTTTGAAACTATGCTGAATTGTTTCCGCAAACTCCGAAAACAATTCATCGAACAGGGCTATGTTCGAAAATACCTCCTCTATACCATTGGCAAAATCCAGCCGGTGATGACCGGAAACAGAGCCACCACGCTTATCTGCTCTTAAACCACGAAAATGTACATGAATGCGCGGATAGTCCAATCATTACAAAGCCGGTTGTACTACATTGATGACAGATGTATAAACCTCAACAAATACAACCAGTAAACCGGAAAATTAAAAACAGATTTTTGAAATGCCTGAAAACCCCAAAGATCAAAATAAAAAACCCATGAAATTTTTAGTAGTAGACGACGAACGGGACGTAGAAATGCTGTTCCGGCAAAAGTTCAGAAAAGAGATCCGAAGCGGACTTATCGAGCTCCAATTTGCCTTTTCGGGCCAGGAGGCCCTGGAGCACCTTCAAAGCACCCAGCCGCCGGATGTGCTCTACATATTTTCCGATATCAACATGCCCGGCATGTCGGGACTGGAGCTGCTTGAGAAGGTAAAAACTCAGTTTCCGCAGATCCAGGTGAGCATGATTTCGGCTTACGGTGATGATGACAATTATAAAAAAGCCATTGATTCCGGAGCCAAGGAGTTTTTCACCAAGCCAATTGACTTCTCCACGCTGAAACAGGAAGTGCAGAAGATGCTGGATAGAAAAGCTTAGCGCGAAGCTAAATAACGCGCAAAGCGCAAATCACAATCAATGACAGCGGAGCATAATGGACGCAAAAACAATTACCGGGAATAATCCCGAAACTATCCGATCTGTACTTGAGCAGGCGGCAACCGAAGGTTTCAAACCAACTCTTGGAGTGGTATTTGTGCCCTCACACTTCGATTACCCTGGCATTGTGAAGGTGCTTGATGAGCACGGTATCGCCATATTCGGAGCAAATACGCCGGATCGGTTTACGGATCAGGGCATAGAAGATGAACTGGCCACTATTATGTTGCTGGATCCTGATCCAGCCTGTTTCCGGATTGTTCTGAAATCGCTGCCTTCAGGAGATTATGAGGCAGGAGTGAATACAGCCCGGGAAATTGGCCAAACCGGAAGCGCCCTGTTCAAACGGCCGGCCTTCATCGTATCTGTATCCCAGGCTGAGGTGCCGGGTGAAGCTATAGCGGAAGGGTTTTTGTCGGGTGCCGGTGAAGATGCTCTGGTTGTTGGAGGGATCTCTGGCGGGAATCCATATTGGGGGAGTCATGCCGTTTTTACCAATAAGGAGCAAAACCAGCAGGGCATCATGTGCCTCATCATCGATCAGGACCGCGTAGAGGTGCATGGTCTGGCTGTCTCCGGATGGAAACCGGTCGGCACTCCGAAAACGATTACCAGCAGCGAAGGTAACTGGGTATATACCATCGATAACGAACCGGCACTGGACGTTCTTTTACGGTTTACCGGTGCGAAGGTTGATATGAATGAAAGTGACGATCTGCTGGGGCAAATCGGAACGTATCCCCTGCAGGTAATCGGGAGCGAAGGCAGCATGGTTATGAAGCCGCCCATCATGTTCAATAAGGAGACAGGTGCTGTAATGTGCGGTGGCCTGATTACCGAGGGAGTAAAAATCCGATTTTCCCTGCCCCCCGATTTCGACATTGTTGAAACCGTGATTGACAGCGCCTGGGATGTGAAAATACAGGTTTTAGCGGAGGCGGACGCTATGCTGGTCTTTTCATGTATCGGCCGGCAGATGAGCCTGGGACCGCTGGTTGAGGAAGAAATTAATGGCCTCAATGAGGTATGGAAGGTGCCAATGACCGGTTTCTTCAGCCTTGGTGAATTTGGCGCTGTAAAGGGGGGCAAAGCCACCTTCCAGGGCACAACCGTAAGCTGGGTCGCACTGAAGGAGAAGTGAGATTGTGGTCATTGATTGTCATTTGACTAAAATTTGAAATAAATGCCGGTATAACAACAAATAACGCGAAGCATTATGAAAGCAAAATCAATCAAAGGAAAATCCACTGAAGAAATTCAAACAGCACTCGCTGAAAGCCTGGCCGACGGATTCTCCCCTACCCTGGCAATCGTGTTCATGTCCGTTGCACAAGACCGTATGGCTATTTGCCGTATGCTGGATGAAGCAGGCATTGCCGTATTTGGTTCTACTACCAACGGAGAATTTATTGATGAAGAGACCGAATCAGGTGCTGTGGCTATCCTGTTGTTGAATATGAAAAAAGAACATTTCAGTATCCATTTGGCGGAATTTCAGAACAACAACTACCGCGAAACATCAAAATTCATCACTTCAAAAGCCAGAGAGAGCTTTGAAAAAGTTGCTTTCCTTTTGGCGGTCAGTAATACGGCAACTGATGGGGAAGAAGTATTGCTGGGACTTCAGGAAATCGCAGGTGAACAGGTCAATGCTTTTGGCGGAGCTGCCGGTGATGATCTGTCGTTTGAAAAAACCTTTGTTTTTACTAACAATTGGGAAAGCGATCATGGGATGGTATGTATTGCTATAAATGAAGATAAAGTGTCGGTCTGTGGTATCGCTACTTGTGGTTGGAAAGCCGTGGGAACGGAAAAAACAGTGACCCGCAGTGAAGGGAATCATGTGTTCACTATTGATAACGAACCTGCACTGGATATCACAACAAAATATGGAGGACTTGAAAATGTCACTCCGGACAACAAAGATCTATTATTAGAGCTCGCTGCCAATTTTCCATTACAATTGCAGCGTAAAAAAGGAGATCCGGTAATGCGTCCCGGTCTGGTCGTTGACTGGTCTGACCATTCATTTTATACAAGCGGTTCGGTTCCGCAGGGATCAAAAATCCGCTTTTCTTTACCTCCTGATTGGGATGTGATGGAAGAGGTCGTGAAAGGCGTACAAAACCTCAAAGATACTGTAATGCCAGAAGCAGACGCGCTGGTGGTATTCAGTTGTGGCGGCAGGGCACTGTCTTTCGGACCCATGATGAATGCAGAGATTGAGGGGGTTAAGCAAGTTTGGAATGTGCCGATGGCAGGGATGTTTTCCTATGCCGAACTTGGTCGGATGGCCGGTGGCAACCTGGAAATGCATAATCTCACCACCTGCTGTGTGGCATTAAAAGAAAAAGAGAATGGATAAAAATCTGCAAACCGTTACCGATTTCATTCAGCAGGACCCAAACATGTCTGCCGGGCAGAAAGAGTCTGTCCTCAAGGCTTTAAAAGCTGCTGACAAAGAACTTCAGATTTTATCCTTTAAGCTCGACCGCACCGAAAAAGTAAAACGGACTACAGCCATTCTGCTCGAAGAGACAATCGAAGAACTGGAGCAGAAAAGAAGTGCCGTGGAAGAAGCATTAACCGAACTCAAAGCTACCCAAAACCAACTCATCCAGCAGGAAAAACTCGCCTCCCTCGGTCAGCTTACAGCCGGCATCGCCCACGAGATAAAGAACCCGCTCAATTTTGTGAATAATTTCTCGGATGTAAGCCTTGAAATGATCGACGAAGCCCTGGAGGAGCTTACGAAGACAAGTCAGGATGACCATACCGAAGAAACCATCGCCATCCTGGCCGACATCAAAGCAAATCTGGCCAAAATCCATGAGCACGGTTCACGTGCAGATTCCATCGTAAAATCGATGCTCATGCACTCCCGCGGTGGTGACGGCAAGCCGGAACCGACTCCCCTCAACCCTATCATTAAAGAGTACGTGAATCTGGCCTTCCATGGAATGCGGGCCGGCAAGGAAGCCATTAACGTGGATATTGACCTGCAGCTGGATGAAAATGTTGGCGAGGTGCCTTTGATAGCGGAGGACTTTTCGCGGGTGATTTTGAATCTTTGTAATAATGCGTTTGATGCGATGCGGGCTGTAGAGACGCAATGCATTGCGTCTCTACAGCAACCGCATTCAAACGAATCAAATTACAAGCCAAAATTATTGATCCGAACCAAATCCAACGCCGACACAATCACAATCGAAATAGAAGACAACGGCCCCGGCATACCGAACGAGATTAAAGACAAAATCCTGCAGCCGTTTTTTACGACCAAGAAAGGGACGCAGGGCACCGGGCTTGGGCTGAGTATTACGAATGATATCATTAAGGCGCACGGGGGCAGTTTGGACGTGCATTCACAACCGGGGCAAACGGTTTTCATCATCAAACTTCATCCGTAAATCCCATGCTAACATTCTTTTCAAACAACCAACCAACCATGTCCGGCGTGTACCTGCGGTGATAATCTACATGTAAAAACAGCAGCCTTTTTATGAAATACTCCTTTTTAATTATTGCATTCGCCGTGTGGTTTTTCCCCGTGGATGGTTATTCGCAGGAACAGGCACTTCCTCAACTCACCGCTGATATGGTAAACGAAAATGGCGTCTTGGTTTTTAGCTCGTCTGAAGAATGGAAATACCAGCCCGGGGATGACCTGCAATGGGCCGACCCGGAGTTTGATGATTCCGGTTGGTACGCGTTAACCCCCGGTGGCCTGGGCATTGATGCCATGCCCGATTCGCTCTGGAACGGCTATGGCTGGTGGCGGTACACCTTTACCGCCGACAGCTCATTCTACAACGAAAACTGGAATCTCTACTTTAATGGGCGGGGTGCGGCAGAGGTATTCCTGGATGGACAACGGGTACACCAATTTGGAAACTTCTCTACCGATCCGGACAAAGAGCGGACGTTTTCACCAATAGTAGCAGTCTTCCCTCCGGTAAATATCACAGAAAAGCAAACACATACCCTTGCGATCCGATACTCCCACCATCAGGCAAAGAGCTATAACAGTATAATAAAGGTATTTGCCGAGAATTTAGGGTTTGGATTTGGTTTCGGAACGCATGCACTGAATCAGGACAGGGCTCAATTAATCACCTCTTTAAGTTTTACCCTCTTTATTTCTGCAGCTGTGCTCTTTGTATTATTCCTGCTTCATTTCATGCTCTTCTATAAGTTCCCGGAAGATCGGTCCAACCTTTTCATCTCTGTTATTTTAGGTTTATTGCTGATCTCTGCTGTGACTGCCTTTCATTTTATCTACTTAGATGTTACCAGGTATTGGTCCTCTATACTGATCTGGATTTTTCATATTAGTACCTCATTTGTGATTTTATTCCTGCCCTATGTAATCGCTGAGATTTTCAAGTTGGAGAAGCAAAAAAAAGTACTCTGGTTGGTCGCTGCTTTGCCATTTATTGTACTAAGGAACTTAGTAAATACATCGTTTACCAATTATATAGTGTTTTTAATTTTTTCAATATCAATTTTTTTGATTGGCTATATCTGCTGGAAAGCGTACAAATCAGGGAAAAGAGGAGTCGGGTATGTGGCATTTGGTGCTTTGGGAACTCTGAGTTTCGTCATTATTACGATATCGGGGATTTTTCAAGTTAATTTTATGATGATCGCATTTATCTACACCCTGTTTCCCCTGGGCATGACTCTCTACGTGGCAAACGGCTATGGCTATCTCTTTACCTCCCTGGAAAGTGAAATAACCGACCGAACCAAAAAGCTGAATCAATCTCTGGAAGATTTAAAAAACACCCAAAGCCAACTGGTTCAGCAGGAGAAATTAGCCTCATTAGGCCAGCTCACCGCCGGAATTGCACATGAGATCAAGAATCCGCTCAATTTTGTGAATAATTTCTCGGAGGTGAGTGATGAGATGATCGTTGAACTGAAGGAAGCCATGAGACGAGGTGATCTGGAAGAAGCTGACGAAATAGCTACGGACATCGGCAGTAATCTCAAAAAGATTCACGAGCACGGCTCCCGGGCCGACGGCATCGTAAAATCGATGTTGCAGCATAGCCGGGGCGGCGATGGCAAAATGGAGCCTACTGCCCTCAACCCGCTCATCAAAGAGTATGTGAACCTGTCCTTCCACGGAATGCGGGCCGGCAAAGATGCTATCGATGTAGAAATTGACCTGCAGCTGGCTGAGAGCATTGGAGAAGTCCCTTTGATCGCGGAGGACTTTTCGAGGGTGATTTTGAATCTGTGTAATAATGCGTTTGATGCGA
>JAIUMA010000111.1 GCA_022565795.1 Balneolia bacterium
AGATGATGCTCGTGAAGTAAAACTTTGGTCTGTGAAAGGTGAATCGGGTCTTCGGGCCTGATTCACCATCACCGGGTCCATCACACTATATTTACAGAAGGCGCCGTCCGGTTAATTTCGGGCGGCGCCTTTTTTATTTTTGGTAGCCCCGGAGGCTACAGCTATGGCTGCCATGGGTCTTAATGCCTTTGGTAATAATTAGTAGTACCTAAAAAAAGTATCTGGCAATTAAAAGTAGCCAGTTATGTAGCAAACATTTATACACATATGTAAAAATGATAAAAAGTTAACCATTTTTAAAATTGCGTGCCGTAATCAGAGATGGATCTAAAGTATGTACTAAGCTGTAGCTGCAGATGTAGTTCTATGACTATCAAAGGGAGGATAAAAAAATAACAATGGTTTCAAGCGCTTACATTGAATTGGCGGGCAATGTATTTTTTAGGTGAAGATTATTGACAGTCGCTAAGTCAAGTATTCGGTGGAGTAGATACCTATCTTCATTTTCGGGTTGTCTGAATCCACCTTTATATTTATGTAAGTAAAACAATTTGTTTGATAATGTAAATCATTGAGAATCTGCTTAAAAATGAGGGAATGGCCACTTAGGGGTTGTCATTTACACCATTAAACTTATATTGAAGGCATGTTACAACATAACATAAACAGCCTGCGGAGTTGAAACATTATTAATGGGATGTTACGGGTATAGTACGTTTGGGCAGGCAATTTTTTATCATCTGTGTGCTCAGGCATAACTCTCCGTAAATCATTCTCAGTAAGATATAGTGTAAATACACTGCAGGCGCTATCAACAAACAACTAATCAAATAAACCCCGAATATGATACACTTTCACAATCTTTTGAAAGGTAGTACGGGATTACTTGCTGTGTTGATGTTTGCGCTGTTACTAACACCGGCACAAACACAGGCACAGTCCAGCGACCTTAGCTTAACCGCTCAGGAGCGCAGTTCGCAAGTAATGAACCGTGCGGGGATCCAAACTATGGATCGCCAGGCGATTATGAGTACATTTTCCGAAAGGGAAATTGAAACTTTATATCGACTTGCCCCGGGACTTATGTCTCAGTTTGATGTTTCCTCTCTGGAAACTATTCTGGCATACACCCAGAAAACACTAACCGACCCTTCGCTTGCTGAACAGCAGGTTATTGAAGAGTTCGAAAACTACCTTAGCTCAACAGTTATGCAGCGCGGCTCAGCCGGTCTGTTTAACATGAATGTTGTGGCTTCTGAGGATTTCTCAGGGGGTGTTCCTGATGGCTGGACGATTACCGACGACGAAGGTAATGGTTTTGTATGGGCACTCAATGAAGGTACGGGTGGAGACTACGATGACTTTATGGCCGTAGACAGTGATGATGCTGGCCAGGAAGCAGGTCGCGTTGCATCCACTCTAACTACAGAGGCCTTCGACATTTCAGGCTTGGATAACATAAACCTGTTCCTGGCTCATGATTATCGTCATCTGGGCGGGCAAACGGGTACAGTAGAGTGGACAGTTAACGACGAGGACTGGAATGAGCTTGTCGTTTTTGATGAAAACAATCGTTTTGCAGAAGACAGTTTCGATATTACTGAAGCAGTAGCCGGAGAAAGCCAGGTTCGTTTTCGCTTCGTTTTCGATGATGATGGTGGTTGGAACTGGTGGTGGGCTTTAGACGAAGTAGCTATAACTACCGAAGCAGGCGAAACAGAACCGTTTGTTTTCGAAATTCCTGAAGGAATTATTGAACCACTGGAATTTTTCCCAATTTCAGCAACAGCTTCTGGTCTCATTGGTCCTTTAGCGGGTTTTGACGTCGATTTTGTTGGCGTTGAACTAAACGCTTTCACATGGACCAATGATTTCGCTATCCTTATTACGGATGGTGATGACCTTGAAACAGCTGATATTCTGTACCAAATTGGTGGATTTACCAGCGTTGGTGATGAAAATACTATCGAGTTGAGCTGGCCGGGTGGTGTTTCATCCAATCCTTCTGTAGGTGAAGTTGAGTTTCCTGAGCCAATCGATATGGAAGGTCTCACTTTTTGGTACGGAAATGGCTATGATGCAACCGAAGGCTCTTCATGGACGGGCACTATCGAGTTTGTTGGTGAGTTCACCGGTCCTGAGCCCGATCCGGATCTTGTATGGGATCAGCCTGCGACGTCCACACAAGGTATTGTGTCGGCATTCTTTAATCTAGAAGATGGTGGCACGGGTGCATTCAGTGCTGATGATTTCGAAATTACAGAAACCGTTGCAATCGATGGAATGACCTTTGATGGTTTCTTTGGCGGTGCTTCTACACCTGCTGATGTTGAGACCATTAATATTGCCATTTTTGCAGATGCTGACGGAGAGCCTGCCGGCAATCCTGAAACCAGTCTTGAAGAAGCAGTATGGACATTCCAGACTACCAATGATGGCGCTGGTGTAACTCTCGATGATGGCAGATACATTATCGACCTTGATGAAGCAGGCGGAAATCTGGTCCTTGAAGAGGGCGTGTACTGGATTTCTTTCTACCACACGTACGATGCAGAACTGTCTAACGACCGTTGGAACTGGTTCTCAGGAGGACCTGCGCAGCTGGAGCTGGCCAAGATTATTACACCTGGCTCTGCATTTGGCGGCGGTTTCCCTGTGTGGACCAACTTAACGGAAGTCGACGCAGTATTTTCCGGCCTTGCATTTTCTATGAGCGGTGGTCCGTTTGTAGCAGAAGCACAGGTTCAGGTTATCCATAACGCGGCCGACCCGGCTCTTGCTGAGGTTGACGTATATGTGAATGGCGATCTGTTTGCTTCAGACTTCCCGTTCCGTGGTGCAACAGAGTACCTCACAGTTCCTGCTGGTGAAGAGCTAACGCTCGAAATCACCGCGCCTGGAAGCACTGAGGCACTTCTTGAGCTTGCCGCAACACCAGAAACGAATGATGTGCTAACCGTAATTGCACAAGGTGTGGCAGATCCTTCAGAGTTTGCACCAAACCCGGATGAACTTGATATCGCTGCCGAGCTGGTAGTAATCGACGAGCGCCAGGTTGGTTCCTCTAACCCGGGCGAATTCGACTTCTACGTATTCCATGGAGCTACCGACGCTCCTGCTGTTGATATCTTCGTGCGTGAGCTCGATGCCACCATTGTTGAAGGCGCAGCTTACGGAGATGCAACCGGATATTTCAGCGTGCCGGGTGGCGAATATGCTATTGAAGTACGCCCAGCAGGCAGCAGCAGCGCAGTGGCTGTATTTCTTGCAGATGTAGCCGGTCTTGAAGGTCTTTCAGCCGGTATTCTGGCTTCAGGATTCCTGAGCCCGGAAGACAACCAGGATGGTGAAGCATTTGCCCTTGCGGTTGTACTTCAGGATGGTACCGTTGTTACGCTTGATGCTCTGGCTGGCCCCGTTCTTTCTGTAAACCCGGAAGAACTGGCCTTTGGTGATGTGGTAGACGGCTTCGACAGCACACTGCCTGTTACCTTTACCAACCTCGGCACTTCAAACCTGGTTATTCTTGATGTTGAAAGCGACAACGCTGCTTTCAGTATCGATTTCGAGGACTCTGAAGTTATTGCAGCCGGTGGAAGCGCCACGTTTAACGTAACGTTTGCTCCGGATGCGGTTGGCGAGTTTAACGGCGAACTTACTATTGAAAGCACCGATCCGGATTCTCCGGCAACGGTTGCCCTCAGTGGTAACGGAATCGAGCAGCCTGTATTTGCTGTAGAGCCTGAAGAAATTGAGGCTACACTTGCTGCAGGCGACTCAGATACATTTGAGCTTACCATTTCCAACGACGGTAACGGCGATCTCGAGTTTGCCTTCCCGGCATACATCATGGAGCGTATCCTGGACGGGACCGATGCCGAATTCGATGCGGTGCGCAGTAGAATGGTAACTCAGGTTCGTTCTGCCTTCGAAAATACTACAGAAGCCCGCGAAGCTAATCTTCAGCGTGTGGCTGCAAATATGAGCGGTGAAAGTGCAGAAGAGGCCGGAATGGCACAGCGTGATAGCGGCGCATCTCTCATGAGTGATGACGGTTTCCTTATCGAGTTTGAAGGCCTTACCCTAAGCGGCGGTGAGTTTATCACTGTTACTGACGGTTTGTCCGGAGAGCTTACAGCTGTAGCTGCCGATTTTGTAATCGACGCAGCCGATGGTGGAACATGGGCTAACGACTTTGGTATCCTGTTCACAACTGAAGAGCTTGAAACCGGAGCTGAAGTTGATCCCGAAACCGTTGTTCTGCAGGTAGGCGGACTTACAAATTATGGTTCTCCTGATGTTCGTATCCCATGGGGAACAGGCAGCAGCGGCACGCCGGGAACCCCTGTTGATGTAACTATCGACATCCCGACCCCGCTCGACGTATCCGGTCTTTACGTATCGATTGGTCATGCATGGACTCCGGGTGGAATTAGCACCTGGTCTGGCAGCGTAAACCTCATTGGTACTACGGAAGGCGCCGATTTCATTACTGAAGTTGTTCCTGCCATGGGCGTTGTAGCTCCGGGCGACTCTGAAACCATCACCCTGACCCTTGATGCTGCTGACCTGATTGGCGGCGTGTATACAGGTGTACTTGGTGTTGAAACTAACGATCCGGCAAACCTTTCGGTTGACATCCCTGCTACCCTCACGGTAGAAGGCGAAGCTGCTATAGCAGTAGATCCGGATGAAGTCGACTTTGGTTCGGTAGTAGTTGGTCTGGACGCAGAGGAAATGATTACCGTTTCCAACTCAGGTACTGACGTACTTTCTGTTACCGGATTCAGCTCAGATAGCGGTTCTTTCATCGTAGAGTCTGCAGAATTCGATCTCGAGCCGGGCGAAAGCGCTGACGTAATGGTAACTTTTGCTCCGGAAGATTCTGGAAGCCAGAGCGGAACCCTTACGTTCGAAAGCAACGCCGGTGAAGCAACTGTAGCCCTAAGTGGTGAAGGTCAGGATCCTGGTATTCTTGCTTTCGACCCAGAGTCTCTGGACGTAACTGTAAACGTGGGCGAAAACGGTATGGTAAGCTTTACCATGACCAACGAAGGTGTAGCTCCGTTCGACTTCAGCCTGGGCGGAGGCCTGGTTGAAAATGGCGCACGCTTTATCTCACCATCGGGTAATGTAACAGAAGTAAGCGTTCCTGAGCAGGATGCACAGCGCAGCGGCTCTTCTGAAGCTGAGCTCAGCCTGAACACTACAGCTCCGGATAATATCCGCGGCGGTCGTGGTACAGAGGTTGAGTTCCCGTTCGTTAACCGTGGCTTACTCGACGACGAAATCGTGCTTACGCACTCCGTTTCGCAGGTTGTTGAGCCGCTAAACGGTGTACGTTGCGGTAGTGCTGCAGGTACAGCTGACAACAGCTATATCCGTACATACACGCTACCTGACTTCGACATTGATGGTGACTTCAACGTTACAGGCGTTCAGTTTGGCCTCGAGTCAATTACTGGATCTCTGCCGGTGGAAGCTCGTATCTACCTGCTTGAAGGCGACCTTGTATTCGCCAACATGACGCTTCTCGGAACATCTGCTCCGGTTAGTGTATCGGTTGCCGACGAAGAAACCGTGATTACTATCCCGGTTGAAGCGGAAGTTCCTGCAGGTTCAACCATCGTTGTTGAAGCCTTCGTTGCCGAGTCTACCGGTAACGACTTATTCCCCGGAACCAACAGCGCTGGTGAAACAGCACCATCCTACATTGCCGGAGAAGCCTGCAGCATCTTTGAGCCTACACCATATGCAGAAATCGGCTTCCCTGAAGCTCATTTAATTCTGAACGTGGTGGGTGAAGCAGGCGATGGCCTGTTCGTATTCGAACCGGCAACAGGAACAATCGAAGCGGGACAAACCGTGGAAGTTGAAGCCGAAGTTAACTCGTTCGAACTCGAGCCCGGCTCTTACAATGCCGAAATCCAGATTACAACCACTTCTCCTGCCACTCCGGTAGGCGTGATTCCGGTTAGTCTGGAAGTACTGGACGAAGACGTTGACTCCGAAATGATCACCTTCCAGGTAGATATGACCGTACAGGAAGAACTCGATAACTTCCGTCCGGACCTGGGCGATGAAGTGTACGTTCGCGGTTCGTTTAACGACTGGTCTGTGATTGAAGGCGACGAAATGGTCGATAACGGCGAAGGCGTAT
>JAIUMA010000112.1 GCA_022565795.1 Balneolia bacterium
CGAGCGGAGGCGCTGTGAGCGAAGCGAACGGTGCCGGAGTCGAGAGATCTGGTATTATTTGACGCGATGGTACCCGAAGTTTCTATACCGCAGTTGCCACGCCCTTCGACTCCGCTCAGGGACCGTGAACATTACCGGAGTCGAGAGATCTCGCATCATTTGCCCAAATGGTGCCCAAAGCCTCTAAACCCTCCGTTCATGCAGGCGGTGTTTGTTCTGCAACACATGGCTGTAACGACATCCCATGAACTTGACCCAAGAGATCTCGCATCATTTGCCCAAATGGAGCCCAAAGCCTCTACACCCTCCGTTCATGCACGCGCTGTTTGTTGTGCAGCACGTAGCCAAATCAAAACCCCATGCACCCGAATCGAGATGTCTCGACTTCGCTGCGCTTTGCCACGCACTACTTCTTCACCTGCATCCCATGATATAGCCGGCATGCTCTTTTACCGCTTGATCCATCATCAGAACGTTTTCCCAGCGGGGCAGGTAATCCCAAAGGGTAAACGGCCATTCCGGATGATTTTTAATCATGTAGTTCGACGGAGCCGCGAAGATGCTTTCACCCGGTATACCGGCGCCTTGAAAAGCAGCCACCGCCCTCCTCATATGCAGCGCTGAGGTCGCTATGTATACCTTACTTCCGCTCATGCTTCTGTCACCGCCTTCATCATTAAAATGATGCCCATGATCCCTCACAAACGCCTCGGCTTCGGTGCACGTGCTCACCGGATCATCCTGTGTTCTTATTCGATCCGGATCTGCCCCAAGACGAATGGCGGCTCTTCTGAGCACCTCAGCCTGCGACAACTCCCCCACAACGGTGGATGCCGAAGTAACCAGCACCGATTCCGGGATCTTGTTGTATAGACGCATGCCCTCGGCAAGGCGCATCATCACGGCTTCGCTGAGCATGTGGGTATAGTCCAGCTTCGGATCCGGGAAATAGGCCGCCCCAAGAACGATAATGAACGACTTCTGCTCATGCGCTGAATCTGGCTCTGAATCATAATCATATTCATAATCGGCAGTCCGCATATTGACATTCTCACCACCGGCCTCCGCCACCGGATGCTTCATCTCCAGGCTGCTCACCAAGCCGTGCGGCAGAAAGGGCGTCGCATAGAGCAAAAATAAAAAAAGCCAAAGGGCAAATCCCCTCCGGCTCCATGCTGTCTTACCGATAAACAACAACCCCATGCAGATAACAAACAACAGCACAAGCTGCATGGAAGGCTGAATCAAAAAGTAAATAAATCGTAACACCGCCTCCAGACTCAAAGCAATCTCCCCCTGTTTTTAGTCAATTCTTTTTCCATTCAAAAACCTCAGCGCTGCATCGCTGCTTTATATACTATACCACACGCTATTCGTATTTGATTCAATCTGCCGGGCTTGTAGTTCAGCGCTGCACCCTGAAACAGTATATAAGATTCCAGCCAACAGCTGTCCCAAAACATCCAGCTTTCCGTCTCTGCCGCCTCGGACAGCCCCACCCAGAAAAATCATAACACAGCCACAATCCACTGCTCACTGTCCACTGTCCACTGTTCACTGCCCACTGTTCACTGTTCACTGTTCACTGTTCACTGTTCACTGACCAGCGCAGGGAGAGCATCATACCCAAATTGTTCTGATATACGCTGCCCAGATCAAAAGCCAGCGAGAGGCCAAGCTCGAGCGTTGGGTGAAGCGATGCCGACTGCGCCTCAAGCAGAAAGGACCACTGATCACCGCGCTCATTGTTCCGCTCCGGGATTATGCCCTCCCTTGCCCGGTAGTTTGTTGCGCCATAGTTTCTGCTGTAGGTGGTGAAGAATTTCCAGCCGGCCGGGCCGATATACCCCGATGCCCCAAGGTGATGCGCAATGATGATATTGTTTACCACGCTTAGATAGTCCGGATCGCTGAAAAACAGCGGATTCCCGATAGCGCGCCCATTGTAGGTCCAGCCGCCCCGATAGGTGCTGTGACCATAATAGTTGAAATAGCTCGTTTCATCCCGGTGATCGTATCTGCTTATACCTTCTTTAGTGTCCAGATAGGCATAGTGTACCCTATGAAGCAGTGGCCTGTAATCGCCAGAAGAAGCGGGTTGCGGGCCCTGACCTCCCCTCCAGCTCGTGAAGGCGTGCGGGCGCAGCTCCACGCTTGCCCCCCACATACCGTCGAAAGGCGTTCCAAAGCGGGCGTTGGGCGTGTCTTCCAGTATAAACTGCCGGGTAAGCTTTATCCGGTAGCGGTCTACATTAAACTGCAGGGCCACATCATAGCTGCCCACATGGTTCTGAAAAGCATTGGGTAGCACACCGCCATCGACAATCTCTGAAACGTCCGGAGCCATTGAGAAAAAGACGTCGCGGAATGCCCGCGGCCCCACCGGCAGCTTCCCAAAAACCGGTGAATGACCACCCCACTGGGCAAAGTGCGTTATGCCGATAATGGGCGAAACCGGAGCATTATCAGAAAAAAGGCGCAGGTACAGATGCTTCTGATGCAGCCACGGGTCCTGCACAAAGCGGTATGCACGATCTCCCATCCAGCCGTGGGCGATACCGGCATCTGCATAAAGCAGGCCCGAAGTTCCCGGAACTTCTATCATGCCCACCGTACCAAAAGCGATTTTGGGCATCGGGCGGGCGTTATGCGACAAATCGACCGTGCCCATAGAAAGGTGCTGATTGTGCAGGCCGAAGTGCTCCTGCTTGCGGCCGAATCTCAGATACACGCCGCGATAGCTGGCCTTCAGATAAGCTTCACGAAAATAGACATCGGCATCATCAGAGGCGCGCAGCAGCAGGTTTCCCCCCGCTTCTACCGTTATGCCGTATTGAAAAGAGCGCTGCCAGCTGCCGAACAGATTCAGAAGCGCGTTGCCGCTGTAGCGGTCAAGGTCTCCATGCTGATTGGAATGCAGCCAGAACGGCGTTTCCCCCGATGTGCCCGCGGCTGTTCGGACCTCTAAGCCGTAGCTTAGCTCTTCAGATTGTGGCGGTACAAGCTGTACCTGAGCTAACATTGCTGCAGGCTGAAGGAGTATAAATGATAGCGCAAGTATGGATGGTATGAAAGATCCCATGTGCAGATGATAAGTTATTCGTTAAATCGCTGGTAAGCAGAGCTGATCCAGCTAAGTACCGCAAAACTCTCTTTTTCGGTTATGAAAGATGATACTATTTTAATCCGTCTGTAAAACAAAATAGGTCTGCTATCCAGCAAACCTGATCAAAAGCTCAGAGAAGAGGCACGTAATACTCAAAACGGCTAAGCAGGCGGCCACTCGTTAAACAATAGGCTCATTAAAGCTTAAGAACCGATTATTGCTAATTGTTTTCAGGCCCCCGCTGCGTCTCCTCTTCCCTTTCCCAGAACTGTCGCAAAGATCAGGTAGAAGTACATGCTGAGATTTAGCTTGGTGATCATTTCCGCATCGGTTTTTGCGAGTAATTCCGGGGTTGACATATCGATATTGTTAATCTGAGCAATGCCCGTGATACCCGGGCGAACCTCATATACGGAGCGCTTATCCCTTTCTTCAATCAGCTCAAGCTGATTCGGCAGGTTCGGCCTTGGGCCCACCAGGCTCATCTCTCCCCTGAATACATTAACCAGCTGCGGGAGTTCATCCAGCTTTAATTTGCGTAGTATAGCCCCCCATTTGGTGATAGAGCTGCTCCCGACAAGGTGCGAAGCTACAGAAGCCGTTTCCACGCTCATGGTTCTGAGCTTAAGCACGTTGAATCTTTTTTTCTCCTTACCTATCCGTTCCTGCCTGAATATGGGTGATCCGGTGTCGAAATATCCGGCTACAAGCAAAAACAGCACGAGCGGGCTGAGTATGATGAGCCCCGCAAAGGAAAAAAGGATATCAAAAAAGCGGATCATGACTCTTTGTTAAAGGACTCAATAGTT
Organism: Balneolia bacterium; assembly: GCA_022565795.1. Classification (GTDB taxonomy): domain Bacteria; phylum Bacteroidota; class Rhodothermia; order Balneolales; family Cyclonatronaceae; genus Cyclonatronum. The sequence goes on from JAIUMA010000112.1 coordinate 3,916, forward strand.
TTGATAAGGCCGTCCCTAGCGCTTACCGGTAGTGGTTGCCCCAAAGCGCTAATCAGCTTCTTATTTGAAACAACAAAGTTTTCGGTAAGCTTTTCAAGACGCTCTTCGTTCAGAGGCAGGGGCAGAATATTACCGGTCTTTGCGACAGCCTGAATAAGAGGCTTGGGAACATTCCATATACGTGGTTTTTTACTGTTCACTTCAGCTATAATGGAAACCAGCTCTCTAGTGGAAACCGGTTCATTATCAGCAATATTATAGACACCGCTTTTCACTTTGCCTTCCAGTACCATGCTGATGACAAAACAGAAATTCGCAATAGATAAGAAGGAACGCTGGTTATCAAATGAACCTAATGGCCAGGGGATGCCTCTTTTAACTATGGAATGCAGCAGGTTCAGGTTGCCCTTATTGCCAGGACCGTGAATCATGCACGGACGTAATATAACGACTGTACGGTCGTCTGGAAGATTATCTAAAATATATTGTTCTGCCTTAAGCTTGGATTTACCATAAGCGGTAACAGGGGCTGGTGACACATCTTCCGTTAGCTCACCCTCTGTAAAGTCCGCTGCGGCTTTTACGGAGCTGACGAAGATAAAAGTTTTAGCAGATTCATCTTTTAAGAAACGATCGTACAGCTTTTGGGTCAGTTCATAGTTAACCTGAAAATATTCGGACTCATCTGAAATTCCCTTTAGGTCATGGGCTTTGCCGGCGAGGTGGATATAGGCCTCATATCTACTTGTGGAAGAACCGAACAAATCGTCATAATTCACGGTTTCTGAAATTCCCGATATCTTTTCAGCAAGTTTTTTTTTGTCGCGGGAAACCCCGCTTATTTCTGATTTGCCTTGCTTTGTCAGATAACTGTAGAGATTGGAGCCGGCAAAGCCTGAGAGGCCGGAGATGAGTATTTTAGTCATATTAAATTCTTATCCAGGTTATTTATATTGAAGGCCATTTCTTACCTACAAGTTTTTTGTAAACTTCCATTGTTTTAGAAACTACAATTTTTTCAGAAAATTCATTGAGTACAATTTCTCGACCATTTACTCCATACTTCTTAGCTAAGCCTTCATCATTTAAGATTTCAAGAATTGCACCTGCAAGTTGTTTACTATCTTTTTGTGGTACAAGTATGCCGTTAATACCATCCCGTACTATTTCCCTGCAACCAGCCCTGTTTGTAGTAACGATTGGTTTACCGCAGGCTGCAGCTTCAATAAGAATTTTAGGTACTCCCTCCGGATAGTATGTGGGTAAAACCACAATAGTTGAACTCTGAATTAGCTTTAACATATTATCCGTATGGCCTATCCATTTTACATATCCTTCTTTAGTCCATTTAATTAATTCTTCTGGTTTAACAGCATTTGGATTACCTTGGTCGGCCATACCCGCAAGAACAAATTCAACATCTGGGACTTGTTTTTTAACAATCTTGGCCGCTTCATAAAACTCATTAACACCTTTGTCCCAGATCATTCGAGATGCAAAAAGAACAGTTTTTTTATCATTATTATTATTAAAAGACGGTTTAAATACTTCACAGTCAACACCAGAGCCCATAATTATAAAAGTATGATCTGCATTTACAAGCTTATTATCAATAAATTGCTTACGATCATCAGGATTTTGAAATATTGTATATTGCCGAGGGTTGTTAAGAGCGATTTTATATAATTTATTTATAATTAAATGCAAAAGAGAAGATTTTTCATCATCAGAAAACACAAAACCCAACCCAGTAATAGCATTTACAACACTTAATCTATTACTGAATCGGGCAATCAAAGAACCAAATATAACTGGTTTGATAGTGACTTGATGTACAATATCAGGTTTGATTTTTCTAAATACCCTATAAACTTTTATGAGAGTAAGAATTTCATTTAAAAGATTCGTACCTTTTCTACTGAAAGGAATATGAATAAATTCCATACCATAGGATTCAATCTCTTCTTTGTATCCGCTATTTGAAGCAGCTATGATGACTTCAAAGCCAAAAGATTTTGCAGCTAATGCCAATGGTAATCTGTGGGATATGAAAAACCAATCAACGTTGACTAAATAAAGGATTCTTGGTTTAACTTTCATTAATAGTACTGTTTTTAATTTTTGAGTAGCTTTTAGGCATCAATATATATTGATATAATTTAATTAAAGGCACATAAGCACAATACCTAATAAATTGAAGGTGTTTATTAGAGTAAAGCCCATAATTATTGTAA
>JAIUMA010000113.1 GCA_022565795.1 Balneolia bacterium
AACAACAGCTTTGCGTTTTACGGGTTTCTTTGCAGATTAACCGCGTTCGAAATGATGGTAGGTTGGTCTGCGTATAACAAGAATCAAATAAAAACCAGAAATCAGAAATAGAATATCATACTTCTGGTTCTCTAATAGCCCCAATCCACCTTTTTTTGCCTAATCATGGAAGCGGTTTTTCGGGAAACAGGCATCGTTTAACCAGCTGTAAAATCCTTCCTTCAGGTTGGGAGAACATGGGCAAATATCTTATTTTAGGCGCGTAATCATTAGGTAGATTTCCACATAAATTATTAGGTAAATGAGCGTTAAAACGTTAAACGGTACGGCCCAACTGGTACCTGCCGACTCAGAGTTTAAGATCAGATCTGCATCCATCAAAAAATTTAAGAAAAACGAGCTCATGGATGCTCTGCGTAATATGATGCTCTCCCGTCGTCTCGACGACAAAATGCTTACCCTGCTGAAACAGGGCCGCGGTTTTTTTCATATCGGCGGATCCGGTCACGAGGCTATACAAACGGCTGCTACGCGCAATATGATACCCCGTAAAGACTGGGGTATGCTTTACTATCGCGATATGGCTTTTGCACTTGGCATGGGCATGACCGCCAAAGAGCTTCTTTCAGCGCATCTTTCTAAAGTTACCGACACCTCCGGCGGACGACAAATGCCGTCGCACTTCAACAGCAAAGAGTTCAACATTGTATCTGTGAACAGTGCGCTCGGTGCGCAATTCCTGCCCGGCCTCGGACTTGCGCAGGGCATCAAGTTTTTGGGTGATGATGAGGTTGTTTACATCTCCACAGGAGACGGGGGTACATCCGAAGGATCGTTCTTCGAGCTGCTTAACTGGGCAACCCGCGGAAAAGTACCGGCAGTAATCGTTGTGCAGGATAATAAATATGCTATTTCTGTTCCTGTAGCTGAGCAAACGAGTAATAAATCTATATCCAAGACTGTACGCGGATTCGAAAATCTGGAAGTAATCGAATGCGACGGAACCGATTATTTCAACTCTTTTGCAGCGATGGAAAAGGCGGTGAAGCATGCCCGTGAAGGTAATGGTCCCGCGCTGGTTCATGCGCATACTGTTCGTCTGCTGCCGCACTCCTCATCTGATGACCACCGTAAATACCGTGCCGAGGATGATCTTGAGGCCGATAAACTGCACGACCCGATCAAAAAGCTTTCTGATAAGCTGATTAAGTCCAAAATTGCCACTCAGAAAGAAATTGACGAGCTTTTTGATGACGTGAAAAAGCAGGTCGATGACGACACAAACTGGTGTAAAGAGCAGGATGATCCGAAGCCGGAAGATGCCGTAACGCACGTACTCTGTGAAGATCCGCTCGATCTGGAGTACGAAACCGAAGAGCCGTCCGGCGAGCCTATCGTTCTTGTTGATGCGGTGAACCACGCTCTTGATGAAGAGATGGAGCGGGATGAAAGAGTGATTGTTTTTGGTGAAGACGTTGCCGGCGGAAAAGGCGGCGTGTTTACAGCGACACGCGGACTTACTGACAAATACGGCAAGAATCGCTGCTATAACTCGCCAATTGCCGAAGCCTCAATTATTGGTACTGCCAGCGGCCTGAGCCTGAAAGGCTTCAAGCCGGTTGTGGAAATCCAGTTTGCCGACTACATATGGCCGGCCATGCAGATGCTTCGCAATCAGGTGCCGGTGCTTCGCTACCGTTCAAACAATCAGTTTGCGAATCCGATGGTTATCCGCGTTCCCTGCGGTGGCTACATCCACGGCGGACTCTGCCACAGCCAGAATATTGAAGCCACCTTTGGCCATATTCCGGGCTACAAAATTGTGATGCCGTCCAACGCGGCTGACGCAAAAGGCTTACTGAAAACCGCCATTCGATCAAATGATCCGGTGATTTTCCTTGAGCATAAATTCCTGTATCGTCAGGGATTTGCGCGTGCGGCAGAGCCGGGCAAGGACTACCTTGTTGAAATCGGCAAAGCTAAGGTCTTGCGTGAAGGAAGCGATTTGACCATAGTAACTTACGGTGCGCTTGTTCAGAAAGCGATGAATGCGGCTAAGGCGTACGCAAAGCAGGGCGTAGAGATAGAAGTGATTGATCTCCGCACAATCGTCCCTTATGATGCAGAAACTGTTCATGAATCTGTGAAAAAGACCAACAAGATTCTGGTGCTTCACGAAGATTATGAGTTTCTCGGCTTTGGTGCAGAGATTTCAGCACAGCTTGCTGACAAATGCTTCGAGTATCTGGACGCTCCTGTAGCACGCGTGGCGGCCAAGTTCGCCCCAATCGGCTTCGCAGCACCGCTTGAGGACTACCTGCTTCCTAACGACGAGAAAATTAATGCTGCTCTTGAACGCCTGGTTAACTATTAATCAGAAGGACAGTATTGCAGACTGCAAATAAGCAGCTGAATAATATCAAAGGCGATTCGGGGAACAACTTTTCCGGATCGCCTTTTTCTTTTTGTCACTTTGTTGTTTATTTGTCGTAATGGAGTTGGTTAGTCTAAGGACTAAGGACTAAGGACTAAGGTTCGATATTGTCTGACCGAGATTTGGCCACGCTCAAAAATTCACCATTCACCATTCAAAATTCACCATTTCCCAATGCAGCATTATCCTGAGTGGGCGCGGATTTTTGCCCAAAAATATTTGAGTAAAACGCTGAATCACTTCACCCTTTACGGCAATGTGCGCGATTTGGTGATGGTGGTAGATGATGATGGCAATCAGGCTGAAAATAAAGCTAAGACAAAGAAGTCATCACCGAAAAAGTCCGGGAAGAAGGGTAGTGGTGATGGCGATGAAAAGGTCAGTTTTCGCCGCTTTACCTCATTTCTGGGCGATGAGCTTTTCGGCTCGCGCGATCTGGTTCTGTTTTATGACCGATCGGGAGGAATTCATTTTCGGGATCAGGAGACGCGCAATGACTTCAACAGCGCTTTGCCTCCCGAATACCGCCGTCAGGGCATAGCTGCACCGGTGAGATCAGCGCCTCAGGAGCCGCTGCCGAAAATGCCGACCTCGGTAATGGCGCTGCTGGAGAAATACTTCCGTCTTCGTATTGATCAGGGCAAGAGCATCGCAATCGTCATAGATTATGCCGAGACGATTGTACCAAACTCAGAGACGGCTTCATCCGGGGCGGATGACCGTAATGTACTGGTCACCCTACTGAAATGGGCGCAGGATCCGCTGTTTCTGGCGGCTGACTTTACAGTCGTATTGCTTACAGAAAATCTGGCTGATATCAACCGGAGCATGGTTCAGAGCCCGTATAATGCGGCTATAAAGGCAGGGCTTCCTTCTTACGACGCCAGGCTGAGATTCATCCTTCATTTCTTTGGTGATGACGACAAGGCATACTCCAAAAGCTGTGAAATGCCCCCGGAAGTGCTGGCGCAGCAGACGGCTGGCCTAAGCTTCATACAGCTCAAAAACGTGCTGGCTCACGCCGTTGAAAACAGGGAAAAGCTGGATTACGACCGGTTGAGCATCACCAAAAAAGAGCTTATTGAAGCCGAAGCCCATGATCTGCTGGAGTTCGTGGAGACCAGGTTCAGCCTTGATGATGTGGCCGGGCATGTGCAGGTGAAAAAGCACCTTAGAAGCGCGAGTCAGGCTTTGAAGCAGGGAAGGGGTGATGTACTTCCGATGGGCTATCTGGTGTGCGGGCCCGTAGGAACCGGTAAAACCTACCTTGTTACCTGCTTTGCGGGTGAGGTTGGCATTCCTATGGTGAAGCTCAAGAACTTCCGCTCGCAGTGGCAGGGCGTGACGGAGGGAAATCTTGAAAAAATCCTTACGCTACTCGAAGCTATGGCGCCCGTTGCCGTAATGATTGATGAAGCCGATGCTTATCTGGGTGATCGCTCTTCGTCGGGCGACAGCGGCGTTTCAAGCCGTGTATTTGCCAAAATTGCCAGCTTCATGAGCAATACGGCTAACCGTGGGCGCATCATCTGGTTCCTGATGACCGCCCGTCCCGACCTGATGCCGGTTGATCTGAAGCGTCAGGGTCGTGCAGAGGAGCACCTCGCCCTGTTCTATCCTGATACGGAACAGGAGCGTATCGAGATTTTCGAAGCCATGAAGCGCAAAACCGGCCTGGTGATGACCAAAAACGAGATACCGGATTCCATCAAAAGCGGAAAGCACACCTATTCGGGCGCCGATATGGAAGCCGCCCTCACCCGCGCAAAATTCCGCGCCGCGGTAGACGGCAAGCAGAGAGTTTCGGTTGAGATACTCGAAGAAACTTTTCAGGATTTCATGCCGCCAACCTACCCGGAGGAAATTGAGCTTCAGACGCTGCTGGCGGTTAAAGAGTGCACATCACGGGCGCTGCTGCCTGAGCGTTTCCGCTATATGGAGCGGGAGGAAATCGCAAGAAGGGTTGAGGAGATCCGGGCTTCGATGGGGTGATGTTTCAGTGGAACAGTATGTCAGTGTCAACAGTGGGGGAAACACTAAGAAGGAAAAAGGGAAGAAACACTAAAAGCCTATAATAATCCATCTAATTCACGTAAATTCGCTGAAACTTTCGACTAATTCACCCCCGACACCCGCTTTTAAGCGGGGCCGGGATTTCGCTTCCGCCGAGAGTCGGACAGGTCGCTCAACATTCACCATTCAACATTCGCAATTTTGCTGAAATTATTCGCAGTATTCTCAATCGTAATCTTCCTCACAGGCTGCCGGAGCGAAGAGAAAACTGCGCTCGACTCGGATTTGGATTTTGAAGAGCGGGGGCGGGAGGTGCCTTCGTTTTCGGGTGATTCGGCTTTTTCGTTTGTGGAGGCGCAGCTGGCGTTTGGTCCCCGGAATCCGAATAGTGAGGGTCACCGGAATGCGGCCGCATGGTTTACGGAAACGCTGCGGGAGTATGCGGGTCGAAACGCGGTTTTTGTGCAGCGTTTTGAGCATCAGGGCTATGAGGAGGTGCTGGAGCTTCAGAATATCATTGCTGCCTTCAATCCTACGGCAACTGATCGCATCTTGCTTTCTGCCCACTGGGATACGCGTCCTCGTGCTGAGCATGACGAGGACCCCGACAGGAGAGACGAACCGCTGATGGGGGCCGACGACGGCGCAAGCGGCGTTGCCGTACTTCTGGAACTGGCTCGTATTATGGCCGAAAATCCGCCTCCCGTTGGCGTTGATATCATCCTGTTCGACGGTGAGGACTACGGGAAGGAAGGGGACTTAAGCAACTATTTCCTTGGATCCCGCTACTGGTCAGCCAACCCGCCCGTGCCCGGATACAGCCCCCGCTTTGGGATTCTGCTGGATATGGTTGGTGGTGAAGGCGCTCTTTTCCCGCGGGAGCTTTTCTCAACCCGCTATGCCCCGACCGTACAGAACGAAGTGTGGCGTATAGCAGCTGAACTTGGATTCGAACGTTTTCTGGACGAGCCAGGCATGTTTGTGCAGGATGATCACGTCATCCTGAATCAGGAGTATGGTCTGCCCACCATCAACATCATCCATCAGAGCCGTGACGGCATTCAGTTCGATCCCAACTCACAGTGGACATTTCCGCCCTACTGGCACACGCATCAGGATGATATCGATATTATCGATCAGCAGGTGATGCAGGAAGTGGGTGAAGTTTTGCTGGAATTGATATATAATCGACTTTGATGATATTTCTGCACAGACAGATCAGGCATCGACGATTCTGGTAGCATCACCGTTCTGGCTTCGGCTCCGCTCAGCCAGCGGGTGTTTTCTTATTGTGTAGCCTCAACCCGCCTCCCGTTCCCTGAGCGGAGTCGAAGGGAACGGGGGCCGGGTTGATACTGCGCGTGGCGACACAAAAAAATAAAACACGAAGATTCACTAAAAAGAAAAAGTGAGAATCAGTCTTTACAAGCCCACATATAAGTTTATATGCTGAATTCACCCTCGTAAAGCCCGCATAATTCACAATTCACCATTCAAAATTCACAATTTCCAAAATGCCTTTTATTAAGCTTGAAATAGAAATACCTGATGAATATCAGGAAGTATTAATCGCGGAGCTGAATGAGATGGATTTCTCGGGTTTTGATCATCATACTGATCAAAAC
>JAIUMA010000114.1 GCA_022565795.1 Balneolia bacterium
ATCCGGGGTTACACGATCGTTCGTGCCTGCCGGCACTATGGGTTCTGGCATCTGGCTGGAAAAGGGGTTATTTGGGTAGTGCCTGTGAAAAAGCTTAATGTATCGCGGTATTGCATTGCTTTCTGTCCTGCAGGCTATTTTGCTTATCTTCATTACATGGTTGTCATGCAGAAGACCAGCGGGCTGGTGAATTGCGAAGCGCAATGACCGACCGTTATTTCAATTTTCCCAAATTCAAATCCAAGTTTATCGTGCTTGTTCGACTTAACAAATTTATTAGTGAAGCCGGAATATGTTCCCGACGGGAAGCCGACCGCAAGATTGAAAAAGGTCAGGTGCGTGTAAACGGGAAGGTCGCGCAGATAGGTGATCTGGTTTCCAAATCGGACCGCGTTCTGGTTAGCGGGAATCCGGTGGAAATGCGGGATCAGTATGTGTACCTGGCTTACAACAAGCCGGTCGGGGTCACTTCCACAACCGATCGCACCGATCCCGATAATATTCTCAAAGCCGTGGGCTATCACGGCGGACGCGTGTTTCCGGTGGGGCGTCTCGATAAAGATTCGGAGGGGCTGATTCTGCTTACAAACGACGGGGATATCGTGAATAAAATCCTGCGCGCGAGTAATAAACACGACAAGGAGTACATAGTTACTGTAGACAAGCCGGTAACGCCCGATTTTATCACTCAGATGTCGGAGGGTGTTTCAATTCTGGGAGTAATGACCCGTAAGTGCATGGTGGAGCAAATCAATCCCCGGACCATCCGGATGATTCTGAACCAGGGTTTGAACCGGCAAATCCGGCGCATGTGTGAGGCATTGGGGTATCAGGTAACAAGTCTGCAGCGCGTTCGGGTTATGAATATCAATCTGGATGGTATTGCCACCGGTACCTGGCGTTTTCTCACGGAATCCGAGCAAGATACCCTGTTAAAGGCCGTCGAGGGATCCAGTAAGGAAGCGTCAACTCGGAAAAAGAATCGTTCGGGCGCTGTGGATGAAGCTGATTCTGCTAAATCTGCTCAGGGCAAGTCGGGTAGAGGCCGAAACCGCTCAGGCGCCAAAAAGGCGGCAGGCAAAAGAGACACAAAGAAAGGTGCCCCGAAAACCTCCGCCGGTCGGAACACCGGAAGCACAGCCGCTGCGCCTAAGTCCGGCAGAAGCAAAAATACCCGGAACGCTTCGAAGCCTGCGAAAAAATCGACCAGTAAATCAAAAGGTAAAGGCACAAGAAGAAAAAAGTGAGCCGGTTGATTGTTCCGGTGCTGCTCCGGGGTGAATAGCATACAAATCCCTAATTGCTGGCCCGTTGCCCATCCTAACGAGTGCAGGGTTGAGGGGCATCATTTTCCTTTTGCCTGGTAAAAGATACCAATAATCTGAACGAAAACAGGTTTGTTCCACGCCTACGCAGCAGATGGTATGTTGCGTGTTACCGCTGGTTTCTAAGGGTTACTCCTTGTTTGTCATTTTGCGAAAGAGGCTATTTATTCTATATTTGGAAATAAGCTCCATGATTCGGCGCTCTGTTTGCACTACAGCCGACTACTGAAGAATATCATCACAATAGATCACCCTGATACCGCAGCTTAGGTATCTGAATCCGAAAAAATCTCCCGGTACCGCTTATGATCATCAATGTGCACACCCATGTTTTTAATTTCGACGCCGTGCTCACCCGGGAAACCGCCATGCTGATGAAGCACAGGCTGTCAGGCAGAAATCTGCCGCCTCCGCTTCGTGACGCCATCATGGAATACCTCAAGCGAAAACTGAAGCAGGACGAGCGCACCATCTCTTTATCTGACTTCTACCAGTCGCTGTCGGCCGGTTCCCACTTGAAAAAGCTGGTCCCCGGAGGACTGCGGGAGCTGATTGAATCCCGCGTTGAATTGCCCTCCTCGCAGGCCACCGACCGGATGCTGCTTCAGTTTATCGAAAGAACCATCGCAGATCGTTTTGAGGGCTCGTCATCTTCAGTTGTAAACGGACTCGAGTGGCTTCGCATCGGCCTTATGGAGAGCATCGATAAGGTAACCGACGACCTGCTCACGCATATGGATCAGGATGATGTGGCTGTGGTGCTGCCCATGGATATCATCGATAAAAACCCGAGTGAAGGAGAGCGAAATCTCTTTCTGAAGCAGCTTGAGGACACCAAGCGTCAGGCGCTGCGGTATCCCGGTCGCGTTTTGCCGTTTGCTATGGTAAATCCCATCCGGCCCGATGCCTTCGACCTTCTCAAACGTGATGCTGAATCCGGCGCTTGTGTTGGCCTCAAGCTCTATCCCGCGCTGGGCTATCATCCGTATAAAGGGGTGATGAAAGAGGTGCTTCGCTACTGCAATGACAACAATCTGCCGGTGCTGCTGCACTGCAACGATCTCGGCTTCCGAAAAAGCAAGACAGCCGCCAGCTATGGAAACCCCGGGCACTGGCGTCCGGTATTTGAAGAGCTTCCGGACCTGAAGGTCTGCTTTGGTCACTTTGGGGGCGAAACCGAAGACGACAAGCCGGTTTGGATCGCGCCGGAGTTCCCCGAAGACAGCTGGGCTTTCGAAATTATGAACCTCATGCGCAAATATCCCGGGCGTGTTTTCGGGGATCTGTCTTATCACGCTTCACATCTGAAAGATGATGACACCACCGCATCTAACTATAAAAAGAATCTGTTTAAGGTGCTGGATGATGATGAACTCAGCCCGCACGTGCTTTGGGGTACGGATTATCACCTGTTGCGAATGGACAGCGATGATTCGGGTTATGGGGAGAGTTTTGGGAAGCTGCTCGGCAAACAACGGTTTAAGAAGATTGCCGCAAAAAATCCCGCACGGTTTCTCGGTCTGCCGGTTGAAGGCGTCGCTGAAAGCCGGAATATCACACGGCACGTGAAATGGCTGAAAGAGCACAAAGCCAGAGCCGTGCACGGTCGCCCTTCAGGCTGGCTGCGGGAGCATCCGGTCGGAAAAGCGGTCGAAGGCGGCACCTACACTTCCGGTGATGAAAGCGGCTGGGATATTAACAACAGGCTGCATACAACCTTGTTTAATTTTGTGTGGAATACGCGTCCGCCGGTGCTGAGCGATGGTCAGCGTAGTTTCATAAGCAGAAACGCCAAATCGAATGAGGCCTATTTCGAAATGATGGGCCGCACGAAGCTGGCTGAACTCTCGGTTCATCAACCGGGCAGCACGAGCCGGTCCCAGCGCATACGCGACTTTGCCAACCGGGCATGGGTCTGGTTTCTTGAGCTTCCGCAGTTCGAAAATATCCATGATGATCATGCGGCGTACTACCGCAAAATGGAAATCGTGTGCGGCGATCCGGGTCATGCCATCCCCGATCTGGCTGTCGTAATCAGCCTCTTTTTCCGCGCTAAATCTGAACTCAAAACCGACTGAGGTCCATCACCATGCGCTCATCATCCTTTATCACCATAATCCCGACCTGTCTGTTTGTTGTTCTGGTGATGTGCTCCGTGCCCGTTCAGGCGCAGCAGACCGAACGAAGCCCTGCACGGGAGTTCGGCCTTAACCTTCCGCTGATTGATATTCCTGATGGTATAGAAAGCATCAGCTTTGGAGTGGGCTGGCAGGCGTTGGTTAATCAGCCGGTCACCCAGCTGGGCTACCGAAGCGGGGAGAACAGCGTGCGCATCGCAGACGGGGCCTGGCGAATACATAGCACCGGAAAGTGGCTTCTTGAAGAAGAGCGAAATCAGCAGCCTCTAACTTTTGCACTTGGCTTTGATGCGGGCATACAGTACGTGGAGCGCCCCGACGAGCGAATGGGCGACGGCCCGATTGTGGTCATTGATGATGGCGCCTCCCCGCCGTTTTTTCGCGAACTGCTGCACAGCTATCGTATGGCATTCACTCTCGAAACCGGTCTTGAAACCGATCAAAGATTCGATTTTGTGTATGCGCATGCTGGTCCGGGTCTGATGCTCATCAACGCACCCACGTCGGGACGAACGGCCTACTTCCCTACGGTTTCTCTTTTTTATGATGGCGTGATCGAAATCGAGAACAGCCTGAATGAAGATGGGCTCTTCAGCACCAGCCACAGCCGCTGGCGTCTGGTTCAGGAGCACGTGTTCAGCCTGGGCGCAATCGGCCTGTCGCGATTGATGGTCGTTGGCGGCTATCAGTACACCCGTGATCTGGGTCAGACCGGCGCCTGGCGCGAAGCCGGCCTGGACGAGCGGTTCGGCTGGTACGCCGAGCTGGGCCTCGAAACCCGCTGGGCGGGCTCATCCGGATCACAAAACCGGGTGGATGTATTCATGCGCTTCACCGATGGCGAAGTTGCTCCCCTATTCGATACGGACCAGTCGTTCATGGTTGGAATCCGGCTCCCATATAACAATAAATAAACGGCACTATGAAACCTTTTTATCCGATTATCTACATCCGCGGCTACGCCATGACGCAGTCGGCCATTGAAGAAACCGTGTCTACGCCCTACATGGGTTTCAACCTGGGCTCAACCAAAATACGGCAGGAGTGGGATGGCGAGGTGAAGAAACATTTTTTCGAATCGCCGCTCATCCGCCTGATGAAAGACTACGGTTATGTAGACAACTACACGAACGGGGAAATTAACGAGGACCGAATTCCGGCCAAGAGCGTCATAATTCATCGCTATTACGAGCAGGCTGACAGTGATATCGGCTCGGGCGATGGCACGCCATCCATCGAAACGGCAGCTGAAGGCCTGAGCGACCTCATCCTGAAAACACGCGATCAGGTGTGCGGGGATGATACAGAGGCCAGGAAAAAGTTTAAGGTCTATCTGGTGGCGCATTCCATGGGCGGACTCATCGCCCGCTGTTTCCTGCAGAACGATGAAATCGGAACAGGCGAAGCACGTGGTCTGGTCGATAAAGTCTTCACCTATGGCACGCCCCACAACGGGATTGAAATCCGCGGTGCCAACGTGCCGCGGTTTCTCGGCGGCTGGGATATGAACAACTTCAACCGGCGGCGAATGGCGGAATATCTGAAGCTGCCGGATCATAAGAGCGTAAACTCACTGGACGGCACGTTTCCGGAATCCCGCTTCTTTTGTCATGTAGGCACAAACCACGAGGACTATAATCTGTCGCGCCTGGCCGTAGGACCGATGAGCGACGGGCTGGTGCTCATCAAAAACGCCAGCGTGAAAGGCGCGCCACGGGTGTACACCAACCACAGCCACAGCGGGCATTACGGTTTGGTGAACTCAGAGGAGGGGTATCAGAATCTGACCCGCTTCCTGTTTGGAAACGTGCTGGCGCAGGCCACGCTGGAGGTTGAAGCGCTCCCGCTGCCGCCAAGCGTGGAAAAAGCCCGGAAAGAAGAAGGGGAAATCCGGGCGTCCTACTATTTTGAAAGCACGGTAATGACCCGGGGCGGCCGCTTTTACCTCAGCGACAGACGGTCGGAAAACGGGTCGGCGGTGTTCAAAACCTTCGACGAAATGTTTCCGAAACAGGCGGCTGGAAAAGCCAAAATGCCGGTGCTGTTCAGCGTGTACCTGGATACCTCAAAAGTGGAGGCAGGTCAGACCATGGTCTTTACCGCTGATCTCTGCGTACGCACTACGGAATACCGGATTGGAGGAAGGATTTTCCGCAGACAGCGCATACCCGAGGAAAACCTGTTCCGCGACAAAATCACTCTGCGGGCAACCCAAAGCAGTAAAGATGGTGATTTTACCCTGCGCTACAACCTCACGGACGAAGAGTGGGGCGAAAAGCGCGGCCACGGCTGTAAGCAGGACGAAAAGGGAATTTACATCCCAATCTCATCGAAAAAGGGATTTAAGGCAAAGCTTAGAATTGATTTCAAAAATCAGTGACAGAGGAGAAGAATTAACAATAAACAATTAACAATTAGGAATTATTGGTGTCCGGGAAGTTGAATTATCCTCATGAAATTGGACTTAATTGAATTTGGAAGCATTTTT
>JAIUMA010000115.1 GCA_022565795.1 Balneolia bacterium
ATTTAAAATTGGGAGAGCAGCGACCCTTGCTATTTTTTTCCATAGGCCGGATTTATTGAAGGCATATTTAACCTTTTGTGGTTTTTAGTGCGTTCCTTTTTTTGTGTTTCTCCTCACCGTAAGTATAGTTTCTCCGGACACCAATGGTTGTGAATGATTAACCGTCCCGGAATTAGCTTGAGGATTTTTTTCAGCTATCCCGGACTGGATTAAGGGATTACACGATATGCAAGATAACTTTCGTGCTGGGTGGTGAGTTCTTGGACTTGGAACAGAATGAATCATAATCCCGAAAAATCCCTTCTTATTGCCAAATTTCACATATTGCCCTGGCCAACCTACACCCCGGCATCCTTCCCCATTTTGGGAGTTGGGCGAACTGATATTCAAACAAAAAAGCCGGAACAAGATCTTTATCTCATTCCGGCTTTTCTCTTAATTACCTTCTCAGCTCTGCTACTCTTTTTTAGCCGCTTCTTTTGCTTCCTGAATGCGGCGTTCGAGCAGGTCGTAGAGCTCGGTGGTGTAGAAATTTTCGTCTTTGCGCTTTTCGAGGTCTTTGAGGATTTCATCCAAGCGCGAAAGCAGTCTTTTGGATTCGAATGATTCCGACATCTCCACGTAGCGTGCAAGCATTTTGCGGTCTTTTTTGAACGCTTTTTCGAAATGGCGATAGGCCTGCTTGGAGTGTTCCGGCAGGGCGCTCATTACAAGCCCCATGTTGAATTCAGAAACCGTGCTGCCGCCTTCAAGCGTGCGGGCTTTACGGATGTCGTTCAGGGCCAGTTCGGCATCACCCTCGAAAAAGTAGGCGAGCCCGCGGGAAGCAAGCGCTTCAACGTTTGCGCTGTCCTCGCTGATGACTTCGGTGTATGCCTCAATCGAGCCCTTATAATCGCCGGAATCGTACAGCGTTTTGGCTTTCAGCATGATGGCTTCATCGGTTTCCGGCCCCAGCTCAATGGCTTTGTCGAGATCGGCCAGCGCCTCTTTCCACTTGCTATCGTTGCGGTAAATAGCCGCCCGCTCCACGTAAGCATCAACATAGGAGCTGTCGATTTCAATAGCTTTATTAATATCGGCCAGGGCACGTTCCCATTCGCCGAGCAGGCCGTAGGTGGTTGCACGAAATTTCCACGCGGCCTCAAACTCCGGACTCTCCTCGATAGCAAAGGTAAAGGCGTCTACAGCTTCATCGAAATGCTCTTCGCGCTGCTCGGATGCACCGAGAATAAACCAGTCTTCGGCGTCACGCTCGTCGTTTTTCTTGGCAACAATTTCCTTAAAGAGGGATTTCAGCGCCTTTTCCTGCTTTTTATTGAGCTCACGGTTATCCAGGAGATACGGCAGCAGTGCTTCTTTATTCATATCTGTTCGAATTCAATTTCTTTATATTAACCTTGCAATGCATCACAAAAACGGTAGGTTTACCGGGGTGATGCCATTTGTACGACAACTATATAAGGTATCAGTTAACGCCCTCATAACACAAGCATTTTATTTTATCGTGCCACATTCTCATTTTTCAGGTTTTCCCGTGTTTCGATTCTCAACCGCCGGACTTACAATTCTTGCGCTGCTTTTTGTCTTTTCCGTTTCGGAATCCGGCGCGCAGGTTCTCAATGTTGAAAGCTATCGCAGCGAAGCCGATACGGCCGGAACATGGTCGGGTAGTCTTCAGTTTGGCTTTTCGGCCGCCAAGCAAAAGAGCGAGACCATACAGCTGAACAACCGCTCACGCGCAAGCTATTTCGGCAGTCGGGACTCTTATCTGTTCATCACCAATCTGAACCTGCTTCGTATTGATGACGAGCTCATTAGTAACGGTTATGTTCACCTCAGAAGCACCTTTTTTTATCAGAGCCGATGGTCCCCGGAAGCCTTCACCCAGTACCAGTATAGCCAGGACTGGGGATTGCGCAGGCGCAACCTGGTCGGAGCCGGGATCCGGTACGACTTTGTCGAATCGGATGACTTCACGGCCGGATTCACCACCGGTGGTATGTACGAGCACGAAGTGTGGAGAGCTGAAGACGGCCCGCGTCAACAGTTCGACCGCTTTAAGTCAACCAGCTCGCTGCTTATGAGAGGCAACCTGAGTTCAAACACCACGCTTTATGTAGTTGGCTACTATCAGGCCGAGCCGACCGATTTCCTCAACCCAAGGTTGACGGGAAATATCGATCTTCGTTTCAGGATTACCCGGATTGTTCAGTTTGCGGCCCAGTTTTCAACAACCTACGATTATGCGCCCGCGATCGAGGTCCCCAGCTGGATCTACAGTTTCCAAAACAGTATCGTAATTTCTTTGTAAATTACAGGCTTTCCGGCACTAAGCCACTGAGATACCCGTTACGAAACGCATGAAGGAAACCTCTATTAGCATATCAGCCCGTTTTTTACGCATTACGCTAAGCGTGATGATGCTGTGGATGCTCTTTCCTGCCACATTAACGGCCGGCTGCTCCGACCTGAGCGCCCCGCCTGCCGATACGGGATTGAACGAGTTTCAGGCGGCAATCCCATCCGCGCTGATGGTTCCGCTGGCCGATGTTCCCCTGTGCGAAAACGGAGATGAGAATAGCTCCGCCTCAAGCCTGATATGCAGCCTCATTCCTGCAGCTGATTCCGAATGCCTCACCCAGGCAAAAGCACTAATCCAGACCGACCGCCACAGCGGAACGACTCAGCTGAGCGGCCTTCAGACCGGTTCCCAATCGCTTTATGGTCCGGTACCGCAGCACTCCGAAGCTTTAGCCTACCTTCCTGCCGTTTCCGGTAAAAATCCGCCCGGAAGCCACCGGCTTCGCGCTCCCCCATTCCACGGCTAAGAAGTATTTAAGCAGGCCCTTCAACATTTCACAAGCCAGAATCCCGGCCTAAGGTATGTCGTGTTTATGACAACAGAGTCCGGCAACAATTTTGTATTTTGCACATCGCTTATCAAACTCACATTATTATTATGATTAAATCAACTTTTATACTGGTACCACTAATGGCTTTTATGGCCGCATGCTCGGCACCAGAAATCGAACGAACCATTCCATCTGAGTTCCTTGGCGGCGAAAGACCCGCTCCCGAAAACGAGTTTACGGGATGGGTCACCATGGAAGAGGCCATTGCAAACGGCAGCGAAAACAACAAAAAAATCCTTGTTAACGTCTACACCGACTGGTGCGGATACTGCCGTCAGATGGACGAAGAGGTCTACACCAAGGATCGTGTACAGTCTGCCTTAGATGAGCACTACTATGCTGTGCGCATCAACGCAGAGTCTTCGGAGCAGGTCGTCTTTAACGGGCAATCCATGAGTATGCAGGAGCTCGCCATGGGCCTCGGCGCTACGGGGTACCCAACCACAATATTCCTGACTGAAGAGGGTGAACCACTTGGGTTCCAGCCCGGATTCATTGATTCCGGCACCTTTGAGCGTCTGCTCGTTTACGTGGGAATCGAAGCATATGAAGACAACATATCATTCGACCAGTTCAGGCTGGACTAAACCATATGCATCCGATGCCCAATAATCTGAATACTATGACGACTCGTATTGCCGGTCTGATGACCCTGATGCTGCTTCTTCTGATGCCCGCCTTTGCGCAGGCACAGATGCTGCGCAGCGCTGATAAACTGGATATACAGACAGCCCTGAACGTAACGCAGGTAGAACAGGGTGAAGAGTTTAAAGCCGTAGTGGAGCTGAACATTCAGTATCCGTGGCATGTGAATTCCCACACGCCCACCCTCGAATGGCTGATACCAACCACGCTGGACCTCCAGCGCTCGGAGCACATCATCCTTACCGATATCCGCTATCCACAGGCGCTGACCATGACCTTCGGCTTCGCCGATGAGCCGCTTGATGTGTACGAAGAGCGTTCCCCGATTTATCTGAGCCTGCGCACCTCTTCAAACACACCGGTTGGCGAGTATCTGCTGCGCGCAGATCTTACCGTTCAGGCTTGTGATGACATGCAGTGTCTGGCGCCTTCAACCACCGAAGTGCTGATTCCGATCGAAATTGTGGAAGCAGGAGCGGGCATGCAGGCCGCCAATGCCGAGCTTTTTGAAGCCTTCGATGATGCCGTTGTCGGCGGCGGTCCACAGGGTGAAATTTCCGATCTGTTTGAGGGCAGCCTCTGGCTTGCGTTCATCGGAATTTTTCTGATAGGCCTGGCCCTGAACCTTACGCCCTGCGTCTACCCGATGATTTCCGTTACCGTATCTCTGTTCGGAGGGAATCAGGACACCAATACGCTCCGGGTTTTCGGTAAGGCCGTGGTTTACGTGCTGGGAATTGCCACCATGTACTCGGTGCTCGGGGTGATTGCCGCCCTTAGCGGCGGGCTGTTCGGCAGCTGGCTTCAGAGCCCGTGGATGCTTGGTTTTATCGGCTTCCTGATGTTCGGCCTGGCCCTGAGCATGTTTGGCCTGTATGAAATTCAAATGCCCTACTGGCTCACCAGCAAACTGGGCGGAAGCGGCGGAAGCACCGGCCTGATTGGCCTGTTTATTTCCGGTCTTGTAGTGGGTATTTTTGCGGCTCCCTGCGTGGGACCGCCCATCATCGCGCTTCTGGCGTACGTTGGAACCGTTGGCGATCCCGTATTTGGTTTCTGGGTCTTTTTTGTGCTCTCGCTTGGTCTGGGTCTTCCCTACCTCATTCTGGGAACCTTTTCCGGACTGATGCAGAAGCTTCCAAAATCCGGAACCTGGATGGTATGGGTGAAAAAGCTTTTCGGTATCGTGCTGATAGGCGTTGGTGGTTTCTACCTTGGCCTCGCGCTCTTCCCGCAGTTCGTTGAGTGGGTAATCGTGGGTACGCTGCTTATTGGTGGTATCTACCTCGGCTTTATCGAGCAGAGCGGGAAAGGCAAAACCGGCTTTATGATCACCAAATACGCTACCGGGACGATTGCCATCATTCTTGGGGTGATGATCTACATGAACCTGCAGAAGGAAGGCATTATCTGGGATACCTACTCACCCGATAAAATTGAGATGGCCGCACAAAACGGAACACCGGTCATTATCGACTTTTATGCCGACTGGTGTATTCCCTGCCTTGAGCTGGAGCGAATGACCTTTACCGACGAGGAAGTGATTGATGCCACCAACGATATGGTTAGGCTCAAAGTCGACCTAACTAACTTCGACTCACCCGAGTCTGAGGCGCTTCGTCAGCAGTACAACATAGCCGGGGTTCCAACCATCGTGTTTATCGATGCGGACGGCAACGAGGTACAGCAGGCTCGCGTGGTTGGTTTTATGAGGCCAAACGAGTTCCTTCGCCGCATAGACATGGCGCATCCAAGGGAGATAACGTCGATAGATTAGAGAAGTAGTTAATTTTTTGTGATCTGATTGTTATCGATTGGATCTTCAGGATTATCATTGATAAAAAGCCCGGAGGTTGTTATTCAGCCTGCGGGCTTTTTTGTGATGTGGGAAGGAGGACGCGGAGGAACGCGGATTATGGCGCAGATTTACGCAAATATTAAGGTGGGGGAAAAGTATAAAATCGAGCTTTTTATTCCTCAAGCATTTACTCAAAATACCAGCTCTACCTCCTCATATCCCACCCTTGTTTCAAGCTCATAGGTGAA
>JAIUMA010000116.1 GCA_022565795.1 Balneolia bacterium
TCAGGTATCAGGTATCAGGTATCAGGTATCAGGTATCAGGTATCAGGTATCAGGTTAATAATTGCATCTTTATAGAACTATTACAATGAGTAAGAAAACGTCTGCTCCATTACCAAAAGAAACGGTGCTGAGGCAGCTCCGGAATAAAAACGAGGAGCCGCGATGGTACGCCCTGAAGACAGGCCCGAGGAAAGAAAAGAAGCTGAATGAACGGCTGCAGGAGGCGGGAATAGAGAGTTATTTACCTTTGAAGAAAGAGCTGCGCCAGTGGAGTGATCGCAAAAAATGGGTGGAAGAGCCCATGTTCAACGGATATATTTTTGTGAGGACCGTGAGCACCGAGTTTGTGAATGCGCTTCAGCATGATGGCGCCATCCACTTTGTGCGCTTCAGCGGACGGTACTCAGCCATTCCCGAGGATCAGATTGAGTTCATTCGTAAAGTGGCAGAAAATCAGCTGCGCTATGAAATTACCGAACAGTCCTTCGAAAAAGGCGACACCGTTGAAATCATCCAGGGCCCGCTCAAAGGGCTGACCGGCGTCTGGCTCAAGCACAAAACGAAATACAACGTTTCCGTGCAAATCGACCAGCTGGCATCGGTGCTATCCGTTGAGATACCAGCTGCGTTCCTAAAGAAAGTCGAGTCTAAGGATTCGGGTGAGAAATGAAGGCAGGATCCTGGTTCTCATGAACGTTCTTCTGCTAACCATTATTCGATTCCCCTCTAAGCCTACGGTCAGCCTGTAGAGTTTTCAGACATCGACATCGTGCAGGCCTACAGCCTGCTGACATGGAAACCATATAAACCTGAGGCGCTGCCTCAGGCTATGACCGGTGAGGCTTACAGCCTCAGTTACCGGGCACAATGAACTCCCAGGTCCATTCTCATTGGTCATCGGTTATTGTTTCCCGCTCAATCGCCACTACGACCGAACAAATCTTCGACCTCAAAACGCCCTCCCACCCAAATCCCTCAGGCTGCAGGCCTGACCTGTCATAGCCCGGGGCAGCGCCCCGGGTATGACGCCACACCAAAATTCCCAGGCTGTAGGCCTGGACGAGACGGAGGTTTAATTCACATGCAAATTTTCAATCGGCTATGATGAGCACCTCGCACATTTACATTATCATATCCAAAAATAAAGCCCGCTGCTCTGCATTGAAGAACAGCGGGCTTATTATTTTATACTGGCTTAAAGGCGAAGACACCGCGCCTGAGAATTCGTGATCCCGGTAACTTTCCTTTTTAGTGTATACCTCTCAGTCGCATCCTGAGAACTGCCTTATTTATTGGCAGCGATCTCCTTGCAAATGGCATCCGTAAAGGAAGTGGTTGTTCCCTTTCCACCGAGATCACCCGTACGAAGCTCCGGATTCGCAAGAACCGTAAGCGCTGCTTTGCGAATGAGGTCATGCTTATCATCCATACCGAGATGACGCAGCATCATCAGCGATGAAAACAACAGCGCAGTCGGGTTCGCCTTGTTCTGACCCGCAATATCCGGCGCAGAACCATGAACGGCTTCAAAAACGGCATAATCATCACCGATATTCGCGCCCGGCGTTACGCCAAGACCACCAACCAAACCGGAAGCAAGATCCGAGATGATATCACCAAAAAGATTGGTGGTTACAATAACATCAAACTGCTGCGGGCGCATGGCCATTTGCATCGCCATATTGTCGATAATCATATCCTGAAATTCAATATCGGGATAGTCAGCGGCGATTTCACCACCTACCTTGAGGAACAAGCCAGATGATTCTTTCAGAATATTGGCTTTATGGCCGAGAGTAACTTTTTTGAGTTTGTTTTTGCGCGCATACTCAAAAGCCGCCCGGATAATCCGCTCACTGGCCTTGCGCGTAATAACGCCAATCAGCTCAACATGGCTGTCGGGCTCAATAATACGCTCTTTGCCGATGTAAAGCCCCTGCGTATTCTCACGGAAGGTTACCAGATTAACATCCTTGTAGGCAGAGTTCACGCCTGGAAGCGACAGAGCCGGCCTCACGTTGGAGTAGAGATCAAGGCGCTGACGCAGCGTTACGTTGGCTGAGCGAAAGCCTTTCCCAACCGGCGTGGTGAGAGGAGCCTTAAGCGCAATTTTATATTCTGTGATCTGGCGGATAACCTCCTCCGGAAGCGGATTTCCGGTTTCTTCATACGCCTGATAACCGGCAAATCCTTCAATCCAGTTGATGGGCACTTCAGCTTCGGCAAAAATTTTAACAACGGAAGCCGTAATCTCTGGTCCGATGCCATCACCCTTAATAAGTACTACGTCTACACTGCGATCCATAAAAATAATTTTTGAGGGTTACACTCGCTTGAGTAAAGAAATAACAGTCATCAGCCCGAAATAACGAGCTGTCGGCACATTTGAAGCCAAACGCCCCTGCGCCATTTTGATGCGTGAAAATAACAATAATATTGATGAATATCCCGACCTTTAACGGCCCCGGCCCAGCACAAGATAGCCAGCCAGCGTTGCAAAAGCTCCGGTGATGGCGCCCACAAAAAATGTTCCGGCGAATACAGCCCAAACCGGCAAATCCATCACAGCTGCCATCTGACCAGTGAGCACGCCGCCGTTCTGAAAATCTGCGAACAGTGCTAATACCAGCCAAAGTCCGCCTACCGCCAGAAGTCCGGCTGTAAATGCCTTATAGCCACGATCAGGTCCAATCAGTCCGGCGATAAAGCATGGAAACACGAGCGACCACCAGGGGAAAAACAGCATGAGTCCCCAGCTTCCGAGTACGATTATTACAAATGATGCTTTCATGGTGAAATCCTCTCTGTTTTATTTCCCTGCTGTATCCAGTTGATGGCATCTTCGCCGCTTTCAAAAAAGTGAAGCGGGAAAAACGAGCCTTCAGCCCAGGGCTCAATGAAGTCGTCGTAATGAACGCTTCCGGGACTGCCCGACTGTCCGCCGGGATACACGCCCCAGGCCCGGATATCATCCTCCAGGCTAACAACCATGCGCCATGAGGGTCCCACTGAGCCGCGAATCGAATTGACGGCCTCACTCGCTCCGTGCGTTTGGATTCCGGCGCGGCTGAGGGCATCAATACGTCCAAGATGAATAACCCGCACGTTCTGAAAATCAGCCCAGGTCCAGTTTTCACGCTGCCCTAAACGATCTTCCAAATCTTCCAGGGCAGCGGTCCATGCATCGGCAACCAAATCAGGCAGCGGCTGTCCGTTGCCACCGGTGAACTCCGCCAGCATGGCTTCATACTCAGCTTCATCGCTCATCAGCTGTATCGTGCGGCTGTTGTCGGGAATCCGGACAGGCGAGCGCTCTACCCGGCCGAACACCTGATTCCAGATTTTACGGCGCGTTTCTGCCATCCACATGCGGAATATGGCGGGCTCTATGGCATCACCCAGCATCTCAAAATCCCAGCTCCGCATGATGTCAATTAGCTCATGCTCTTCGCTGCTTAGCTCGCTGTACGCTTCGGAAGCCTCAAGCAGCTCCAGCATTACGGGAAGTCCCGTTCTGGCCGTGAGGCTCACGTTATCAAGCTGAAGCGCCAGCATATCACGATAGGTGAAGTCGTAGCGCTCCGACAATACTTCGTTAATTCTCGCACCGCGCTCATAGCTGGCAAAAAAGCGGCCGAGGAAATAGGGATACTCCTGATCGGTCGGATTCTGGTTCGCCGAGCTCACGAAACCGCGCTCCGGATTTGTAATATTGGGAACGTGATCGCGCGGGATAAACTCGCTCCAGTCATACGCCGGATCAGACCCATCGGAAATGAAGTCGCCCATCCCTTCCCAGCGCACCGGGAAAAGACCGTTGTGCCAGATGGATACGTTGCCTTCACGGTCGGCATAGGTGAAATTCTGGGCCGGCACGTCAAAATAACCCAGCGCGCTCACGAACTCGTCGTAGCTGGAAGCCCGGTTAATTTCATAAAAGGTGCGCAGATCAACCGAACCCCGGTGGGCAATCCACTGATTGGCCTGCCCCTTCAGATTTTCGCGATCCAGATAGCGCACCGGCCCGTGGTGTGTATACCAAACGGTATCGATTACGGCAGCCGCACCGGCTACCGGAATTTCTTCAACCACGTAGCTGGTCTCCTTCCACTCACCGTCGTGCAGATAGCGTGCCAGTGAGGCATCTTCAAAAGTAATCTCAAATACATCCAGAACGTTTGCGCCGGAGTTGGTGAAGCCCCAGGCAATATCGCTGTTGAATCCCACAATAACGGTCGGTGCGCCCGGCAGGGAGACTCCGTAAACGTTCATTTCCGGCGTGTGAAGCTGAACCTCGTACCATATTGACGGCAGCGACATCTCCAGATGCATATCGTTTGCCAGCAGCGGACGGCCGGTCTCTGTGCGGTACCCGCTTACCGCCCAGCTGTTGCTCCCCAGATACGGGCTCGGAAAATCATAATGCGCCTCAGAAAGCGTGGCCGGGCTAAATGCGCCTGGCGCCTGAGCCGGCTGAACGGGATTGAACGGCCACTGCGTGTTTTCCGGTATGATGGGATCCATATCCGCCGGATAAGCGGGCAAAAACTGCTCGATGAAGGCATCACCCAGTGCCTCCCGTACGTTGCTCATGCCCGCTGCAGAAGTACCGCTCGCCAGGGTTGAAGCCATATTCATATGCATTACCAGAGTGTGCACCGGCGTCCACGGCTGCGGGGCATGACCAATAAGCTTGTATTCCAGCGGATAATCGCGGTGGGAAAGCCGATCAATCCAGGCGTTGATGCCGTCGGTGTAAGCCAGCAGCGTTGGCATCATCAGCTCATCCTGCTCGTACATCTCAAGCTTGTTCAACGCGCCGAACATCATCCCGCGCCTCCGCTGATTCTTATCGATTTCCACAACCGACTCACCCAGAATTTCAGCCAGCGTTCCCGCACCGCTTCTTGCCTGAATATCCATCTGCCACAAGCGATCCTGAGCATGTACATAGCCCTGGGCAAAGTAGACATCATGGTTGTTTCTGGCAAAGATGTGAGGGACGCGGCGATCGTCATAAACTACCAGAACCGAGTCCTGAAGCCCCATTCCGGTCAGCCAGGTGTGATGAGCTTTGTGCTGTGAGCTGTCGCTCTGCCAGAAACCACTGACGGGGTTCAGCAGCGGTCCGAGTGCGGGAACGGGGCCCAGCTGACTGCTGAAAACAATAGCAAGGGCCATGGTGATGAGCAGCGCCCCTGCTGCTTTAATCCACTTCATAAAATGCTGTTTGGTGAAATATGCCGAATCGGTCGGTTGATTAAACAAAGAAAGTAATCAGCTATTCCCAAACCTGCTACTTTTTTTAGCCCACCATCGAAGCATTTCCCGAAAACTTAAACCAAAAGCTACCTGAGATTTAATAAGCAGAAATGCGAATTGACACAAATTGAGGCAAATTTTTACGAATTGGGAATGGGTAATTGTTCATTTTTCACTCAACACTCAAAAACACTGTTGTCCGGTAAAAACTGAATCGAACCAAACTATTACCTTTGAAACTAAACAGGGGTCGATTTTA
>JAIUMA010000117.1 GCA_022565795.1 Balneolia bacterium
ATATTTAACCTTTTGTGGTTTTTAGTGCGTTCCTTTTTAGTGTTTCTCCTCACCGTAAGTATAGTTTCCCCGGACACCAATGGTTGCTAATTGATAATTCTACCTGTTACCTGAACAATGACTTCTGTATAAAAGTCCGGAACTATGTTTAGCTGGTAACTCTTATCTTAAGTATGGCTTTTTAACGATTGCTGAAACCAATTATTTAACCGACTCCCGACCCGAAACGTGTATTCATCCATTATTGTACGCGGCGCACGCGAGCATAATCTTAAGAAAATCGACATCGACATCCCCCGCGAGCAGCTCGTGGTGATAACCGGGCTCTCAGGCTCGGGTAAATCATCGCTGGCGTTCGACACCATTTATGCAGAGGGGCAGCGTCGTTTCATGGAGTCGCTCTCGGCCTATGCCCGTCAGTTCTTAGGGATGATGGAGCGTCCTGATGTGGATTTTATCGACGGACTTTCACCCGTTATTTCCATTGATCAGAAAACCACGAACCGTAATCCGCGCTCTACGGTCGGCACGGTTACCGAGATTTATGATTACCTCCGTCTCTTGTACGCCCGGGTCGGCGTACCCTATTCCTATATCAGCGGGAATAAAATGGAAAAGCAGACTACCGATCAGGTAGTTGATGCCATCATGAAGCTGCCCGAAAAGACCAAAGCCTACTGCCTTGCCCCCGTCGTACGCGGCCGTAAGGGTCACTATCGCGAACTGTTCGAGCAAACGCTAAAGCAGGGTTTCATCCGGGTGCGCGTCGACGGCGAATTCCTCGATGTGGAGCAGGATATGAAGCTCGACCGCTACAAAACCCACAATATTGATGTCGTAATCGATCGGTTTGTCGTCTCCGAAAACAGCCGTTCCAGAATTGCGCAGTCCGTTCAGACCGCGCTGGAGATGGCAGACGGAAATGTGATTCTCCACATTCCGAAAGCAAAAGATCAGGAAGAGCGCGATCAGCTCTATTCTATGAAGCTTTTCGATCCTGAAAGCGGCGTTGCTTACGAAGATCCGGCACCGAACCTGTTCTCTTTCAACAGTCCCTACGGAGCCTGCCCGACCTGCGACGGCCTGGGATACGACTACGATGTCGATCCCGACCTGGTGATTCCCAATCACAATTCTACGTTTAAAGAGGGCGCCATCCGCTATCTGGGCAAGCCGCGCGGCACCTTTGTTTTTAAGCAGATTGAAGCGCTCCTCACCGCACATGGTTACACCTTTGAAACGCCCGTGAGTGAGATGAGTGATGATTTCCTCAACCTGCTATTTCATGGAAGCGGGAGTCAGAAATATGATATCAAGTATGATTTCGGCTCGAACGGCGTCACCTACAAGCACAGCTGGGACGGACTGGTTGGCATCATCCGGAAATCGTATGAGGAAAGCAAATCGCCCAAGCAGCGCGAAAAGGCCAAAGCCTACATGAACAAGGTGAAGTGCCCAACCTGCGGCGGCGGACGCCTGAATAAAGAGGCGCTCTCCTACAAACTTGGCGAACATGCCATTTCTGATTTGGTTAAGCTCGATATTTCGGAGCTGCGCCACGCTATTGACCGCCTTGACCTCACCGAGCGTCAGAAGTTGATTGGGTCGCAGGTTATTAAAGAGATTCGCGACCGGCTGGACTTTCTTCTGAACGTAGGGCTTAACTACCTCACCCTCGATCGTGAAGCACAAACGCTCAGCGGCGGTGAAGCGCAGCGCATCCGGCTGGCAACGCAGATCGGTACGCAGCTCGTTGGCGTACTCTACATTCTTGACGAGCCGAGCATTGGCCTCCACCAAAGAGATAACATTAAGCTTATCAACTCCCTTAAAACGCTGCGAGATCTCGGCAACAGCGTTTTGGTTGTTGAACACGACAGGGAAACGATTGAGGAAGCCGACTACGTAATCGACATGGGGCCCGGGGCCGGAACTTACGGTGGCGAGATTGTGAGTCAGGGACGACCCGAGGAGCTCGACGGAAGCACGCTTACTTCAGCCTATATGCGCTACGACAAGGTTATCGAAATTCCCGAAAAGCGACGCAAGGGAAACGGAAAGAGCATCACGCTAACCGGAGCGCGTGGTCACAACCTGAAACGGGTTGACCTCAAGCTGCCGCTCGGCAAGTTCATCGCCTTCACTGGCGTTAGCGGAAGCGGGAAAAGCTCGCTCGTAAACCAAACGCTGGTTCCGGTGCTCAGCAACTACTTCTATAAGTCGAAACAGGCTCCTCTGCCCTATGACGAGATTGAAGGCATCGACAATGTCGACAAAATCATCTCTATCGATCAGAGTCCGATTGGCCGTACCCCAAGATCTAACCCGGGTACTTATACCAAAGTATTTGATGCCATTCGCTCGCTGTTTGCTGAACTTCCGGAATCAAAAATTCGTGGATATGATCAGGGACGCTTCTCCTTTAATGTGAAGGGAGGCCGCTGCGAGGAATGCGGTGGCGATGGCCTCAAGAAGATTGAGATGAACTTCCTGCCCGATGTGTACGTGAAGTGTGAAGCCTGCCAGGGTCAGCGCTACAACCGGGAGACGCTCGAAATTTTCTACAAGGGTAAAAACATCACTGATGTGCTTAATATGCCTGTTTCTGAAGCAGTTGAGTTTTTCGACGCCCTGCCGCGAATCAAGCGCATACTCGAAACTCTGAATGCTGTTGGGCTTGGGTACCTCACGATTGGTCAGCCAAGTACCACGCTTAGTGGCGGTGAAGCACAGCGAATTAAGCTGGCCCGTGAGCTGTCTAAAGTCAGTACCGGTAACACGCTTTACGTGATGGATGAACCCACCACAGGTCTTCATTTTGAAGACGTACGCATGCTCGTAAACGTCATCCAAATGCTGGCTGACAAAGGCAACACCGTACTGGTAATCGAGCACAATCTCGACCTCATAAAAGCTGCCGACCACGTAATCGATATGGGCCCCGAAGGAGGAAAAGGCGGCGGAAAGATCATCGCCAAAGGAACGCCTGAACAAGTAGCCGGGGTAAAAGAAAGCCACACCGGCCGTTTTCTGAAGGAAGAGCTGGAGAGGCACCGGGAGAGCCTAGCGGTGGACGCAAAGTAGGCCAAAGTTTCGGGCAGAGGTTCGCAAAGGTTTTGAGTAATGCCATTTGTTGAATGGTTTTGTGAAACCTTTAATATTATACCCTTTTCCGTAAATCAATTTTAGTCGTCTGCTTCTGATTCCACCATTTGAAGAAACCGTGCAACGGCCTGCTTGCCGTAAACAGGCTGACAGTACCTCCTGCCTCTGTCATATGGCTTGCCATACTTGAAGCCTGCTTTCCTGAGAAGGGACTGAATCGTCCGGAGTTCACTTTTAGTATTGGCAATCAATCGGATTTCTTCACCTTTTTTGTAACTCATTGCGCTCTCATTTTCAAGGCGTTCTTTTTTCTGCCTGCGCACATAGCCATTCCGGTTATAGAACCATGTTAGTTTACTGGCGACAGCTTTAGTTGGACCTGGCATGGAGTATACTCTAATTTATATTCTGGTTATGCTTATGATGTTAGCAATATATAAAAAGAGACTGTAATCTTATGCTTAGGTCATGGCTCTCATATGCTGAAAGCAATCTGGCACAACCACTATACCGGTAATCTTATATAATAATCCATACAAGCCCGGCACTTCTATCCCGCCCCGTCATCCTCAAGATCATTAAATCCTGTCCATCCTAATTCAGACAGCCTCGAACGCCAATCATGGCAATCCACGAATCCCATAAATCATGGTCAGCCGTAGCAGGGAATAAACTGCCTCCGAAGCCGAATTCGAGTTGGGAGTTTTTTTTACCTTTCTCAGGAGGACCTTGATTTTTATGATGTGGGTGATGGGCAGGATTGCTCGGGGTGGAATCGATCAGGATGCCTGGAAAACTACCATCAAAATTCTGACGCTCATTCCTCCATTTCCCAAATCACTCTGCTACGGCACTACCGTTATTGGATTCGACGTAAACTCGTACTCACCGAGGCTTTCTCCGTCCTGGAAGTAGCGGACACTAAACCGCATTTCTCTCTCTTCTGCAGGGGCGGTGTTCAGTAGCAGAATCAGCTGATCAGGGGCTAAGGGTTCACCGGCGATATATTGAGGAAGATTCATGCGCATCGGGCCGTCTTCATTGTAGAGTGCAAACGCATCAAAGAATACAGCAATGTTTTCACCTGCGGGATATTCAGGACTGAAGTCTGCATCGCTGTAGATTTGAATATCAGTAATGGTGTCAACCGAAACGGGAATTACGGGGGAGCAGGCGTATGCACTTTGGATGAGCTGGAAATTCATTCTGTTAGGCACGCTCGAAAAGAAGGTATCGATCACCGGAATCATGTCTATGGCAAGTTCGTCATACTGAATGGAGCCGCCGGGAAATACGGACAGCTGAATGATTAAGTCAACCGGATCATAATCGGTGACCTGCTTGATGGATGTTGAGAAATCCGTCACCCGAAATTTATCCGGAAAAGGCCCGCAGTCCACGTCGGTAGGGCTGCTGCAGGAAATGGTCATAAACGTAAGCAAAACCGCCATTCCGGTTATCGATAAAATTATTTTTGAAATACTCAGATGTCTCATGGGGGCTTTATTAATTTAGCGATATATGCCGGAGGCGTCATTAGGGTGATTGCGTCTCGCCCGGACTGTGTACTCTTGTATACCTGATAACTTACGATAATGATTCAAGAATAGCATCCGGTTGATTAAAACTTGCAGAGAAAGCAACCAAGCCAGGCAGGTAAACACTAAAAAGGAAAGGCACTAAAAACACAAAAGATAAAATGACTTGATGTCCGGTCATGCTTCGTGCACTCGTGGTTAAGCATGAGATTCACTTCCATTCCTTAGTGCACTTTGCGACCGTACTTCGCGCTCCTTCGCGGTTAAAGCATTAGGTAGATTTACCGCGAAGGGACGCGAAGGTTTACACGAAGGGCGCGACAATTTCCGAGCGTAACGACTGTCGTATTCGCCAGGAGGCTCTCTATGCCGGGATTAGACCGATGCTTTATCTCTTCGCTATCGCCACTACCCGTGCAGTTGATTAGAGCTAGTGAAATGATTGCCAGAAGACAAATACTGTGCATAAATGATATAGCAGATGTTTTTAGTTGCTGAGAAAAGGACATTGTTCGTTTTAATGATTAAGCAATTGAGCATCGAGTCAATCATCTGAGAGTAAAAACAACAAGTGCCTTCCTGACCGCTGGAAAGCAATTTTTGCGTGCTAATTGGTTTTCAAGATAATTTCACCGCTTTTGTCATTAACAATAAGGGTATCGGTTAAATTTCTATTTGTTGAGGTAAATATGACTTGTCCATTTCTAAATATGGGTTGATCAATTAGATTAAAAGTGTAGCGCTGTCTATTATATAAATCTGAATGGAGACTGTTCAATAAAGTGTGTCAAAATAGTTAATATTCCTAAGACACTTAATT
>JAIUMA010000118.1 GCA_022565795.1 Balneolia bacterium
AAATGCTTCCAAATTCAATTAAGTCCAATTTCATGAGGATAATTCAACTTCCCCAAACACCAATGCTGCGATATTGTGAAAGAGAAATAAAAAAGCGCTTTTTTGACATAAATATTAGGTTTTTTATTAATTCATTCTGTAAATTTACCGCTGACAACTAATCTGCATTCAAATACATATACAATATGATTGAAATACGGCCGGTAAACTGGGAAAATATCGAGACCCATTACCAGTGGAACAACGACCCGGAGCTCAACTATTTCGACTCCGACTTCCCCCACACTAGAGAGAGTTTCGATTCATTTGCCAGAAGGCTGAGAGAGATGAGCAGTGAAGACAACAGTCACATCATTCTTATGGAAGTATTTCACAAGAGAGATGATAAACTGATTGGAATCGTGGATATCCACGACATTGATCCGATTAACAAACGGTGCAACATTGAGTGCACTATTGCTGAGCCGGATTACCGTGATAAAGGGTATGGCACTATTGCCTTCCGGCAGGCTGTTACGCACAGCATGGAAGAACTCGGAATGAACAAGGTTATATCCACCGCATTCGACTTTAACGAAAAGTGGATCCGTATTTTGGGCAATCTTGGCTTTAGTCAGGAGGGAAGGCTGCGTGAGCATGCGCTCAAAAACGGACGCTATTCCGATAAGCTCGTTTTCGGTTTGCTAAAATCTGAATATATTGAATCCATAAAATTTCAGCAGACAGCCTGATTGGGTACTGATGAATCATTCCAGACCCGAAACCCAAAGAGGTTCCTGAACATAACTACATAACAACAGAATCAGGCTGTTGGCAGCTAAAAAAAGCAGTGCCCGGTATTAATCAGGCACTGCTTTTTTGTTTTTAAAATAACATTTTGCGAATCAGTCTTACCGGAAAAGGAGACTACTGTTTGGATAAAAGCTAGCGTGCTTCGTCTTTTTCGCCGGTTTTGTAAGGAGAAACTACCCCGTAGTCTTCGGGATTGTAATCGGCCAGCTCGTAGAAATAATCCCAGGCCATTTTACTCTCACCCTTGTTGTTCACCCAGTTGATATGGCTCTGCTTAATCAGGCCCACAATCCGGTTAGCATACTCCTTCCGATCAGCCTCATCCTTAATACGCGGCAGCGCCTGAATCATCAGGTCGAGATTTAAGCCGCAATCGGGGTCTTTGGGTTTATTAAGATCTAGAAACATTTGGAATGGTGAATGGTGAATTGTGAATTGTGAATGGTGAATTTTTGTCGATCCCTGAATTAGTCTACTACTGTTGACACTGTCGCCCTGACATACTGTTGCCACTGACACACTGATTAAAACCTCGCAAGTCTGAAAGGCGTTTCTCCAAGGGTATTAACGTGAGATATATCCGCACCGTTATAGTAGAAACGGAGAATATCCTGATAGCTCCAGCCGGTCTCAGCAAGACCAAGGGCGCCCCACTGGCAGAGTCCTAAACCGTGGCCAAGCCCTCTGCCGTTAAAAATATAGTAATCTTCATCCTCATCCAACCCAAAAAAGGTACTTCTCAGCGCCAGTGCGCCGTGTGAGCGGTTCAGCCTGAGCCGTATATCATTAGCTGGCCGCTCGACTTCACGTCCGTTCTCCGTGAGCCTGAATGATGTGACTCTTCCGCTGGAATCAACATTAATACCGTTAATTCCGCTCACGCCGAAGATGCTGTGAAACTCTCTTTTGGGAATTTCGAAGTTCCACTGATAGTGCGGGGATGCGGAGCAGCTGCCGTTGTCGTTCTGCCCGCGCAGGTAAGGAAGAGCATTGCCGCTCCATACTTCCTCATTAGCGGAGGTGCGTCCGCCGCAGGTGCTGTGGTAGACGGCAAGCAGGATGTTTCCGCTCCATGTGAGAACCTCACCGGTTGTGGCTTCGGTAGCGGCTCTGTACTGAGGCGTATGAATAAGCTCACCGGGATAAACCTGCGACATTACATAATCGCTCAGATCATAGCCGTTACCTGCTGAAGTTGTGCTGTTCCAAAGGGCATAGGTACGTGAAATCACGGCCTGTACCTTTAGCGCTTCCATATGACTGAAGTTCATCTCGCCGCCAACTACACTTGCCACATAGTCTTCCAGATCGATGTGGTTAATGGTGCGGATTCTTCCGTTGTTCACGCTAAGGTCTGCGGAACCCCGGTAATATCTCCAGCCCAGCTCGGGATGGTTTATCCGCATCATACCTCCGGCTTCGGTTTGTATGTTCCAGATGGCAGAGGAGTAGCTAAGCTCATTCTGGATGATCTCAATTTCGCTTGTGCCGGGACGAACCCGTACCCGTACTTCTCCGGCCTCGTCGTGAAGGTTGATGCGAAAACCCGCATCATCGGTAATGGTAAGCTGGCCCGCACCGGGAGCAAGCCGGTATGCCTGCGGCTTATTCTGATCAAACAGCCTCACCCGCAGCACGACACCGGAAGCTTCATAGGTTTCAACTTCCACCTGCTGAGAACGGGCTTCTCCGGTTAGCGGTAGTATGCGCCTGGATCGCTGCTGAAGAGAGAGAGTTGGCTGCGTAGTTGTCTCATCGACCTGCTCAGCCTTGGTTTTGATACCGGCGTCTTCCGGAATTATAACTGCAGAGGGAATCAGAAGCGGGGAGGGCATGCGGTCTCTAGCGGTGCCCGCGTTCTCAAGATCATCAGCCTGATGCTGTGATGATTCTTCCTGGTCTTGTTCAGCCTGTTCTGTGCGTTCGGAGGCGCGTTCTCTGTCGGAAGGAGGATGAAGCTGACGGCGCTCCAGCGTAAGACATGAGCTTAGAAAAAACAGAGCAGCAGTTAGAAATAAAGCATTTTTGGAGAAGCCCGGCTTCATAAGATTACGGCAGCGTTAAAGGCGGTTTTCACGCGCAATAGAGTTAGGATTGAACGATCTTTTGTTTATTTTGAAATCAGAAACAGGGCGTCAGGCGAAGGTGTATGTGCTCCCGCGCGTAAAGTGACATCACAATACATCTCACGTTAAATTTGTTGTCTCAATGCCTTCAACTACTTGCCCACTATCGTTTTGATGAAGGAAAATAACTAAATATTTAAACCCCTGAAAGGATTCGAACTGAAAGATTATGTGGTATAATTCCATATTAGAAACCATTGGCAACACGCCTCTTATCAAGCTTCAGAAACTTGCAAAAGACGTAAAGGCCACAGTATTGGTTAAAGTAGAGTACTTTAATCCGGGTCAGAGCGTAAAAGACCGAATCGCCATTAAAATGATTGAGGATGCAGAGCGGGATGGGAAAATTAAGCCCGGAGGCACCATCATTGAGGGTACGTCCGGAAACACAGGAATGGGACTTGCGCTTGCGGGCGTGGTTAAGGGCTATAAATGCATCTTTACCACTACGGATAAGCAGAGTATGGAAAAGGTGAACCTGCTTCGTGCGCTTGGCGCCGAGGTGAAAATCTGCCCGACCAACGTGGAGCCCGATGATCCGCGAAGCTACTACTCTGTTGCGAAGCGTCTGAGCGAAGAAATCCCGAACTCCTACTACCCAAACCAGTACGATAACCTGAGCAATCGTGAGGCCCACTACGAAACCACTGGTCCGGAAATCTGGGAACAGACCGAAGGAAAGGTAACGCACTATGTGGCCGGAATGGGCACGGGGGGTACAATCACCGGAACGGCACGCTTTCTGAAAGAGAAGAATCCTGATGTAAAGGTTATCGGCGTGGATTCCGTCGGATCGGTCTACAAATCATACTTCAAAACGCGTGAGTTCGATAAGTCGCAAATCGCGCCCTACCTCACCGAGGGAATTGGGGAAGACATCATCCCGCAGAACATTGACTTTGATTACGTCGATGATGTGATTCAGTGCCCCGACCTCGAGGCGTTTGTCACTACGCGTGACCTTGCGCGAAAGGAAGGCCTGTTTATTGGCGGTTCGTGCGGTGCAGCCGTTTGGGGAGCGCTTGAGTATGCCAAGCGCGAAAACCTTACCGAAGATGATGTAATCGTGGTAATTCTGCCGGACAGCGGCACGCGCTACGTTTCCAAGATCTACAACGACGAGTGGATGATTCGCAATGGATTCATGCAGCCGGCAGCTACCCGTATTGCGGGTCATGTTATAAGCATGAAGGGCAAGGAGCAGACGTCGCTCGTAACCGCGAATGAAACGGACTCCTTATCTGATGTCATCAACAAGATGAATGAGAACGGTATATCACAGCTTCCGATTATGAAGGGTGATGAGTTCACAGGTAGCGTAACTGACTCCATGATTCTTTCACAGCTCATTCAGGATCCGGGCGCTCAGACCGCGCCGGTATCAGAGATCATGGACGCTCCGTTTCCGGTAATTGAGCACAGCACGGGAATGGGTGAGGTCACAGGTCTGCTCAACAGAAGCAATCCCGCGGTAATTGTGCGAATGAAGGATAGCTCGTACGACATTATAACCCGAAGTGATCTGATTATAACTTTAAGTGCAAATGAGTCGTAGCAGGCTTAGTGATTCAATAGAAGGCTTTGCAAAACCGTCTTTTTGCCCGATTACTTCCTTGTCGCAAAAATGAAATCCTCGAATAGATAAACTATGCTGCGGTTTCATTTTTGCTCCGGCGTTGTACTCGACCAAAAAACCTGGTTTATCAAAGCCTTCCAATAGAAAAAAATAATTAACCATACTAAATCTGAAACTGTCAATTATGGATGCTAACAAGCAGAAAAATCAAAAGAAGCTTGAAATAGAGCTAACAAAAGAAGAAGCAGCCGGCACCTACTCCAATTTGGTGATGATTACTCATTCTCCGTCAGAATTCGTGTTCGACTTCATAGCCGTGATGCCCGGCCTGCCAAAGGCAAAAGTGGTGAAACGTCTGGTGCTAACGCCAGATCATGCAAAAAGGCTGGCAAACGCGCTGAATGATAACATCAACCGCTACGAAAAGCAGCACGGACAGATTAAGACTGCCGGTCAGCCGGAAGTTCCGTTCAACTACCGCGGACCTCTTCCTGAAGCGTGAGATCAGTGAACAGTGAACAGTGATCAGTGAACAGTGAACAGTGCTGGCTGAGCTGAAAGGGCTATTTAGCTCTGTTTAATTTTAATAGTCGTAAGATTAATCCGTACCTTTTATCCGTATTCCGGATGGGGTACGGGTTTTTTCTTTAGGTAAAAAGAAATCCGGTTCTGAGCGAAGCCGATTGCCTGCTCCGAGCGGGGGCAAAGGGGGTAGCTCCGGTGTTGAAACTTCGGGTATCATTCGGACAAATGAACCGAGATTGCAAGTTTCATTTTAAAAAAAGGCGGCGCAACGATTCAATTTAGTAATCCAATGTTTTTGCGCCGCCTAACCTTAATAGCGGAGGCCGGCCCTGTCATGT
>JAIUMA010000119.1 GCA_022565795.1 Balneolia bacterium
GTCAGGGGCAATATTCGGCGCATAGATATACGAATACCCCAGGCTTTCAAGCTGCCCTATGGCGAGTTTTTCTATGGAGTCTTCGTTGAGTCTGTTCATGGGTTAATGTTTATGTATTTAATGCTACAACTTCATATTTATCCATTTATTAAAAAAAGCAATCCAAGTGTTTTGTTGAATTTTTGACTGAAATACGAATATTACTTTAAAGTACTGGTTAGTTTTATTTGAATAGAATATCACGGAAGTAAAGTATAAACAATTTTCTTGATACCCAGACTCTTAAAAAGTTGTGTTGAATGTGCTCATTTTCTTTAAGTATCCGTCCATTAAATAAAACTTTGATTAACTTGCCTTCAAATACTGATTCAAAAATACCAGTATCAGAATAATATTGGTAGTATCGGTAATCATTAGCCACCTTTTTTTCAAGCCAATTTTGTCGCATTATCATTTTTTCTAAAAACGATTTCTTTTCATTCAGCCCGAAAAGAACATGGTTTATTTGAATATTAGATGGAT
Source organism: Balneolia bacterium (assembly GCA_022565795.1). Lineage (GTDB taxonomy): Bacteria > Bacteroidota > Rhodothermia > Balneolales > Cyclonatronaceae > Cyclonatronum. Next base: position 523 of record JAIUMA010000119.1, read on the forward strand.
AGGGCTTCCATATATCCGATGCATTAGGTGAACTACCTGGCCACGAAAAATGCAAATATATGTCTGCGTCAGCCCAAACCAAATCTGTATTTTGATTGTCATTTTTAGCTCTAAAGTATGCTACATTTAGAGCTTTAAACATCTTTTCTTCCAGTTCACTTTTACTCATCCTATTTCAGTATATATTTAATTTCTTTAATCAATATTTAGCCAAAATATAGTTTACTTCCGAAACATTACCTTCTAAGAATTGGAGACTAATGCCTCATTAAAAACAACACAATTTTTGGGAAATTGAATTTCCCGCCTGTATTTCTTCTTTTTCACATATCCCGGCCTTTCCAACACTACCTGAACCCCGAACTTATCGCTTATGTCTTTCACAATCACAAAACCATGGGAGCGGTGATAAATGATCTTGTTAATCTGAAACCGAACCGGTTTAATTAACAGCTTTTTCTTTTCCTCATCATTCTCATAAATTTTTATCCAGACCTTATACTGTTGCAATAGCGCAAGGGTTTGCTCTTTGGTGTAGTCTGATCCAAACTCCAGCTCCTCATCTAAAACACAATCTGCCGGTACAGGGTGAATATAGTGCAGGCAATTCAGTATGAGGTTTTTCTTTAGCTCAATTTCTTCCAGGCGATTCCAGCTGATGAAGTGAATTAGTTCCATGCACAGATTGAAAATATCGAGTCGTAATTCGTCCATCCTTTCTTTCTCTCTGGTCCGCTCTTTATGCTCATATCCATGCAGCGCCAGAAGAAGGAATTTACCAACGGTATCTGTCAGAAACCCCTTGATCGTCGTACAGCCGTCGCTGATGCTGCCCTCCTCAAAATATTTAAACGACTTTTCTTTCGTACCCGGATTGGCAGACTTCTTCTCATTTCTGGGATTTTTGAGATTCCCTTGAGGATTATCAGTCTTTTCATTTTTCCTCATGTACAGAGAGATAAGCTTTAACCCTATATACAATTCATTTAAAGAGCCAGGTGATATTCTTATGTTTTGTTCAGACTCTCCGAAATACCAGACTTTTACGGCCTTGGTATAGTTTCGGTCCAGTCTGTTGAGATATCGGTGAAAAGCTTGCTTTTTCTCATGCTCACGCTCAGGGTCCACACTGTCATTGACGTCAAGGCTGTTACCTTCCCCCTCATTAATCAATCCCTGCGCTAATTTCTGCTCTTCGCTTTCCGTAATATCTTCTTCAGTACGCAGACTATTTCCATGAGCGTCTAAAAAACGCGCGATGGCACCCGTGGTACCTCCGCCACTATAAGCAGACTGCAGATAAAAGTTTTCGTCGTGTTCGTTGAAGGTATCTTTATCCAGCTTTCTGCCGGAAGCGACACTGACCGACTGACTTTCTGTATTTTTATCGGCGCTCCCCCCGGACGATGAGCCCATGCGATTTTCGGTATTAAAATCCGAGAACTCGACATAGCTGAGAAGACTGTCCAAATCCTTGCCGGTCAGCTCCGGCTTTGAAAACAACTCACTAAGCTTCGACTTCGCAGGATCAGGATTTCCCCTCATGAGCGCCTCGACAGAATGAACTAAACAATAGTTCGATATTCTCTGGCCGGAAACATTCTCAAAACTCAGTCTGAACGGCTTTTTAATAGTTGAATCCTTAAGTGAAACCTCAATAATCTCCTCATCGGCTTTGCAGGGGATTTTGTATGTTTTAGTTAAATCATCATTTTCAATATTCAGGCTGACCGCTTCATCGCCGGTTTTCTCTAAATAGATCCGTATGATTTGATCTTCCTTCTCAGCATACAATAGTCGTATAGTTTTTCCAGTACCTGTACCGGCTTCATATCCCGTTCGCTCTGCAGTTGTGATATCCGTATAAAGAAGCGCAGACTTCGCAATCGGCTCTATCTGTAGCTGCTGTAGCCAGCTGTGTGAAGATTTTCTGGTGAAAAGTATGCAGGCTTCATGATTTATTCCCGGCTTATCCATACTTCCCATTCCTGCAGTTGTCGCATTCGCACTGCCAATAAGCAGGTACTCTTTATCTGTATGTGTTTTGAAGTGAATCAGTTTAGCGTGTAGCCTGTTCAACTTTTCATTGAAATCGTCGCGAAGTTCTTTCCAGTCAAAGAATGTGATTTTCTCTTCCGGTTCCGGTTCTATATCAACCGGCAGCAGGCCGGATTTCTTATCTACCACACAGTGCAGCGCCTCAGGACTGAAGTGATGCTCCAGCGCTCTAAGGAGGCTTCCTTTCGAATCGAAATAAGGTGAGACCACCGTAATCGTCTTTACTTCTTCTGCAGGTATGTAATCGGTCAGCTTCTGCAGAATGCCTGACTCCGGGGTATTGGCGATAAATCGAGAGGTAACGTTTATGCTATCAAGCTTTACCTCCTCATCGTTTGACGAAAGCTTTTCCAGCCAGGGTGCGTATGTACCAATCCACTCAAACTTCTGCCAGCTGGCTCCTTTAAAATGAACGCTAAGAGATTTCAGGTACGACCACGCGGCCCCGATTACGGCTGCGTTTTCATTTTCCGGATCATTTAGCTGAAATGCTGTCCATATCTCATCATTCGTGCTTAATCCCGAGCTGGTTAAGTTGCCGGACCCAAGAAGCAGCAGTCCGTGTTTTTCTCCTGCGAGAAGCATCATTTTAGGATGAAAGGCGCCTTTTGCATAAACCGGCATTATGCTGTAGTGACTTTTCTCAGGATTTTCCATGCCGATCAGCAGCTGGTTGGAGGCCTCGAGTTTATGCCCGTCGGTAAGTACCACCGTATTTGATATACCGTTTGCATTCAGAACCGGGAGCACACGCTGTTCGAAGAATACATAATCGAAACTGAAGCTGGTAAGCATACAGGAACGGTATCTGCGGCTGTCCCGCCCTATCAGGTCGAGTATATTTCTGCGTTCAATCGTTTTCATTCCAAAGCCTTTTCCGTAACTGTTCTCCTGCAGGAGACAGGGCCCCGTCGGATGTTAATATGCCAAGCTCTTTCAGAAACCGAATAAGGTTTCCAATTCTCGGGCCCGTGTATGCCGGCCCCATATCCCCTAAAAATCTGATATGATGATCTTCGAGCAAAAACTTTTGGGTGGTCTGTGAACCGTTACCCATTTTCCGGTAGGCCACCAGCTGATGCCGCATCAGAATATTCTTATGCAGAAAAGTGAACAGGAAATCAGTCAGCGGGCTTTGTTTGTAATTCTGAATGCGTTTGCTCAGGTATTCAATACCCGATCCGGACCGAATCAGACCGTGCTTGTTGCCAAACTTGAAGAGCCTGTCCAGCTCCGCCTCGTTATTTTTAAATAAGGAAAACAGAAGCACGAAAGACCCTGTAACAAGCTCAAGCTCTTTGGCTTTTCTCAACGACTGAAAGTTCGCGGCTTCATCACTGCTAACGGCATGTATTAAATCCTGCAGCGGTGTTTCAGCGGTGCCCGGAATTGTCTCATTCATAGCTTTTGCAACATTACCGGATATCTCCTTAACAAACGCTTCGTAATGCGCTGGCTGCGGAGTATAGTTGCTCAGATAGTCCAGGCACCCGCTTAGTATGTCGGCGCAGGCATACTGCCAGTATTCATTAAACTGGTAGAAATACCATGCTGTGAGCACGTCATCTTCTTTACCGGCGCGCCGGCCCTTTTGCTCAAAAACATGCGTAATAAAACTGCGGTCATTTGCGATAACGCCCTTTTCGCGGGCGTATTCAAGCATGTACTTTATCGAGTCACGCCTGTAGGTCGTCGATTCGGAAAGGGCCGGTTTGTCTGACTGCAGCAGCATTTCGAGAAGCAGCTGCTGTTCTTCCGTACTTTCAGGCACGTTATAAATAGAAAAACCGGGAAGCAGATCAGCTACGGCTTCTTTTGGTATTTTTTCCTTCTCTATGCTTTCCAGAAATAGCGCCCTGTTTTTCTCGCTTAAATTAGCAGCGAAGGCCTTGGTAAGTCGTACACCGTCTATCCATTCGTCATTTTCGCTTTTGGTACGAATGTAAACAGAATCATTTTCCTTGTTATTCGTGATGAGAGCCATATCCCGCATGGATCCAATATAGTACTGTCCGAATATACCCAAAGAGAAATTCCAGTATGTCTTTTCCGTGCTGCCGTCAGAATTATAGATTCCTGTAGACAGATTAAATATCTCAGGATTATCCTCAAACTGCCTGCTGGCATAATCTCTGCCCGAAACGCCGCTGGCATCTTCCGGTTCGTAAAGTGAAGCAAGCGCCACGAGATACTCGGCTTTACGGATGAAGCGCCGGAATTCTTCCGAATTCGTATTACCTATCCGTTCGCTGTAGGTGTCTAACAGCCAGCAGAAAAAACTATAATACCGGATCTTTATAGTTACGTTATTTAAACCGGGCATCAGCATTTGGTAGGTAGCGTCTGAGGTATTTTGCTGACCCAGTGCATCCAGCCCCCCAATTACCTTCATGCGGTCTCCGAAAAATGGTGCAATACTTTGGTTTATCTTAATTTTGGTATCAGCCATTCTTCATGATGGTTTCGTTAATTATAACGTTCGGGTTTCGGTTACATCAGGCCTGCATGATTATACCCATTTTTTTCAACTTTCTTCATCCAGA
>JAIUMA010000120.1 GCA_022565795.1 Balneolia bacterium
CCCATTCGGGGTCTTTGAAAGTTACATGGAAGCTTGAATTGTCTTTCCCCGGACACCAGTTATTGCTAATTGGTTATTACTAATTGGCAATTCATAATGCCACTTCTATCTTATTGTTAATTTGCGACCTTGAAATAGCCCTGAAATTTTTCATCAGAAAACTTCAAAAAAAGCTTGCCAAGGGGTGTACTTTGTGTTTATATTTGAGACTCTCAAGCGAGAATAGCTCAGTTGGTAGAGCGCAACCTTGCCAAGGTTGAGGTCGCGGGTTCGAATCCCGTTTCTCGCTCGCAAAGGCAAAATCGATACCCATCGGTTTTGCCTTTTTTCGTTTTATGAAGCGTACTTCATCTTAAAAATCGAAGGACGCAGATTAACGGTGATTATTCCCGTAATTCACGCAAATGGAGCAGAGTACCACTACCCCCGAACTCCAAATCCCAAACTGACGCAGTAAGCGACAGCAAGTCGTCCCAGACAGCCCCAAACTGTCTCTGAGCCTCCATTCGAAGTGCCTTCACTCATCCAACAATCAACACCGGGAGCGAAGCGACCACCCCAATTCACAATTCTATAAAGACCGGCATATTCCGTATATTTACAACTCCTTCTAACTGCCAACCTTCTACTCTTCCGTACCACAAATTTATATGTCTGATAAACCGAAGCACTACTGCGGGATTTTCGGGATTTATAACCATCCACAGGCAGCTGCAATGACCTATTACGGGCTGCACGCGCTTCAACACAGAGGTCAGGAATCGGCCGGTATTGTTAGCTCCATTTACGATGATGAGCGCCAAATGAATATCATGCCTATGCATAAAGATTTCGGGCTGGTTCTCAACGTTTTCGATGACCGTAAGATTCTCACTGATAAGCTCCGCGGACGCTCCGCCATTGGTCATAACCGCTACTCGACCTCGGGTTCTTCGACTAATCCGGCCAACATTCAGCCGTTTCGCGTTCACTACCGGACCGGCAACCTGGCTTTGGGTCATAACGGAAACCTGACCAACGCCCCTTCCCTGCGCGACCGGTTTATTAATGAAGGCGTGCTGTTTCAGAGCACATCAGACTCGGAGCTCATCCTCCACCTCATTTCACACAGCCGCGAGGAGAATCAGATTGATCAGATCATGGACGCGCTTCATCAGATTGAAGGCGCCTATTGCCTGGTGATTCAGACCGACGATGCCCTCATCGCCGTTCGTGACCCGAATGGCTTTCGTCCGCTCTGCCTCGGCAAGCTCGACGATGCATTCATCGTAGCCAGTGAGTCCTGCGCGCTCGACATTGTGGGTGCTGAATACATTCGTGATATCAAGCCCGGCGAGGTGGTCATCATCGATGATGAAGCCATCGCAAACGACGAGCCCCGCTCGATGTTTCTCGAACCAAAGGCCGAAACCGACTCCGCCGCCTGTGTTTTTGAATACGTCTACTTCTCCCGCCCTGACAGTAAAATCTTCGGCGAGAACGTGGATAAAGTCCGCCGTAAAATCGGAAAGTTTCTGGCTAAGGAGCATCCTTACGAAAACTTCGTGAACTACACGGGCGATAAAAAGCCTATCGTAATCTCTGTACCCGATTCAAGCAATACGGCCGCGATTGGATACGCTGCCGAAAGCCAGAAAATGGGCTATGACTGCAAGTTTGAAATAGGCCTCATTCGTAATCACTATGTGGGTCGTACCTTTATCTCCCCGGGTCAGGAGCAGCGCCAGATGAAGGTCCGAACCAAGTTCAACGCGGTTCGCGGCGTGCTTGAAGGAAGAGTTGTCCTTATAGTGGATGATTCCATCGTTCGGGGCACCACCAGCCGGATGCTCATCGAAATGATCCGCAAGTGCAATCCGCTCGAGATTCATTTCCTGGTGAGCTCCCCTCCTATTATCGAGCCCTGCTTCTACGGCATGGATTTTCCCGACCCCAAAGAGCTGATTGCCAACCGTTACAACCGCAATGTCGATGAAATCGCCAAAGCACTGGGCGTAGACAGCCTGCATTACCTATCCGCCGGGGGATTAATCGAAGCCGTTAAAGAGGCCAATCCTGAGGGGCAAAACTACTGCAGTGCCTGCTTCACAGGAAAATATCCCGTGCCGGTTGAAGCCCAGAAATCCAAAGATTCCTACGAACTCTCCTGATGTCAGTCGATTCAAGTACAAGCTCAGACGCTAGCTTAAGCAATCCAAACAGCCCGTTTATCAAGACCGCCCGGTTCATGCTTTCGGCTCCGAGCATCAAATTCTGTCCGGAAAACGATAAGCCTGAGTTTTGTCTTGCGGGTCGCTCGAACGTTGGAAAATCATCCATCGTAAACGCGATCACCAATCGTAAGAAGCTTGCGAAAACAAGTAACATGCCCGGCAAAACCAGAGAGATGAACTACTTTCTGATGAATGAGTCCTGGTACCTGGTCGATCTTCCGGGCTATGGCTATGCCAAGGTCTCCAAGAAGGAGCAGGAGCGCTGGAAGCACGCTCTGGGGGAATATTTCGAGAAGCGTGAAGATATCAGGCTGGTCATAATTCTGGTTGATATTCGTCATAAGCCTCAGGAGTCGGATCTCGACTTCATGTTCTGGCTGGCCTCGAATGAAATGCCGTTTGCCTGCGTGCTCAACAAGAGCGACAAGGTCAACAAAAAGCGCATAGCCGAGGCCAAACAAGAGTTAAGAAACGAGCATAAAGCAATGAATGTTGAAGTGCCCATTATAGTTACCTCGGCCGGGCCCGGCGGTGACATCAGCGAGCTCGAAAATCTTATTCAGTCCTTTTTATAACCGCAGTAACTATTATTTTAACTGTGCAGATAAACCGCTGATTTTGAGAGATCAGCCAGCCGGAAAAACGGCATGATTTTTATTTTAAAGCTAACCCGAATCCATATCTATTGCTATGAGTACATACAAAGTCCTGCTGATGGACAACGTCGATCCCGTATCGGCAGAGATTCTGAGAGACAGGAATATTGATGGCGTCATTAAGCCAAAGTTAAGTCAGGAAGAACTATACGAAGAACTTAAAGATGCGCACGGTCTGGTTGTGCGCAGCGCCACGCAGGTTGATGAAGCCCTGCTGAAAGCCGCTCCAAATCTGAAGGTAATCGGCCGCGCCGGAGTAGGCGTCGACAACATCGACATCACCGCTGCTACCAAGCGCGGCGTTTTGGTGATGAACACTCCTGACGGAAACACTATCTCAACCGCTGAGCACGCCTGTGGTCTCATTTTCTCGCTCGTGCGGAACATCCCAAACGCGGTTGAATCTCTGAAAGCCGGCCGCTGGGACCGTAAGAAGTATCTCGGTACGGAAGTCCATGGCAAAACGCTTGGCGTTGTTGGTCTGGGCAAAATCGGCTCTGCCGTTGCCACACGCATGCTTGCGTTCGGCATGAAGGTAATCGGATTCGATCCCTACATGACCAAAGAACGTGCAAGCGAACTGGGCATCACCCTGGTTGATATGGATGAGCTTCTATCAGGCTCGGATATCATCACCGTTCACACTCCCCTGACTGAAAAAACAAAAGGGCTGATTTCTAAAGCCAATGCGCATAAGCTGCGTAAAGGCGTTCGTCTGGTGAACTGCGCGCGCGGCGGCATCTTCGAGGAAGCCGACATGCTTGACCTTCTCAACGACGGCACCATTGCCGAGCTCGCGCTAGACGTGTACAGCAAGGAGCCGCCGGAGGAGAATCTGCGCGAGCTGCTGGAGCATCCACACGTGGTATGCACGCCTCACCTTGGCGCCTCAACCGAGGAAGCTCAGGAAAAAGTGGCCGTACAAATTGCGCATCAGATTGCTGACGCGCTTGAGCTAAAAGATTTCAAAGGCAGCATCAACGGTAAGTCCATTGCGCTTTCTACCAATGCTGAGCTTCAGCCCTACCTAAAGCTGGCTGAAAAGCTGGGCCGTTTTGCGATTCAGACTGCCGGCTACGATGTAAAGGAGCTTACTATTGAGTATTCCGGCAAGTGCGGTCAGCACGCGGAAGTCCTCACGGATGCTTTCCTCGCGGGCTACCTCCACCAGATTGACGAAGCACCGGTGAACTTTATCAACGCCCGCTTTCTGGCTGACAGCAAAGGAATTCACATCAAGGAAACTAAAGGCAGCGCAACCAAAACTTTCTCAGAGCTTATTACCGTCCATATGGACGGCAGCGAGAGCTTCAAGTCACTGTCAGGCGCTCCGTTTGGCGAGGATGACTTCAGAATCGTGAAGATTGAAGATCTCCGTATTGAGCTTCAGCTCCAGGGGAATATCATACTTTACAGAAACGTGGACAAACCCGGTATGCTAGCTTCTGTAAGTTCGCTGCTGGCTTCGGAAGACATCAATATTGCCTCTCTGAGCCTTGGCCGAGACAAAGAAAGCCAGAAAGCTATCACAGCGCTCGTAACCGACCGCCCTGCCGACGCCTCCGTAAACGAGCGTATCAGCGCCATCGACGGCGTCGAGCAGCTCATTACGGTTTCGTTGTAATCGTAAGAGTCCTGATCCTAAAACCCCTGATTGGTTGTTAAAACCCTTCAGGGGTTCCCACTCCCGCAGCCAATTCATCAACATCAACCCACGTCCAACCCCTGCAGGGTTGGGCACCGATGTTCAATTTGGCTCCTGAGCGGCTCACAAAATAAAAAAGCCACCTGTCAACACAGGTGGCTTTTTCATTAGTATGGGGCAAATACATTGCCATAATATTCGTCACAAAAAAAACTGGTATCCATTACCGTTGGCTTCAGCCAACGGTATAAAAAGCCAAAGAATGGGTTTTTAACCCTAAAGGGATATCTGCTACAACAATAAACCACTAAAGTGGAAGAAAGCCAGCAAATAAAAAAAATCCACCATCTCCATGTGGCTGAAGCCATATTTTTTGTGACTGGCTTACCGTCTGATGAATCAGACGGCAATGGATAGGCAGAAGTTGGAATCTAATAACTGACCTCCCGCTCGATTTTAATAACTCGTTTTGCTATCCATACACCCAGTTGAGCAGCTTAACAATATTTCAGTTTTCACCTTTTAGCCCGAACTGCGCTTGTCACTTTATCCATTGCCGTTGGCTTCAGCCAAC
>JAIUMA010000121.1 GCA_022565795.1 Balneolia bacterium
CGAGGGGTTGAAACCCCTCGCTACCATGTCGGTCGTACCCTGCGGGGCACTTTGGATTCAGGCATATTTGTCATAATCATTCATCAAATTCTATTCATTCTGGTTTTCCTTAACAGCGGGTAAACTACCTCCAAAGCCCGAATTCGACCCGGATGTCCTCTGGCTTACAGCCTCGGTTCATGGGCGGGGAAGGATGTGCAGGTGTCTGAATTTAATTCGCAGCCCGGACAAGTTCTTCATTCTGCCTTTCAGCAAAAAAGGCCATCACCCTGCAAAGAATGATGGCCTCTTGAACTAAAGCGTAAAAAAAGTTAGCGGGCGCCCGGTTCTGCATATTTCTCAATCCAGCGCTGAACTTCTCCATACCAGTTAATGGAGTTGTTTGGCTTGAGGATCCAGTGGTTTTCATCTGGGTAATAAACCATTCGTGAATCGATTCCTTTGCTTTGAAGCGTACGGAAAAGCTCAAAAGACTGACCATAAGGCACGCGCAGATCACGTAATCCGTGGATTAGCAGGGCCGGCGTATGGAAGTTCTCTGCATAGTAATGCGGAGAAATCTGCTCGTAGATTGTTTTTCCGTCGAAGAAGCTGCCTTCATCTTCCCAGTAGTTGCCGAAGCGCTGGCTGTGAACGGCAAAGTCAGCCGCCATTTGGGAATACATATTATACACAGGAGCATGAATTACGAGGGTGTTGAACGGATGCTCCTTGCCCAAAAGAATGGAGGATAGATACCCGCCGTAGCTCGCGCCGGCGCCCACAATGCGGTCATTATCGATCCAGCTTTTTTCCTTGAACCACTCAGTTGCCGCAATGGTGTCGTAATAAGGACGCGTAATCCAGTCCGGATTGATGGAATCTGTGAAGTCCTGACCAAAGCCATCCGAGCCGTGGAAGTTGTGCCATGCGGTTACGTATCCCCAAGAGGCAAACGTCTGAGCGTTCCAGCGGAAGTGGAACCCATCGGTGATAGCACTGTGCGGACCGCCGTGAATCAGAAGCATGAGCGGATATTCCTTGCTTTCATCGAATCCGGGAGGATAGTGCACCCACATCTGGATTTCCTGACCACCGTAGCCTTCATACGTTACCGACTCGTACGTGCCCAGCTCGACATTATTCATCACATCATCATTGATGGTCTCAATGCGGGTACTGGTACGGTCTGCCGGATTCACGATATGGAGCTGCGGCGGGTGGAGGAAGCTGTGATTCTGAGCCACGATTGTTCCCGTCTGTGCGGCAAGATCAAGAGTCGGATAATCGGTTGCACCGGTTACGGCTACGGGCTCAGTTCCGCTCACCTGGAATTGATAGATACGGCGCGTTCCTGCATCAGAAACCGACCCGAAAAGACTGGTATTGTTTTCATTCCAAACCACCGAACCAACAGAGCGATCCCAGTCAGCGGTGATATTGCGGGTTTCTCCGGTTTCAATGCTGTAGATCATCAGGTTATTGGTGTCTGCATAGAAGCCAGGGATTGAGTTGCTGGTGAAAGCAAGGCGGCTGCTGTCGCGGCTGAAGCTTGGATTGCTGTCGAGACCGTTGTTATCCGGTGTTATATTTCTTGCTTCATCGCTTCCTGGTGAAGTGAGGTAAATATCGATTTTCGGACTCAGATCATCCTGATTGGTGTCGCTTACAATGGCGACATGCGATTCATCAGGGGAGACATCGTAGCCGTTTACTACCAACCCAAGCGGCAGACTGATCTCTTCGGTATCACCGCCGTTCTGGTGAATGCGATACAAATGCGATTCTCTGCGCGAGTCCAGGTAGCGGTCGAATGAAGCGAAGGGAAGCTCATCCCATGCCAGAGCCGATACGTGTGATGCACGGTCTTCGGAAAGCTGATCCTTCATCTCTTCCCAGCTTTTGCCCGGGAATACGCTTGATGTGAAGTAAATATGCTCGCCTCTCCAGCTGATGCTTCCTGCTCCGGTTGGTACCTCTGTATGACGAATTGCTTCTCCTGGTTCGGTAATCGGCAGGATGTACACCTGAGCTGCCTCATCGTCCTCACGGCTGGTAACAAACGCCAAACGGCTACCATCGGGACTAAAGGTTGGCTGACCGTCCGCTGATCCGTGACGCGTTAGCGGTCGTTCAACGGTCCCGTCGGCTTTAAACAGCCAGAGGTCGGTATGCGCACGGTCGTCGTTGAGGGTGTAGCGGGTTACCGGGGCTACAATCCATTCTCCGTTAGGAGAAATGACCGGGGCGCCGATTCGTTTCAGCTCCCAGAGTTTTTCAGCCGAAAGATAGTTTCCATCGCTGTGATGGTCAGCGCTGCTGTAGCTTGCTGCTGAGTTTTCACTGCTTACTTCAGAAGTGCTGCTGCACCCAATGCAGGCAAAAGCCGACAGGGGCAGGGCAACTGATAAAAGAAGCGTGATAAATAATTGTTTCATAATTAATTGATGGTTTTGAGTAGAGTTGACTATTCGGGTCGTGTATTTAAATTAAAAGGCCTCCCGAAATTGAAATACAGTTTCATGAACGGTATTCAAAATCAGGAGACCTTCATTATATGAATTTTAATTAGTTGCTCAGACCCCGTCGGCGAAGCAGCGCATCTACGGTCGGCTCCTGGCCACGGAAGTCTTTGTACAGCTCCATGGGCTCTCGGCTACCGCCACGGGACAGAATGTAGCGCTTGTATTTCTGAGATGCCTCAGAACCAATGCCGCCTGATTCATTCACATAGGCAAAAGCATCAGCGGCCAGTACTTCACTCCAAAGATACGCGTAATAGCTGGAGGCATAGCCACCCGGCCAGACGTGGTTGAAAAATCCGGTTTTATAGCGTGGAGGCACGAACTCCCAATCGGCTCCGTGGCGCTCGAGAGAAGCGGCTTCAAACGCTTCCACGTTGTCGGGAATCTCATTGGAGCTGAGCGTGTGCCAGTCAAGATCGAGCAGCGAGGCTGAGATATACTCGTAAGTATCAAAGCCCTGATTAAACTGCTGCGCCTGAAGAAAACGCTCGAGCAACTCATGAGGGATAGGCTCACCGGTTTCGTAGTGAATGGCGTAGTTAGCCAGAATTTTCGGCTTGATAGCCCAGTCTTCCTCGAAGGTTGACGGAAACTCTACGAAATCACGCGGAGTTGCGGTTCCGGCCAGGGAGGGATGGAAAACATCTGAAAATAGACCGTGAACGGCATGACCCATTTCGTGAAATAACGTGGTTACGTTTCCGAGGCTAAGCAGGGTAGGCTCACCCGATGCAGGCTTCGGAATGTTGAGTACGTTCACAACCACCGGGTTTTCATTGAACAGGTGATTCTGAACCATATAGGAGCTCATCCAGGCACCGCCACGCTTGGAGTCGCGGGCGTAAAAATCGGCGTAAAACAATCCGAAGAGCTCGCCACTGGCATCATAGACGTTGAATACGCGGACGTCTTCGTGGTACACCGGAAGATCGAACCGCTCCTCAAAAGTGATCCCGTACTGAAGATTCATCGTATGGAAAACGCCGTCGTGGAGCACACGCTCCAGTTCAAAATACGGGCGGATTTCATTGTCATCCACATCATAACGCTCGGCACGTACGCGCTCTGCGTAGTACTCCCAGTCCCATGCGCGGAGCTCATCATCAATGCCGTCGGCCTGCATCAATTCGCGAATCATATCTGCTTCAGCCTGCGTGTTGGCGCGAACAGCCGGCATCATATTGGTCAAGATTTCATAAGCGGCGTCGGGATGTCCGGCCATTTGCTGCTCGAGACGATACTCGGCAAAGTTGCTGTAGCCAAGCAGCTCTGCACGTTCGGCGCGGAGTCTGGCTATTTCAAGAATGATGGCTGAGTTGTCAATATGGCCATCACGACCGAGGCCACGATAGGCTGATGCTTCCCAAACCTTGCGGCGGGTTTCACGGTTTTCGAGACTTGCGGTAATCGGCTGACGCGTAGTATTGGTGATGTTCAGCAGGAATTTGCCTTCATGGCCACGGGCTTCAGCAGCCTCGCGTGCGGAGCGAATCGCTGATGCGCTCATGCCGGCCAGCTCTTCCTCATTTTCGATGATTACAGCACGCTCCTGAGAAGTACGTAGTACGTTCTCCGAAAACTGCGTACCCAAAGATGAAAGACGGCTGTTCATTTCGCGAATGCGCTCCTGCTCTGAATCGCTTAGGCGCGCGCCTGCCCTTACAAAGTTTTGGTACTCGCGGATGAGCAGCTGCTGAGACTCTTCGTCCAGGTCAAGCTCGTTCATCTGATTGTAGAGCGTTTCGACCCGCTCAAACAGATTTCTGCTCAGTCGAATGTTGTCGCTGTGTGCCGAAAGCATAGGGGAGAGCTCGGCCTGAAGCGCCTGAATGTCAGAGTTCGTATGGGCAGAGGTCATGTTGAAAAACACGCGCTGCACACGTCCGAGAATGACGCCGGAGCGCTCCATGGCAACCATGGTATTTTCGAAAGTGGGCGCTTCCGGATTGTTTGCAATGGCCTCAATATCGGTAATTTGCTCCTGCATGCCGCGTTCGAAAGCGGGCATATAGTGCTCAAACTTTATAGCATCGAAATCAGGAGTCTGGAAGGGGAGTTCACTTGGTGTGAAAAACGGATTGGTGTTTTCAGAATGGTTATCGCTGTTTTCTGTGGACATTGATGAAATTGATCCCTGGTTGATTGCAACTGTGGCGTTTGTGCTGAAGGTGGTCTTGGAGTCAGCGTTTGGATAGTCGACGGTGGTCGCGCTTTGGGCATCGGCTGAAGGTACTGAAACCGACATCGCCAGCATCAACGCAGCTGTGGATAGTGCAGTTCGCTTCATAGTAATTTATTGAAGAATGATGGATAATGAATGTTTATCTCCGCAATATAACGGAAATTTGAATCAGGACACTACGTTTAGGGGATTGCTTCGGAGAGTAACGCTTTACGGGAGTGGTATATGATACCGGAGCATTTTGCGGCTGTTTAGGAGGCTGAAGCCACGTTTGGGCTGTCTTTATGGTTGAATCATCTCGCTACCATGTCGGTCGTACCCTGTGGGGCACTTTGGGTTCAGGCATGTTTGTC
>JAIUMA010000122.1 GCA_022565795.1 Balneolia bacterium
GGTAGTTCAGCCAGGCGGGCCGCTGCTGGGCTGAACTACCCGCACAACCATCTCGACTGGTACACTATTAGCAGCGAGCATTTTCTGGTTCATTTTCAGGAAGGAAACGACAGGCCGGCACAGGTTATCTCCCGCATCTCCGAAGAAATATGGACGGATATAACTGAACTCTACAATTACGAGCCTGATGTACCCATAAGCATTGTTCTGATTGACCGTGAAGACTATTCCAACGGTGCCGCTTACTTCTTCGACAATAAGATTGAAATCTGGCTCCCTTCGCTGGATACACCGTTTCGCGGGACTAACGACTGGCTACGCGATGTAATTACCCACGAATTTACGCACATCGTGCAGATACAGGCTTCGATGAGCGGCAGCCGGACCAGACCCATTAGCTATGTGCAGTGGCTGTCTTATGAAAACGTGCGTCGCCCTGACGTTCTTTACGGCTATCCGTCGGGAATCATCAGCTATCCGTTTTCCACGGTTAGCGTTCCGGCATGGTTTGCTGAAGGAACGGCTCAGTTCACCCGCCAGGACCTCCACTACGACTACTGGGATACCCACCGCGATATGATGATTCGCACCCGGATTTTGGAAGACAAGCAGCTTGGCCTGGTTGAAATGGGGCATTTTTCATCAAAAACGAGCTTTGAGCGGGAATTGGCCTACAACCAGGGGTTTGCATTCACTAAGTATCTGGCCGACCGCTTTGGTGAACAGGTAATTGCTGATATTACCCACGGTCTGCAGCGGACCAACGATATTCGTACGGCAATGCGTCGCGTTACGGGTATTCCCGGTGAAGAAATTTATCAGGACTGGATCGAGAGTCTGCGTGAAGAATACCGCGATTATGCCACCAATATTACGCCAAACGAGGCTGAAAAAGTTTTCGACCTTGGCTTTTTGAATATCCATCCAAGCTTTACTCCTGATGGAGAGGTCGCCTTTTTGAGCAACACTTTTTTCGACTTCGCCCGAACCAGCCTCATTGTTCTGGATGAAGAAGGCCGTCAGCGCCAGCTGTTTGAAACCGGCGATGCGGAGCAATCACCTGCCGGAACCGGAAGCTTCGTGCACAGCTGCGGCATGCACTCCACACCGCTGATCAGCCGTATTGGAAGCGGGTACACCTTTTCCCCTGACGGAGCAAAAATCGCGTATAATCATATTCGTCAGAATCGCTTCGGTGAAACGTACAACGACATATATATTTACGACGTCGCCGCCAGTGATACCCGCAAGCTCACGCAGGATGCACGGCTTAGCGAGCCATCCTGGAGTCCGGACGGCAGCACTATTGCAGCGCTACAGCAGAGAGACGGAAGCCTGAACCTCGTTTTGGTTGATCCGGCCTCGGGCGACATCACCCAAATAAGCAATTTTGATCGTAATCAGCAGCTTTTCCGCCCGACATGGAGTCCGGACGGAAACCGAATTTACGCCGCGAAAGGTGATCAAAAAGGGCGTAATCTCGTAGTTTTTGATCCGCAGCAGCCGGGCGAATTTGAGTTTATCCTTCAGGATAGCTCTGTTGATTTCCGCGATCCGTTTGTTTCTCCGGATGGCGACTACCTCTATTTTGCAGCCGATTTCAACCACAAATTTGATATTTACCGTATCGCACTTACTGGTTCAAACGAGCCGGAACAGCTTACGGATGTTATCGGTGGCGCGTTTATGCCACACATAAACGCAGACGGAGATATGCTCTACTCCGAATTCACCTGGGATGGCTATAAAATCCGCATGGCGAATATCGACGCGCTTACGGAGCACGCTGAGGCCAGTGGCCTGGCCGAACGCCCGGCTTTTGGCCCGCAGCAGCGTCCCAATATGGATGCCAATCCCTTGAATACCTTCGACGATACAGACATTGGCTCCTTTAGCGCTGAAACTTACGAACTGGCCAGAACCGGATCGTACGACTTCACCCTGGCCACGCGCGGACAATCATCGGACCGCAGTTTTTATTCCTACGACGATGAGTTTGTTTCGTTCAGCTTTCTGCCGGCCATTCGTTTCGACAACTACTCTCAGGAGTTTGGCAGAAACTCATCACTCGTTCGGGCCGGCAATTTCGGCGATCTGGGCCGTAATGTGCTCCGCGATGCCAAAGTAGGTTTTTATATGAGCTCACGCGAAATGCTTGACCGCATCAGTGTTTTCGGCGGCTTGCTTGTGGGTCCGGCTTCCAGAGACGCTGAAACCGTTAATGACTTCTTCCGTCCGGGCCGCCTTGTAGACCTCGACCGTGACCTCTTCCTGCTTATCGAATACAATGGCCTTCCATTCATCGAGCGGCACTGGTCACCAACTATTGAAGTGGGGCTCTATAACCTGCGCAGAAACGTGAGAAACGGTCTTGAGATCGAAGAATTTGCCTGTACAGCTTGTCTGCCGGACACAACCAATATCGACATCGCCTACGATATTTGGCAGGCTGAAATTAACCTTTACAGTAAAATCAACCGCTACAGTCTGGTTGAGCTTGGATTTCATCACACGCCCTACCGCGTATCTACACAGTCTTTCTTTTCGAACGAATTCAATGAGTTTGTTCCCGGCTCGACATCACGCTACTTTATCGGGAATACACTCACCGCTGCCTACATTGTGGACGCCTATCTTCCGTACAGACACAGCGATATAGCGCCAATCGGCTTCCGGGGTCACGTGAGGTACAGCTATCAGCCCGGCAGGCTGCTGGACAATTATGAAATCCGGGACGGCACGCTCATTCCGGTATACAACAATTTCAAAAACCACTCGGTTGAGCTCGACGCGCGCTACGGTTTTATGGGTCCATTCAATCGTGTATTCCAGGCCAGAACCCGACTCTTCAGCTACTTCGACGACCCGGACGAATATTTCTTTCTGGACTATATCGGTGGGTTCGACGGTATGCGCAGCTATCCGTTTTTTGCCCTCGGCGGGAACCGAACCGCTTTTGCACAGTTATCTTATTATCAGCCAATTAAGACCAACATCAACCGGCAGAGCGGGCAGTTTACGCTCGATAAGGTTTATGCGCGCTTCTTTGCCGAAGCCGGAAACGGCTGGGGCGGACCGCTCGAAATTGGTGACAACATCAAAACCGGTGTCGGTGCTGAGCTTCGTATAGCGCTTAACTCCTTCTATCTGTTTCCAACCAAATTTTTTGTTAGTGGTGCATACGGCTTCGACCGTTTCGATCTTCGGGTTCCCGAAGGTTTTGTTAGCGCCGATCAGCGTGATGCTGTTCGTTTCGGCGGTGAAATACTGTTCAACTTTGGAATTCTGTTCGATTTTGAGCTGTGATTAAGCTTAGAATCAATCATCGTTCCTTCCAACTCTGATATTCCTGAACTATGACTGAACCATTCGGAAAAGTGACAACCGGGCTTTTTTCTGCCCTCATCATACTGCTGATGATCTCCCCTGCTGACGCTCATGCACAGTTTTCATCTCATGCCTTTACAGATTTGGCTCAATCTAACAGTCATAGGCTTAACGGCTCTGTTTCCCAGCAAGAGCTTAGTCCTTTCCTTCCAAAGGGTGATGAGACTACGGAGCGCATCACCTTTTCCTACAATCCGTCCACAGACTTTACCAATCTGGATATACGCTCTTTCGGCAGAATGTATGCGGAAGAAACCGGGGGCGGAAGCCGTTCTTTCATGAACACTATTGCCGAAACACCGGGGCTGGCTTTCCTTTCTTCGGCTATACTACCCGGATTTGGTCAGGCAGCAAACCGGCAGTGGTGGAAGACCGCTATCTTCGCAGGCGTCGAAATTACAGCCGTTTATCTCATGATCGACTACCGTAACACCGGCGACCGCTGGCAGCGACAGTACAATCAATATGCCGATGATCACTGGAGCGTTGTGCAGTATGCACAGTTTGTGGTTAACTATACACAAGTTGATGCTTCTATGGCCGATGTGGTTACCGAAGCCGGAATGCAGGAGCTGATGAACAACGGTTTTATCAGACCGACCTTCAATACCGCAATTGACTGGGCCATGATAGATTTGGCCGCGCTCAATGAGCTTGAGTTTAACACGCTGTACCGATCAACCGGAAGGCCGTTTTCGCACGTTGTTCCGGCTTATGGCTCGCAGCAGTATTACGAGCTGCCGAGCAAGTATTTCCAGTATGGACCCGGCTGGCGCGACTGGAACCGCGATCTTACCATTATTGACGGAGGCATAGACGATATGCCAGCAAGCTGGCGTTATCATGCCATCCTGGAAGAAGAGTTCAACGACATACTTCGCTATTCCAGAAACATGGGAATGCTGCTGATTGCCAACCATGTAGTTTCAGCTTTTGATGCCCTGTTTACCTCACAGCTCCGCAATCACAGGCGCAGCATGGAAACCTCGGCATCGCTGCTGCCCGGTGGTAATCCCGGAGTGCAGGTATCCTACAAATTTTAGTATTTTAGACCCGTTCGCGTGGTTAACGTCCGGGTAGTTCTTCTGACCGGAATTTCAACAGGCTGGTCTGTGCAAACCAGCTTTATTTTTTAAAACAATTATGTCTGCAATCGTAGATTTATTAACAGATAAGCGACTTTACATTGGTGTTGTTTCGCTAGTGTTGTTCGGGGCCATAACGCTATTTGCGATGGACCGCTGGATTATGCCGATGTACACCAATTACAATCAGGGTATTACGGTGCCGGATGTAACTAAGAAAAGCATCGAAGACGCCGAGATTATGCTCAGCCGGGCCGGTCTTCGGTTTGAAGTAATGGACCGCCGCTCGAATGAGAGCTTCCCGCCCGACTACGTGCTTGATCAGGCGCCTGATGGCAACTCTATCGTAAAGCCGAACCGAAAGATTTACCTTACCGTAAACGCTTCGGAAACGCCAACGGCCACCGTCCCCGAAATCGTGAACCTTTCGCTTCGCAACGCCCAGATACAGCTTACCACGCACGGTCTTGAGCTGGGAAATGTTGAAGTGGCGTCTTCCCGTTTTCGTAATACGGTGCTCAGCCAGAGCATCCCG
>JAIUMA010000123.1 GCA_022565795.1 Balneolia bacterium
GGAATTGAAATTTCCCAATGGACACCAGAAGCAAGCCAGAGGTTTTTTGTCCGGAATAAACCAGTGAAGCTGCTTTTTATAGCTAATTACCGAAGAAACAAACAACGCCTGCAGATAGGAGCTATTTCGAGTAAACAAACCTTAACTGAACCTGAGTCTTGTTTTTTTATTAAACTACCACAATGGCTTACCATGTTTTACACGAATTGAGATTGTTCTTAGTGCTGACCAGTCCTCCAGCGGATTTTTATCCAGTACTAGAAAGCTGGCTTCGTAGCCGTTTAGAAATTTGCCGATCCGCCGTTCCGGAAAAATTGCGGCCGGTGTTGTATAGGTTCCAATGTGAAGAAGGGTCGAAGCATCAAATACTTCAAGTGATTCGTACAGATAATCCAGCTCCATCATGGATGTCTCCCTGTATTGATCCGATCCGATTGCTATCCGGACACCGGCATTATGCAGCCGCTGAGTTTCGTGCTTCAAAAATTGGTTAACCCGCTGTTTACGCTCTTCGTCGATTGAACGTGTTCCGTCACTTTCGAAATTCGTTGCATAAACGCGTGCGAAAACAGCCGTTGGGGTTACGAATACGTTTTGCTGTGCAGCTCTGGCCAGGTCATCGTCGTTAAGGCGGTATTTTTCCGGATTTATAACCGCATTCCAGCTGTAGCCAGGAAGGTGTCCAAATCCGTTGACTCCAATATCGAGCCCGATTCTGAAATCATCAGCAGTCTCTACATGGGCCACTACCCGGAGTCCGCTTTCATGGGCTTTAGTAACAACAGCCTCAGCCGTATGGGCTGCTAATCCAAAGTTACCCATTTGACCTGAATTGAAGAGCTCCCCGTGCTTTAACGTGTTGATCAGGAATATTTTAATCAGATCCGGGTCAGATGCCATAATTTCATCCCACTGCATTTCCACATCATCCGGAGAATCCAGAAACCAATAGGCATCCTTTTCAGCAAGGCGGCTTTCTTTAATTCTTCCTCTTTGTGAAAACATAGCCGACCAGTGCAGGCCTATAGCTGCTGTTTCAAAGGCGACGAACGGGTGCCCAAGGGTGCTGGTAAGGCCGCCATTGGCGTAAGCTATATCTATGTTGTGTTGGCTGCTAAATTCATCACGGAAATCAGCAATTTTCGAGGCATGATTGGCTAATATCTGCACATAAAATATGCCATCTTCCATATAACGCGGGAGCATTTCTTCCAGACTTTCTCTGCTTCCAAGCTCGTGCGTATGAGCGTCACCAAAAGGCGGGATGATATATTTTCCCGAAAGATTGTAGGTCGTATCAATACGCGTCGGAAGCTGGTCTGAAAATATGCCGTCACTGCTAAAATAGGTGGCTTCAATAAATTCCGAACCGTTAAACCAAAGCCCGTTTTCGTAGGCTACGTTATGGGTGCTATTTTGGTCAGAAAAGGTGCACGTTAAAAATAGTGGTATCAAAAATAGGAGTATGAGCTGTTTCATATTATTCACGCTTCCGATGCTGAAATGAATCTGTTTAGGGAGTTTGAAATCAAGGTGAACATACCTGACTGTCAGAAACTTTACTATCAAAACCCGACGAGTGGTGATATAGACAGGTGAATAACAGTTGCCGTTCATCGGTGTATATTGCAGTTCAGCTTGTTTTTCTACCGCTGTTCACCAAAATAATTTACCTTATCAGCTATTTGCTAAAACTGCTTTCATTTTGATTGGCGCGCCTGTAAAGTAAAATTTCAGCCTTTGAGAGCATCACCCTAAACATGCAGCCCACTTTTTCGGAATTCCTTATGCGCTTTTTCATAGAATACACGAAAGAAGTTTTGGGCACGGTGATCTTCTATCTGTTTTTTTCTTTTCTCTACCATGCGGTCATACAGTATGTAAGCCTTGATTCTGCTCAGGGTGATTTCTGGTCTCCTTTATTCAGCCTGGAAAATTACTGGTACGCGGCAGGTATGCAGTATCTGTTCTTTTTTATCGGTTCGTTGATCATTTGGTTTGCGGCATTCCGGCTGTTGGGAGACGTTAATATTATCTACCGAATAGTAGCTGTTGTGATAATGATACCGGGCGTGGTTTACGTGGTTCGCTTTCTCAGATACGCTATTGTGGATTTTTATGAGCTTGGCAGGCTGCAAGGAGCAGGCACAATCTGGGATCTCTATATACCGTATCTGTTTCTGATGTTCCAGTTTGGCTGTTTCTTCGCCTATAGCTATTTCAGCGAGTCACAGAAGCAGCTCAGGATGGAAAACGAGCTTCGTCAGGCGACCCTGAAAAGTGAACTAGCTGCGCTCAAGGCCCAGATAAATCCCCATTTTCTGTACAATGTCTTTAACACCATTAATGCGACCATTCCGCCTGAACTGGAAAGCACCAGAAAAATGACCGCCGATCTTTCCGATATGTTCCGTTATCAGCTTCGCGCGTCAAAATCGGATTTTGTATCGCTCGCTGATGAGATTGATTTTGTGAAAAAGTACCTTCACCTGGAGAAAGCGCGGTTCGAGGAACGGCTCGAATTCCGCATTGATGTAGATGATTCACTTATGGGCTATCGAATTCCACCGATGATCCTGCAGCCGCTTGTGGAAAATGCGCTGAAGCATGGCTTGTCATCGCTTGTAGAAGGTGGCAAGATTGAAATATCCGTGACTAAAAGTGATGATGAGCTTCATTTTTCCATTTCAGACAACGGTGCCGGAATAATGGATATGTCTGACATCATGAACAGCGGCACGGGGCTTAGAAATACCAAACTGCGTATCGAAAAGATCTATGGAAATCTGCTTCATGTGGAAGAAAACGAACCCAGAGGCGTAAAAATAAGTTTTGCGATACCATGTACAAAGTGATAATTATAGATGATGAGTCAGCCGGCAGAAAGCTGATAAAAGAGTACATTCAGGCGCATCCTGATTATGTAGTGCTTGCCGAGGCCAATAATGGCGTTGACGCCGTCCGGCTGATCAATGGGTATAAGCCGGACCTGGTATTTCTGGATATTCAGATGCCCGGACTTACGGGTTTCGAGGTATTAACGCATCTGGAAGAGATTCCTCAGATTATTTTTTCCACCGCCTACGATGAATTTGCGCTTCAGGCCTTTGAGGTACATGCGGTGGACTACCTGCTGAAACCATATACGAAAGAACGTTTTGAGCGGGCTCTCGACCGCTCATTTAAGCGAAACCGTATCGACGCTATACGCCCGTTAACCGAATCGCTGCTGACAAAAGACAAAGCATATCCTGAAAAAATACTGGTAAAATCCCGCAATAAGCTCATTACGGTCGCTACTTCAGACATTATAAGAATAGAAGCCTACGGAGATTATTCCAGGCTGATTACTTCTGGAGAAACATATCTAAGTAATTTTGGGATTGGTGAGCTGGAGCAAAAGCTGGATCCGGGCACGTTTCTGCGCGTTCATCGTTCTTCCATCATCAATTACAATCGCATTGCTGAGGTGAATAAATACCCAAACAGCTACGAAATCACGATGATTAACAGCGACAAGGTGAGGGTTAGCAGGGGATATATGAAGGCCTTGAAAAAACTGATGTATTGACTCAGGTTATTCCCATCAATTAAGCTTATGGCCGGATTTTAAATTCATGACAAACCCGCTCGTTTCTCAACTCCCCGAGTCCACCAGATCAAAGCCCGCCAAATAGACGGTGCCGTCGTCGCCGGTGGTGGAGACAAACAGGCGGTTTCCGTTTACGGCAAGATGCTGTATGTACATATGAATATGAAAAGAGCCCATTACTTCGCCGTCTAGCGTGGTTATTACCCAGTCCGGCTTGTCTTTTTCGGAACGTTCGAAGTGTACAAAGAGGCGATCATCATTCTGCAGAACCCGCCAGTAGTAGGGCTCGTGCTCAAGGAACTGATTACGGAGCGTATTTGCAGAGCCGGGCACTTCATTCCTGTAGTAGTTGACCATTCCATTCACTTCATCCATGTTCAGGGGCACTTGTTCGAAAGGCAGATAGCCGCGAACGGTTTCATTACCAGATGCATCAACAAAAAGAATTTCGTTGGAATTGTTTTTCACCAGAATCACCTCGTCCGAATCGGGCAGGTAGCTGAAGAATGCGTTAAAAAAGCGAACATTAGTTATCGCAAAGGCATGATCATCCTGGTTAAGCACAATTAAATCGGCAATCAGAAACGGCCGGCTGACGTCACCCGTTTGTTCTATATCATGAGAAATAGAAGAGACGTAGCTATACGTTCCGCCCATGGACTCATCGTAGCCCTGGAAAATTCCATACGTCTGCCCGTCGGAGCCCGCTAGAATTTTGTCCTCCGGTATTTGACGATCAAGTCCTTCCTGTGGGGTAAACTGAATGGTTCTTTCCCGGATAAATTCCCATTCGCCCCCGGCTGACCGTGCAAAAACCTTGTGCGACATATTGTCTCCCAAAACGTGAAGCGTATCGCCGGGGCTTACCATGCTGTTCCATATTTCAAGAAACTCACCGGGTCCGCGCCCCTGACTACCGATTTCAGATACAAACTCGCCATCCTGTGTGAACTCGTATAAACGGTAATCTCCGCTGTTCTGCACCACCAGATTGCCGTCTGACAACACGTGGATCTTATGGATGAAGTTGAACGATACATTTTCCGCCGGGTCGCTCACCCGGAATCGCTCCACAAAATCCAGAGTCGCTACCTCGGGCAGGGCAGGTTTAGTTACATCATAATCCTCTTCTGATGAGCTGCCACTGCCAAGAAGGATGAATATGGTGATTAGTACGAATAGGAGGGGAGTGGGTGATTGGGGCATGGGGGTTGGGTATTAGGTTTCAGTAATTCTGTATTCAGAGATGAGGTGATCTAAATAAAAGAAGGCTTTGCAAAACCCCCAGGCCTATGTGATTTAAAAGAGATTGCGTTATTTTAGTTCAAAATGAACCTACATTCAAAAA
>JAIUMA010000124.1 GCA_022565795.1 Balneolia bacterium
AATGGCGTGGAAAGAACGTGATGCGGGCTGTGCCCGAAAACGTTCGTGACGCGCGCACACCGAAACAGCTGGCACAACGGGAGAAGTTTCGCCTGGTGTCTGCCTTTCTCAAATCGGTGAGGCCGGTTGTCTCAGCCGGCTTTGAAGTACCTTCAGGTGCGGACTACGACAGCAATAACGCTGCCCTGTCCTATAACCTGAAGTACGCAACGGATGGTGAGTACCCCTCACTGTTTATGGACTACACCAGCGTGCGTGTGGCTATGGGCAGTCTGGAGGGTGTGCTGAACGGTAATGCCGAAGCAGACGCTGCCGGTGAGCTGAGCATCAGCTGGGCTGACAACAGCGGTTCTGCAAACGCACGGCCTTCGGACAGCGCT
This sequence comes from Balneolia bacterium, assembly GCA_022565795.1. Lineage (GTDB taxonomy): Bacteria > Bacteroidota > Rhodothermia > Balneolales > Cyclonatronaceae > Cyclonatronum. Next base: position 381 of record JAIUMA010000124.1, read on the forward strand.
CTGATACTCGCCTACAGCCCGGAGCTTGGTCAGGCGGTGTATGCCAGCGGATCGCAAAGCAGGGAGGACAGTGCTGCAACACTCGGCCTCCCCGAAAGCTTTGCGGGACAGGAGCTACACGTATGGCTGGCCTTTACGGATGACGGACGAAAGATTTCGTCCAATTCGAGCTATCTGGGCACCGTTACGGCGCTCTGACCACAGGCCCGCTGTGTGTTACTACCATGTAGCGGGCACAGTCAGAAGCCTTCATACCAGGCAGTAACCTTAAACCTTAACCTTAATCTAATCAGCATCGGTTGCGTGTGTGAGCATGCAGCCGATGCTTTTTTTATTAACACAATATACAGTTTTGCTGTATGATGTGCCTGGGGGTAATTATTAAATTAGTGACCAGTGCAATATTAAAAGGACACAGATTCTCGTAGAGTTAAGCGAAGATTTTAGCGCAGATTTTAATTTCAAAGATAATACTCCGTCTGATGGCTGGATTAGTTTGGGACAAAGAACAAATAAAACCAAAAAAACATAATGAGTAGTTGTTCGGGATAGAGTTAACATAAATTGAAGGACTCATTCAAAGATATTAAAGATGACTCAAGAGAAAACTCACGAGAAAACTCAAAAGAAGATTGAAGAGAGGAATAAAAGAGAAGATTCAGGAGATAACTCAAAAGAATACTCACGAGAAAACTGAAGAGATTACTGAGAAAAACTTCAGTTGACACATTAACTACTCAGCAGACTTTGGTGATTAAACTGAATGTCTTTTAAATATTGCAAGAACTAAACGCGCTAAAGAAAATCTGTAATTCATGAGAATTACATTCAACTGTCATCAATGATTGTTGTTATATAACAGCTTCAGAAGTAACAAATTATGAGATACATTCCTGGTGCTCTGACAGAAAAAAGTCCTTAAAACATATCCTTTACGGACCGGGTAACCTTATCAAATGGCGGGTCGGTTATTATAGAAAAATACCGTTATAATCATTAGGGGGCTGATTTATATCTGCGATTTACCTCATCATTCCAATAAGGTGATGAGAAGAAAACGGATTCACTGTATTAATTATATTTGTATTGTGTGTGTTAATGTTGTCAAGCACAAATAAAAAATCAATTTGAGTAAGGTTTGGTATGGTCATAAATATATTACAACAGTTTTTGGGTAGGTGGGACGCTCTGTATGCCCGAATATTACAAGTTGCCAGTTGATACTGTAAACAAGAAACATAGATTTTCCGGGCATTTTCTTTGTTTCGTGATATCATACTTATTATTTTGCAGGTGTATCATAATAAGCAGAAAGCCTGCTGCATGAGGCGCGTCTCAGAGCCGTTTGCTTTTTTGGGCTTTGTAGTGAATGACTTCAATATTGGAATATGGAGCAGATTCAAATAATTCAGGAGATAGTACACGGTGATCTTCATCCACTGCGTATAAGCAGCCGGAATCGTTATCTGCTGAAGGAGGCGGCTTCCGAAAAGCGAATGACGGATAATGAGCTCTTGACGGCACTGATGCCGGGATATCAGCCCGAATCGTACGATCTGCCTCTGCTGTTCCGCGATACAGGCTGGAGCCCCGATCCGCCCCTTGAACATGAGCTTGGGCTCGATGTCTTGTTCACGCCCGTGTTTATACGGCCACGCCTTCTGAAACCCTGGAATATCGAAACAACGGGCTGGAATATGTTGCTCAGGCAAGGGGCTGCCGAAGCTGTTTACGGATGGACAAAACTTCTTGAGAACCGCTTTGCGCCCCGTTTTCTCTTTGCTGCCACAACCTATTATGAGTCTTTATGCACGGCATTGAAATTTACCCATACTGAACTCCTGGCTGAGTGGCCGTTTACCCGAGCATGGGATGAACTCTTCAGCGATGAGGCGCTCACGGCGCTTGAGCGTCTGGAGAAAGAGCAGGCAGCAGAGTGTTTTGTTCTTGCTCAGCTTCGCCAGTATCTGATTTCTGTATTGAGCGCTGCGTTTGAGATGAGCCGGTTCGTACAGGCAGCTGATGCACAAGACCCGGACGCACCATCATCGGCTATGCCGCTGTGCTATGCACCTGAAGAGCTGTTCATGCTGCTGCTGGAAACGACGCCCCCGACTGAGCTTCCGATGCACCTCAGCCGCGTCAGGGGCCAATCGGACGATTCCTGCGGTATACCGGGATGTTCACATAATTATGTAGATGTTAATGACGGCCTGAAAGACTATAACAGGGCGCTTGGGCTTTCTGTGAGGAAAAACAAGCTTGAAAGTATTCTGAAACATGAGGGATACCCTGTAATCGAACTGAATCATAAGCAGCATTCGGTGAAGGAATGTTACATTAAAATCATCACTGCAAAAACAAAAGCAGATGTCTATTAAGAATCCTGAACATAGCGGAACCATCAAAAAGCGGTATGCAGATTTTAAAACACTGCATCCCGTTGAATCACTTTCAGCAAGCCGTCCCGGGGCAGAATCCGAAACCGGGACTCTGTCTGAGGAAGAGCTTCATGATTTAGCTACACCGGTTGGTAACCTTCGGATGAACAGCATCAGGGTTAACAAACCGGAGAAGACCATCACCATCAGGTGCAGGCTTGAAAATAATCCTTCGCTGTACAGGCTGCCGGTAAGCGAGCTGCGGGTAAAAGGCATTCCCGCGGATACGCGCTATGTGTACACCGATTTCTCGGGTGAAGATGCGACTTCCGAATTTCCTGTTCTGGCAACGTTTTCCCCCAAATGCGCACCAAAGAGCTGGAGCAAGCTTCAGCTCCATCTGCTGAAGGCCTATTTCCAGGGCATGCCCGACATGCTGTTTGGATACAATTTTGTGAACAGGCTGGACGTCTGGTTTCCGGCCTCTATGTTTCCCTTTACCGATATCGAAAAAAATGTGCCCGGCTTTGGCACCTGGTGCGGATTTACGTTTTGGTGTACCATTGAGCCCGTAACGGAAAAAATCAGCCTTCATATCGCGTGGAACGGCATCAAACATCTGAGTCAGGCGCCCTTGTATGAGCTTGAGGGTGGTGAACTGGCAGACTCCGTGTCCTGTTCCGGATACATCATCAGAAGGAAATCGCTCGAGTACCTGCAGCGGCCCGACCCGGAACGTATGAATGCCGTGCTCAATACGAGGCTCAGGAAACAGCTCGGAATCCCCTTTAGTCCGTCACGCGTTACAAATGCACCAAAATCCATGAAGGCAAAGCTTGACTGGTTTGTTGCGAATATCATGAAATCAAAATCATTCAGGGATGCGATGCCGTATCTTTACCGCCCGCGCAATGGCTATGCCTGGGAAAGAGTAATCAAATTTAATACCCTTCAGCTGGATCAGAGATGGCTTAGCGCAGAGTTTGGTGATGGGCATACCTCTTTGGGCCTGAAGACCTACGCAAACGATTTTAAAAACTACGGCCCCTGGAAACCCATTGATGCCACGAATGTGCAGGTGCTGCTGGTGATGCCGGACGATCAGATGCAGCTGCTCCCGAAAATCACGATATTCCTGAATGAGCTTAGCCGTATACAACGGGTACGCTTTAGTCAGTTGGGCAAACCCGTCACCTATTCAAACTTTAAAACGGCAAAAAATCAGGTATACGCCGAGCTAAAGCGAAATAAACCGGAGCATAAAGATGGCAAAAAGGTGATGGTGCTTTTTCTGAACCCATACTCCAAACATGAGACAGACCCTGAAAAGCTTCACTTTTACCACGAGATGAAAGGGGTATTCCGGTTTTTACAGCTTCCTTCCCAGTGTATTACCGTCACAAGGTTGCTTGACAGGAGTTTTAACTTTTTTATTCCAAACCTGGCGGCGAAAATCTGCGCCAAGATAGGAGGCGTGCCATGGAGAGCTGTGCAGCCGAATGTTCGCAAGCCAAGTCTGATCGTGGGAATTAATGCAAGCTATGACCGGGAGCTTGAACAAAAGTATGTGGCATCGGTGAGCATGTTTACCGAGGCCGACCCGTTAATCACGCAGCAGAGCTTGAGCAAAGAGAATCCGGCTCTGTTGGGTTCGGCCATAAGTGATGCGCTGCATACAGCCCGGCAGGCGGACGAGTTCCGGGACTCAGGCCGGATTATTCTGCACGTGCATAAGCAAATGGGGCGGAAGGATATGAATGAGCTTTATCGTGCCATGGGCTGCACGAAAATCGGTCTGCCGGTGTACGTGATACAGACAAACGCAGGAGGGAGGCAGAACGCCGTCGTTTGGGATTGTTCGAATGAGGAGGTCCTTCCGCCTGCTGGCCTTGCGGTACGGCTTGGCGATGAAAGCTGGCTGCTTCATATAAACCGCGAAATGAAGGATGATACGATGGCTGAAAAAAGCGGGGTGATGAAGAGATACTACCCGTTCGCTAACCGCATGCGGATATGGAAGTTTGAACCCGGCAAAGAACATTCGGTGGAACTCAAATCCGATGAACTCAGAGCCATTATGGCCCACGTGATGCGCATGAGTACCCTCGGCTGGCGGTCGGTAGTACCGGCAGCCCTGCC
>JAIUMA010000125.1 GCA_022565795.1 Balneolia bacterium
TTTTAACGCTCCACTCCGCAGCGCTTCTTAACGCTATTTTTTTCCTAGGCCGGATTTATTGGATACAAATTCAACACTCCTGAAACTCAGTACATTTATGTCTGCGCCAAATTAAGCGATACAAATACACTTTGTTAAAATGTTCCCCGAACAACAGTGATATGTGATTTTTGACATACTTTTCTGTACAGTCTCAGAATATTCGCTTCCAAAAGCCATAGCCAGACGCCAACGTGCAGGCAGGCACGTTTCGCTGTTTTAGCCCGTGAATTCATTCATGGGCGGTGAAAGGTGCAACGCCGGCCATGCTGGTTTCGACTACGCTCAACCAGCGGTTACCCTTTAAGTTATTAGAAGTTTTGAACATCTTTCATCAGGAGTGGTTGAAAACCACTCGCTATTATATTTGTCATACTCTGAAGGGCACTTTGGATTCCCGCTTGGCCGTGCTTTTCCAAATCTGGTAATCGACACCCATTCACCATTATTTGAATATCCATAAATCCTGAATTAGCCCGATACTACTCACACTATAGGCACAGTTGACACTGTTGGCACTGACATACTGTTCACTGCTCACTGTTTGCTGTTCACTGAAATCCCATATGCGAATCTGACGTCTGCCTGCGTTTAGCATGTGAACCGATCACGCTTTATGTTTATGAACCTTCAACGAACACGATGAAGCTATCACCTATCCTGCTCTTTTTTAGCGCAGCGCTGTTATTTACTTTTCACCCTGCTCCTGCATCCCTGTTTGCTCAAAATTTTGAAGAGGCTGACCATCATGCCCTAAATGCACCGGCTGATGTAAGCCGCAGCGTGAGTGAGCTTTCCGCGTTTCTGTCCGAACCGTTTGAGGATGATGCCCTTCGCGCACGATCTGTTTTCAGCTGGATAGCTCATCATATTTCTTATGATACCCGCGCTTTCCGCGCCGGGACCTCTTCTAATGAGGATCCTGAAGACGTCCTTCGAAACCGCACTGCGCTTTGTGGAGGATATGCAGCTCTTTTCAAAGCACTGGCCGAAGAGTCGGGCCTTGAAGCTGAAATCATTACCGGGCACTCCCGCGGCTACGGCGTTGATCGTGAAGCACCATTGGAGGTCAATCATGCGTGGAACGCCGTTCGAATCGACGGAAACTGGAAGCTGGTAGACCCGACCTGGGGCGCCGGACATATAGCATCGGATACAGGTCAGTTTGTGCGCAGATTTACTCCTCACTATTTTTTTACGGAACCGGGTGAGCTCATTTACCATCATTTCCCTGAAGACAGCGCCTGGCAGCTCATTGCTGAAGCTGTAAGCGAACAGGAGTTTCAAAAAAAGCCGGTGGTGAAGCCTGCTTTTTTTGAGCACAGCTTAAGCCTCCATTCCCCGTCTACCGGAAAGCTTGAAACAACCGGTCGAGGAAAAGTGGAGCTCCGGGTTCCGGAGTCGAGCGTAATATCAGCTCGGTTGATGCGTAATGATGCCGCATTGGAGCAAAATCAGGTGCTTGTTCATCATACGGGGGCATCAGGGATAATTGAGTTTAATCCTACCGTACGTGGTCAGTACGAACTTCAGATCTTTGTAAAAAAATCAGAGGCAGGAAACGACACCTATGAATGGGCCGTCAGTTACCATATTCGAAACAACAGCGAGGCAGCAGATCCCGGTTTTCCGGAAACGTTTTCGACTTTTTTGAACAACCGATCCATGCTCATAGAGCCCAAAAGCTACCTGCTTGAAGCCGGCTCAGATTATCAGTTCAGCATGATGGTGCCCGGAGCCGAAAGCGTTTCTGTAGTCAGTGATGACAACTGGACCGATTTGTCAGGCAGCGACAATGACTCATTCTCAGGAACCGCCACCGTGCGCTCCGGTCCAGTCCGCATAGCCGCCCGCTTCCCCGGCAGCGATGCCTACCACGTGCTGCTGGAGTATATCGCGCGGTAGGTCAGAAGATTTCTGATTGATGATATACGATATCTGATTTTTGAATGGCTGGTTCTCCGCACCTATCCCCCAAAAATCTGTGCTAATCCGTGACCTTCCGGACTATGATTCTGCCTTAGAATCTCCATCATCCTTCTTCTTCCCGGCAAAACCATCATTTACAATCGCCCCGCCAAGGCCGCCCATTCCAAGACCGTATAACGTACTGGTTGACCAATTTGATGTGATGGCGCAGGTTCCGGTATCACAGCCGATGAAAAACCAGTAGGAAAAGCCGGCGATTCCGCCGATGATGAGTCCGCCAATAATAAAAAGTAGTCCCTTGTTCATGCCGTTTGATATAAAATTCATTAATTAACTATGCAGTAATATAGTGAGGTGATGAGCAAGATTCAAGGTGTTAAATAGTCTCAAAAACTACTACCCCAAAAATATCCCACTCCTGAGCGGCACGTCGCTTTAAAAATCACACTTTTGGCTGTCGCCGGACAAGATTGAGGGATTAATGGATGTTCAGGATTAAGTCCAGGTTTATTTAAAAAACTCATGCTCCTGAGAGGCACCTTTTCTTAGAAAGTGATGGACTGGACAAGTTCCCGCATGCAGTAAGCATTATGCTTGCCCGGATGCATGTATTGCGCCTGCCTGCCGGACAAGGCAGGCGAAGTCGAATAGGCCTGCACTTTTATGGCAACTCCCGAACCGAAGCCACCTACAGTACCCAGCCAATTGAAGGGAGATCTCTCCACTCACTCGCTTCGCTCGTTCGGTCGAGATGACAGGGGCATTTAATTAAAAAGGGCGGCGCACCGATCCATTTTAAGAATCCAATGTTTTTGCGCCGCCCCATCCGAATTCGAAGCCTAAATACCCATCCCGAGCATTCTGAAATCCGGGCCATTCTGATTCTGATAGAAGATGAACCCTGCCAATTCTGGCAGGCAGGCACGAGGACCCGAACACTCGATGGTGCACTAAAGAGGTGATGAAAAGTTTTTATTGAAAACTAAAAAGCTCAAACCCTTTTCCAAATCCCCAAAACCAAAACAGGAAAACCCGAACACCGCCGGATTTCAATGCTTAAGGCCAGGCGGCCATCGAAGGTTACCGTGCGAGTTCGTCGGTACAGTTAATGTATTCTGCCCCTGCGCATTTCAGTAACTTTATCGACCATTTCCATTTCGAATATTTCAAATAAAGCCTCTTCGTCTGCAAACAGTGCCGTTCGCGGTGTAGCTTCCATCTGTCTGACAGAGCGCACATTTAGCCCCCCAATCTTATGCATGAACTCACTATGCTTCTGAGCTATTTCTCCCCTTTGGAATTGTGCCATTTCAGGATCATAATTTTCCATTTTGTAGTAAACCCAAATATGTAAGGAGCCGCGTTCCCGTACTTTATCAAGCAATTCCTGCCGTTCGGTGCTGTCCTGTACAGCCTCACCTGTGGCAAATTCAATACCATTATAGCCCGGGTTATTTGCAATACCTTCAGATACGATCAAAAGAAGCATGCAGGAGGACAGAATTAATGCGGAATATATTTTATTAAAATTAATCATGGGTGATTTCTCCGTTTAAGAACCAAAAGTTCCACCAGTGCTATTTTCAACAATCCTTAATACATGGACAGAATCGAATAGATATAAGAGCGCCTCTTTATCAACTGTTATGGCAGTCCTTGGGCTTAGTTGCATATTTTGTAATACATTTATGTTTAATTTTTTTGCTTCGAGCTCTTCCAGTCTTTGCTGCTGAATCTGCTCAATATCACCGCGCTGTGCATGTCTTTGGCCCTGGTCCAGTTGGCCTTCCCGCTGATGGCCTTCCATTTTCCAGGTTACAATAATTCTAACCCATCCCCGCTCTCTGGCGATTTGAACCAAGCGGTGTTTTCCTGTGGTGTCGGGTTGCGTGGCAGATTGTGTTTCAAATCCTGAATGTGTTTCAGGCGTATGAGAAAATACGTCATCGGGCAAGATGAACAGGTGTAAAAAAAGAACTATAAATCCTGCGGCTGTCAATAGTTTAGAAACATTCATAGTCGTCTTAGATTTGGTTTCGTATTTGTTCTGTGGGGGGATATCGCCCCATGACGCATGGTATTACAGTTAGTTTGATATTTATCGATTTAGTGTAAGTGGCTAATTCACCCGACTGTTATTACATCATACTTCATTCTGCAATATTATGTTCATTTACAGTGGCTTCTGTTGGTAGCTGAAATAACCTTTCCAAAAATAAATATCCAAAATCAGATTCCCTACATTGTAAAACCAAAACAGGGAAACCCGACGCCATCACCAAATTTTCCGCCAATAAAAAAGGAGCCCGGAACTGAATCCGGACTCCTTCATAATGCTTAACATTTTCGACTTGCTTACTTCACCAGCATCATTTTGCGGGTTTCGGAGAAACTGCCTGCCTGTATGCGGTACAGATATACACCGGAAGACAGACGATTTGCATCGAAGGTCACGGAGTGTACGCCTGCGGCCTGCTGACCATTTACCAGTGTTGCTACCAGCTGACCCGTAATGTTATACACCTCGACGCGCACGTTAACGGCTTCAGGAAGCGCGTACTGTATTTGCGTGGTCGGGTTAAACGGGTTCGGGTAGTTCTGGTTCAGGGCGAACTCACGGGGGAGATCCCCATCAGGATCAAGATTCACAGGCATCTGGTTGTTAAAGAACACCACATCGAGCGTCTGGTCTTCGCCAATCAGCTCAACCTGACGGTTATTAGTACCGCCCTGGCCTACTTCATCGCTTTCCCATCCATCGTTAGGCAGCTCACGGTCGTCGCCGGCAAGTATGTAGTACTTGAACTCAGCAACGTCTCCGGCATCACCAAACACTTCATAGGTGATTGTGAATACGCCTTCGCCGTTATCGACCATTTCGTCGCCTTCAATCACAGACCAG
>JAIUMA010000126.1 GCA_022565795.1 Balneolia bacterium
ACGATCAGCGTCTGGAAGAAGGTATTCTGCCGCGTAACTACATGGATCGTCAGAGCTTCCGTGCCAACTTCGACGCCTTCCCGCGCGAAGATCTCACCATTGGCGTAAGCGCAGGCTACACGCTCAATGAAATCGCCCTTCCGGATAATGATAACAACGTAATCGGTTATCTGGGTAATGTTATTCTGGCAACGGGTGGCGATGATGGTGCTTTCGGTTTTACTTCTGAAGAAGCTATCAACGCTATCGAAGATATTTCCAGACAGACCCGTTTTCTCGGTTCTGTAAGCCTTCAGTACCGCCCGATTCAAAACCTTGAATTGAACGCTTCCGTAGGTTACGATGGTGGTAACCTTCGTCGCGACGAGAACATCCCTCCGGGATTTGATGTGGTAGGACCAGGAACAGCAGGCGATCGTTTCATTCTTACCAGAACTAACGAGCAGTACACCTACGATCTGAATGCACGCTATAGCTACGACATCACCAGTGATCTTACCGGTTCTACCGTAGTGGGTGCACAGCTGTTTGATCGTACGCTCAGGACTTCGAATCTGCGTCAGCGTGGATTTGCCACACCGCTTATTACCAATATTGGTGCCGGTGAGGAATTCATCAGTTCTGGTGAGGGCTTCCTGAACAACCGAGAAGCCGGTGTGTTCTTTGAACAAAACTTCAACTTCAACAACCAGTACATTGTAAGTATTGGTGGTCGTCAGGATTTTGCTGCCGCAATTGGTGAAGATGCACCGAGCATTTTCTACCCTAAAGCAAGCGCGGCCGTTCGGTTTGATAACATTTTTGACCTTCCGTCAGAAATTGATTTCCTCAAGTTCCGTGTTGCTTATGGTGAAACCGGTCAGCTACCGGGCTTCAACGATGGTGCAGCCAGACTATGGGGTGCTACCAATTCTGCTTACGGAACCGGTGGTCTGATTACGTTCGTAGGTAATCCTGAAATTGAGCCTGAGCGTATTCGTGAATTTGAAGTTGGTCTTGAAGCAGATTTCCTGGGCCGCTTTGGTCTGGACATGACCTACTACAGACTGTGGGCCAGTGATTCAATTATTGACTTCCGTCAGGCGCCTTCTACCGGTGTAACCAACCTGATTCCGTTTAACGTAGGTGGAGTTGAAGGGCAGGGTTTTGAGAGTGTTCTGAGTATTAATGCTTACGAATCACGTGACTTTGGACTCGATTTCAACATTTCCTATTCATACCAGCGCTCTGAAGTTACCGACCTGGGTGGCGCTCAGCCAATTTTCGACGGTTTCAGCGTTCAGGTGCTTGCTGAGGACATTGAGCGTTCTGCGTTTTTCCTTCCTCGCGTAAATGGGGCACTGTTTGATGATGATGGCGTGTACATTGGCGTTGATGCAGATGAAGACCCGTCTGAAATCGGATCGCCGTTCCCGAACCACCAGGGTTCATTCTCGATGAACTTCCGCGCTTTCAGAAATCTGAATGTGTATGCGCTTGTAGACTGGGCAGCTGACCTATATATCTACAACAATACCCGCGAGTTTGCTGTAGACTTCAGAAACGACCGTGAGTTCGAAGAGCTGCGTGAAGCGCTTGGTCTTGGATCTCCTTTTGTTGATGGAATTGAGCAGCTAACACCAGGTACAGAAGAATACATTGATGCAGCTGAAAGATATGCTCGCCTGAGCACAGCTTTCCCATCTAACTTTGTGGAAGCAGCCGACTGGCTGAAACTTCGCGAAGTAACGGTTTCATACAACCTTACAGATGTAATCAACAGAACCGATGCAGGTAACTATATCAACAACATGTCGGTATCTGTGGGTGGTCGTAATCTGCTTACAACAAGCAAGTACAGCGGCCTGGATCCCGAAGTGAACTTTGATGGGGCAAGAAGCCTCATTCGTGGTCAGGACTTCCTGACGATGCCACCTGCGCGTCAGTTCTTTTTCACTGTATCACTTGGATTTTAATTTAGGAGCAACTGACTTATGAGAAAATTAACCCAATTAGGTGTTCTTCTGCTTATCGCCAGCTTCACGTTTGTGGCCTGCGATAACTGGGTACAGAATACCGAACCTCAAATTGATGTGATCGAGGATGAACTCCTCGATGATCCGGAACAGATAGATTTTCTGATTACCGGTGTGCAGGCTCGTTTCGCTTTTGTGTGGACGCAGCTTGGTCTGATTGCCGACCTTACGGCCGATCAGCTTGTATTCGACGAAGTGATGCCACAGGCAACCTTCCCTACGTATCGCGAAATCGGTAGTAACTTTAGAGGCGTAGGCAACAACACGGTGTTCACAAACAACACGGTTCGTAATGCCTATAACCCCCTAATGGGATGGAGACTTCTGGCTGATGACCTTCTGGAGCGCGTAGAACGTGTGGAAGGTCTGGATCAGGCAACGCTGGATGAAGCCAGCTTTGTTGGTAACTTCTACGGTGCCCTTTCCCGCTATATGATTGGCTTCTACTTCGAAGATTTCGCCTGCGGAGAAGACGCCGGAATTGGAACTCCGGCGCAGGAATGCATCGATGATTTTGGCGGGCCGCTTAATGCTGGTCCTGTAATCAGAGCTGCAGACATGGCGGTAAACGAAATACTGCCAAGACTTGAAGCTGCTGAAGCATTTGCCACACCTGAGCAGGTTCGTATCATTAATACGCTTCGTGCCAGAATGCATCTGTTCCTCGGTAACTACGACGAGTCTTATGCTGCCGCACAAAATGGTATGCAGCCTGGCGATGAACCCTTCCAAAGTCTGCACAGCGTTCAGGCTGCCAATGAGTACTTCTTTGCTGCCGGCGACGGCCGTATTCAGGTACTTGCCGATTTGCGCTTTGCAGATTACATAGATGAAGATCCTGATGAAGCCAACCGTATTCTCATCAGAGAAACTGCTGGTTCAGGTGGAGAAGTTCGTTTTCAGCAGGATATGTACCCGGTACAGGCATCTCCTATGGACTTCCACACCTGGCAGGAAAACCATCTGATTCTTGCTGAGCTTGCTGCTCTGCACGGTCAGCCTGGAGATGCAGAAGGTCTGATTAATGAAGTTCGTGCTTCACACGATATTGGTCCGGTTGCCGGTCCTGTAGATGAAACGCTTATCGCAGAAGAGCGCGACAAGGAGCTTTTCCTTATGGGTACGCGTATGTTCGACCTTCTTCGTTTCGGTATCTGGAACGCTGAAGTCCAGGGAACACCAGATGTTGATGGTTCGATTGCCGGTGAACCCGTTGGCCCGTGGAGAGGTATTCCAATACCTAACGATGAGCGTAACGATAATCCATGTATTGGCGACCCGACAGCTGAAGGTTGTTAAAAGCCATTACATGCAGAGACTGAGCGGTTAATTCCGCTTCAATTTAAAAGCCGTACATCCCGATTGGGATGTACGGCTTTTTTTTTGGGAATTTGGCTTGTGGTACCTGCTTGGGCTGTTCGATTCTAAAGATGAGCGTAAAGGAACATAATAAACTGTGCCCCTTATAATAAGGGACAGAGATTACCAAAAAATGAAAAATATACCACATGCAGACTTTTTATTATTAAAGCAAGTAAATAAAATTACCCTTTTTGCTTTTGATTTACCCAATTTTAAATTACTTTGCCACGCACGTCAACAACTACTAACGAAGAGGTCACATTTATGTACAAAAAGATACTTCTCTTTTCGGCTTCTGTTTTTGTACTGTTGCTGTTTACAGCAAGCAGTGCCTGGGCACAAGTCGGAAGTTTGTCTGGTACCGTAACGGATGCCGTAACCGGGGAAGAGCTTCCCGGCGCGACTATTCTTATAACGGAACTGGAACGGGGGGCACCCACAAACCTGAACGGTGTTTATACTATCTCCAACATTCCGGTTGGAACGTATAACGTTCGTTTCTCCTATGTGGGCTACCGCTCTCAGATTATTGAAATTCAAATTGCAGAAGGTGAAAATACCTTTAACGCCGAACTCCGTGCCGATGCTACCGGCCGTGAGGAAGTGGTTGTAACGGGTATAACCGGGCGTACTTCGCGTGAAATATCGCAGGTTGCGGTATCGCGTGTAGATGCTACTCAGTTTTCCGAAAACACATCATTCCAGGATCTGTCTCAGCTTATCGGTGGTCGTGTTGCCGGTGTTGGTGTACAGCCATCCGGTGGTACCGTAGGTGCCGGCGTTCGTTTCAACGTGCGTGCAGGTGGCGGACTTGGAGGACAGGGTCAACCTTTGATCTTCGTTGACGGTATCCGTATCGACAACTCTCAGATTGCGGGTCCGGGCCGTGGTGGTCAGGGAACCGGTACGCTTGCCGACCTGAACATGGAAGAAGTTGAGTCCATCGATATTCTTAAAGGACCTGCAGCTGCAGCTCTTTACGGAACCAGCGGTTCCAACGGTGTAGTACTAATTACTACCAAAAGGGGTGCCGCACTTGGCGATCAGGGTGGTCTAAGTGTAAACGTTCGTACAACACGTGGTGTCAGCGACTTTGCACGTCAAAGCCAGACCTCACAGTTCTTGTCTGAGCAGTCGATCAACAACGTTTTCCGCGAAGGTCTGCTTGAGCAATACAGCATTAATGCACAGGGTGGTTCGGAGTTTATCCGCTACTACACTTCTTACGATCAGCGTCTGGAAGAAGGTATTCTGCCGCGTAACTACATGGATCGTCAGA
>JAIUMA010000127.1 GCA_022565795.1 Balneolia bacterium
CCTGCTCGCCAACAACCACGGTGCCGAAGTCAAGCTCGGTCGGGTCGACGGTGATGATGGCATCGCCTTCTACTGTCATCACAACCGGGAGTGAGGCCGGACTATTATTCTGATCGTTGCTTGTTACAACCAAAGCTGAGCTGTAGACGCCGGCATTGTAGCCTGTGGCGTCGAAAACAGCGCTTAATGTTAATGATTCACCTGCTGCAACTGTACCGGAGGCGGGTTCAACAGAGGTGATGAAAGCCGGCAGGTCGGATACGCCAACCAGCTCAACCGAACCGCTCCATGTACTTGTGCTGCCCGGTGTCCAGGCGTGGCCAATATGAATGTAAAGTCCACTCACATCGAGAGGAGTAGGTATATCGATAGTTGTGTTAACCGGAGTTCCGGGAGTTCCACTACCACCTGTTCCCCATGGTAATCTGGTTCCGGACGGTCCATATTCGGTTAGACCACCGACCTGAAGCACTACTGTTTCCGTAGAAATATCCTCACTGTCCGTGAAGAGTATTCCGAAGTCGTTCGCCCATGTGCCGCCAGATGCTGCATCTATCACGAAGTCGGCAATTACCGAAGTAAGCTCACCGCTCAGGTCTTCTGCAACAAGCATAAACTCGCCACCCGATGCAGTAAACGCCTCGAATTCTATGGTGAATGAGTCGCTGCTTTGGATGCCGGCTGAACGATTAATGTCTGAAGATTCCAGCTCTGCGAGATAGCGGTCGATAATCATTTTATCGCCGGGCTCGAGCAGATATTCACGGCCTTCGAGGTAGCGGTTAATGATGTTACGCTCTCTGTTTTGAGCTGTCATCTCTTCGGTTTGTTCTACCAGGGCATTTCTGGTGAACAGGGACTGGTACCCGGCAAAATCCGGATCGCCTGCCAGAATGCGACTCATAACGAAATCTGCAAACGCAAACTCAAGCGGTCCGTCGCCTTCATTGAGAATCTGGAATTCTACGGTTTCAGTTTCACCACTCTCAAGGGTTGCTTCCAGGGATTCCGGATTGAATGCGATTTCAGGAGTTTCCACACCATTTCCGGTGAGCGCAATCACAATATCACCGTCAGGATTATTGCTAACGATGGTAATTGTCTCGTTATAGCCGGCGGACTCATCCGGGGTAAATTCTACTTCAATTATCTGGGATTGGCCAGGCGACAAGTTGAAGTTACCTGAATTGCTTATGCTGAATGCATCATCGGAAACAGTGATTTCCTCTACCTGTGCAATGGCAGTACCATCATTCAGAAGGCTGAAAGAGAGCGTGGCCGTATCGTTACGGAACACGTTGCCAAAATCCAGCTCTTCAGCAGATGCTACCAGATCAACTTCACCACCTTCGGTCTGAAGGAAAAACTCGATAGGAATCGACGGGTTGCTCAGGTCGTTGCTTCGAAGGGCTGTCTGACCCTCGTATACACCAGCAACAATTCCTGTAGCATCGAATGTAACGAGTACTTCAACTTCACCGCCAACAGGAATCTCACCGGCTGCAGGAGTGATGGCAGAAATGAACGTCGGAGAGTCGTTTACACCAACCATTTCGATGGTTCCGCTCCAGGTACTGCTCGGGCCGGATGTCCATCCGTGGCCAATCCATACGTAAAGGTCTTCCACGTTAAGCGGGGTTGGAATATCGATGGATGTATTTACAGCTGTTCCGGGCGTTCCGCTGTCGCCTGTACCCCATGGGATACGGGTGCCGCTTGGACCATAGGTGGAGAATCCGCCAACCTGAAGCACAACAGACGAAGAGGTAACCTGGTCTTCTGTGGTGAAGATGAGCGCAAAATCACTTGCCCATGTGCCTCCGCCCGCAGCGTCGATAATAAAGTCTGCGTTTACTGCGGTGAGTTCACCCGTGTAACCGTCGCCGGTTACGTCGAAGAACTCGCTGCCTGAAGCAGTAAGACCATCGAACTCAATCACCACTCCGGAGCTGTTTACAACCGGGTTGCTAACCTGAGTATCCAAGCGTTCCTGGTAAGCGCGTACAACAGCACGT
This sequence comes from Balneolia bacterium, assembly GCA_022565795.1. Taxonomy (GTDB): domain Bacteria; phylum Bacteroidota; class Rhodothermia; order Balneolales; family Cyclonatronaceae; genus Cyclonatronum. Next base: position 2,016 of record JAIUMA010000127.1, read on the forward strand.
TCCCATGAAGTCGGATTTCTGAGTTCGCCGTTTTCAAAACGGGTTATGATGCTGCGTTGTGTAAGCTCAGCCTCATCTCGCTGTGTTGCTGTATACTCAGCTCGTGAGAGAAGAGAAGCTGCGTTGCTGCTGTTCAGCACTCCTTCGGTTACATAAGAAGGGAAGATATAGCTCAGAACGCCCTCACCGGTATTGGTAATGGTGAGCGGTTTATCTTCTGTTAGTCCAAGCGCGATTTCTGAGAATAGTTGCGTTGCTGATACTGCTATGCCCGGTGAGCCGTCGGTTGTGGCGGTTACTACGTTAGACAAATCACTGAAGTTCGCGTAAAGATCGCGCGTCTTCATCGCAAAGTAATAGGTCGTGAGTGGATCCAGGTTATCTACAGCTACAGTTTGTGTATCACCAGCCGGGGCTGGGTTTGGGATGCCTTCGAAAGGCGTTGCATCGTCGAAGTTGGCATCGTTGATAGGTGAAGTTGAATAGCGGAAATCGTAGCTAAACGCCTGACCTTCATCACCGCTGCTGCCCGGAGCTGTCCAGGTTAGGGTGATGGTGTTCTCGGTGGGAGTCCCCACAGTTGAAAGGTCTGTGATAGTTGCCGGTGGCACGCCGTCATCATCTTCAAGTGCACGGAAAGCGTTGATACGCCCTGCGCCCATCTGTCCCTGAAATTGCCCCAGTGAAGACTCGATGTCATCTACGGTAAAGAGCATGCGCTGGTAGATTTCATCACCCGTAATGCCAGGATATTTTGAGGCTATGAGTGCCGCAACACCAGTAGCATGTGGTGAAGCCATTGATGTACCCTGGTAGAACTGATAGCCACCTACAACGGTGCTCAATACACCCTCAGGGTCATTGGTGAAAGCCGTTTCGCCTCCCGGAGCCGAGATGTCAATCCAGTCGCCGTATTGTGAGTACCATGCTTTCTGATCCATATGGTTGGTAGATGCTACTGCAATTACATCCGGATTGGATGCGATTGGCTGGCTTGGGTTGGATGAGCCGTTATTACCAGCTGCAAAAAATACCAAACCACCCTGAACTGGTCCCCACGGATTACCGTTTTCGTCGAAACCAGCATTATCGATGAAGTAGGTGATAGCATCGTTGAGCGCCTGTGAAAAACCACCGCCGCCCCAGCTGTTGTTGGAGATAGCTGCACCGTTGTCGGCACCATAGACGAAGCCTTCTGGAAATCCGCCGGGCGTATCATTTACACCGGAGAAAACGCGGGCTGTCATAATCTGAACACCCGGTCCGTTCTCATCGCCACCAGCTATACCTGCAACGCCAACCCCGTTGTTATTTCGTGCTGCAATAGTTCCGGAAACGTGTGTTCCGTGACCATTCTGATCCTGAATATTGGAGCTGTTGTTAACAAAATTCCAGCCGTGGATATCGCCATCATAGCCGTTTTCGGAGCCGGGAACCGGGTTTTCCCAGAAGGTGCCCTGGAGATCAGGATGGTTGAGGTCGATACCGGAGTCCATCACCTTAATGATGACATCCGAGCTACCTGTTTCTTCACCCCATGCCTGAAACAGGCTGATGTCGGAGCCTGGGGTTCCGCCGGTTTGACCGGTATTGTTATAGTGCCACTGCTCACCAAGTCTCGGATCATTGAAATTCAGGATTTCCATGATTTCATCGGTTGGGAGAATGTTGCCGATTAGGTGGCGCCTGTAAACACGCTCAGCTGATTCTATTTCAGGCTGCGCGCGAAATGCGTTCACAACAAGTGATTCATTTTCTGAAGAGTCGAACTGCAGACGGTACCACCTGTCGAGGCCGTAGGCTGCATGCCTTTCAGCAAAACGGGGATCGGTTCGAAAAACAGGCTCAAGGCTTACAACATTGAACTGCTGGCTGAGCATGTCGACCGAGCTGATGCCCGTAGACTGAGGGTTGTCCAACATACGGCCGAGGGGCAATGCTGCCTTTGCTTCTTCCGTGAGTTTTATTTTGATGTATCCTTCATACCATTCGATCTCATCTGGAGACTGGGCAAATGCAGTCCCTGGAATCAACCACAGGCCCAAAAGGAGCGTGGTCAGGGCCGAAAACAGGACTGTTTTCAGCTCGTGAGGTTTTTTATACATAAACAATTAGTTAATAGTTTGCCGCCGTGGGGGCAGCGGTTTGTTAATTAGATTAAGGAGCGAACAATATAATGTCCCAAGTTGTAAAAATTATTATTAATTAATGATTCGGTAGCACTGTTGTCCGGGGAAAGACAATTCAAGCTTCCATATATCTTTCAAAGAGCTGAATGGGGTCCAATATGCGTAGCCCCGGGTGACTGAACCAAGCGATAGCCACGGTAAAGAACCCTGGGTAAGAAGTGCCGCAAATTAGACCCGAGCACCGTAATTGCAGAAAGCTTTAAAGGGTTCGAGGGTCGGATTTCAGCGTGCTCCGAAGCCGCACGAATGACTCTTGTGCCAGATTATCAGCGTATTCTTGGGATTATATCTGATTGTTGGCCCTCTGGAACTTCTGCTACCCGATTAGCTTAGTGATTCGGGCCGTTTGTTATATGACTTTTCTACCCCGGGTAGATTGTAATCGCTTCGCTACATACAATCCACCCGGGGCTAATTT
>JAIUMA010000128.1 GCA_022565795.1 Balneolia bacterium
AATAACGCAATCTCTTTTAAATCACACAGGCCTGGGGGTTTTGCAAAGCCTTCTTCTATTTGATTCGACTCAAATTTCTACTCTTCTCATCAATTTAACGAAATGTCTAAAGTAATCACTTCTAAAAGCAATCTCGACTTCAGCCGCAGCGAGCTTGCATCTATGCCAACGCCCGGAAAGCTGTTTATGGTTCGGCCGACTTACTTTTCAATCGACTATGTTATTAACCCGCACATGGAGGGAAATATTGGCAACGTCGACAAAGAAAAAGCGATGAATCAGTGGGAGCAGGTTCGCGATGCTTTCAAAAAGACCGGCGTTGAGGTGCACGAGCTGGAAGGAGCGCCCAAACTTCCCGACATGGTATTCTGCGCAAACCAAAGTCTTCCCTACTGCGACGATGAAGGCACCAAAGAGGTGATTATGAGCATCATGCATTCTGAGCACCGCAAGAAAGAGGTACCGCTGGTTGAGGAATGGTATCTGGAACAGGGCTACCAAACCCATCATCTTAACTACAAAAAGACGTCCAGCTTTGAAGGAATGGGCGACGCCATCTGGCACCGCGGCAAAAAACTACTCTGGGGCGGATACGGATTTCGCACCTCCCTTGACGCCTACGAGCTCATTTCCGAAACGTTCAAAACTCCGGTTATCGCGCTGAAGCTCAACCATCCGGAGTTCTACCATCTCGACACCTGTTTCTGTATTCTGGACGACAGCACCGTGCTCATCTATCCCGACGCCTTCGAGAAAAAAGGCCTTGAGCTCATCCACAGCCTGTTCGATACCGTTATTGAAGTACCAAAAGATGAAGCGCTCAATCAGTTCGCCTGTAACGCCACCTGTCCGGATGCCAAGCACGTTGTGATTCAGCAGGGCGCTACCGTAACGAACCAAAAGCTGCGCGATTCAGGATTTACCGTGCTTGAAACCGACACCTCAGAATTCCTCAAAAGCGGCGGCAGCGTCTTCTGCATGAAAATGATGGCGTGGTGATGCGGTAAAAAGTATTTGCACATTAGTCGATAGCAATAAACGATGTTTTTGTTGAGGTTGATTGAGGGGTCGGAATCAATTCCTCAATTAACGCTTAACATTTAATATGGAGAGTAAAGGTGGGCATCCTCAGCTACATCCAAGCTACTCCAACTGGCATTCTGAATTGTGATTTTTGTGATTAAGTGATTAACTATGATACGCTACTCGCCAAATTTGGAATACGTTGCACAATAGTAGTCATGCTGGCTTGTCCTGCATGGAAGGCGAAATAAGCTCATTACCATATTCAGGGATCGACAAAAATTCAAAATTCAAAATCACTGTTGTCCGGGGAGGTTGAATTATCCTCATGAAATTGGACTTAATTGAATTTGGAAGCATTTTTTTATGGTGAAAACAAAATCAAACCCTGCTTCATCTGCGAAGACCCTGTCTGCCGGCAGGCAGGGTCTTTGAAAGTTTAATGGAAGCTTGAATTGTCTTTCCCCGGACAACAGTGATTCATCGTTTAAAACTGGGAGCGCAGCGGCCCTTGCTGTTTTTTCCTAGGCCGGATTTGTTGGATACAATCTCAAAATTCCACAGATTTAGTACATTTATGTTTGTGCCAAACTAAGCGAAGCGAACCAGCCCAAACGGGCGATATCTACCTGTGGGCAAATTCAAGTTCCCGGTGCAGAACCCTTTCGACCGTTTTGGGGTTTGACAGACCAGATACTTGTTTAAACATATTTAAATGACCACTATGATTCGCTCCATATTAGCTATTGGGTTACTCTTTTTTGCTCTGTTCATGCTTTCATCCTGTGCGGCCGAGCATCCCGGTGAAGCGCAGACTACGGGCGTGCAGCAGTTTTTGGGAAATGGTTTTTCGTTCAAGCATCCGGATAACGGCCGGCTTGATCTTCGGGGTGAAAACGACTGGGCTCGCCGTACCATGACCGTACGAGGGCCGGAACTTCAGCTGATTGCTGAAGCGGCTGAGGAAGCCATCACCCTTCCCGCTTTTGAGTATTTCGTCGAGGTATTCGATAATCCGGAGCGTCTCGACGGCCGTGCGTTTGCCAGGGAAAAGATCAACAATGCGGCAGAGCAGGGTGACAGCGGAAACCTTTGGCCTATCAATGCAGAAACCGGTCAGCTTGATGGCCGCAACGTGCGGGTTCGCGGTATGGAGGCGTTTGAAACCCGTTTTCCAGCTGATTACGGCTACACCGTGAGAACCTTCGTCGCTTCAGGAGATGTCGCCCTGGCTATTGGCTACCGCGAGCTCCCAGCCGGGATGAACCCCATTAACGATGCATGGCGCGGCACATGGCGCATGGCACTGGATTCGGTTCGTATGGATTAGTTTGTCCAATTTAATTTCATGAGGCTGATTTTTTTAGTATAATCAAAGCCTGCTTCATCGCGCTTATGAGCGGATTTGTGGCAGGCTTTTTTTGTTTATATCGGGCCGGGTAGTCCTGTCTATCGACCTGGCCTGTAACATGCCTTCAATACAAACTTCAACGCTAACGCATCCTCCAACGCCGGAAACTGAATTTTCATGAGCATACCTGACGACGAACTGAAGCCATCGAAAGAGCAGATGGAGAAGCAAAAAAACTGGTTCACCCATTTCCTCAACGGCGTTGAATGGCTGGGAAACCTGCTTCCGCATCCGGTAACGCTTTTTGCTCTTTTCTGCGCCGGCGTAATCCTCATAAGCGGTCTCGCCGAGCTGCTAAACGTTCAGGTTGAAGATCCGCGTCCGGAAGGAACCGCAGGCCGCTCCCCGGATGGAATCATTACGTCTGTGAGTCTGATGAATGCTGAAGGCGTCCGGATGATTATCGCCAATCTGGTGACAAACTTCACCGGATTTGCGCCGCTCGGAACGGTACTCGTGGCTCTTCTCGGGGTTGGCGTAGCCGAGCATTCCGGCCTGATTAAATCGGCTATTCGCGGAATTGTGCTCTCGGCACTGGCCATACAGCCGAACGTAAAAGAAACTGACGGAAGGCTTATGCGCCTCATTAAGCGTCCTCTGGCCTATTTCCTTTCGCCAAGGATTCTCGTAGCGTTTGCCATTGTCTTCTCGGGAATTATCTCAAATACAGCCTCCGAGCTTGGCTACGTGGTTTTGGTTCCTTTGGGCGCTGTGGTATTCCTCTCGCTTGGCCGACATCCGCTGGCAGGTCTTGCGGCAGCCTTTGCCGGCGTTTCCGGTGGATACAGCGCTAACCTGCTCCTGGGCACCATCGATCCCCTGCTTGCAGGTCTGACTCAGGAAGCCGCACAGCTTATTGATCCGAACTACGTGGTACACGCTGCTGTAAACTACTATTTCATGTTTGCGAGCGTGTTCGTGATTTCGATTCTGGGTACGTTTGTTACCGTCTACATTGTAGAACCCAAGCTTGGACCGTACGATCCAAGCATCGCCATGGAAGAGCTCGATGATACCGAAGGCATGGAGCCACTCACCAGGCAAGAGAAAAAAGGTCTGTTCTGGGCGTTTATCTCTGTAGTGGTGATGACCGGGGTTATTCTGCTTATGCTTATTCCTGAAGGCGGCATTTTGCGTAATCCTGATCCTTCTGTTACAACCTTCCCGGCTACAATCTCTCCCTTCCTGAACGGAATCGTAGCCCTCATATTTATCGGATTCATCATTCCGGGCGTAGTTTATGGCCGCGTGGTTGGTACTGTCGAGTCCGAGCGGGACGTCATCGATGGCATGGCAAAATCGATGTCAACGCTGGGTCTTTATATTGTAATTGTGTTTTTTGCGGCTCAGTTTGTGGCTTACTTCGGCTGGACCAACCTTGGTCAGATTCTGGCTGTTAACGGCGCCAACTTTTTGCAGAATATGAATCTCACCGGCCCATTGGTTTTCATTTTCTTCATTATAATTTCGGGCTTCGTGAACTTGATGCTCGGCTCAGCCTCTGCACAGTGGGCGGTAACTGCGCCAATCTTTGTGCCCATGCTCATGCTTATCGGCTACAGTCCTGAAGTAATACAGGCGGCCTACCGTATTGGCGATTCGGTTACCAACATCATCACCCCGATGATGAGTTACTTCGGTCTGATTCTGGCCTTTGCCAACAAATACGACCGGAATCTGGGTATCGGAACCATCATAAGTATGATGCTGCCCTATTCCATCTTCTTTTATATCGGATGGATCGCCCTGTTTTATATTATGATTTTCGGTTTTGGCATCCCTCCGGGACCCGGTGCGGAAATATTTTATGATATCAGTGCTGCTGCAGCAAACTAAGATGATGCCTGACGATTCAGGTCAGGCTTTACAGATGGTTCGGCCACAGGAGGTTTCTCGCATGATGCTTCGTTTGGCGTTTGGAGGGCATTCGTTTTTACTCTTGTGTTTTTCAAACTTCATGAATCCAGCAACTCCGTAACCCAATACGGTCATTTTGAGCGGTAGAATGTGATTGGGGTGATTGATCAGCGGCGGGGCAAGTGGGGTGGCATCGGTGTCGCAATTAAATCGCGAAAAATCTCCTTTGCCGGATCAGCCGCGATGGGTATCAACGCCGGGGAGAGTTCTTCGGTCATGCTTACAGATGGTTCGGCCGAAGGAGATTTCTCGCATGATGCTTC
>JAIUMA010000129.1 GCA_022565795.1 Balneolia bacterium
ACCAAAGACGGACACTGCCGCGCCTTTGACGCAAAGGCAACGGGCACTATTTTTGGAAACGGTTCGGGCGTGGTGCTGCTAAAGCGCCTGGACGACGCCATTGCCGACGGCGACACCGTGTATGCCGTAATCAAAAGCTCTGCCGTAAACAACGACGGGGCGAAAAAGACCGACTACACCGCGCCCAGCGTGGACGGACAGACCGAGGTGGTAACCGAAGCGCTCAACAAAGCGGGCATCAGCGCGGAAGACATCTCGTATGTGGAAACCCACGGCACGGGCACCTTCATCGGTGACCCCATCGAAATCCGGGCGCTGACCAAAGCCTACAGCGCCTTCACCAGCCGGAAGGGATTCTGCGGAATCGGATCAGTGAAGCCTAATATCGGTCACCTCGACGCCGGAGCGGGAACCGCCGGACTTATAAAGACGGTGTTGGCTCTTCGAAACAGACTGATTCCGCCCAGCATCAACTTTGATGAGCCCAACCCGGCCCTCGATATTGAAAACACGCCGTTTTATGTAAACAGCACGCTGAAGAAATGGGAGTCGCCCAACGGCTCGCCGCTTCTGGCAGGCGTAACCAGCCTTGGCATGGGTGGCACCAACGCGCACCTGATTGTACAGGAGGCGCCGGTGGTTGAGCGTCCGCAGGTGATGGATCAGTGGCCGCTGCTGCTGAGCTGGTCGGCCAAAAAAGAAGGCGCACTCGACGACTACGCGGCTAAGCTTGCCCGCTTTTTAAAGGAAAAACCGGAGGTGAGCCTTGCCAACGTGGCCTTCAGCCTGCAAACCGGACGAAAGCCTTTCGACAAGCGTCGCTATCTGGTTGCAGACAGCCGGGAGGATGCGATTCAGAAGCTTGAAAAGCTGTCGGCCGTATCGGTCAAAACCTTCTCTGATCTGGCTGATGAAAGGGAAGTGGTATTTATGTTTCCGGGACAGGCCTCGCAGTATGTGAATATGGGACTTGATCTGTACCAGAACGATCCGGTCTTCCGGAAGAGCATGGACGAGTGCGCAGAGCTGCTGAAGCCGCTTACGGGCGTGGACATACGCGACCTCATCTATCCGGAGGCGGGTGGTGAGGAGCAGGCTAAAGAACAGCTTCATAATACAGTCTACACGCAGCCGGCTATTTTTGCTATTGAGTATTCTCTGGCAATGATGTGGATGGATCTTGGCATTAAACCGGCAGCCGTTATCGGACACAGCATGGGCGAGTTCACCGCGGCCTGCATAGCCGGCGTTTTTGATTTAGAGACTGGCCTTAAGCTGATCGCCATGCGCGGCAAAATTATGCAGGAGCTGGAGAAAGGATCCATGCTTACGGTCATGCTGTCGCCGGCCGAGGCCGGGCCTTATCTCAACGAGCGGCTCTCGGTGTCGGTCATCAACACGCCATCATCCTGCGTAATTTCGGGTGATGATGCGGCCATTAACGAGCTGAAGGAGCTTTTTGACGCGAAAGAGATTAACAGCCGCGTGCTGAATACCTCGCACGCCTTCCATTCCCACATGATGGACCCGGTGCTTGAAACCTATCGTGCCTTTGCTTCAGAATGTTCTTTTTCAGCGCCTGCAATACCGCTGCTATCTACCGTTACCGCCGACTGGATTTCGGCCGGGGAGATCAGCAGTCCGGACTATTGGGCTTCCAATATTCGTCAGCCGGTGAACTTTGCCGGCGCGGCTGAAAAGCTGTTTGAGCATCCGGAATGGGTGCTGATGGAAATCGGACCGGGCAACACGCTTTCCACGCTGGTCAGGCAGCATCCTGATGCTCCTGAGCAGCAGATTGCGGTTCCGTCCATGCGGCATCCGAAGCAGCAGCAGAACGATCAGAGCTTTGCGCTGGCTGCCCTGGGCCGCCTGTGGTCATGCGGGTATAAGGTAGACTGGAAGCGACTCTATAAGGAAAATCCGGTGTACCGGGTTTCACTTCCGACCTATGCCTTCCAGCGGATTCGCTGCTGGCTGGATCCCGAAACGAGCGTCAACGGTGTCCTCAGCCATGCTGAAGGTGCCGAAAATGGTCAGGCTGAGATGGATGCATTCGGTACCCCATCACAAAAGAAAACCCTCACCGAAGAGCTTACCGGCATTTGGGAAGAGTATCTTGGGGTTGAAAACATAAAGCCGGATGACAACTTCTTCGACCTTGGCGGTAACTCCCTGGTGGCCGTTCAGCTGTTTGATGAAATCAAGCGCAAGCTGGGCGTCAGGCTGCCTTTATCTACCTTGTTCAGCGCTCCGACCATCTCGGAAATTGCAAAGGTAATTGAGCCTATGCTGCCCGAGCCTGAATCCCGAGCTGAACCCGCTGCTCATGTTCAGCCTGAAGCTGCTAAGGAGAATGGTACAGCGGGCCGGCAGGAACAAGCGGAGAAAAAGCTTTCGTCCGTTCTTGTTAAAATACAGGGTGAAGGAGAAGGGAGACCGTTTTTCTGTATTCATGGTCATTTTGGAAACGTGCTGTTTTTCCATAAGCTGGCGCAGCTGCTTGGTAAAGACCGTCCGTTTTATGGCGTTCAGTCGGCCGGATTGTCGGGTGAAGAAGATCCCATAACCAGCATTGAGGCGATGGCTGAGCGAATTGTTACGGAAATGAGGGAGGTACAGCCGCACGGACCATACAGCTTCGGCGGCTACTGCTACGGTACGCTCATCTCCCGGGAAATTGTGCGCCTGCTCGACCAAGTGGGAGAGACCTACGACCCGGTGGTGATGATCGATCCGCATCCGCCGGCCTACCGAAACGTTCTTGCACAGGGAGCAGTTAGTTCATTTGAGAAGTTTTCAATCAATCAGCGCAAAGAAAAGCACGGAGCCGAAATCGGCAAACGGTCGGTGGTTGACAAACTGCGCTACCTGGCTGAAAAAATCTCCTGGCGGGTCCGTTTTGGCTCGAAAGTGAGGGCGTTAAACGCGTTTATAAAGCTGTCTGGTTCGAAGAAGCGCAGGATGCCGGCTGTTTTCCGGGACGTTGAGCTTTGCAACCGTGTGGCGCACGACAACTACGTGAAAAAGCTCAGCGCCGATTTCAACGCTGATGTCGAGCTGCTGATACCCAAACAGATTTCAGAATCCTATGCGCATGCACCGGATTTTGGATGGAATGGCTTCACCGGTGGAAAAATGAATATCCACCTTATTGAGGACGACGGACAGATTATGAGCGGTGAAATGTTCAAACAGCCGTATGTAAACAAGACCGCCGAAATCGTTAAAGGTATATGGAATAAGAAGGGTGATGCTGATGCCGGAGCCGGGATTGGAAACGGAGCTCAGGCCACCGAAGCGGACACCGGCGGCCGCGGGGAAACCTTAGCATTTGAGGAAGTAAGGTGAAGAAACAAAGCGAAATGTGTATGTGGCGCTGCGCAGTGCAAAGCAAGGCGACATATCATACAATATCATATGATTTGATTTCATAACGTAACCTATCATACTGGTGTGAACGATGATGAAATACCGGGAGCAAACTACTGAATCACAGGATTTCAAATCCTTAGCCGGGCTGGAGAAGCCGGATTCGAACGAGCTGCATATCTGGATAACCACGCTTGAAGAGCTGCATGATATCAGCGACTACTCATCTTACTATCTTGACACGGCTGAGCAGGAGCGTGCGCAGGCTTTTCGATTCCGGAAAGACCGGGATTCATTTATAACGGGCAGGTACGTCATCAAAACGCTCCTGGGCATGTACAGCAACACGTCGCCGGAGCACGTACGGCTCGAAAAAGATGATTTCGGCAAGCCCTTCTGCAGCCAGGATATCTGCTTCAACCTGTCGCATTCGGGTGACAAGCTCATGGTCGGCTTCTCCGGCAGAGACATCGGGGTTGATGTAGAAAAGATTAATCCCTCGGTTGAAGTCGAAAAAATCGGCAAAAATCACTTTTCCAACGAGGAGTATCAGCTGCTCATGGAAAAAGATCCGGAGGAAAAGCAGACCTTCTTTTACAACATTTGGACCCGAAAAGAGGCGGTGATAAAAGCAATCGGGAAAGGCCTTGGTATCCCGCTCAAAAGCTTTTACGTAATCACCCCCGGCGGCCGCGTCCTCTGGGATAGTCCTACGTCCCTGAATTACGGCGACTGGTACGTACTGCCCGTCGTAGCCGGCGCCGGATACAAAGCAGCAGTAGCCACCCCCATCGAAATCCCCGAAATGAAAGTCTTCGAACTACGTAACGACGGTGAGGCGAAGTCGGAAACAGGGTAATGAGGTCTGAGGAAGTCTGATATCTGATATGCGATTTTTGATTTTTGAATGGGGATGGGAAGCTGAATGGCTTATAGCCCTTGCCCGAAACGGGTTTAATGTGCGCAGCCATTATTCGGAACTGTGATTTTTGTGATTATAATGAAGGGCTGTGATTTTTTGGTGCTGAAATCAGGTTGATTGCTGATGGGGTGTCCATCGTAGTAATCTTCTGATCTCTGCAA
>JAIUMA010000130.1 GCA_022565795.1 Balneolia bacterium
CGTACCTTCAGCGACGGGTGATGTCGTCATGGTTTCCCTTCATTGTCATTTCAGTTCGAATCAGATAGTTTTAGCGGCAATTGCGGCCGGAGAAGGCCCGCGGTTTTATCTCACCCCGCGACGCTCCAGTATCTTACGAATCTGCTCGTTGCCAATCCATACTTTTTCTGTAGTCTCGATATCGACCAGCTCAAGATTCACATTGTAGAAAATCTGCGCTTCGCGTCTGTTCAGAGATTCATCAACAATTGAATTGATGTTGCCCACCAGCATGTAGTCTGCACCAAGCTCCTGACCCAGGTTTTTCACCGTTTCGAAGGAGGCGTACTGCTGCTGCTGGGAGCGCTCATCACGCACGTCGCTGCGCACGTTTCCGCCGGCTACGAAGCGCACCTTACCGGAGTTGATGAGCTCACGCTCCAGGTCACGGGTAAATATTTCGGTATCGATATGCTCCATGCTGTCGTTCTGAACGCGGCCTACGATAACAACCGGCTGACGGCCATGCGTATTTTCGAAGCGCTCCAACCACGGACGACCAAGCACGTCTGTAATCATCGTTTCGGATACAATTCGTGCATCGCGGTCATTCCAGCGGCCCGAAAGATCAAGGGAGTCCTCGGCATCCACGCGCGTTACGGTCTGGCTTGGTCCGCAGGATGCCAGCATGAAGCCGGAAACCAGAGAAATGATAAGAATTGAGATAGTTTTGGATACGTACATAAGAAGCGAAATAAGTGTGAATAAAAGGCGTATTGATAAAGTTCTGCGGAGTTTTAGTTAATTAAAGAACGAAGCTGCTGATCTACAAACGATTTAAAAGGCCGTTCAATTACATTCCGTGCATCCCGTGCGCTACGGCGCGTGGCCTGATCGTCTGAGGCAGCACCGGCACGGCCTTCATGGAAAAACTGTCTGAAATCCGTTCTGGTCTGGTTATCGGTGATGTCCACAATTACCGACCAGTGCTTAAAAACAGCGTCGTCACGGCCCAGATCGGTATCTTCAACGATAAACCGGGCGTGCACATCAAGCAGCGGATCGGTTACTGATTCCCCGATGGTGAATCCCATCTCCTGAAAGACCGATTTCAGCGCACCGTCGAGCTCACGCGGAAAACCATCAGCCGTGCTCAGCCTGATGGTAGCCTGTCGGGAAAGCTCTTCAATTTCACGCTCAATTTCTAAACGCTGCTCTACTTCCGGATTGTACTGCACCGAGCGATTCAATATCTGATCTCTCTGGCGCGAAAGATTTTCATTCACTTCACTTACGACCAAAGCGGAACGCAGCAGGCCCATTTTCCGAATAACACTCTGTTCGCCCGATGCACGCGATCTCAGCTCGTTTATCTGCATCTCATTATTGCTGATTTCACGGGAGTAAATCGTGGAGGTGCGCAGGCGCTCAAAGCCCGACAAAACGTAGTATGTATCGCCGCTTCGGTGCGTTTCGTAGGTCTGCACGTTCAGCATTTCCATATTCGACTCAATGCGGGTAGTGCTGATCAGGCTGGTAACGCGCTCCAGATCCACATCTTCATTTCGCATGGTTTCGATATAGTCATCTACCAGCGTTTGGTCGGCTCGTACATCGGCTCTAAAAATGCGCGCCAGGTTGGCGATTGCGTTATTCTGCGCCGCCTGCAGGCTGTTACCGGATCCGACGGCCGTTAGGTACTGATTTTCCGGATAGGCATCACCCGGGCTCGAAAGCCATCCCGGAGTACGTGAGGTTGATGCGCAGGACACGGCCGTCATCATCACGATAAAAACAAGCGCTGCGTTAAGCAGGCGCGGTGCGGTAAAGTTTGTAACGATGGTTTTCATAAGCGTTTTGGTTAGTTCCAATAGAAAGCTTCCGTAATCTGAAGCGGTCGCTCCGGTACGGATTCTACGATTTGTTCGGTTTCATGAAGCAGTATCCGGTTGTTTCCAAGATACCTGATTCTTACGTGATGTGTTCCTTCAGGAAGCGAAACAGTTTGCCCGTAAACCTGCCCCGGCATAGTCTGCCATGCGCGAAGATCAGCCACTTCGCTCACTTCCGTTATGATTCCTGTGATGAAGCCGGCCAGTATTCCGGCATCGGAACCAAACTCGTTTCTCACGGCCCGCTGCGTAGCCTGCGAGCCGATATACTTGAGGGTTGAACGGATGATGGCTCTGGTTACGATAAGAGGCTTCCGAACGTTGAATACATCCTCAGCAATCAGCGCAAAGTCATCGAGCATAGGCATTTGCACTGTAAGCGTGTCGTTTATCACCGCTTCCACCGATCTTATTCTTGAGCGATGCTGCTGCAGGCTCGGCACAGCGTATTTTATGTAGGTGCTCAGATCGTTGGAGTAGATTCGAAGCTCATTGGATTTTTTTTCAGGAGCCCGTCCACCAAACCCAAGCAAAAGCACGTTTCCCGGCTCAGGATAAGGCAGCATAGAGCCGGATACAGCAGAACGCTGAGCCAGCTCCGTCGTGACCGAGTTCACGCTTGTTCTCACGGCCGTTCCAGCCGTGACCGACGCAACCGGGGCCCGCTGACGCTCGGTCTGGGTGCGGTGCGGAAAAGCACGCCCATATGCTCTTCTGAAGCGCTCATACTCGATTCGGGCATTGTCCGTACGACCCTGATTCGCATAAATCACGTAGCTCAGATAATGGCCGAACGGGCTCTCCTGAATATTTGAGCTTCCGCGCTCCCAAGGCGGACGTGTATCCACGTCTGTGGTATCCCTCCGGGAAAGCGTTTCGACGATTCCATCGTAACGAATGGCCAGGCTCTCCAGCTTGAAGGTGGCACGGCGGGTTTCCACCAGCGCGGCTTCGAGGTCATTCAGATGTACTGCAGAAAGTGCGTTGAAGAGGTTCAGCATGTAGTCTTCGTAATCCTCCCCCTGATATTCAAGCTGACCGTCGTTGAGCAGTAGCGCACGAATGTTTCGCTCGACACTCACGCCAAAAAGACGATCAATTTCGAGCTCTGCTTCCTGAAAATACTGCATACTCTGTTCGTAGTTGCCGCTGTAGTAGTGAAGCGCCCCGAGCTCCAGCTGCATTAATACACGATCGTTAGACCTGTAGATATTATTCCTGGCAAAACGCTCCATCAAATCCTGCGAGCGGTCCAGATTGCCGCTAAGGAAGGACTGCCTTACCTGGCTTTGCGCATCAATCAGGCTGGTCGAGCCACAGCCCTGCAAAACCATCACTCCAAAAACCGATATGAAAAGCCATATCAGCCGGGTTTTGCGCCCGTCTTTGAGTGAAATGCAATACATTGTGATAGCAAAGCGAAAGTGAGTTTTTGAAATCAATGCAAATATAAGGTTTTACACCTAACGGATAATCATGCAGAAATAATCTGTCTAATGTGAGATTGCTTTAGAAACCCTTCATTTGCCAGATTGTCAGAGTATGGCTAAAAAGAATCTGAAACAGCGGTATATTCAGACTTACGTTTTGGGAGCCATACACTTTACATCGCGCATGATATTTCGCTTACCGTTGTTATACTGATACAAAGCTTTGATACTGTGTAATCCCAGCTGTGAATAAAAACTATTGAACCACTAAACTTCATCATAGTCATGAAATCTCTCTCTTTATCAATAATTACACTCCTCGTATTATTTCTGACCGCCTGTGGTGGTGAAACACAGGAGCCCGAAACCATTGCCACTGCCGATCCGGTAGCTGCTGAAGAAGCTCCGGCCTTCGAATCCGGCGAGGAGTTCAAGGCACAGCTTGAAACAGCTCTCGACAGCTACTTCCAGCTCAGCGCCGCGCTTGTTGAGACCAGTTCAAGCACTGCTGCTGAAATTGCTCCTGTTCTCATATCCAGCATGCAGGCTGTTGTATCTGAAGACCTGGATGATGACGCCCGTGCTTTCTACAGCGAAGCATTTGAAACCATCACTATTCGGGCAAACACTATCAGTCAGCTTACCGATGTGGAAGAACAGCGCTATCATTTTGAGTACCTCTCCGAATCAATGATAGATTTGGTTGAAGCCTTTGGTCCGCTTAGCTACACGGTGTATGTGCAGCGCTGCCCGATGGTACGCGACGGATCTGCCGACTGGCTCAGTCGTGAATCCGGCATTCTCAACCCGTACCACGGCGACCGCATGCTCCGCTGTGGAAGTATTGTGAGGGAAATCTAAATCGACCTCTCTTTTTAGATTGATAGTTTCAAAGCCCCGTCTCTGTTTTTGAGACGGGGCTTTTTTATACGTATCCGAATGTGAATTTTTCAAGAATTTGACTGGCATCAATAATCATATATTCATATTATAATACAGCACAATATAAAGTGATCACGAATATGAAATACTATGCTTAAGTCAATATTATCGAAGGCTTTGCAAAACCCCCAGGCCTGTGTGATTTAAAAGAGATTGCGTTATTTT
>JAIUMA010000131.1 GCA_022565795.1 Balneolia bacterium
TCTGATAGGGCTAATTCTCTCTGCCCGAACCCGACAGCTAACTTCGTAGGCTTTGAGGGAAGACAAAGGCCTATCTACTACATAGCTCCTTTGGCTTCTGAATTATTAATCTTTTTCAGAGGAGCTATTTCAGCATTACCAGCTCTTTTTGCCGACTTAGTATCGGTAGAAGAGAGGTGTGCGTTATATTGAACTCTGATTACAAATACCTTTTCTATGAATTTGTTTGTAATCTCTATTTCGAGTGAGCCTGTTTTAACATTTGGTTTATTACTGCTCATTATTCTCATCGTCCCTATTTTATTCCAAAAAGCAAAACTTCCAGGAATTGTGGGGCTCTTATTAGCCGGAACTATTGTTGGTCCTAAAGGCCTGGGTTTCATTGAAGCTGCTGGTGTAATAGACGTTCTGGGTAAAGTAGGACTATTGTACCTCATGTTTCTCGCAGGTTTGGAGATAAACCTTCAGCAGTTTAAAAAAGAGCGCAAAAATACAATCGTTTTCGGTGTTTTTACATTTCTGATTCCTCAAATATCGGGCACGTTAATTTTTATATGGTTGGGTTACTCAATACCTGCTTCAATACTAATAGCCAGCATGTTTGCTTCTCATACACTGGTCGCCTATCCCATTATAACGCGGCTTGGTCTGGGCAAAGAAAAAAGTGTAGCTACTGCAATTGGGGGCACAATTATTACCGATACAGTTGCATTACTTGTTCTGGCAGTTGTTGCACGGTCGGTGGATGGTGATTTAAACACACTTTTCTGGATTACGTTAATAGGTTTATTTTCACTTTACCTTGTTTTCATGTTCTATGTACTCCCGAAGGTGAGTTATAACTTTTTTAAGAATATGGGAGAAAAGGGCAGATTTACCTACGTTTATGTAATTGGGATGATGCTTATATGTTCATGGTTTGCAGAAGTTATTGGTATTGAAGCAATTGTAGGAGCTTTTTTAGCCGGTCTTGCGTTCAATCCGCTGTTATCCAATAAGGGCCCACTTAAAAATCGAGTAGAGTTTTTTGGCGACGCATTCTTTATTCCACTATTCTTGATATACGTTGGGATGCAGGTTGATATTGAGATTCTGATCAGTGGATATGACGTTTGGTTTATTATGGGTGTAATGACCCTGGTTGTGGTTGTTTCCAAATGGCTGGCCGCCTTTGGGTCTTCAAAATTTCTTGGTTTTAATAACGATCAGGCATGGATAATATTTGGGCTTACGAACTCTCAAGCAGCTGCAACACTTGCTGCCGCTTTTGTAGGCATGGAGATAGGTCTGATTGGTGAAGAAATTCTGAATGGTGCAATTATGATGATACTCGTTACCTGCATTATTGGTCCGCTCGTAGTTGAACGCTATGGCTTCAAACTAGCCGACGATTCTGCGATTGAATTAGAAGATAGAATAAAAATAAGACAGAGAATACTGGTGCCATTATCCAACCCCCTGACTTCATCTAAGCTTATAGAGTTTGCGTCTAACCTTAAAACCGATGAGAAAAGCCCCATTTTCCCGCTGTCTGTGATAAACACATATAAGGATGCAGATAAGCAGCGTGAACGCGCTCACAAAACTCTGGAGATAGCTAAAGGTCATATTCATGCTGTAAACAGCGCTGCCAATCCATTGGTAGAAACTAATTTGAATATTGCCGAAGGTATTAGGAATGCGGCGTCAAACAATGCAATTACTGATATTGTCATTGGCTGGAATGGGGTGATATCTACCCCGATGCGTATATTTGGTAGCGTTTTGGATCAGGTTTTGCTGACAACCAAACAACAAACCTTCATTTGTAAAATCATACAGCCGATTTCTTCTTTTAAAAAAATCGTTATTGTAATTCACCCTCAAAGCTATACTGGTCGAAACTTTCTAACATTGCTAGAATCTGTCCTTAAGCTAGCAGAGAACCTGAAAGCAGAGGTTGAGTTACTTTATTACGAACAAGATGAAAGCAAAATAAAACGTGACTTATACCTTGTGAAGTCTGAGGTTGAGATAAGACTTAAGAGTACGTCTTCTCTAGAGCAAACTATTAATATAGTACTAAGTGAACTTAATGAAACGGATTTGCTTGTCCTTTTTAACAGCAGAACAGGGAGCAGCGATTGGAATCAGCCGTCAAATGTTATTCCCAGGGTGATATCAGCTCAAAAGCCAAAAATTAGCTTTGTATCAGCTTTCCCACACGCTCTGGATAATGAAGAATATCTAATGGATATACTTTATAGCAATTAATTACCTAGTACTGGAGTATACAAAGTAATCGCCAGTCTGATTACTGACTTCCAGGATTATATCCGGGGATTCATGCGTCCAGGATATAATCTTGTGGACCACTTCAACGCCCTGAGAAATCAGAAGCTGAAAAAAGCTGTCTTCAGCTAAAGGACTTTCCGGGTCAGCCATAGAGTGCGAAAAAATTGACCTGATTAGCCACTCATTTACGCATTATCGATTGAAGTGTGGGGTAAAAGCTGTGCGAATATGATAACTATTTAAAGTTGCGACAAATATTTACAGACTATATGCCCCCGTTGTCTGTAAACCTTAGTAACTTAGAACATTGAGACTGCACAACAACACCGGACAAACCATTACCCTATGAAAGTTGAAATCTGGTCGGACATTGTATGTCCGTTTTGTTATATCGGTAAGCGTAACCTTGAAAAGGCTTTGAGACAGACCGGCATGGCTGATACCACAGATATTTTGTGGCGCAGTTTTGAGCTTGATCCTGAAGTCATCACCAATCCGGGCTTCAGTATTTATGAACATCTGGCAAAACGTAAAGGTTGGACCGTAGAATATAGTCGCGAAATGCATGGGCACGTAGCTAAAATGGCCGCTGATGCCGGACTGGACTATAATTTTGATCATTCATTTCCGGCAAACAGCTTTAAGGCCCACAGACTCCTGCATCATGCCCGTAAAGCCGGTGTTCAAAATGAGTTTAAGGAGCTGTTGTTTAAAGCTCACTTTACTGAAGGCAAAAACGTTGATAGTGATGATATTCTTACAGAGCTGGCCACTGAAGCGGGAATGGAAGAAAAAGAAATCAAGAATATACTTTCATCCGGCCGTTATGCTTCAGATGTGAAAAAAGATGTTGCCCGCGCCGTTGAGACAGGCGTACGAGGCGTGCCATATTTTGTGTTTAACGATCATTATGCCGTAGCCGGTGCGCAACCACCTGATGTGCTTGTAAGAATTATCGAAGAAATAAAAGAAGAGAACAGTGCTTCGGACGGGCATCTGTCGAATAATGGAAACACAGACTACTGCGAGCCGGAAGGCAACTGCTAACTTATAATTCCCGCAAACATTTTATCTCCCCGCGAAACGTTAATCGTGCTATGAGTAAACCCTATAAACTCCCGGCAAAGTCCGGTATTGGTCATGTGCACCTGAGGGTGTCTGATCTGGAAAAATCCATTTCATTTTATCGAGATCTGCTTGGCTTTGACCTCACAACCCGCTATGGTGCTCAGGCAGCATTCCTGTCGGCCGGAGGATACCATCATCATATCGGACTTAATACCTGGCAAAGCGAAGGTGCGGCACCAGCTCCTAAAAACCAGCCGGGCTTGTTCCATACCGCTATTTTACTCCCGACCCGCAAAGACCTTGCGCAGCTCGTGAGAAGACTTATCGATCACGACTATCCGCTAATGGGCGCAAGTGATCACGGGGTTTCAGAAGCTGTCTATCTGGAAGACCCCGACGGCAACGGCGTCGAGCTCTACTGTGACCGGCCGCGTGAAGAGTGGGCGTACAGAGAAGACGGCACGCTGATCATGACGACACTGCCGCTGGATCTTGACCTTCTTCTGAAACAGGCAGAGTAAAAAAAAGCAGAAGGCTGACCATTCAATTCACGGAACAGCATTAATCTGGCCAACGAACAGGATTAATCATTGTAACTGTGATGCAATTAGCCTTATATTTTGCGTCTTCCAACAAAGGGCCGCTGTGGTGGAATTGGTAGACACGTTGGACTTAAAATCCAATGGAGCTTTAAACTCCGTACCGGTTCGAGTCCGGTCAGCGG
>JAIUMA010000132.1 GCA_022565795.1 Balneolia bacterium
TATCAAGAAAATCATGGTCCTCCTGAGTAAAGTGAAGTAACCATAGAGTCCTAATTAGGCAGAGATGCAGTTTAATCCCTACAACAGCTGACCATGATTTGTGGGATTGGAAGATTAGCATGATGGGTTTCGGGGCATTTTGATAGATCCCTGCCCAGAACAATCCTGTCTATCACACATATCAAGAAAATCATGGTCTTCCTGAAGAATGGTGAAGTAAGCACCCAGCTCATATTAACCCATCTACATTTTGCAATACCCCAATCACGCTAAAAATCCGATAATTGGTTACCTTGAGGTGCTGGTTTATGTATTCACTTTTCAATTATGCGGCTGAGCGCTGATGCGTATCACGTTTCGAAAAATTCGCCCCTTATCAACTACCGGACTTATCGCCGGTACCTTCTTTTTTGCGCTTTCGATGACGCCCGGGCTGGTGCCGCGCACCGATGTGTTTCAGGGTATTGTCTCGGGACTCTCCTTTGCGGCCGGTTACGGAATCGGGGTTCTGGCCATCTGGATATGGATGTATCTCGGCCTACCGAAAATGACTGCAAAAATAAGAAAGTACGCGCAGATTGGCGCGGCTTCGGTTTGTGTGATTACCGGCATCATATTTCTGCGTCAGGCTAACGGATGGCAGAATGAGCTGAGGGCCATTATGGAAATGGAGCCCGCGCCGGGAATGCAGCCGCTCACCATTGCGCTTGTAGCGGCACTGGTGTTTTTGGTGATAATGCTGCTCACGAGGCTGTTCAGGTTTATATCACGTATCATCATTGGCCGGTTGAAACGCTATGTTCCCGCCCGGATTTCCTACCTGACCGGACTAATTGTCTCATTTATTCTATTCTGGTCGGTGCTTGATGGCGTTTTCTTTTCGCTTTTGCTGCGCTCGGCCGACTCAGCCTACGAGCAGATCGATGATCTTATCGAACCCGAGGCCGAACAGCCAACAGACCCTATGCTGACCGGAAGCAGCGAGTCACTCCTCAGCTGGGAAAAAATGGGGCGTCAGGGACGTCGGTTTTTATCGACCGCGCCATCATCCGCCGCTTTTGCCCCGTTTACTGATGAAGAGGTGATGGATCCGATTCGCGTATATGTGGGAATGGGCGCAGCGGATACGCCGGAAGAGAAAGCGGCTCTGGCGCTGCAGGAGCTCGTTAGAACGGGTGCTTTTGAACGAAGCCTGCTGGTCATTGCCACGCCAACCGGAACGGGCTGGCTCGATCCGGCATCCATGCTACCGCTGGAATACCTGCACCGGGGTGATGTGGCCACTGTAGCCGCCCAGTATTCATATCTGCCAAGCGCGCTTTCGCTGCTGGTTGAGGAGGAGTACGGCGTTGAAATGGCCCGCGCGCTTTTCCGTGAAATCTATGACTACTGGAGCGGTTTACCCTCCGTAGCGCGCCCGCAGCTATATCTCCACGGACTGAGCCTGGGTGCCCTGAACTCCGATCGCTCCTTCGACCTGTACGACATTGTGAATGATCCCATCAACGGGGCTTTCTGGGTTGGCCCGCCTTTCCGGAAACAGAGCTGGCAGACCATAACGGCAAATCGTCAGCCCGGGAGCCCGGCATGGCTACCCCGCTTTCGGGACGATTCCGTTGTCCGCTTCGCAAACCAGCACGGCGGACTGGAGACTGGTGTAGCACCCTGGGGCAACTACCGGATGGCCTATCTGCAGTATGCCAGCGATCCCATCACCTTTTTTGATCCCCGCTCGTTTTTTCGTCAGCCGGAATGGATGAACAGTCCGCGGGGTCATGATGTGTCGCCCGATTTGCGATGGTATCCGGTGGTAACCATGGTGCAGCTTGCCCTGGATATGGCTTCAGGTACCGCGCCGCGCGGTTATGGTCACGAATACGCGGCCATCCACTATTTCGATTCATGGCTGGCCCTCACAGAGCCGACAGGCTGGAGCCCTGAAGAGTTGACTCAGCTCAGGGAGTATTTTTCTAATGTAGATTTGTCTGGTGGTCCTCAGGATTGATGGTTAGAGAGCGAAATAGGACGCATATATTTTCTTTGTCTGTATGATGAGGGCCATATTAATATGCCGCGCAACGGAATAATTAATTACCTTGAGTTAATCTGAATTGCTGTGTCGGAAAGTAATAATCAATAAATAACTACTGATCATCACCCGTAACAATGAGCTCTAAACTGAGAAATATCCTGGCTGTAGTAGCCGGTATTCTGGCTGGAATGATCATAAACAGCGGAATAATCTGGATCGGTGGCATTCTGGTTCCGCCACCGGAAGGCGTGGATACCAGCTCTGCCGAAGCTCTGAGGGAGGGCATCCACCTGTTTGGCCCGCTCAACTTTCTGGTTCCCTTTCTGGCGCATGCCGTTGGCACCTTTGCCGGTGCGTTTCTGGCCTCCTTAATTTCTGCTACTGGTAAAATGCGGGCCGCAATGATTGTTGGATTCGTCTTTCTGGCTGGCGGCATTACCGCTTCAATTCTGATTCCGGCTCCAGCCTGGTTTATCATCCTGGATCTTCTCATCGCCTACCTGCCCATGGCGTATCTGGCGGGCTGGCTGGTGATAAAAATGAAGAGGGCGGAGTAATCATAAGACAGTAGTACAGTAAGTCATGGCGGCAGTGTGCCAGTCGGTATGATAGGTAACCTTCGTGTTCGTCAGCACCCCCGCAACTTTATTCCGACTACACCATTGCTGGTTATAAAATGGAATTGTATATTCAAAAAAAACAGACCGTTATGTGTCGTTCTGGTTTTGTGTTGAATCATCGCTTTTTGTATTAACAGCCCCCCTTTAATATTTATCCGAGGATTATATCATGAGTATATCAAACTACAATTTTATCATCCTGGTGTTGTCTTTGACTGTAGCATTCAGCAGCACTGTTTATGGCCAGGAGAAGTTAAGCCAAATTGGCCACTTCGAAGATGAAAACACCTTTTTTTCAGAGCACAGCAAGGCTGTGTTTTATCAGGGTGATGTAATCGTGGTCGATCTGAACCAGTCGATACTTCACAGGTTTTCTGAATCGGGGGAGCTCACGCAGGTGGCATCCAGAGAAGGAAGAGGACCTGGTGAAGTTGGTCACCCTTCATACATTACCAAAACAACTTCAGGCGAAGAGTTGATGATTCTTGACCACGGAAATCAGTTAATACACGAATTCAGCCTGTCTGACTTTGCTCACGCGGGCTCACATAATATCGACTACTTCCTTTCATTTTTGAGCCGGGCTGCAGCAACTGACAACTATCTGGCACTGATAGGAAGTAAAGATGGCAGTGATTATTTAATTCACCTTTACGATCCGGAGAGTCATGAGCACGTGGCTTCTTTTGGTGATTTCATAGACTGGGATGCCACGGGAATAGACACCATCAGTCCGATGCTTCGAACGCAATTATACACCGGCTCCGTGATTAATGCCGGTCAGAATCTGATCGTGAACATTGACGCTCCCTACATCATCAGAAAATATGATGCCGGCCAAAATATTATATGGGAAGTAGAGGATGATGTCTTCCAGAAGCCCTGGGAAGAGCATGTGGAAGTGACGGCCGAAAATTACAGGGTTGGTATGTACCCCCGCATTTCGACAATGAAGCCATTGGATGAAACATCATTTCTTGTGCAGTACGTGATTACGGAAGGCGACCGGGAAGATTGGAAACACTGGATAGACATCCGTTCCGTGGCCGATGGCGAACTGCAGCAGCGGTTCATGCTTCCTGAGCAGATGCTGGTTCAGGACGTAGCCGTGCATGAAAATGGCGATACAGACCTGTTGTTCAAAAAATCAGCCGACTACACCTTCGCAACGTACAGATTAGAACGTTAGTGATGGGTGATGTTAATATCCCGGTCCTGAAAAAACTTTGCGTTAATCTGCGTATAAATCTGAGTTCTTCTGCGTCCATACACAAAAAAAGCCCTGCCGAATACAATCCGGCAGGGCTTTAAAAGTACCAAAGGGGGGACTCGAACCCCCACGTCCGAAGACATACGTCCCTGAAACGC
>JAIUMA010000133.1 GCA_022565795.1 Balneolia bacterium
TACCTGACGGCACTGCAAATTCAGGCTCCGGTATCCCCTTCGACCATTCTCTTTAATTGAATTAGGATAGACAGGATTTAATGATAAAAGGATTTCAGCTACTTCTGGGCCCCTTTACTCCTCACCCCCGCTAAAACGCTGTGAATGATCGTCTCTACATAGGCGTCTTTGTCGACTTTGTTGTCGATGCGGCCGGCGTTCATCAGGGAGATGCCGCCGTGGAGGGTTGATAAGATTACGTTGGCGACAAGGCGGGCGTCGTTGCCGGGGATGTGGAACAGGTCCTGCTCATTGCCCGATTCAAGCACATTCATAATGACATCAATATTTTTGCGGGCTTTGCGGTATTTTTCAACCGGATAGCGGCGCATGTGCTTGGGATGTAGCTGAAACATGATTTCATAGTATTCCCGGTTCTCCATGCCAAACCGCACAAACGTCCGGCACAGATCTTCAAGCTGATTAAAGGGATCGGAAGCTGAATCATCACTCCTGTTCTTTCCTGAGTCATCACTAAAATACCTATCCATATAAACAGCCATCGAAGGCAGCTTCATCAGTTCACCAAACAGCATCTCAAAACCTTCTTCGATGAGGGCATGAAGCAGATCATCCTTGTTCTTGAAGTAGATATAGATACTCGTAGCGCTGCAGCCCACGTTGGTGGCAATCTTGCGCATGGACATGCGGTCGAAGCCCACCTCAAGCAGCATGGAGCGGCTTTCATCCAGGATTTGCCGCCTCAGCGGAGTCGAATCAGCAGAAGTGTCGGCATCAGCATTACCCTGAGCCGGATATGAAGTCGTTTTCGAAGAGTCCAATGTCATTTAGTCTGAAGGTCGAAAGTCGAATGTCGAATGTTTAGTATTTCGGAATTCGGATTTTGTGATGCGCTTTGGATGAATATAATAAAAGTACGGGGAGTTTGGGCTGTTCCTGTCCGCTCCCGGTATTGAGCCTGTCAGCCGAAGCGAAGTCAGGCCTGTTTGGAACACGATGGTGCATTAACATGGATGCCACATAGGCTCTACGTGGGGTGTTGTCCTGAAATCTACTCAAACAAAATTCTGGCCGAACTGCACCGGATGGCCAGACTCTGCTTCGCTCCGCCCGACATGACAGCTTATCGTCCGTATTAAGCTTAGGATGCGATTAAGCACCGCGTGAACACAGATTACCAAATCTCCCATGATACTGCTCACTGAAAAAAGCCTCCGGCTATTTTTCAATTTTGGACTTTTAGCAGGTCTTTTTCTCTGTAGCCGGTAAAGTTTGGGATAATTTCATGGAAACAGCGCCTGATTGCAAGCTCATCACCCTCCTCAGCAAAATATTTGAGTTCCGCCAGTACGCTCTCAAGATTATCTATACCGACCTCTTTTTTGCGGGCCATATAGATCTTTTCATACTTGGATCTGTTGGTTCCCTCTTCTGCGGTCAGTATCTCTTCGTATAGCTTTTCACCCGGTCTTGATCCGGTAATTTTAATGCGCACGTCCTTATCCGGCTCCAGGCCTGAAAGCTTGATGAGATCGCGCGCCAGGTCGATGATTTTAACCGGCTCGCCCATATCGAGAACGTATACGGCTCCGTTATGATCCATGCCGCCCGCCTGAAGAACGAGTTGAGAGGCCTCTGGTATCGTCATGAAGTAGCGGGTCATGCTGGCGTCGGTTACGGTTACAGGCCCGCCTTTTTTGATCTGCTCTTTAAATAGAGGTATTACGCTTCCCCGGCTTCCAAGTACGTTCCCGAAACGAACCGACACAAAATGCTGATCATCTCCTGCCCTTACCGCGCCTGACTCAACCACATACTCAGCTACTCGTTTAGATGCCCCCATAACGGAAGTCGGATTAACTGCTTTGTCGGTAGAGATGTTTACGAAGCGCTCCACATCATACTTTAAAGCCAGCTCTACGAGGTTAGAGGTACCAATCACATTATTCAGAACGGCCTGCTCTGGGTTTGCCTCCATAAGCGGTACGTGTTTGTGTGCGGCAGCATGGAAAACCAGCTCGGGTCTGTGCTTTTTGAAAATACGTTCCAGCGATACCTCATCTCTGACGTCCGTAACAAAAGGAAGATATTTAATTGTAGAGTGATAACGCTTCAGCTCCTGCTCCAGCTGATAGAGGCTGTTTTCACCCCTTCCAACCAACAGAAGCAGTCTCGGTTTGAAACCGCAAATCTGGCGGACAATTTCAGAGCCGATTGAACCACCGGCTCCGGTAATAAGAATTGTTTTTCCAGTTACGTACTGCTTAATCTCTTCCGTATTGAGGTCAACCGGCTTGCGCTGAAGCAAATCCTGAACATCCACATCACGCATCTGCTTAATGGAGACTTTTCCATTAAGTAAATCGGAAAGTCGCGGCAAAATTTGATGTCTCACCTTCAGCTTACCAGTGATTTCCACCACTCTGCGAATAGCGTCAGGTACGGACGGAATGGCCGTGAGTACCAAATCGGCTTTATACTTCTTTACCGCATGCTCAAGATCTTCAATAGTACCATATACAGCTATATCAAAAAAACGCTGCTTGTGCTTTGCTTCATCATCATCCAGAAAAACGACCGGCTTTAAGCCTGCTTCCGGATGACGAAGCATCTCTCTGGCCATCATCACCCCGGCACTACCGGCCCCGATAATAATGACTCTTTTTTGCGTTTTCTTCTTACTTGTCTGCTGTATGAGTGCTTTTTCGAGACTGCTGCGCGCCAGAACCCGGGCTATTCCCAGTGCAGTAACGGATAGCAGCGCATCGATAAAAGGTACGCCCCATGGGATAACTACCTGCGAGCGCGTTCCCCATAGCAGAAGTATGGATAGAGCGAACGCAAAGGATACTGCGTAAATAATGTTGGTAAGATCTCTGATGCTAACGTTATGCCAGGATTGCCGCTGTACGTTAAACAGTCGGAGCCCAAGAAGTTTGGGGGCTACCATAAGCATGGTGTAAAACGCCATTACACTGGTCTCTAATGAGGTTTCCAAACCAACTCTGATGAGCACCGCAAGAGGAGCACACGCCAGAATGATGAAAAAATCCACACCGTTTTTGATAAAATTGCGTTTTCCGACGCTATCGACATGTTCATACAAAAGGCCGCCCGGGTTATTCAGGCTTCGAAGTAGCTTATGTATCATAGGATTTACCGTAGAGTTAAATCAGGGTAGTAAGAAGCATTACTCTTACGTTCACTGCAATAGATTAATCGATAAATTGTTAAAAGGCTCAATAAATGACCAAGTGGCCGCACATACTGCTAAATGGCTACTTAGCAACAGAGTTTTATCAAAAGTAATTGAATGAATAGAATGTATTCGACGTAATATAAATAATTTTTAATATTTCTAAACCCTTAAAAATAAGGAATAAGGAATAATAATAAAAATTGAAGTATAAGCCTTGATGGAGGTATTAAGCCTGCCTGTCTGGCTTCGAATCACAAATCACAAGATGTTGGTCGAACCACAATAAACAGCCGGAGCATCATGTGAGAAATCTCCTGTGGTTGAGAAACTTGTAAGCCCTGCCGTAGAATACTCCGTGGCGTTGATGCTCATCGCGACTGTTCGGCTTTACCTCACCCCAAACCCCTCTCCTTGAATGCCGGGGGATGGGCAGTGCGTAGCTAAAACGACACCCCATGCACCTGATACCAGATGTCTCGACTTCGCTGCGCTACGCCTGCCTGGCTTCGCTACGGCAGACAGGCTCGACATGACAGGGCGCCTTCCGCTATCAAGGTTAGGCGGCGTACAAACAGGAAACTCATAAACTGCATCGGTACGCCGCCTTTTTAGTAAATACTGATTGTCATCTCGAGCGGAGGCGCTGTGAGCGAAGCGAACGGTGCCGGAGTCGA
>JAIUMA010000134.1 GCA_022565795.1 Balneolia bacterium
AACAATGATGGGTTTGTAGAATAAGCCCGTCGGTTGTTCTGGAATTTAAAGATAAGCAGGGAAATCCGGCGGTGGTCGGGTTTCCCTGCTTTTTGTTTGGTGCTAAAGGGTGATATCATTTAGGTGGTATCACCCTTTGGCTTTTTGGAACATAGGGTAATTTAGTCCCTTGCTGCCTCGGGCCCGGATGGCATCACCCTGAAACAAAGCTCTATTTTTAGTGCCATTAATGCCTGAATTTATTATAATGAATGTTCGGCCGGATAGTGTTAGCAAACTGGAATCCGGAATTGGAAAAGGATGTACAGCAGCCCGGCCGATAAGGTATCAACCAGAAACAAACCCGTATTCTATCGTTTTTTAGCTACTACGCTCACACATGAACACGCTTTTTTGTCCGCAGCGCTTATTAATGGCGGTGGCGGTATTTCTGGCTCTTTCGCTGCCCGCCCGGGCTCAGCAGGGAGTGCCGGCCGATACCATAACCACGCAGCAGCAGGATGCAGGTACAGCCGCAGAGCCGGAATCGCTCTTTGCGCCCGTATTTTCTGTTGCGCCCGGTTTTTACAGCGAGGCAGTTGAGCTTACCATCGAGAGCGTTCATTCGGGGCTTACTATTCGCTACACCACCGACGGCAGCGAACCAACCTCAGACAGCCCACTCTATGAAGGCCCCATAGTACTCGATTCCCGCGCCGGCGTGCCGAACAACATCTCGATGATTCCCACGAATGATTTTGGTTCAGGTCATCTATATAACGAGCATTGGCAGCCGCCTTTAGGCGAAGTCTTCAAAATTCACACCATCCGTGCGCGGGTGTTTCCCGATGAGGGCGAGCCTGGCGAAATTATTACGGGAAGCTTCTTAATCGATGAATCCGGTTCCGAACGCTTCAGCCTGCCCGTAATTTCGATTACCACCCACCAGGACAGCCTGTTTTCAGACAGCCGCGGAATCTATGTTCATGGCGACAATACGAATTACAATCAGCGCGGACGCGAGTGGGAGCGCGCCGCGTGGATCGAGTTTTTTGAGCCCGACGGAACCGAGGGATTTTCCCAGCAGGTGGGGCTTCGCATTCATGGGGGCACCAGCCGATCTCGCCCGCGAAAGTCGCTTCGAATCTACGCCCGCAACGATTACGATGCTCCATGGATCAACTATCAGATTTTCCCGGATAAGCCCATAGGTCAGTTTAAGCGCCTGATTCTGCGCAACAGCGGCAACGACTGGGACGGCGCCGTTTTTCGTGATGCCTTCATGCAGTCGCTTGTGCGCGGCCTGGATATAGACATGCAGCATTCCCGCCCGGCCATTGTGTTTATAAACGGGGAATACTGGGGTATCCATAATATTCGCGACCGCCTCGACGACCGCTATCTTGAAACCCATTATGGAATCAGCGATGAGGAAGACTTTACCATCATGGAGAACAATTCTGTCTTCGGTGATGGTAATCCGGATGGAGTAAATGAATACAATCAGATGCGTTCATTTCTGAACAATCCGGGCGTTTCGCAGCAGTCGAACTACGAGCAGGTGCGAACGCTGATGGATGTTGAGAATTTCGCGGATTATAACATAGCTCAGATTTATTTCCGGAATACGGACTGGCCGGGCAATAACAAGCAGTACTGGAAAACATCCAATTCCTACGATCCGGATGCACCTTTCGGCCTGGACGGCCGCTGGCGCTGGATGTTGTTTGATACCGATTTCGGCTTCGGTCTGGATTTCGACTATGTGCAGGGCAATCAGGAGGGTCCGGCTCATAATACGCTGGCGTTTGCCCTTCAGTCGGGCGGTGGCAGCTGGCCAAACCCGGATTGGTCAACGTTTATTCTTCGCAGGTTAATGCAAAACGACAGCTTCCGTAACGACTTTATCAACCGGTTTGCCGATCTGCTGAACACGGTTTTTGAAGAAGATTACGTGATCGCCGAGCTGGATTCCATGCGCGCCATGTATGAGCCGGAAATGCAGGAGCATATCGACCGCTGGAGACGACCGGTTACAGTAAGCAGCTGGCAGAATGAAATTGATGTGATGGCAGATTTTGCGGCTGAGCGTCCGGGTTTTGTACGCAATCATATTATCAATCAGTTTAACCTGAGCGGCGGTACTAGCACCGTAGTACTGGATGTGAATGACCCCGAAAAGGGATTTGTGCGCATTAACCGCACCGATTTGCGTCCTGAAACGCCGGGTGTACCGGCAGAGACGTATCCCTGGAGCGGAACCTATTTCAGCAGCGTAAGCGTGGATCTGGAAGCGATACCAAGAACAGGATACCAGTTTGCAGGCTGGCAGGGAAGCGTTGTTTCAGAGGATGTGCAAATTACAGTTCAGCCGGGCAGCGGAGTTAATCTTACGGCTGTTTTTGAAGCAGCTGAAGATGATGTTACCGATCCCGTTATAGAGCCATGGGTGATGAGCAACGGAGATTTCGAGTTCAGCGAGTGGAGCGCATCGTCGGAGCCGGGCACCTGGCCGGACCATATGATGTTTTTTCAGACCGATGAGGCCGATCCGGATCTCGAAACGCCGCGTGAAGATCCCTGGATGCTGGCCTATAACCTCAGCAGCCGAAGCCGGATAAACGGACTGGGAGAAAATGGCATCAGCTTTATCAATACGGCAAACGCGCAGGATGATGGCGGTGGTTTTCTTGGCTCGGCTGTTCTGGCGCTCAATACCATCGGTATGGACGAGCTCTATGTGGGCTGGCGCGGCGGTACGCTGCTTCCCAACTCCCGGGTGTATAACCTTCGCCTGCAGTACCGCGTGGGCAACACGGGCGAATTTGAGGACGTAACCGATGCGGCCGGAAACCCTGTGGAGTACGTGCGTAACGAGCAGGAAAACCACTCGGTCTATATTGGCCCTGTACAGCTGCCTTCCGCTATGCTGGACCGTTCGTATGCCGAGCTGCGCTGGAACTACTACTACACCGGAATCCGGCTGGATAACGACAGCGGTCAGCGCTCGATGCTTCGTCTGGATGACATCATCGTAAGCACAGAGTTTAGCGGTGAAACCAGCATGCTTGGCTTTGCAGACCTTGCGGCAACGGCTCAGGTCGATTACGTGATGCGTCCGTTCGAAATTCTGGCTTTTAATGAAAATCAGCAGGTTGATCCCGGCTTTAATCAAACCATCACCCTGACCGTAGAGCAGGGGCCGGGCGTACTGCTTGGCACAACAGAGTCCACTGCTTCCGGCGGTCGCGCTCTGTTCGACAACATCACCTTTTCCGAGCCGGGCACCTATGTCCTCCGAGCAACAGCACAGGGCGGCGACGGCTTTACGTCAACTAGTCCGCAGATTCAGGTTGCTGATATCCTTGAAGTGGTGATGCCACGGCTGATACAGGGCGCTCAGCCCGATAATAACGATCGTATTCCGCTGGCCTATCGCCTGCGCATTGAAGGCCTCTCTGCCGATGCCACCTATCGCTTTGCGAACCGCGTTATAGACGAAACGGATGGATTTGATCAGGACGGAGCCGGCAATATGATTTTTGTAAAAACCGACGGATCCGATTTTGTGAGAACGACCTCTTCGCCAGATTTCTCCGAGCAGGCCTTCGAGACCGGTCACTATGAGTTTACCACCAATAGCGAGGGCATATTTGAGGGCTGGTTTGTTACAGAACCGTCTGGCAACCGCCGGTTTGAGCCCGGTAATCTGGTACGCGTACGAATGCTTCTTAACGACGGAAATGGCGGTGAGCAGATTCAACATGCTATAGATACATTTTCTGAAATCCGCGTGGCCGAATTTGGAAATGATCAGGGTGAAGCCACGGGACTGGCTGTGGTTTCCGAAGCTATCGCCCGTAATTTTATCCTGCTTTTTGATGACGCCTCCGG
>JAIUMA010000135.1 GCA_022565795.1 Balneolia bacterium
TGGGCTTAACGAAGTCCTGGAGATGGTTCTGAACGGCCTGATGAAGACCGAACGAGCTGCTACCCAATCACCTCAAACCGCTCCATCAAAATCTGCTTATATCTCTCCTTCAGCTCATCAGATAAAAATGAGCTCTCGATGATGTATTGGTATGATTCCAACAAGCCCTGCTGTCGTTCGATAATATTGGTGAGCTGTTTAGTGCTGAGACCAGTGCTTTTACCAAAGGTTAAAAATGTGTCGGTTTTGAAATTGCTTTTCTCTCCATTGAGCGTAAGAGCCAGTTCTTCGGGATCATCTTTTTTACTCATCACCAGTCTGGTGGAGAGTAGATCATAAGCCGGTGCTAGTTTCCAGCCCAGATGAGGATCTTTAATCAGGGAGAAGTTTTTCAGGTGCATATCTGCGTTTCCTGTGAGATAACAAAAAAGTACCAGCTCAACAAATCTGGTTAAATCGAATACCGGATTCGCAGAGTAGCGCTTAATTTGCCCCGCTATTTGCTCGTGAGATCCTTTGTACTTATCCTCGGTCATCCGGCCAGTAAGCTGACACATATCCTCCATAGCATACTTTCGACCGGCTGTGTCGCGGTCAATTCGCCGGGTTATATAAGCCATCTCACCCGATCCCAAACGGATGAGTCCGCAGGGGACGGTCTCTATACCGGCTGCTTCGGCCATAAGCATGGTGCAATGCTCATTCGCCGGCAGCTCCGGCCAGCTTAACGAGGGAGGCTTAAGAATGAATTGCCCCCAAAGACCAACGATGGTAAACTTGTCTGTGCGTTCTGTCTGTTTTTTTACCTCCAGCGAAAGTTTGGCCTGCACGCCGGGCACAGTAACCCGCTGCAGTACACTATTTTTAGCCAGCTCACTGAGCTCATCCATCGAGTATTCTAACAACGGTGCTTTGTTTCGGGCAAAAACCCGCTTTATACAGCTTTGGTGATAAGCCGTATCCGATTCGTTCAGCAGCTTGGTGCAGATCAGGCAGTGGTTCATAATGGTATGATGCTTACGTTTCCGATGGTGTCTTTACAGCTTGCCAGCAATAGCCCCATGCGGTCTTTGGGATTTAGTTTCCACGTTTTTTCCACCACATCCAGAAGCCAGCCCTCGGGGATGAGCCCGTCAAAAAAAGCAAAGAAGGTGGCCGATTCATATGGCTGCTCCCGAAGTGGAAGCGTTAAACTGACCGGCCCGGGCGTATCATCAGTAATTGAAAGGTATTCCGGAAGGTAATAAAAACGGTATCCGGTATCGGTTTCTTCCAGCACCCCAGCCTGCTGGTCGCTTACAAATACTGTTGCTTTTCTATAGCTCATCGCGATCCTCTACAGGTATTGGGCCCATCTTATGACCAAACAGCATCAGGACCTGGTTCACCTTATCCAGGCGAAGGCTTGTTTTTCCCTGCTCCAGGTCACGCACAAAGCGCAGTCCTACCCCGGCCCGGTCAGCCAGCTCTTTTTGGGTCAGTCCAAGCTGACTGCGACGCCCTTTTACAAACTGAATAAGCTCACGAGTGGAAACCATTGATAATTATACCTGTTCGGGTGTATTAATTGACTTATATACTGTATTATATCATTTCGGGTATAAAATAGCAATAGATGTATTATTTATACCATTACGGGTATAGATGTTTGAGCGTAT
The DNA here is from genome assembly GCA_022565795.1 of Balneolia bacterium. Classification (GTDB taxonomy): domain Bacteria; phylum Bacteroidota; class Rhodothermia; order Balneolales; family Cyclonatronaceae; genus Cyclonatronum. The sequence continues at coordinate 1,659 of JAIUMA010000135.1, forward strand.
TTGAGTTGACATGGCACCCAGAATCTTCAGAAAGTTTAAAGATTGCTTTTATTGGCATATATCACGTATTTTGTTCATTAAATATCAATGTTCACGAATCGTGAACATAATTAATAAGTAAACAATGAATACTCAGATTCTTGATAAAGCACTGGAAAACCTCACAACCGTGATTGCTAACGAAGCGGAGTGGAAGGAGTATGCTCAGAATGAGAAGAAAGGAATTGATGCTCAATTAACCTTTGTATTTCATGGCAAGAAGAAGATCAAGCGCAATGCTGTAGTCAGAAGAGAGATTAGAAAGCATCATGTTGCACAGCTGCAGGTCCTGCAGGAAGAGGCCGGGCCTGTGATGCTAATTGCGGAAAAGCTATATCCAAACATAAAGACAATGTTGAACGAGGTTGGAATCGACTGGATGGACACCGCGGGTAACATCCGGTTGAAAGAAAAAGAGACGAATATTTGGATCGACGGCCATACAACCAAGCCGTTGCGTGATACAAAACTAAAAAACCGTGCCTTCACAAAAACAGGCTTAAAAGTGGTGTTTTTATTTCTGCATGATGAAACGTGGCTGAACCGAACCTATAGAGAAATTGCAGAAGCTGCAGATGTAGCACTAGGCAACATCAAGTATGTACTGGATGGGTTAAGGGAGCACGGTTTTATCCTTGCGAAAACCCAAAATATGATGCAGCTCAAAAACCGCGACAAAATGCTGGATCAGTGGATCACAGCCTTTGCGGATGAGCTTAAACCCCGCATTATAAAAGGCCACTTTAAGTTTATTGACAGGGTAACAGAGCAGCACTGGAAAAACATGAACCTTGGGCCGGATACGGTGTGGGGAGGTGAACCCGCTGCTGACCTGCTAACCCATAATCTGAAGCCTTTAAACTATATTCTCTACACCAGAAGAGGCCGCGGAGATCTAATGAAAGATTTCAAACTGATGCCGGATAAAGAAGGGAACATAGAAGTGCGTGAACCCTACTGGACGGTTGACAACCCTCACCCAAAAACAGCGCCAATGCTTACCATTTACTCCGACCTCATGGAAACGGGTGATCCTCGAAATATAAACATAGCCAATCAGCTCTATGAGACAGCCGCTGAATATTAAGCTCGCAGATCTGCGGCAAGATCAGCTGAAAGAGCTCATTCTGATAACAGAACAGGTGTTCGCGGATTGCGGTGTTGATTTCTATTTACTTGGTGCTATTGCAAGGGATGCGTGGTATGCAAAAGAACAAATCGACTCACGGGCAACGCGTGATGTAGATTTTGCGCTTTATGTTTCCGGCGAAAGGCATTTTAGCGTTGTGATTCATCAGCTTAGAGAAAAACACGGTTTTTCAACAATGGAAGAAGAAAGTTACAGGCTGCAGACGCCTTTTGGGTACCACATTGACCTCATACCGTTTGGAGAAATTAGTATCGATGAAACGGTACAGCCGGATGGAGCAATTGGGAAACCTGTTTTTATAAATGGTTTTGAGGAAATCTATAAGTCAGCTACGGTGCAGGTGAAGACAGAAGAGGACGGGCTGAAGTTCTCGGTAGCAACGCTTCCGGCAATCATAATGCTAAAGCTGATTTCGTACGATGACCGGTCTGAAAAGCGTACCCAGGATCCGCTTGATATTGCTGAGATCATAGAAAATTATTTCGAGATAGAAAAAGAGCTGATTTATGAACACCATCATGATCTGTTTGAAGGCAATGACTTTGAACTGGATGAAATTTCAGCAGTAGTTATTGGTCGAGAAATTAATAGTATAGTAGACCAGAGTCCCAGGCTCAGGGAGCGGGTTATACATATACTTTCTCTTGAAGAAAAAACTCAGAAAAAAATGGCTGAAGCTATGGTTCGGGGCGACGGGACGCTGGCTCAGGTGGAAAACTGGTTTCGTCTAATTCTTAGAGGCCTAAAATCATAAAGCCATCACAAACAACTGTCTGTGATGGCTTTATGATTTTATCCCGAGCCGAAGATCGGATTTGAACCGACGACCTACGCGTTACGAGTGCGTTGCTCTACCAGCTGAGCTACTTCGG
>JAIUMA010000136.1 GCA_022565795.1 Balneolia bacterium
CTTAATCCAAAGCTGGCTAAAACCGAATCAGCCTGCCGATTATGAGCTAACTTACTTCCTGCTTGCCTGCTATGGAATTTGTGCGGTACCGCTTAGCAGTTTCGGGACATCATATCAGGGAATTCGAATTACGCTTCTCGAACAGGATCCGCAACGATTTGAGCAGCTAATCAAAACGCTTGAAATGGCACTAAAAACCTGGAGCGGAGTTAAGTCCGGTGCTCAAAAACCTGAATTGGTCTAAAAAATCAGAAAGCCTTACTTCGGGGGATAGATTGACTTTTTAGCAGCAAGAAGCGTGTTTTTCATCAACATGGCTACCGTCATTGGGCCAACTCCGCCCGGCACTGGCGTAATCCAGCTTGCTTTTTCGGAAACTGACTTGAAGTCGCAGTCACCAGTCAACTTATATCCTTTATCCGTAGTATGGTCTGCGATTCGTGTAATACCCACATCGATTACCACCACTCCTTCTTTCACCATCTGGCCGGTAATTAAACCCGGCTGACCAACTGCAACAATCAGAATATCCGCATCGATGGTGTGCTTGGTGAGGTCTTTGGTAAACTTGTGACAAATGGTAGTTGTTGCTTTGCCGGTGCTGTTCTCGCGTGACAGAATGATGCCCATTGGGGAGCCAACTATATTGCTTGCTCCCACAACTACCGCATGCTTCCCTTTAGTCTGAATGCTGTAATAGCGCAGCATTTCAATGATTCCTGCCGGGGTGCAGGGCCGGAAAGACGGTTGGCCAACAGACATCCGCCCGACATTCATCGGATGAAATCCGTCTACATCTTTTCTGTGGTCAATTGCCTCAATTACCGATAAAGGTGTAATATGGTTTGGAATCGGAAGCTGAACAAGAATCCCGTCGGTATTATTATCTTCATTGAAGGACTGGATGGTTTCAGTCAGCTCATGCTCGGAAACAGTATCAGGAAGCGTGAGCGTGTCCGACTCTATTCCAACATCGAGGCAGGCTTTGGTTTTAGCTCCTACATAAGCACTCGATGCCGGATTGTCACCAACCAGAATCACCTGCAGTTTCGGACTTCGGTTTCCCTTCTCAACCCAAAGTTTCACGTCTTCTGCAACGGAGTTCCGAACTTTTTGAGCGAGCATTTTTCCATCAATGATACTTGCAGACATAAGCAGCTTATTTATCTGGTTAGATTGTATTTTTTGATTTTGTTGTAAAGATGGCTTCTCTGGATGCCAATCGAATCTGCCGTTTGTGAGATGTTCCAGCTATGTTTCTCCAACTGGTACTCCACAAACATAAGCTCTGCAGCTTCTTTAAAGGATTGGAAATCATCATACTCTTCAAGCATCTCATCCATTCCGTTAGTCCTGACAGCCTGAGCTGATCCTATACCGCCGGCCAGCTGCTTCACATCTGAAGCCGTGATTTCTGCCCCGCCGCTCAAAATTCCGAGCCGTTCGACCACGTTGTGAAGCTCACGGACGTTGCCCGTCCACTCCATCTCCTTAAGGGCACCAATGGCATCATCTGAAAAAGACTTCCCTTCAAAAACGATATCACTGGCTGCCATTTGCAGCAGGAAAGCGTTAGCCAGTAATGGAATATCCTCTTTTCGTTCGCGCAATGGCAGTACTTTAATCGGAATCACGTTCAGGCGATGAAACAAATCCTCTCGAAATCTGTTTTCCTGAATTTCAAGCTTGAGATCTTTATTTGTTGCAGCGAGAACCCTCACATTAACTTTGATGGATTCGGTTCCGCCAACCCGTACAATCGTGTTTTCCTGAAGCGCACGCAGCACCTTCGCCTGAGCGTTGCTACTCATATCTCCGATTTCATCCAGAAAAAGCGTGCCGTTGTGCGCCTGTTCAAATTTCCCAATGCGCTGTCTTTTTGCTCCCGTAAAGGCGCCCTCCTCATGACCGAAAAGCTCACTTTCGAGCAGCTCGGCGGGAATCGCAGCACAGTTCACTTCTACAAAAGGCTCAGCCGATCTTCGGCTTTGTTCGTGCAGACTTCTGGCAACCAGCTCTTTTCCGGTTCCGTTTTCTCCGGTGATGAGAACACGTGCATCCGTCGGCGCCACTTTTGCAATCGTTTCTTTAATCTGCTTAATTCCTTCACTTTCACCGATAATTTCTGAGACGCCCTTTACGCTGCGTTTCATTTTGCGGTTTTCCCGCTGCAGAGTTCCTCTTTCAAGTGCATTGCGAACAGTAATCAGAAGTCGGTTTAAATCGGGCGGCTTTTGAAGAAAGTCGAAGGCACCAAGCTTGGTTGCCTGAATCGCCATTTCGATGGTCCCGTGTCCGGTGAGCATAATTACCGGCAGCGAGACTTTACGCTCATTGAGGGCCTCCAGCACTTCAAAGCCATCGATGCCTTTCATCTTGATGTCGAGCAGCATCAGGTCAAACGACTCTTCATGAAGCTTTTGAAGCGCCTGATCTCCCGAAGAAGCTTCATCCACTTCGTAGTTTTCGAACTCAAGAATCTCCTTCAGCGCACTCCGAATGCTCGATTCATCGTCAGTAATTAGAATTCTGGCTGGCTGCTGAGAAGTCATGTAATCAGTCTAATAGGAATTATAAAGTGTATTTATGATGCGCTCATGGGCGGCATCAACGGTGGCGACGCGCGAGGTGAAGTTATTCGTAAGAATGCTGTAGCTGAGTGTCTGACCCGAACTTGTGGTCAAATACCCGCTAAGCGTCCTCACCCCGCTTATGAAGCCGGTCTTACCGTATAAACTACCAAGAGCAGGCGAATCTATAAAGCGATTTTCAAGCGTCCCGTTATAGCCGGCTTTTGCGAGCGTATCCAGCCATATGTCACTATAAACAGAAGTCTGCATGCGATTAAGCAAATCGGTAATTTTATCCGCCGATGCAAGATTTGCACCCGCCATTCCGCTGGCATCGCGCTTATTTATTGTACTAACATCTATACCAAGATCGCGTAGCTGCTCCTCGATGAGCGTTAATCCTCCTTCAGTTGTGCCTTGCGATTCATACGTGTAGGCCGCCAGTGCCTTGGTCAGCATTTCGGTGTAGAAATTATCACTGTTGCGGTTCACTCTTTTGAGAAGTTCAGCAAGTGGCCTGGACTCATGCTCGGCCAGCAGCGTATACTGATGCCACGGTCGCAGATTGCCATCGGGTATCAACTCTCCCACCCAGTCGAGATTTCTATATGACGCCTGCTTTATGAAGGAGTCGATAAAGAAATGCGCCGGATCTGTGATGGTGAGCGATTCTTTTTCAAGAAAGCCAACGGGAAGCGTACTGCGAAGCATGATGGTATTGGTGCCCAGAATTCTGGCATAAGACTCATTAAACCGAACGTTTCGGGGAGTAATCAGCTGCTCATTGATGAAGTTTACATAGTCCGTATTAAACGGAAACCACGTTATCTGCGGGCGATCTCCAGGCTGACCAACGGCTCTGACCGTAAGATCCACGCAGTTTCTGTTGAAGGATAGCGCGCTTATTTCAGGAGCATAATAGTAGGAAAGGTCATCCCACTCCCAGCCGCGGGGATAGCGGACATCATCAAACAGGTGCTCATTGCCAAACACATCACCTTCAAT
>JAIUMA010000137.1 GCA_022565795.1 Balneolia bacterium
AAATGCTTCCAAATTCAATTAAGTCCAATTTCATGAGGATAATTCAACTTCCCCAGACACCAATGATTAGCAATAACCAATGATGTGTCTCTCTACGGACATGCGTTGTAATCCTGAGAATCCATGACACGTTTATTTTGTACTCCTTTGCCCTGAAATTTCCGCGCCTTTGCGTCCTGTAATGAATGATTATTGGCTTAAAAGGCTTTAATTAAGTACTTTCCAATGCAATTATTTTCTTAAGAAAATCAATACTGATTCTTTGAAGAACGCTAAAAAAGTTGTTATTAAATATGGCGGTAACGCCATGACAGATGAGGATATCCGCAGAAATGTGCTCTCGCAAATTGGTCGTCTTTACAAGCAGGGCTATGCTGTGGTGCTGATTCACGGCGGCGGGCCCGAAATCAATAAGCTACTGGAGCTGGCCAAGGTGCAGAGTGAGTTCATCGGCGGACAGCGCAAAACGACCGAAGAGACCATGTACTACGTGCAGTTAGCCCTCCGGGGTGAGGTTAATGGTTCCCTTGTGCGCATTCTCAATTACATGGATATACCCGCTGTAGGAGTGTCCGGTAAGGATGGCGGTATGGTCACGGCCATCAAGCGCTATCACATTACCGCTGAGCAGAATGGTGATAGCATCAAAAACGATATTGGCTACGTAGGTGGTGTGGACAACATCAACGCTAAGCTGATTGATTCACTTTCCGATTCAGGATTTCTGCCCGTTATTGCGCCTATCGCGCTCGGAACAGATGGGCACGACTACAACATCAACGCCGATATCTTTGCAGGGGCGGTGGCCGCTGCTATCGGGGCTGATATGTACGTAAGCCTCACCAACGTTAACGGACTGTACGAAAACTACCCGGACGAACATTCACGCATTGAGGAAACCGATGCTAACGCGCTACGGGAGTTTATGGTGAAAAGCGCCGACGGTGGAATGCTTCCGAAGCTTGAGTCCATTATACAGGCGCTCGAAAACGGGGTTCAGGAGGCGCACATCATAAACGGAACAGCCGAAGATGCGCTGCTAAAACAGATTAGCGAAAACATTATTTCAGGAACTAAAATACGTTCAAACTAAATCATACGATGAAAAATCATCACGAACTTGATACCGAGTATCACTTTAAAACATACAAACGCTATCCCGTAACTCTTACAAGAGGAGAGGGCTCCCGGGTCTGGGATACCGAAGGAAATGAGTACATCGATGCCCTGGCCGGCATTGCGGTGAACAACGTGGGCCACTGTCATCCCGCGGTGGTTGAAGCCATTCGCGAACAGGCGGGCACGCTCATCCACACCTCAAATTTTTTCACGACCGAACCACAGGTTGAACTGGCGAAAAAGCTTGTTGACCTCTCCAATCACGATCGGGTCTTTTTCTGCAACAGCGGGACCGAAGCGATTGAAGGCGCCATCAAAATTGCCAAACGCTACGCCAATAAAAAGGGCAAAAAGGGCAATATCATTTATATGGCGGGATCTTTTCACGGACGCTCGCTGGGTGCGCTGGCCATTAGCCAGAAGAAGTATCAGGATGGGTTTGAGCCCATGCTGCCCGGATTTATCGAGGTGCCCTTCAACGATATAAAAGCGATTGAGGAGCAGATGAATGATGACACCGTAGCGGTCATTCTGGAGCCGATTCAGGGTGAAGGCGGCATTCATGTGGCTACTCAGGAGTACATCACCGAGCTCAGCTCGCTCTGCTATGAGCATAAGGCGCTGCTCATTTTTGATGAAATCCAGTGCGGAATCGGGCGCAGCGGTACGTTCTTTGCATACGAGCAGTACGGCATTGTGCCGGACGTTGTGACTATGGCTAAAGGGCTCGGCGGCGGCTTTCCGATCGGGGCATTCATTGCTACGGAAGAGGTGGCCAACATCATCGAATACGGTAAGCACGGAACGACATTCGGCGGTAACCCGCTGGCAAGCCGGGCTGCTCTTGCAACGATTGAGGCTATTTTCGATGAAAAGATGATTCAGAAAGCAGAGGAGAACGGCGAATGGCTTCGGGAGCGCATCCGTATGGAGATGCCCGGCGAGCCCGGTATTTCTGACGTTCGCGGACGTGGTCTGATGAACGGCGTACAGCTGAGCTTCAGCGGGGCCGGAGTTGCATTGAGAATGCTCAAAAAGGGCGTCATTGCAAACGTGACCGCATCCAACGTGGTGCGACTGGTGCCTGCACTGAATATCACCCGAAAAGAACTGGACGTTGTTGTCGACGTGATGATGGAGAGCATAGCCGAAGAAATCGCAGCTCAAAAGGAAGCTGAGGCACAGGTATGAGTACACCATCAATCAAAGTTGCTATCGCAGGAGCTACCGGATACACGGGCTCCGAGCTGATTCGCCTGCTCCACAATCATCCGTGGGCTGAGCTGGTCGCAATTACATCCGAACGGAACGCCGGAAAGTATATAGACGAGATTCATCCGCAGCTCAGAGGCGTTTCGAAGCTAAAGCTGCAGTCGCTGAGCGAGGTCAATCTCAATGAAATCGACACGCTGTTTCTGGCATTGCCGCACCGCGTATCTATGAAATTCATGAAAGAGCATCATCCGCTGCCATGTAAAGTAATTGACCTTTCCGGTGACTTCCGTCTGCCTTCGGTCGAGACCTACGAAAAATGGTATGATGTGAAGCACGTAATCCCGGAGCTGGTTCCCGACGCCGCTTACGGCATGCCCGAGCTCTTCCGCAAGGATATCCGTGATGCAAAGCTTGTCGCCAATCCGGGTTGCTATCCCACGTCAGCAATTTTGCCGCTGGCTCCGCTCGTTCTGGAGGGGCTTGTTGATCCGGATTCCATCATTGTGGACGCCAAATCGGGCATCACCGGTGCGGGCATTTCGGCTAAGGACAACACGCATTTTCCGCACGCATCCGACAACTTCAGCGCCTATGGCATGAAAACACATCGCCACACGCCCGAAATCGAAATGACGCTGGGACGGAAAACAGGCAGCAGCTATCAGGTGCAGTTCAGTCCGCATCTGCTGCCGGTAAACCGCGGCATCCTCACCGATACCTACAGCACAGCATCAAAAGGAACTGATCAGAAAAAGCTGGATGACGTTTTTAATGAATATTACGGCAATGAGCCCTTCATCCGTCTGATAAACACATCACCCCAACTTCGCTTTGTTCGCGCCTCGAATTTTTGTGATATTTATGCGACCTACGATGAGCGAACCAATCGTGTCATCACCATCAGCGCTATCGACAACCTTATGAAAGGCGCTGCCGGACAGGCTGTGCAGAATATGAACTTAATGAACGGTTTTGATGAGACCACCGGGCTGCTTACCGTGCCCGTAAGTCCTTGATTTACTGATCTGAAAAGATACGATACGGATATCTATACGAATGGAAAATATTACGGACGTTAGAGGATTTACCTACTGGGGCGCGCACACGGGCGTGAAGAGCAAGCGCCGCGATTTGGGCATAATCATGTCGGACAAGCCGGCATCAGCCGCGGCGGTATTCACCCGAAACGTGGTGGTGGCCGAGCCGGTGAAGATCAGCCG
>JAIUMA010000138.1 GCA_022565795.1 Balneolia bacterium
ATCCGGGGTTACACGATCGTTCGTGCCTGCCGGCACTATGGGTTCTGGCATCTGGTTGAAAAGGGCATATGGGAAGTGCCTTTCGGGGTATGGCGATGTGGTAGGCGTCAGTATTTGTCCCTGCGGGTGTGAGGCCGTGATGTTGGCCCTGAGGGGATGAGCCGTGCCTGCCGGCACTGTGGGAACTGGTGGCTGGCATCTGTCATCTGGACCTTTTACCTCTGGCTGGAAATCTGAATTCGATATCGCCCTGTCTGTCTGCGCTGAGGGACCCGGCTGATAGTTAGGTTTTGGATGCAGGTTTCACGGGCCTGGAATTCCGGAAAAATTACACGCGCGTACCCGTCATAAAAAAGGATGCGGCCTTAAAAACCGCATCCTTTTTTGAGTTTTCAGAATGTGAGGTTGCTCTTATTTGATGAGCGTAAGTTTTCGGCTTATAACCATGCCACCGGCCTGCAGACGGTAGATGTAGACTCCGCTGGCCAGGTGCTGTGCATCAAAGGTGATGGTGTGCGTGCCAGCGCTTACCTGCTCGTTCACCAGCGTGGACATTAAGCGACCCGTGAGGTCGAATACCTCGAGCCGGACTTGTTCGGCCTGTGGCAGTACATACGTGATGTTGGTTGTCGGGTTGAAAGGGTTTGGATAGTTTTGCAAAAGCGCCAGCCCGGATGGCAGTTCAGATTCGCTGCCTGTATGTGTAGGCGTTGGCGTAATGATAATCATAAAGCGCTGAACTCCTTTTTCGAGCGCCATGGTTTTGACTTCCGGCTGACTAAAGAGCGCAGGTGTATTAGATTCGCCATTGTTAGAGCCTTCCAACGTGAAATCAACATGGCCTGAGTGGCTTAAATTGTGTTGCTGACCGGTGAACGTATCCAGGAGTATAAATTCCGCATTATCGGGCAGGTTCGATATAACAGGCCAGGATAAGCGGAAGCTGCCGGAGATATGTTGCGCCTGTATGTTCAATGGAATCTCATAGGATTTTACCAGTTCAAAAGGCAATGAGTGCTGTGCCTTGAGAACCGGCTGCTCGTTTCGTTCGCCTAAAAACGATACCGTTGCCCATGCGTTGGATAGTGGGGATAGCTTGCTGGCATCCCAGCTGTCCCAGTCGTTTAGGGCCTGCTCGTGGAAATAGAGGATAGCGGAGCGGTCGCGGGTTAAGGCTGTTGCAGTACCATCTCCAAAACCTTCAAGCATGAATTCAATTTGTCCGGCTAAGGGAGCTTCATTCTCTCCAGATCCGTCGCGGAGAAATTCACCACCCGTTGTAGCCGCCGACTGAGGAACTACGACTTCGGTGGCTTCACTCAGTTCAATAAATGCACCCTGCCATTCGGCGAGCGTATTATTCGATTCCACCGAGCTGGTTAACACATAGGAGCCCGTTTCGCCCTCGTTTGGATTCCAGACGAAACCCGGCAGATTCAGGAGCTCGCTACCGTTGGTAAGCTGGTTAAAGGAGATGGGGCCGGCAAATGGATTGGCCATCAGGTTCCATCCTTCGGGAAGGGTGCCAAGGGAAAAATCACCGTTGATTGGAAGTCCGGTAGCTTCAATTGTAAGCGGAAACTCTTTGCTTTCCGGCACGTCGGGCCTGGCTTCAGGCCCCCACATGAACCAGATGAAACCAGTTCCGGGTGTTAACTCCGTTGAGCCGTTTGCCGGAAAGACATAACCGCCGGTCTCATCCGCCGCATCATACAAAAACAAATTGGGAGCAAAACCATCGTAAGGCAAACCAGGTATACCCTGAACCAGATTTTGACCGGCAAGATCCGCTACCGTAATGCCGTTGAGCGGCGCACCCATCATGCGCCATCCCGGAGCGCCGTCAATCTCAACAGAAACGAGTTCGTCAACAGCAGGGGTGATAGCAAGTTCTGCATTAAGTATTAAAGAATTAAAGTTATCCCCGGTTATGGTAGCAGTTGCCTGCTGCGTCCCTACGTTCGTACGGGAATTGTTCGTATATGAAACTGAAGTTCCGTCCGGCAGCGTACCTGAGATTTCGATCGTTTTTTCTGTTCCGTCGAAGACAAAGCTGGCGTCCTCAAAGGTAATGCCCGTGATATTTGCAGCAGTAATGCTAAGTTCTGCAGTTAGTAATAAATCATTATAGTTATCACCGTCTATTATAGCAGTTGCCTGCTGCGTCCCTACGTTCGTACGGGAATTGTTCGTATATGAAACTGAAGTTCCTGGCGGCAGCGTACCTGTGATTTCGATCGATTTTTCAGTTCCGTCAAAAACAAAGGTCGCATCCTCAAAGGAAATACCCGTGATTGTAGCAGGTGTAATGCTCAGTTCTGCCGTCAATACTAAAGTGGGGAAGGAGTCTCCGGTGATGGTGGCAGTTGCCTCCTGCGTACCTACATTAATTCTTGTATTGTTTTGATAAGAGACCGTAGCTCCCGGCGGCAGGGTGCCTGAGATTTCAATGGACTTTTCTGTTCCATCATAAACGAAGCTTGCATCTTCAAAAGTGATATCAGGCGCTTCAGTAGAAAACGGCGGGCCGTAGGTGAAATGATCCAGGTTGAAATTTATGTCTGCAGCTTCAATTCGAATTTCATCAACATCATAAAAATCAGGATCAGTTGCATAGTCTTTGAGATTAGCCGGTGCCGAATTGAACTGAATAGGTTTTGCAGCCCCGGTAGGGTTGCCGTTTTTAAAACCTTGAATAGTTCCTGATGAAGATGATAATGGATCTCCTTGTTGCAAAAATATGCTTCTGAACTGGAAAGCTTCTCCGTTACTCCTTTCAATGGTCCATCTGGTAATGCCTCCAATCTCTAAATTGTTATCAGAAATAGCAGGTGTTCCTTCAAATCCAAGATTAATAAAACTGATTATTTGTGCTGAGCTCGAAGCGGGCAAGTTTACCGAAAAAATGAAACCACTATTGGTATACGATTTACCCAGGGCCTGACCATTTCCTAACTCGTTAAAAGTAATCGTGGTAATCTGTGAAGAGGCCTGTTGAGGAATAAGGAAAGCTAAAAAAGCAGCGATAAATAAGCAGCGTAGCAGGTTTTTTTTCATGATGGGTGGATTATGGTTATTTGAAGGAAGCAGACGTTTTGTAACCAGAAATAAAAAAATACCGATGGGTAATTATTGAATTCTGAATTGGTGGACTACTTTCAGGAGCATATTGAGACTGATTGGCAAAATGGGGGTACAGCTATTGAAAAGATGCATTTTTCCCACACAGTTTGGCTGTATGTGGCTATAGTATTGTGCTTGTGCTGATGTTTTAAAATGGCGAATTATTATAAGAATTTAATATGCTTTCTAAAACTGTTAGTTCGATTAACATTTTTTTGAAAGCATTTTTTGGGAAGTGCCTTTCAGCTATGGTCGATGTGCATGTATAGATTTTGGGTTGTGGCGGCGTGCTGATCCTAATAGGATGCGCCGTGCCTGCCGGCACTCATGATGTTGAGGTGGTTGTAAGCCCCGGATTGAAATCCGGGGTTACACGATCGTTCGTGCC
>JAIUMA010000139.1 GCA_022565795.1 Balneolia bacterium
TGGCAAACGGACAGCAGGCTGCGGGGCGTCATCAGGTGAGCTTCGACGGCTCGGCACTGAGTTCGGGCGTTTACCTGTACCGCCTGCAAACCGCTACGGGCGTCATCACAAGAAAAATGATGCTGGTGAAGTAGTCTGGCAAAGACACCTCAATAGATTATTTAAAACCTTACCCCTGTCGGAATATTTTCGGCAGGGGTTTTTTATAACAAAAAAGAGGGGCTTAAGCGCGAATAAAAAAACAGCCTAGATGCCCTTTTTTTCGGAAAAATACGCATATGAATCTGATGATACATTTTAATCACTCAAATTAGTATTTAACTATGAAAACAAACCTCTACAGTCTGGTTCAAACCGGCTTTTTACTGAGTGTTCTGCTGCTTATCCCCGTGCTGTTTATCAGCCCGGTGCAGGCACAGCAGATGGGCATAAATTCAGATAACAGAACAAACCCCACAAGTACTGTGAGCCAGGGAGTTGAAAGGATTTATCTCGACTCTGGCTTCTCAAGGCAACAGTTGCAGCATCATTTCTCATCCAGTGAAATTGAAAATATGCACGGTATTTCAAAAAAGATTGGAAGTGAATTTGACATAGATGAGCTTCAGATAATTATGGCGTACGAGTCCCGTACGCTTGAAGCCCGGACATCCACGGAGAATGATGTTATTGTGCGTTACTACAGATTCATTGACGAGCTTGCAGAAAAGGCCGCGCAGGAACGCAGCTATCCGGAGAACTCCACCGTGCTGCTTGATCAGGGATTCTACTATGACAGCTCCGCATACTTCTCTGTTACTGATAACAGCGACAGTGGTGTAGTATGGGCTCAGAATAATCGTTTTGAAGACTACCCCGCTTCCCTAATCGCAGACAGCGATACTGCCGGTGAAAATGGTGGGCAGGTAAAAACTACCCTGCAGACTGCAACACTGTTCCGAGGGTTCAATACGCCGGGATCTGCCTACCTCTACCTTTCCCATGACTACAGGCACAATGTTCAAAGTTCTGCAAGAGTAGAATACAGGATCGATGGCGGTGATTGGGAGCTGGCCGCAGAATGGACTTCAAACAACCGTTTTGCTAACGATATAATCCCGATTCCGCTAAGCAGTGGCTCAAATGCAGAGCTCCGTTTTACCTACGACGATGGAGGAAACTGGGGATGGTGGTGGAGCATAGACAGAGTAACGCTGGTTGTACTGCCTCAAGAGCCTGTCTTTACTCTTACCAAAGAGCTTGAAGATCTTACGCACGATGAATTTGAGCTCTATTCGGATAATCTGGCAGGAGTTATAGACGGATTGTTTTTTGATTTGAGTCTTAATGGAACCTCCGGATCACCATGGACCGTAGGGCTTACCCTTCTTTTTGTTGATGGTGATACTATTGATTCTCCTGTTGTTTTACAGGTTGGTGGCGAAGCACCGGTCCTCAATCCCGGGGAATGGGTTGACTGGGACAGTCCTGATGGTACGGGGCCTATATCGGGACAACTTGTTTTCGATAATTCTGTAAACTTGGACGGATTGAGTTTGTTCATAGGTCATATTGGTAACGGTACGGGAACCTGGGATGCTTTCATTCAGTTGGTAGGCCGGTCTTTTAACAGCAGGTTTAAGAGGGCGTTCTCTCAAGCTGCCATAGCTGGAAACGGGGTAAACGTTGGTGTATATACAGTGCCTGACAGCCCTACATTTTGGGCAGCTGAGCAGTTTTCGGTAGAGGGCGATCAGTACCTTAAAGGAGTTTCTTTGGGGTACATAACCTTTGAGAATAACCTGCAGGGATATTTGCTCAGAAATCAGTTTGAAGGGGTGGAAATTCATTTTTATGAAGATGATGACGGAGTGCCATCAGGCCTTCCGGGCGAAAGCGGAGAGCCGGTTTTCTCGCTGAGCGCGGAGCAAATCGGAGAAAATTTTACTGTTTACCACCAAACCAGATCCAGCTTTAGGATTCATGTTGATATCGAGGAAGTACTTGGAGGACAAATGATACTGGATGGAGGCACCTACTGGATGGTAGCTCAGCCTATTTTGAATGCCAATGGTTCAGAGGCAGCCTTGCATGCCTTCTGGTCCGAGGCTGAAGCGGGTCCCGCAAATGCCCAATTTTATGATCCGGATAACTTTTTTGATATTGAGGCGAACGAGGGGTGGGTCTCGATTCCGGATATAATTACCGGTTTTGGCGGCCTGGCGCTGAATATCTACACCAATGGAATTGTGCCGGGTAGTGATGAAATTGATCCTGCTCCAGCAGCCGGACTGACGGCATCTCTCGAAGATTCAAGTGGTGAAGTAGAACTCAGCTGGATGGCCCCTGTTGGTGATGGTTTCATCGAATCGTTTACCGGAACAATCAGAAACTGGGAAACTACCGACAGTCTGTGGGAATTTATGGACGGATATATGCTGCGAACCACAGATCCGGATAATCCGGGGCTGGTAGGGCTTGCCTATCATGAAGACGATTTTACAGACTTCCTGTTTGAAGCAGAAATGAGGGTTGAGGAAGAATTAGGTGTTACCGGTATCTTTTTCAGATCAGACGCAAATCCGAACAACGATACCGTTGTGGATAATGGGTATGTTATTATAATTGTCATACTGGATGAAATCCCTCTGTTGGCTGTATTTAATATGGTTGATCAGGAAATAGGAGGCCTGATTAGAAACTACAACGGGTATGAAGCACTGAATGAGGATCCTTATGGTTCAAATTTTATAACGGTCAGTGCTAACGGACCCATAGTTGATCTTTTCGTGAATGGGAGTTATCTGCTAAGCTTTCATGATTCCATGCACGGATCGGGGAAACTCGGCGTTTTCGGAGGTCTTAATTTAGGCGCTTCTGTACAGTCAAGCCACGACTACGTTGCGGCAATCGCCTCCCCCTTGGCTGCGCGCAAAAACGCAGCAGTAGTTTCTGATTCTGAATCGGAAATGGCCGCCCGAAGTTTCGGCGCCACAAACCTGATGGAGCTGCTTAACGAAGCCATTCCTCAAAAGGAAACTTCAGGTATGGACTCTCCTGGCGGAATGCTCTCACATTTGCAGGGACGCGGACTAATGGCACCAGGCGAGTCTGATTTTGTTAGATACGAAGTGATTAGAAACGACGTGCTCGTCGGGACAACAACGGCTACAACCTTTACGGATGTGCTTGATGGTCCGGGTACGTTTAGCTACCAGGTTCGGGCGATATACAATTATGGGGAAGCGGATCTTTCTAATACTGTTCAGGTCAATTTCACCCCAACCAGCCTCCCTGAGGATATTTATGAGCTTCCAGCCAGCCTTGCGCTTTCACAAAACTACCCGAATCCCTTCAATCCGACTACGCAAATCCATTATGCGTTGCCGGAAGCCGGTGAAGTGAGGCTTGAGGTATTTAATGTGAACGGGCAGCGTGTTGCTGTTCTGGCAAACGGACAGCAGGCTGCGGGGCGTCATCAGGTGAGCTTCGACGGCT
>JAIUMA010000140.1 GCA_022565795.1 Balneolia bacterium
TAGAGCGTCGCGCTGGCAGCGCGAAGGTCTGGGGTTCGAATCCCCATAGCTCCACGTTTTCCAGGCCCTCTTTTGGGCTACAGGATGAAGAAATCGGGGTAAGTGCTGCACGACCAGCTCCCTCTGAACTCCGTCAGGACCGGAAGGTAGCAGCGGTAGGAGGTCGTAGCGGTGCGATGTGGTTAGCTTACCCCGTCTTTTTTCTTCACCTTTTTAAATTAGCACCCGCCCTGTCTGTGCTAATTTCTTCCCTTAAAAAAACCTCGTGCGCGCTCGCGTTTTCGTGGTTCATTTTTTTACCACTATGGCTCGAAGACACAAAGAAAAAGATTGAAGGGAGGGCAGGATCCAATTCGCCATAGAAATCTAAATAGCCGGATTTTCCGCCAAAGCGCGCTCCAAAAAGGTTATCTCACCTCATACTTACCTCTTCCTTACCGTTATTTCGAGCGCGGATTATTTGCAGAGGGATTCGTAAACCACCCGTTGGTTTTCCAATCCTAAACAGCAACCGAAGCATGATGCGAGAAATCTCCTGCGGCCGAACCATCTGTAAAGCCTGACCGAAGAACTCTCCCCTGCGTTGATACCCATCGCGACTGATCCGGGTTTACCTCACCCCAACCCCTCTCCTTGAAAAACGGAGCCGTTTGTATTCTACTTCTTATCCAGGAGAGGGGCTTTGTTTGAGGTTATTTAACCAACATCATTGAATACTAACGGTGTGTGTTATGGCAGAAGCAGGAACGCTAATATTCGATACATGATTTTTGACCTCTGACCTCTGCCTTTAATCCTTCATCCCAATCACACCATACTGCTCAAAATGACCGTATTGGGGTCCAAGGTTTTGGGATAATGATATTTCTAATACAAGGGCTAAAGCGAATCCCTCAAGCCAAGACTGCTCACGATTTACTGTTTACTGTTCACTGTTCACTGTTCACCGTTCACTGTTCACTGCAGTACTGCTCACTGTCTCCAGATGCATCGCTATTGTTTCGGCGTGTTCTATAGAGTTTTCGATGAACCACCTGCTGGTGTTGAGGCCGCCGCAGACCACTCCGGCCAGGTAGATACCAGATCTGCTGGTTTCCATTGTTTCGCTGTTATAAACGGGCGTGCGGAATTCGTCATCCTCAAACTCGAGCCTGAGCATTTCGAGGAAATCGTAGCTTGGCTCGTAGCCGGTCATGGCCAGCACGAAGTCATTCGGAATGCGGATTTCACCCTCGGGCGTGCTTATGATGGCTTCATCCGGGGTAATTTCCTTCACCTCGCTGTTGAACCAGCACTTTATCGCTCCTTCTTTGATCCGGTTTTCGATATCCGGACGAACCCAGTATTTCACGCCCGGTTTGAGGTCAGGTTCACGCACTACCATGCTTACGGTAGATCCGCAGCGATAGGTTTCAAGGGCGACATCAACCGCGGAGTTTCCGCCGCCGACCACAAGCACGTTCAGACCCGCATAAGGATGGGGCTCGTCGTAATAGTGCTTCACTTTGGGGAGCTCTTCACCCGGAACATTCATGGTGTGCGGCAGGCCGTAAAAGCCCGTTGATACAATCACTTTTTCGGCATTATACACGGCTTTGCTTGTGGTTACGGTGTAGTTGCCGTCCTCTCCATCAATATTAGTGACCTCTTCATATACATTTACAGGCAGCTCATAAGCGTCCTTCACCCTGCGGTAATATTCCAAAGCCTCTCTCCTGGTGGCTTTCACGCCGTGAGAAATAAACGGAACCCCGCCAATTTCCAGACGGTCTGAAGTCGAAAAAAAGGTCATGTTGGTCGGATAGTTGAATACGGAATTGACCAGACAGCCCTTTTCAATAATTAAAAACGGAATATTTCTTTTTTTGAGGGCGATGCCGCAGGCCAGTCCTATCGGACCTGATCCAATAATAATTACCATGGTGTTTCTTAAGTGTGATGTTGTTTTAAATCTGCTATCCATATAACCCGCCCAATATACGAATAGTGCCAGTTAGCTTTAAGGGTGATGGGGGAACGTAGCTGCTTTCCGTTTCCTGAAAGACATCTGATGGCTATCAACATCGCAGGTTCACGAAGACAGCGCAATGAAGGCGCGAAGGTCGCGGAGGATAAATGAGCATCTCGATTCTCTCAGCGAACTCTGCGCAACCCTGTGCAGCTCTGCGTGGAACAAATAGCCAAATCTCTTAAAATTATTCCCGCTCTCCCCGTGTTTACTCATGCGCTGATGCCCGATAAACCGTAATTTGACGCATGCGAAAGATTGTACATATCGATATGGACGCCTTTTTTGCTTCCGTGGAGCAGCATGATGCCCCGGAGCTGAAGGGTAAACCCGTAGTGGTAGGTGGCTCTCCATCGGGGCGCGGCGTGGTGGCAGCAGCAAGCTATGAGGCCAGAAAGTTCGGCATCCACTCGGCCATGCCCGCCTACCGTGCCATCAGGCTGTGCCCGAACGCAATTTTCGTGAAGCCGCGGTTCGAGCGCTATAAAGAGGTGTCCGACCAAATCCGGGAGGTGTTTTATGAGTTCACCGACCTGGTTGAGCCGCTTTCGCTGGATGAAGCCTATCTGGACATCACCGAGAATAAGAAGGAAATAAAGTCAGCCCGGAAAGTGGCGACGCTGATAAAGGAGGAAATCAAGGCGCGAACCGGATTGACGGCTTCTGCCGGAGTTGCCATCAATAAGTTTCTGGCGAAGATTGCGTCTGATCTTAACAAGCCCGACGGGCTGGCGGTGATTACACCCGAAAAAATGATTGGCTTCCTGGAGGAGCTTCCGGTCGGCAAGTTTCACGGCATCGGAAAGGCAACCGAGGCTAAAATGCACAGCATGCATCTGTTCACCGGCGCCGATCTCAAAAAACTAAGCGAGACGGACTTAATTCGCCATTTCGGAAAAGTCGGCCATTTTTACTACAATATCGTGCGCGGAATAGACAACCGCCGCGTGAAGCCAAACCGAATAAGGAAATCGGTCGGTGCTGAAAATACTTTCTCCGATGATCTCGAAACCCTGCCCGAAATGCATGACAGGCTTCGGGCTATTGCGGCAAAAGTGTCGACGAGGATGCAGAAAGCGGAGGCGCTGGGCCGGACAATCACACTAAAGGTCAGGTATGAAAACTTCGAGTCGGTTACGCGGAGTCAGTCGCTCGACTACATGGTCTCCGATGAGGAAACCCTCTACGGCGTGGCCACCCGCCTTATGGAACAAACCGAAGCGGGCATCCGCCCCGTACGCCTGCTCGGCATCTCCGTCTCCAACCTCAACCTTCACGACGACGAAGAGGATGATGACGAACAGCGGGAAATACCAAAAACGAATGGGCGGCAATTAGAGCTCTTCGAAGTCTGATCGTTTGGACGCAGATATTCGCTAAGTACACGCAAAGTTATACCGTTAAAAGTCAAGGGAAAATGGGTAGATTTTTTTTAATTTA
>JAIUMA010000141.1 GCA_022565795.1 Balneolia bacterium
TATGGACGAGGCTTAAAATCGACCCCTGTTTGGTTTCAAAGATAATAGTTTGGTTCGATTCAGTTTTTACCGGACAACAGAGATTCACAATTCACAATCTTCATACGCCATATTCTCCGCCGTCATTTTAGCCAGTTTTTTGTCTCCGAAGCGCTCGACCAGATGAAGACTCATGTCAATACCGGCGCTCACGCCCGCTGAGGTTACAACGCTTCCATCATCTATAAACCGCTTCCTGTTATCATCAATCACCTCACACCAGGGGAATTCCTTCTGCAAAATCTCCCTGTCCTCGTGGTGGGTAATCACCTTCCGGCCGTCCAGCACCCCGGCATCAGCCAGAATGAACGCACCAGTACAGACTGAGGTCGTAACTATGCTGGTTTCATGCGTTTTGTGAATCCATTCCCTCAGGTCATCACGCGCCATCTGCGGCTCATGCAACCCGCCCGGCACAATCAGCACGTCCACGCTTGGATGGTCGTCAATCGCATAGGAAGGCATCACCCTGAAACCACCCCTTGCCGTTACGGGCCCGAGCGTTTTTCCAATCAGAAAGGTTTTAAAGGGTGATAGCATCCCAAGCCGCTCAGCCATTCGGTTAGCCGTGGCAAACACCTCAAACGGCCCGGCAAAGTCGAGCACCTCGGCATCATCGTAGATAAAAATGGCAATATGTGTTGGAGCAGCCGAATCGTGCATATTCATATTCATATTTTTGAATGATGGATTTTTAAAATAGCTGACAGGGTACATCAATATAATAGTCAGACCAATGTTGCACATCCCTAAATCATAAAGACATACTTTTCAGCATCCAGCTCGCATTTGGCATCGGAGGTAGTTTATTTATTATTCCGACTAAACATGATTTTTGGGATTTATGGATTACCATGATGGGCTATGGGGCATATAAATAGACCCCGCCCCGAACAATCACGGACTTCACAAACATCATGAAAATCATGGTTGTCCGAAGAAAGGTGAAGTAAGCAACGAGCACGAATTGGGCAGAGAAAATAGTTTATTCGCTACTACAGCTGACCATGATTTATAGGATTAACAGATTACCACGATGGCGTTCTGGGCATATAAATAGACCCCGCCCAGAACAATCACGGACTTCACAAACATCATGAAAATCATGGTTGTCCGAAGAAAGGTGACGTAAGCATCCGCGCCCGAATTGGGCAGAGAAAATAGTTTATTCGCTACTACAGCTGACCATTATTTATAGAATTAACGGATTACCACGATGGGCTATGGGGCATATAAATAGACCCCGCCCCGAACAATCATGGACTTCACAAACATCAGGGAAATCATGGTCCCAGCATCGCAGTTAACAAAAGGGTAACATGAGAAATAGCCGGGGCTTTAGTAAATTAACACTTTCTTTCTAGTGTTTTCTTTGTGCCTGCCTGCTGCAGGCAGGTCTTAGTGCCCTGGTGATTACCCTACATGTAAGCAACCAGACGCAAGCCTAATTCACCATTCAAAATTCACAATTCACCATTTGAATTCCCAACTCTCCCGCTCCGTACGCACGCCGGGCGCCGTTTTAATGGGCCTTGGCTCCATCGTCGGCACCGGACTTTTTGTTAGCATAGCCCTGGCCACGCAGATAGCGGGCAATGCGGTTATTATCGCCATTTTTATTGCGGCTGTAATAGCGGCGCTGAACGGACTTTCCAGCGCTCAGCTGGCAGCCAACTATCCGGTGAGCGGCGGCACCTATGAGTACGGAAACAGGGTTTTGGGATCCTGGTTTGGTTTTACGGCCGGCTGGATGTTCCTTACGGCTAAATCGGCCTCAGCGGCAACAGCGGCGCTGGGATGTGCCGGCTACCTGCTATATCTCTTCGGTTTTGAGGTAAGCCAAACGTTCTACACCGCCCTTGGCTTTTCCATTCTGCTGCTTATCACTATTCTTGTTTCGGGAGGAATCGGCAGAAGCAATCTGGCTAACAAGCTGATTGTGGGCTTCACCCTTTTTGGACTCGCTGCGCTGGTCGTGAGCAGCTTTTTCATAAACGGCGTCCCGACGGAGCCGGTAAGGCTGGCCTTCGACGGTATGGATATCGACTCCCTGCTTTTTGCATCCGCCCTGATGTTCGTTGCTTATACCGGCTACGGACGCATTGCCACCCTCGGTGAAGAGGTGGCCGAACCGGAGAAAACCATCCCGAAAGCTATCATCACAGCCATGATTGTGATAATTCTGCTGTACGGAATCGTTGCCCTGACAGCGCTTCAGGTGATGGGCTCCGAAGCGTTCGGAAACACTATCGACGGTGAAGCCGCCCCGCTCATGGTCGTGGCCCAAACGCTCAGCCTGCCCGGAATCGGGCTGATTATTTCCCTTGCCGCCATCACCGCGATGGCCGGTGTGCTGCTGAACCTCATTCTGGGACTTTCACGAGTGATGCTCAGCATGGCCCGAAGAGGTGATCTACCTGAGTTTGCAGGCCGCATCAACCCAGCAAGCAAAAGCCCGGTCGCAGCGGTCTGGCTCACCGGACTGATTGTCGGTATTCTTGTGATGACCGGCGACATCACCTTCACCTGGTCGTTCAGCGCATTCACCGTGCTCATCTACTACTCCATCACCAACCTTTCGGCATTTCTGCTCACCAAAAAGCAGCGCCTCTACCCCCGCTGGATCCCTGCCGCCGGCCTCATCAGCTGCCTCACCCTTGCCTTCTGGATCCAAACGGAAATCATGCTGCTTGGTCTGGGTTTGATTGCCGTTGGGTTGGTTTGGCATGCGGTTGTGGTGTATACGGGTAATCGGAAGGCAATCAGTCAGTGAAGGTAAACACTAAAAAGGAAAACACTAAAGACCACGAAAGTTGGCTATAGCCCGGGCGGAAATTAATCGTGTACCTTCTGCCCTCGTGTCCTCGTGCCTGCCTGCCAGACTTGGCAGGGTTCCCCTCCTATCAGAAGCAGAATCCATATGTGTATGGGGCCTTCGACTCGGGAGTTGCCAAACTAAAGGAGATC
>JAIUMA010000142.1 GCA_022565795.1 Balneolia bacterium
TTCATAGTCAATGCCTCTATTTAATTACCGCGAATTTGCCCACTTTCTCGCCCACACCAGGTGCATCCACATGGTAGATGTACACCCCGTAGGAGATTTCCTTATTGTCGTTGGAACGCATGTCCCAGATATAGCGGCCCTCAGTTGCCGGATTATCTACATTCAGGGTTTGAACCAAACGTCCTGATACGGTAAAAATCCGGATTGTTGCGCGCTGTGGCAGGTTTGTAAAGTGCAGCTGACGACCCGCTCCGGTTTCCGCAAGGTGTGTTACCAGATACGGATTCGGCACCACGCGAACATCATCGAGCGGGCGCTCTACTGAAGAAGGATCTGCGCTCGGCACGTTGGATGCGTCGATCGTAAAGTTGAACTCGTCGGCTTCGGTAAACGGCTTAATCGTAAAGATTTCCAGCTCATCTCCTCCAACCGGGTCGACAGTAAGCCCGACAGAGCTTGTTGCAGTTCTCGGGAGCATGGAGATACGCCAGGTATCTACCAGCGAGCCTGTTCCGGTATCTTCAAGGATATAAATGATGTCACTTCGCGGCTGACCGTTATCGTCGAATGCGGCTCTGAAACGGCGGAAATCATCGGTGCGCTGCCAGCTGGAGCCACCATTTGTCGTTCTCAGCCGGGTGGAGTTGGCACCCACAACTACTACGTTATTGGCATTAAGAGCGCCCAGGCCGTAAAGCTGTACGTTTACACCGCTGTTCTGTGTACTCCAGCTTGTACCGCCGTTTGTAGTTCGAATGATCCGGCCGTTTGTTCCTACCGCCCAGCCCGTATTGGCATCTACAAACTCAATGGCGTTAACATCTGCCGTAATTCCGGTTGTCTGAAGCGTCCATGTATCACCACCATCTGTGGTCTTCACAATACGCCCCTGTGAACCTGAAAGCCAGCCTGTGTTTTCATCAACAAAGTCGATTCCGAAGAACTCAACCGGCTGTCCGGTATTAAAGGTTGTCCAGGTCTGCCCGCCATCGGTAGTGCGACGGGTCTCAAGGAAGCCTGCTGCAAATCCAACGTTTTCATTTACGAAATGTACAGCATTGAACCTGCGGAGCGTTCCTGATGTGGAAGTAACCCAGTTGCTTCCGCCATCCGTTGTACGCACGATATTACCCTGACTTCCCACAGCCCAGCCAAGATTTTCATTCAGGAAGTAAACATCACGCAGGATTTCTGATGTGCCTGATTCCTGATCAGACCAGGTAAGGCCGCCATCTGAAGTAGTTACAATAACACCTTCACGTCCTACGGCCCATCCCTGCTGATCATTAATGAAGTGAACGGCTTTGAGTCTCACGGTCTGCCCACTTTCAATAATTGACCAGCTAACTCCACCGTCTGTGCTCTGCTGAATGAGGCCTGCGGCACCAACTGCGATTATGGAGTTGCTCCCAAGATAGGCTACATCACGAATATCACGGGGAAGCAGCGGCTGCGTAAGGAAAGCAAAGTCCACTTCCTGTCCGGTCGTTTCGTTGAAAACGATGAAGTTCACATCCTCAGCAGGCAGGTTGTTGCTTCCAACCTGGAATGGGGTCGAGGTTCGAACGGCATCATCATAAATCTCTATTCGGTAGTCATTCGGCGTTGGAGTCGATGATACGCCCACTACGAAGTCGTGAATTCTGGTATCCTGGTCGGTTCTCCACTGAGTGAGCTCGGGGTCTACAGCCACTCTGTCAGGCACATCAGAGATTGAAAACAGAAAACCTTCCGTAACCGGAAACTCCGTGCCGGTGAGGTCCTCAACACGGTCAAACAGAACTTCTCCGGTAGTCGTATTGGTAAGGGTGAAGCTTTTTGTTGAAAGCCTCAGATCACCAACCACTTCAACGAGGGTGTCTGCGAACGTTACGGAGTAGTTATTCCCTCCGCGTAAACGTGCAGGGTCGATCACTTCAACCGTCACATTTCCGCTTCCCGTTCCGCTAACCTGGGTCAGGGCCGGATCAACCGGTGCTATGAAACCTGCAGCCCCGCGCTGAGGCGTAACGGCCACTACGTTTATACCTGTAATTACGGTTCCGTCCTCCATAATCTGAATATCCAGATCAGACTCGAGAGGCGAGCTGCGATAGATTTCGCTCGGAATCGGCACAACCGGAATACCTTCATCATCGAACTCGATTGGAAGCTCAAAGTTAGGAAGCGCGTCGCCATGCGTGTAAGAAACCACCGCATAATAATAGGTACGGCCGTTTGTTAAGCCGGTATCCTGCCATATACGACGGATTCCGGTATCGGAGCCCATCCACACACGCTGACCATTAATCGACGCCGGGTGGTAACCGGTGATATCGTTGGCCAGATCGAAAATAGCCTCAAATGCCAGACGGTCGGGATTGCCCTGATTATCGGTGATGCGGAGCGCATCAAGGAAACCGGGATCATTAGACTTATAAACCTTGTATCCCTGGAAGTTATTTGGATTGGCAAATACAGGCTCAAAAATTGAACCGCCCACCAACCTTGAATAGACCACATAATCTTCGAAAAACGGATCGTAGTGGCTTTCAGCAACATCATCCCAGTAGAGAAGGACGGTACCATCTCCCGGAACGGCCCGAAGCTCAGGCATTGGTGGTTTAATCGGGCCATCGGCTTCATCATCGCCGTTGTCCATAAGGCCGGCACCGTTCGTGACAGCAGTTTGCTGCTGATCAGCGCTGCGGTTTGCCCGGTCCTGCGCTTCGGCATCCGGAGCCGTCATCATAAATGAGGCAGCTGCGAAAGTGAAGGCGAATAGTAGTACAAATAATCTCATAGGGTTATCGAATTGGAACCTTCTGTTCGGGGTGCTGATCATGGATTGAATCGATGTTTTCATAGCGCACCTCAGAAACTTACTTTAAGCGAGAAACGGTTGGTGATGCCCAGGTACTTGTGCGACTGCA
>JAIUMA010000143.1 GCA_022565795.1 Balneolia bacterium
TACCTGCTGGCCATGGATGAAGGACATGGGTTCGCAAAAAAGATAAACCGTGATTATTTCCAGGCTGCAACCGTACTGTTCTTCCGCCAATTGTTCTATGAGGAAGCCCCCTGATGGGGGTTTCTCACTTACGGTATGAGTGTGGCAGGTTGCCGACTCGCGTGAAGTGAGATCCTTCATAAGGTTTTGTATCTGCGTTTTTATATCTGAACTGGGATATATCAACCATAAAAACCTAAAATCACGTTACCTGCAAGCTTAAAAAACTAAAACACAACAGAAACGGAATATAATGAAAAGCAAAATAACCAATCTGATAGCCATTTTATTCTTCTTTACGGTATCCATCCAGGCACAAACAGAGAAATCTGAAGATGCTTCATCAGCGAGAATTTTTGTTGTGCTCGACATTACTGTCCACGACACAGTTATGTACGAACAATACACAATAGAAATTGAATCAATAATAAAAAAATATGGTGGGAAATATTTAGTGCGCTCCGGAGGTGTAGGTTTCGAGAAAGACCCTGACAAAGAAGTTATTCCAGGCGAAGGGAATTGGAATCCAAACCGATTAATCATTCTGGAATGGAATTCAATGGAAGAACTTCAAAAGTTTATAAACTCTGCCGAAAACCAAAGAGTAGCTCAATTAAGAAATAATTCTGCTTCAACCAAATCAGTTATTGTCAAAGAGCATTTGCCCGATTGACAAAAGCTGAATTGAAAAAATTTAAAAAGCCAGCTGGGAACTTCATTGTTACGGCAAACTCCAAGTGTTGACCAGCTTTCCGGGTTATCTTTTTTGTAGTAATAACAAGATTTGCACTCATTATTTACACACATTCAAGTAACCACGAACAATATGAAAAAAATCATACTCTACTCGTTAGCTGTGCTCCTGCTGGCTTTTGGAATCTGGGGCTATAAGCTGGTGTGGGGAAAACCTTTTAATATCGACCATTTTTTTGACCGCTATCTGATCGGGGCCGCCATCGCAGAACCGGAAATCCTTACTCTTTTAGGAGCGGTAGACAACACCATTCTCGATTTTCACAGCCATAAACTCACCGATGCTTCGCCTCAGCATACTTACAAAGGGCTGGAGCGCGACCGGAATTATCTTGAAACTTTACATAGCTATAACCGGGGCCGGCTTTCGGGTCAGAAAGCCATCACCTACGATATGGTGGAATGGCTGCTGGAAAGCAATGCGGAGGCTGAGCCCTGGGCGTTTCATGACTTCCCGGTGAACCAGACCTTCGGCATTCAGAGCCGACTGCCCGATTTCATGACAACCAATCATCAGATCATCAATCAAAAGAGCGCCGAAAACTACATCAAAAGGCTGCAGGCGTTTGAGAGTAAATTCGATCAGGTGCGGGAATCGGTGAGTTACCGGGCCGAACGGGGCGTGATTCCGCCGCGATTTGTGATTGATCACGTGCTTCGGGAGATGAATGAGTTTAGGAATCAGCTGGCTCAAGAAAACCCGCTGTATGAAAACTTTGAAACCGCTCTTGCCGGCCTGGATAACGTCCGTGAAGATAAAAAGGGCAGGCTTCTGTCGGACACGCTTTCCGCCATTAATAATGAAGTTAAGACCGGATACGGTTTCCTGATTGAAACATTCGAGCAGCTACAACCCCTGGCAGGAGATAATGTGGGAGCCTGGTCGCTGCCCGACGGCGAAGAGTACTACAGATATCTAACCCGCATGCACACTACGCTTTCGCTTACGCCCGAAGAGATCCATCAAACGGGGCTCGACGAAGTGGAGCGCATTAAAGCAGAAATGTTTGCGCTTTTTGATGAAATCGGAATATCCGGGGAAACGGTGGGTGCCCGTTTTGCGGTATTGGATGAAGATCCCGATATGTTTTATCCCGATACCACGGGTGTTCATGATCAGATTATCGCCGATTATATGGAACAGATCACCTTTCTATACGAAAAAACAGCCCCGCTTTTCAAGCGTACTCCAAAAGCGGAGGTTGAAGTGAGAAGGGTTCCGGAATATTCGGAGGAAACGGCACCATTTGCCTATTACAATATTCCCGCTATGGACGGAAGCCGGCCGGGCATCTTTTTCATCAATCTTCGGGATATTAATGAAATTGCAAAATACGGGATGATGACCCTCAGCGCCCACGAAGCCGTTCCGGGGCATCATTTCCAGCTCGCCATGGCGCAGGAAATCGAGGGCGTTCCCATCATCCGGCAAATCTATCCGTTTACGGCCTATGTTGAGGGCTGGGCGCTCTACACCGAGTGGCTGCTGGACGAAATCGGAGTTTATGAAAACGATCCCTATGGAAATCTCGGCCGCCTGCAGGCGGAAATGTTCCGGGCCGCGCGGCTGGTTGTAGACACCGGAATCCACATGCAGCGCTGGACCCGCGATGAAGCCATCGACTATATGTATGAAAACACCGGGATGCCGATGGGTGATGTGGTTTCCGAGATCGAGCGCTATATCGTGATGCCGGGTCAGGCCCTGGCCTATAAAGTCGGGATGCTGCACATACAGAATCTGCGCACCGAGGCAGAGTCGAGGATGGGTGATTCCTTCGATGTGGCCGAATTTCACGATATGATTCTCATGAACGGCGCGCTGCCTCTGGATGTCTTAACCGGCGTGGCTGAAAGCTGGATAGCAGAGAATAGCAACTAAGCCGGATTTGGGGCTGACAGCTTTTGACCGCTATTATTTATCTGAACGTGTTTCGGTACAACTATACACGCTGTTGCAGCCGGTTATTTGTTTATCCAATTGATAAGTATTTCAGCA
>JAIUMA010000144.1 GCA_022565795.1 Balneolia bacterium
CCGACGACCTACGCGTTACGAGTGCGTTGCTCTACCAGCTGAGCTACTTCGGCTTGTTGTGCAGTGATGAACAGACTTCAAAATTACTGCACTTTCAGCTTAAATAAAAGATGCCGGCCGGGTTTCTTTTGACCGAACCGGCTTGTATCAGGTTTCAATATCAGCAGTTCAATTGGTGGCGTAGTTTTCGACAAGGCTGAGGGCGGCGGTGTCGGAATAGCCTTCTTCCTTCAGGTAGTTGAGCGCCGTAATAATGCGAATTATGCTTACGGAAGCACCCATGCGGCCAATGTTCTTGTACGTTTCGGCCTGATTCGGGAATCGTCTGCTTTTCTGATACTGACGAATGTGTCCGCACAGATCCCGTAGGTTGATGTTCAGATTAATAAGGTGGGAGGCGAGCTCCGGGTGGAAATAATCGGAGTACTTTATGTTGAGAATATCCCAGATTTCCCCGGCTTTTTCGTTGAAGTAGTCGTAGCTTTGATCCGTAAACAGCTCGGCTTCCTGAATCTGTGCTATCACGGCATCGGGCTGCTGGCCCGCAATTGTGTTCAGAAATTCGGTGCGCTGCCTGCGGGTTTCCTCCACGTGGGCTTCACCCTGCAGGGAGGCATCAACTTCCGGATTAAAGTTGAATATACGGGAGGCCACGCCATCACGAATGCGGTTTACGTTGCGGGCAATAAGGTAGTTGAGCTCATCCCGAACCACTTTGAAACGCTTGGTTTTGGACCTTACGAGCAGGAAATCAATAATAAACAGGGTGAAGGCCGCCCCGCCGAGCTCCACGAAAAACTCCATAGCCAGCTCGCCGTGTTCCTGATAGCGCCAGAGCAAAAACATGGTCAGGAACATTACTGCATAGACGATAATCGGCATATCGCTCTGCATAATCCGGCTGGATATCTTTTCCCGGATCGTCTTTTTCCCTGATGAGCCTTGTTTCATATCACATCTAATTAGTTGTTCAGGTTTTTTTAGAATCGCAGCCCGCCTCGCTTGGCTTAAGGCAAAGTGTGATGATGAAATAGTATACTGATATTCAGAAAGCTAAACCAAATATCAAATCAGCAAAAAGATAAAGGGTGATATAAAAGAAGGAGGGTCACTGATTTCACTTCGTGGGAATCGTTGCGCCTGCCTGCTGCAGGCAGGCTCGGTGATCGGATTATGGCACGGATTACCACGGAATAGACTCTTTGTTTCTAACATGTCTTGAAACTTCGTGTCCTTCGCGACCGTACTTCGCGTGCTTAGCGGTAAAACTAATGGTGGTTGATTAACCGCGAAGGAACGCGAAGGTTTACACGAAGGGCGCTAAAGATTGTTGAACTCTGTCTTTCAACAATTGATGATGCAGATTAGGTGCTCGCTACAGATTCCCGGGTGTGCTTTTTAACTTCCGGTAGCACCGTTTCGCCAAGGAACTCGATGTTGCGAACCAGCCGGTCGAATGGCACGCCGCCAAAATCCATCTGACCAATATAGCGCTGATGGCCAAACTGCTCGTGCTGATACAGAATTTTGTCGATTACCTGCTGCGGACTGCCCACGTTCATCACGTTATGCGGATGCGCGCCCTGAGCAAAGGCCGGTGCCGGAAAACCGCGTCCGTTGGTCAGCTTCATACCTTCATCTATATGCGGATGCATCTCGGCTATGGCCTGCTGCGTGGTTTCGGCTATATGAAGAAACCCCGTTGTGCCAACCGGCAGCTGCGATGGATCATTGCCCGCTTCAGTCGCGGCCTGACGATACAAATCGATGGTCTGCTTGAAATTGCTTACCGGTCCGCCCAGCATGGCGAGCATCATGGGTACACCTGCGCTTCCGGCTTTGATGGCGCTGGCCGGTGTGCCGCCCACAGCTCTCCAGATAGGCATGCTGCCGTTTTTAGGACGCGGCAGGATGCGGGCGTTTTCCAGCGGCGCGCGATAGGTGCCTTCCCAGTTGACGACCTCGTTCTCGTTGATGAGACGAAGCAAATCGAATTTCTCTTCAAAAAGGGCTTCATAATCGATCAGGTCGAAGCCGAGCAGCCCGAAGTTGCCAACCCGCGATGCGCGACCGGCAATAATTTCTGCGCGTCCGTCGGAAAGCAGGTCAATGGTGGCAAAGTCTTCAAATACGCGCACAGGATCGAGCGTGCTCACAATAGTGGAGGAGCTGGATATCTTGATGGTTTTGGTGGCCATGGCAATAGCAGAAAGCACCACGGAATGCGCCTGCGTGGTAAAATAATCCTGATGACTCTCACCTACGCTGAAAAACTCCAGTCCGGCCTGCTCGGCCAGTTTAGCGAGCTCGATAATCTCGTTGAGACGCTCCTGAGCCGATATTCGTTTGCCGGTTGAGGGATCGGGCAGATGATCACCCAGGGTGTAGAGGCCGAATTCCAAACCGTTCTCCGGCTTGATGCGATATTTTTCCATAATGAAAATGATATTATTTGTGCGTGTAATGCAAGATACGATGTTTATTTGTTTAAACAATTAAATGCAAAAACGATGGATTCCGTTCGGGGATTTTGGACGCGAAGGAACGCAGATTATATCGCAAAGTTATACCGTTAAAAGTCAAGGGAAAATGGGTAGATTTTTTTTAATTTA
>JAIUMA010000145.1 GCA_022565795.1 Balneolia bacterium
TTTATTCCAGCCCAGCGGTTTTTGGTTACCTTTTGTCCGCACAAAAGGTAAAAGATGGTTACTTCGATTGAACGACCACTCAATTGAATCCGAAAATAAGGGGTTCGTTTTTAAAAAGTACAAGAAACAGGCATTTATTATGTTCAAAAGGCAATAGCCGATTACGATTTGATTTTCCCCGGACAACAGTGATTCACAATTCACAATTTCCGCAACCGCACCACCGCATCAAAAACACTTGTTGATGGTTTACGGGTTGACTACCTTTTTTATATGAGTGAACTAACAAAACAGACCGTCTCAGAATCAGCGATAACCGAACAGGAACCCATCGCCGCCATTGCCACACCAGCCGGTGAGGGCGGCATTGCCGTGATCCGGATTTCCGGCCGCGATGCCATCACCCTTTTCATGAAGGTGTTTCGTGGTGCCGATCTTACCCAGAAGCCCTCGCATACCATCCATTATGGCTACGTCACGCGGAACAACAAAACGATAGATGATGTGCTTGTGAGCCTGTTTCGC
This sequence comes from Balneolia bacterium, assembly GCA_022565795.1. Classification (GTDB taxonomy): domain Bacteria; phylum Bacteroidota; class Rhodothermia; order Balneolales; family Cyclonatronaceae; genus Cyclonatronum. The sequence continues at coordinate 526 of JAIUMA010000145.1, forward strand.
GCGCCGAAGTCCTACACGGGTGAAGAAACTGTGGAGGTTTCCTGCCACGGGGGCGTGATCAACACGCAGCTGGTGCTAGAGGCCGTTCTGCACGCCGGAGCGCGGTCTGCCGAGCCCGGTGAGTTCACGCAGCGCGCCTTTCTGAACGGCAAACTGGATCTTTCGCAGGCCGAGGCGGTGGCGGATCTGATCCACGCGCGCAGTAAAAAAGCGGCGGAAAGTTCTCGGCAGCAGCTGGAGGGGCAGCTTGGGGAGTACATCAAAAATTTTCGTCAGCAGATTATTGACGCCACGGCCATGATCGAGCTGGAGCTGGATTTTATTGAGGAAGACGTGGAGTTTGCCAAAAAGGATGATCTGGTGAAGCTCTTTTCGGACCTCATTGCCGGAATAGACACGCTGCTGGCCACCTACGAAACCGGCCGCATTGTGAAGCACGGCGTCCGCACCGTTTTTGCCGGTGCGCCCAACGCGGGCAAATCGACCCTCCTCAACACGCTGATGGGCAAAGAACGGGCCATCGTTTCGGCCATTGCCGGGACCACGCGGGATGTGATCGACGCCGACTGGAGCTACGACGGGCTTCTGTTCACCCTCACCGATACCGCGGGGCTGCGCCTCACCGAAGATATCATCGAGGCCGAGGGCGTACGCCGCTCCCGCAAGGCCGTGGATGAAGCCGACCTGGTGCTGTTCCTCACCGATCTTTCCGAGCCGGATATGAATGATGCATCCGTGGTGCGCGAAATTCGCGATAAATGGCCCGACAAAGCCCTGATGATCGTCGGCACAAAATCCGACCGCAAGGAGCTGCTCAAGCACGATCCCTCCCGCCACGTGAAGCCAGATATTGAGGTCTCCAGCCTGGAGGGCGAAAACATTGATGAGCTCAAGCGCATGATGAAAGACGCGGTGCTCGAAAGCCGGGATATCGACACCTCCGGGCTGCTGGTAACCTCCAGCCGCCACCGCGATTCGCTCGAAAAAGCCAAAGAGCACACGCAGTCGGCCCTCAACGCCCTGCATGCCGGCGTAACCGGTGATTTTCTCTCCATCGACCTGCGCGCGGCCCTGCATCAGCTCGGCATGATAACCGGCGAAATCACCACCGAAGACCTGCTCGACTCGATTTTCTCGAGGTTTTGTATCGGGAAGTAGGGGGATGAGGTTGTTAGTTACCCTCAGGATAAGCACTAAAAAGGAATAGCACTAAAAGACACGAAGTTTAGATTTTGGGTCCTTATACGTTTGATCACAGCAGAACTGGCAGGACGCAGATGCACGCAGATTATGCCGCGGAGTAACGCAAATAAAGGAAGTCTGATATCTGATTTTGATTTTTCAATGGAATTTTTTTTGGTAGATTTTGAAAAAAAGCAAGATTAAGTAGGCAGAACCACATTTCAAGTGCACGTTTCTTAGCTATACTGTCAATAATTTATACTGTTGGGATGATTAAATATCGGGATAATATATGGTCGTAATTGATCAATTTTAAAGATGATCAACAATGAAATACCACACGCCAAAGTCTGAAGATGAGATTCTACCAAATAAGCTCGGTTTAAAAGATCTCGATAAAATCGCTGAAGAGGAGTATCGTGGTTTTTTAAGGGCTGAAATCAAATTCGAATCAGAACTGGACAGCATAACCGCTTTTGATTGGAAGCTTCTTTGTTCAATTCACAAAACTGCTTTTGACCATTTGTATGAATTTGCAGGAGAGCTGCGACAGGTAAACTTGTCCAAAAGTGGCTTTATGTTTCCTGCCGCTAAGTTTCTACCGTCTTCTGTCCAAGAGTTTGAAAAAGCATTTTTAAAATCACTACCTGATTCTTTTGAGAATTATGAGCTCCTGATAGAAGCGTGTGCTCCGCTTCATGCAGAGCTTCTTTTTATTCATCCATTTAGGGAAGGGAATGGACGTACAGCAAGGCTGTTTGTAGATTTAGTAGCTTTGAAAAATGGATTCGAACGTTTCGACTTTGGGAAGCTCGATGAGCTGAAAATGCCGGATTATATTGCAG